>JAIXSM010000079.1 GCA_027484655.1 Hyphomicrobiales bacterium | reverse complement strand
TGAGACTGAGCCAGCGGCATCCAAAGCGCGAGCGCTGCTTTTAGATCTTTGCTCATCGGAATCACCCTGCCCGACTATCCTTCGATGCTGAGTTCGGCAGGTGAATAGCATCGCCCAAGCGACCCTCGGCGTCTGTCACCATGAATCACTGGAGCGCGGGGATCACCGCAGCGCCCTTGTGGGCTTCAGCGCCTCGTAAGGCCCATGCGCGTCTCTGCGGCAATCAGCTTTTGCGAGCAGGCGATATCGCCAAAAAACTCTTGGCCGGGGACTGATCCAACCTGCCGGCGCCCCGTAAACACACTTGAAAGGCCTCCTTTCATTGCCCTCTTTTGGGCGTTTCCTCCCTTGACTCGGGGCTCTGCGGCGACGCGGAGCCCTCTTTATTTGTGCAGGGCGGCGAGGCTTCGGGACCGCGCGTTTTCAGATCCTTACGTTCGCCGGCGCGCATTGAGCGCTGGGGAACATGATCGCCGAAAGGTGTGAGCAGCTCACGCCGCCGGTTCGGTCTCCTCGCCGATCATGCGCTCGATGATGCGGCGGGCGCGGAACGAACCGGCATCGATGTTAAGTGTGCGAAGCGGCGCGTGCGGCATCATGTCGATGCGTTGCTGCTGCGCCTCAAGGACGACGCGATCCTCTTCAAAGATCTTTGCGTTCATTTCACGCTGAAGGGCGGTCAGGGTCGCGTCCTGCAATCGATAGTTACGCACCAGCGACCAGAAATACATGCACGTGGTCGCCGTTTCGGGCGAGATCGTGTTGAGCACGCGCAGGTTCACGCCCTGCGAGCGGTCGCCCTCCAGCGCGCCTGTGCCTGTCGGGGCGACGCCAACGTCGAGAACAATCGTGCAAGGGGCCTCGAAACGGATGATCTGCCAGCGGTCCACATTGCCGGGCTTGCCGAGTTGCGCGCGCCAGAACGGCGGGGCGTCGATATCGCGCATCATGCGTTGAACAGTAACGGAGTTCCCCGAGTGGCTGGTCTCCATCGGCGTCTCGGCCACAGCGGTGTTGCCGATGCTTGACGCATGGACGAATGTTTCGTGCGTGAGGTCCATCAGGTTGTCGACGAACAGCCGGTAATCACACTTGGCGAAGAGGGTCTTTCCGTCGCCCGCCCAGTCCTGATCCTCGTTCCAGTGCATATCGGGCACGCGCGCGGGATCAGCCTTCGATGGATCCCCCAGCCAAATCCATACGAAGCGATGGCGCTCCACCGCCGGATAGGCGCGAACACCAGCGCCGGGACTCACTTCGTCCTGCGAAGGCATGTGGGTGCAGCGGCCGTCGCCGGAAAAACGCAGGCCGTGATATTTACAAACTACCTCGCCGTTCTCCAGCCAGCCAAGCGACAGCGGCGCGAGCCGGTGCCAGCACGCGTCATCAACGGCGACGACCTGATTGTCGGGCTTGCGCCACAACGCAAGCGGCCGGCTGCAAAGCGTACGGGCGAGAATCTCCCGCTTGCCCACCTCATGGCTCCAGGCGACGGCGTACCAGGCGTTCAGCGGAAAGGTCGGCGCATGCGGCATGCAGGATACTCCTCCGGGCGCGGACAGGCATCGGCGCGGCTGCGCCCCGGGACACACGTTTCCTCAGGTCAGTATCGTTAAATGTGCCCACACCCCTATGCTTTGACAAGCCTGCGCAGTCGCCTTGCGCCTGCCCTTCGCGCGCATGTCGCGGGAAGGCTGGCGGCGGGAGGGCGCTTGACTTGCGCGGCGCGGCAGGCGTTGCTCGCCGCATAGATTGGAGGCGAACCATGGGCCGCATTGAACAGCGCATGAGGGAACTCGGGCTTGAGTCCCCGCCCCCGTCGCAGCCGAGAGGGACGTTTCTGCCGTTTCGTCGCGAGGGCTCCCTGGTTTTCCTCTCAGGGCAAATCTGCGAATGGGGCGGCGCCGTCACCCTTGAGGGGCCTGTGGGAGAGGGCGGCGTGAGCGTTGAAGAGGCGGCGAAGGCCGCCCGTGTGTGCGCGCTGCGGCTGCTCCACGGGCTCAGACTCGCGTGTGACGGCGACCTTGATCGCGTCACGCAGGTGGTTCGCCTTGGCGGCTTTGTGAACTGCGTGCCGGGATTTGCGTGGTCGCCGCTGGTCATCAACGGCGCCAGCGAGGTGTTCATTGATCTGTTCGGCGAGGCGGGCCGGCACGCGCGCACGGCCGTCGGCGTGTGCGGCTTGCCGGGCAACGCCGCCGTCGAGGTGGACGCGGTTGTCGCAATCGCGTGACGGGAACCCGGCGAGAATCAGATACTCCTCGCTTGAGGAGCATCCGCCATGATGAAACCCCTATGACGAAAGCCCGAGCCGCCGACGCGCCCGGCGCCAGCGATGCGCTGAAGAGCGCCCTGCCGGCCTTCGCCGCGCAACTGGAGCGCTGGATGCCGCGGGCCGCCACGGCGCAAGCGTGGGCGCAACGGGGACGCGAGTTCGAGCCGGAGCTTCAGATCAGCGGGCACTGCGACCCGCGCTTTGACCCGCGCGGCGTCAAGGCTGTGGAGAAGGTGATGGGGGCCTACGGCTCCTACGCGGTGGCCGTGAACCTTTCCTATCTCGTGACCCAGTACGCGCTGGAGGTGCAGTTTCTCACGCCCGAGATCGGGCGCGAGGCGGCGCAGATGTATGCGCGCTTGGCAGGCCCAAGGGAGTAAGCCCCCTTGGATAGCCCGCGCGGCTGAGCGCGCGGGCCTTCCCCTGTATCAGATGATCCAGAGATGGACGCGGGAGTTACGCACCCGCTCGGTCTGCTTCGGCTCCCAGTCGCCCATCATGAACTCGTGGGAGACAACCCGGGTGCCGGGCTTGAGCTCCTTGCGCAGGCGGTCGCGCAGCTTCAGCATGACGTGCGGGAACAGGTAGAGCGTCACCACCGTGGCGTCGGCGATCGGCACCTCGAACACATCGCCCTGCACGAAGGTGACGAGGTTTTCGACGCCAGATCCCTTCAGATTGGCGTTCGCTTCCTCGATGCGCACCGGATTGATGTCGACGCCGCGGGCGCGGGCGCCAAAGTTTTTCGCCGCAGCAATCGGAATGCGACCGTCGCCGGAGCCGAGGTCAAGAACAATGTCATTCTTGGTGACGGCCGCGAGTTCGAGCATCTTGTCGACCACGTCGGGGGGCGTGGGAACATACAGCCAGTCAGGGTTCGTCGCCTGAAGCGGCTGCGGGGTCTGCGCCAGCGCAGGAAGGGAAAGCGAGGCGGCCGCGCCGACCAGCGCGACGCGACGTGTGATTAATCCAGGCTCTACCCGGTTCATTTCCAGCTCTTTCGTTGCCCCGTGGATTCGGGATGCCCAAAGTCTAGTTCCGGCGCAGCCGTCGGCAAGGCCCGCCGTGCGACAGTGTTCAGTCTATGGTTCAGGCCCGGGCCCGGACCCGGGCTCCGGCCAGGGTCCGTCGCGTGTTGAGGAAGCGCGCCGCGCGATGCTACAACGGTGCGCCGCAGCGGGCGTGCGACAGACCCGCGGGCGGCGCGAGGGAACAAAAAGGGGAGGGGTTCATGAAAACGATCGCCGCGCTGGGCGCGGTTGCGCTGGCGGCCATTGCGTCGTCCGCACGGGCCGACAACGTCGCAGACTTCTACAAGGGCCGCACGGTGAGCATCGTCGTTGGCCACGAGGTCGGCACCGGGTTCGACGTGTACTCCCGGGTTCTGATCCGGCACATGGGCCGTTACATTCCCGGCGCCCCGACGATGATCGTCCAGAACATGCTTGGCGCCAGCGGCGTCACGTCGGCGAACTGGCTCTACAACGTCGCGCCGAAAGACGGCACGGCCATGGGCACCTTCGCCCAGACCGTCCCGCTGGAGCCGCTGTTTGGCAACCAGCAGGCCCGCTACGACGCCGCCCGGTTCATCTGGATCGGCAACATGGAGTCGAGCATCGCCATCTGCGGCGTCACGAAGGCCTCCGGCGTGCAGACGTTCGAGGATCTGCGCAAGCGCGAGATCGTGATGGGCGCCACGGGCCCCACCGGCCCGCTGGTGAAATCGGCGCTGGCTGTGAAGAATCTTCTCGGCGCGCAGATCAGGGTCATCCCCGGCTACAAGGGCTCGGCGGACGTGAAGCTCGCCATGAACCGGGGCGAGGTGCAGGGCATCTGCGGCCTGCCGTGGTCCACGGTGAAGTCGTTCTGGCGACAGGAACTCGAGTCCGGCGACTTCCGGCCGATCCTGCAGATCAGCGGCGACAAGACGCCGGAGCTGCCTGGCAACGTCACGCACTACACGGACTTCATCAAGACCGACGAGAACCGCCAGCTCTTCGGCCTTCTCTTCGGCGTGCAGGCGCTCGGCCGCATCTACGCAACGCCGCCCGATGTCCCCGCCGACCGCGTTGCGGCGCTGCGCAAGGCCTTCGACGAGACGATGAAGGACAAGGAGTTCCTCGCCGACGCCGAGAAGACCGGCATCGACATCATTCCCATGAATGGCGCGATGGTTGCGAAAATGTGGGCTGAGTTCACCTCGACCCCGGCGCCGATCGTCGAGCAGGCGAAGAAGGTGACGACGCCCTGAACGGGCGCCTGAGAGTTTAGAGAAAGCCCTGCTCCGGCAGGGCTTTTTTTATGCGCCCTCTACTCAGCAGCGCGCTGGGTGACGCGCCATTGGCTGAGAAGCGAGCGCAGGGCGGCCGGGCGCAGCGGCTTGTTCAGGACACGAATGTCATTGGATTCGGCAAACACGCGCACCTCCGCCGTCCGGTCCGCGGTGACGAGAACCGCCGGAATGTCCTTGCCGAAGGTGCGCCGCAATTGCGCGACGGCGTGAATGCCGTCGCCGTCGTCGAGATGGTAATCAGCGACGATCGCCCGGGGCGCGAGATTGCGCGCTGAAAGCTGGCGCTCCGCGGAGGCGATGTTTTCGGCGCACACCACGTCGCACCCCCAACCCGACAGCAGCGCGCGCATTCCGTCGAGAATGCGCTCCTCGTTGTCGATGGCCAGCACAACCATGCCGGAGAGCGGAAGATGCTGGGCGGCTGATACGTGCGCGTCGCCGTACTCCGGAGCCGCCGCCGTGCGTGCGGCCCATGGCGCCTCGATCCGGAACACAGATCCCCTGCCCGGTTCGGACGACAGGCTCACCTTGTGGCGCATCACGCGGCTCAAGCGCTCCACAATGGACAATCCCAGGCCAAGGCCGCTGGCCGTGCGCGCCGCCGGCGCCAGACGCTCGAACTCGCGAAAGACGGATTTCTGCTTGTCGGCAGGGATGCCAAGACCGGTGTCCCACACCTCGATGACGACACTGTCGCCGCGCTTGCGACAGCCCACGAGAACGCGGCCCTTGGGCGTGTACTTGATGGCGTTGGAGACAAGGTTCTGAAGCAGCCGCCGCAACATGCGCCGGTCCGAGCGCACGCTCACGGAGCACGGGGCGAACTTGAGCGCGATGCCCTTCTCGCGCGCAAGGGGCTCAAACTCGACGCGCAGGTTCGCGAACAGATCGGACATGGCGAACACGCTGTACTCGGGCTTCATCTTGCCCGCGTCGAGCCGCGAGATTTCGAGAAGCGCGGTGAGGATTTCCTCCACGGACTCCAGCGACAGATCGAGGTTCTGGATGAGTTCGCGCGAGGCGCCCCCATCCTGCACGGCGCGCTCGAGAAGCGAGGTGGCGTAGAGGCGCGCCGCGTTGAGCGGCTGGAGAATGTCGTGGCTGGCGGCGGCGAGGAAGCGCGTCTTCGACTGGTCGGCGGCCTCCGCCACGGCCTTCGCCTTGGCGAGTTCGCCGTTCAGACGCACAAGCTCCTCGGTGCGCTCACGCACGCGCTGCTCAAGCGTTTCGTTCGTCGCCTCCAGCGCTTCCTCGGCCTCCACCGTCTGCGTCACATCCGTGTAGGTGGTGACGAGGCCGCCGTCGGGCATGCGCGCGGAGCGAATTTCGATCACCGTCCCTGTTTCGAGACGAAGGCGCGTGGGCGCCGGCTCGTTCACGAGCAACTCAAGGCGCGTCATCACCTGCTGACCGGGCTCGCCCGGCCCATAGATGCCGCGCATCGCGTTGAAGCGCAAAAGCTCCTCAAGGCCCATCCCCACGCGCAGAAAATCGCCCGGCAGGTGGAACAGATCGCGGAACTCACGGTTCCAGCACGCCAGCCGCAGATCACGGTCGAACACCGTGATGCCCTGACGGGCGAAGTCGAGCGCATGTTGCAGTAGATCGCGGTTGTATTGCAGCGTCGCGGAGGCGTCGTCGATCAGCTTGAGAGCGGCCTCACGCGACAGGTTGCGACGACGCAACAGGAGCGACAGCACAAGGCGTGACGAGGACGCGCCGATAGCGGATGCAAGAAGATGCTCTGCGAAGCGCATCAAATGCACGTCCGCTTCCTCGGCGGGGCGCAGCGCCAGCCCGCGCGACTTCAGAAAATCTTCGAACGAGCGACGCGTGTGCTCTGCGCCCAGATAACGTGCGACGGCGCCTTCCAGTTCGCTCACCGTCACGCGCGCGCCGCCGATCCGCAGCGTCTGACTGATCGCGCCGGGCTCGGCGCCGATAAACTCGTTGGCCTGCAAACGCTCGATGGGATTGGGGTGGCGGGTGAGCGAAAAGCCCACAAACGCGACCACGTTGGCGCCCAGCGACCACACGACGCCGTGGACGAGCTGGCTCAACTCCACGCCAAAGAGCGATGTCGGCTTCAACGCCGCAAGTCCGAGCGGACCGAACTGGACGATGTCCGCGATGCGCGTGGATTCAAGCGCAAGCGAGGGAAGCAGCAGCGTGTAAGCCCAAAGAGCCACGCCAACCAGAAGACCCGCTATGGCGCCGCGGGCGTTGGCGCGCCGCCAGAACAGGCCGCCGAAGAACGCGGGCGACACCTGCGCAACCGCCGCAAACGACAGAAGGCCGATAGCGGCCAGCGCCGATTCCGCCGAGTACGTGAAATAGGCGTACGCCATGCCAAGCAGAACGACGATGGACGTGCGCCGGATGATGAGGATCAGCGAGCCGGGATCCCCCGCCTCGACCTTCCGGCGCATGGAGACCGCGCGCAGCATGAGCGGCATCACGAGATGGTTCGAGACCATGATCGAGAGCGCCACGCAGGCCACGATCACCATCGCGGTGGCTGCGGACAGGCCGCCAATCATCGCGAACACCGCGAGCGTGTGCGCCTTCGCCTCCAGCGGCAGCGCCAGCACCGTCATGTCACGGTCGATGGCGCCGTCAGGAAACATCAGCCGCCCGGCGATGGCGAGGGGAATGACGAAAATGTTGATGGCCAACAGGTAGAGCGGGAACAGCCATGCGGCGGTGCGCACGTCCCGCTCATCACGGTTCTCGACCACGGTCACATGGAACTGGCGCGGCAGCAGCAGGATGCAGCACGCGGACAGCAGCGTGGTCGCAATCCAGGTGGACGCGTCCGGCATGCGCGCCAGCACGCTGCTCACCTGCGGATCGGCAGCCGCCCGCGAAGTCAGGTCGCCGAGCCCGTCGAACATCCACCACGTGACGAAAACGCCGACCGCAAGGAAAGCGACCAGCTTGACCACGGATTCCATGGCGATGGCGAGGACGAGGCCATCCTGGTGCTCGGTCGCGTCGATGTTGCGGGTGCCGAACGCCATGGCGAAACCCGCAAGCATGATCGCCACGATGACCGACAGGCTCCCCGCCCCGGCGGCTGAGGCCACCGTCTGCCCCGTATCGAGCGACTCGAGAACCGTCGCGACAGACGTGGAGATCGCCTTGAGCTGCAACGCAATGTAAGGCACCGCGCCAATCACGCAGATGATCGCCACAAGGGCGGCCACCTGCTCGGACTTGCCGTAGCGCGCGCCCACGAAGTCCGCCACGGAGGTGATGTTCTGCGCCTTGGCGATACGCACGATGCGCAGAACAAGCGGGAACAAAAGGCCGATGACGACGATAGGGCCAATGTAGATCGGCAGGAAATCAAGCCCGGCGGACGATGCGAGCCCCACAGAACCGAAGAACGTCCACGAGGTGCAGTAGACCGCCAGCGTCAGCGCGTAGATCACGGGCCTCGCGCGCGATTGCATGAACCGGCGACCGGACGTGTCGCCGTAATGGGCCACCGCGAAGAGGCCGCACATGTAAACGAGCGCGCTCAACAGCGCGATTCCGCCGAAGGACATCCTTCACTCTCCTCCCGGGCGATGCTTACCGCACCCCTGCGAAAACCAGAAATTCGTAAAACTTGATCTATACCATCATAGACTACCCCAGGCGCACGGGCGGAGGTCAAGTATGCTCAAGGAATTCAAACAGTTCGCGATGCGGGGCAATGTGGTCGATCTGGCCATCGGCGTGGTCATCGGCGCGGCGTTCGGCAAGATCATCGAATCGCTGGTGGCCGACGTCATCATGCCGGTGATCGGGGCGGTCACCGGCGGCCTGGATTTCTCCAACTATTTCATCGGACTGTCTTCCGCCGTAAACGCGCTGACGCTGGCTGAGGCCCGCAAGCAGGGCGCAGTGCTGGCGTGGGGCAACTTTCTCACGGTTTCGATGAACTTCCTCATCATCGCCTTCGTGCTGTTCCTCGCAGTGCGCGGCCTGAACAGGCTCAAGCGCGCGGAGCCGGAGCCTGTCGCAGAGACGCCAAAGCCGACACGGTCCGAAACGCTGCTGGAGGAAATCCGCGATCTGATGGCGAAGCGCTGAACAGCCCGCGGCCGTTGCGCCAAGGGCCTGCGCCTGCTTAATGGGGGCGCGCGCGGGCCATTCCCGGCGCACGGATCATCATGGCCACTCCGACTCCCAGCCAGGCTTTTCGCAAGCCGCCCATCCACCGTCAGATATTCACAATCGCCTGCGGCTCCATAGGGTCGGCGGGCTTCCTGTGGCTTGGCGTCCCGGGCGGGGCGATTTCCGGCGCCATGGTCGTCGTCACGCTGATGACCGTCTTCGGCCTCGCCTCGCGCATTGAAGGCCCCCTGCGGCTTGCGGCCATGATTGCGTCCGGTGTGACGCTGGGGGCGGCGGTGAACCCGGAGACCCTGCGCGGCGTCATCACCTATCCTGTCAGCCTCCTCATCATGACGGCGAGCGTGATCGCGACCACGGCGGTAGGCACGCTTTTCCTCGTCTTCGCCGCAGGTTGGTCGCGCTCAACCGCGTTCCTCGCCTCAAGCCCGGGCGCGTTCGCCTACATTCTGGCGGTGGCGCCAAGCGTGGGCGGCGACGTCCCGCGGATCGTCGTGGTGCAGATGTTCCGCGTGCTCATCCTCATGGCGGTGCTGCCGATTCTCGTGGTCGAGTTTGGTCCGCCCATCGCCGCGACGCCACCGGCCGCGCTTGACCCGCTCTGGCTCGTCGGCGTGATGCTGGCGCTTGGGGCGCTGGCCGGCTTCGGTCTGGAGCGCCTGAAGGTCGCCGGCGGCGTCTTCTTCGGCGCGATGCTCGTGTCAGCCGTTTTCCACGGCACGGGGGTGGCGCCCGGCCGCGTGCCGCAGCCCATCGCCCTGTTCGGGCAGGTGCTGATCGGCGCCTGGACCGGGTCGCGGTTCGTCGGCTTCGACTGGCGCCGCCTGCCCAGCATTCTGGGCGCGGCGACGGGCTCCATCGGCCTCGGCCTCGCCACCTCGGCGGCCTTTGCGGCGCTGGCGACGTGGCTGCTCGGCGTTTCGTTCGGCGCGGCCATGGTGGGCTTTGCGCCGGGCGCCCTGGAGGCCATGACCATGCTGGCCTTCGCGCTCGGCTTCGATCCGCTTTATGTGGCCGTCCATCACCTGTCGCGGTTCATGCTGCTCAACGCCAGCATGCCGGTGATCGTGCAGACGTGGTTGAAGCCGAAACGATAACGGCCGGGCGAACCCGGCCGGACGTTTGCCGCGCGCTCGCAGACCTTACTCCGCCGCAACGACCTTGAGGCCGACGGCCGGCTGCTGGAGCGCAACCCGCGGCAGGCCAAGACGGCGCCACACATCGGCCATGGCGCTCACCAGCGCGTCGATATGGGCGTCCGTGTGCGCCGGGGTCGGCGTGATGCGCAGACGCTCCGTGCCGCGCGCCACGGTGGGATAGTTGATGGGCTGGATGTAGATGCTGTGCTCTTCCAGCAGCATGTCGCTGGCCATCTTGCACAGCTCCGCATCGCCCACGAACACCGGCACGATGTGGGATGGATTCGCCATCACCGGAATGCCCGCGGCCTCCAGCGCGCTCTTGGTGCGCGCCACCTGCCGCTGCTGCTGCTCCCGCTCCACGTTCGAGCGCTTGAGACGGGTGACAGCCGCGTGCGCCGCAGCCGCAACCGCCGGCGGCAGCGCGGTGGTGAAGATGAACGAGGGCGCGTAGCTGCGCACAGCATCGACGATCACCTCGTCGGCGGCGATGTAGCCGCCCAGCGTGCCGAACCCCTTGGCCAGCGTTCCCTCGATGACATCGATGCGATCCATCACGCCGTCGCGCTCGCAGATGCCGCCGCCGCGAGCGCCGTACATGCCCACCGCGTGAACCTCATCAACGTAGGTCATTGCGCCGTAGTGCTCGGCCAGATCCGCGATGCGCTCGACCGGCGCGATGTCGCCGTCCATGGAATACAGGCTCTCGAAGACGATGAGCTTGGCGCGCTCGCGTCCGGCGCTCTTCAGGATCTCTTCGAGATGCGCCATGTCGTTGTGCTGGAAGATCGTCTTGTCCGCGCCCGAGCGCTTCACGCCCTCGATCATCGAGTTATGATTGAGCGCATCGGAGATGATGAGGCAGTTCGGCAGAAGCTGGGCGATGGTGGAGATCGCGGCCAGATTCGACACCCAGCCGGAGGTGAACGCCAGCGCCGAGTCCTTGCCATGGAGATCGGCAAGCTCCGCCTCCAGCCGCACCAGCGGATGGTTGGTGCCCGAAATGTTGCGGGTGCCGCCCGCCCCGGCGCCATGGCGGATGGCGGCCTCATTCATGGCCGCAATCACATCCGGATGCTGCCCCATGGCGAGGTAGTCGTTGGAGCACCAGATCACGACGTCGCGCGTCAGCTCCGGGCGGGAGCTGTCGGGATACCAGGCGGCGTGCGGAAACCGCGTGGCGTCACGCTCCAGATCCGCAAACACGCGATACCGACGTTCATCGCGAAGACGATCGATCGCCTGCCCGAAACACCGCCTGTAATCCATCTTCGAACCGCCCTCGCCAGAGCCGGGTTGCAACCCCGGCCGCGGCCGGTACGGTCGAATGGTACGCGGCCTGTTCAGAACTCTCATGAAACCACATACCCCTTCCGGCGTCGAGGCGCGAGCGGCAGATGGTCTCACCTGCTATGCTCGACCAGCCTGCCATGTCCGGCGGGGCAGTGCTTTGCGGCAAATCATTAGCGCCCGGCGAAGGCCGCGCCCCACCCAAGCTGGTTGAGCAGGAAGTCCGCGCCCAGCGCGCCGGGCGCCAGGGTGAGGGTCGCCCAGCCCACCGCCGACGTCCAGTTGGCGATATGGAAGGGCGTTCGCGGCATCTGGCACGCGCCCGCCGCCAGCGGCACCACGGCGCGCAGGGGGCCGATGAAGCGGCCGCCGAAGACGCCCAGCGCCCCATAGCGATGGAAGAAGGCGTGCCCGCGCTCCAGCAGCGCCGGGTAGCGATTGAGCGGCCACATGCGCGCAATCTGGTCGTGAAAGTGCAGGCCCAGCCAGTAGGAGACCCAGTCGCCCAGGCCGGCGCCGATGATGGCGGCCGCCCAGATCGGCCAGAAATCGAGGCTCGCGGCCCCGATGAGCGCGCCCACGCCCCACAGGATGATGGACGCCGGCAAAATCAGCGCGAAGATCGCCAGGGATTCGCCAAACGCCAGCAGGAAGACTATCGGCGCCGCCCACATCTGGTGGGTCTTCATAAACTCCAGCACCACGACCGCAAACTCAGGCATGCGCTTCTCCCGGCTTCCCTCCCCGCCCGAGCGGCCAAGTTCTATAGCACGAGCGTAAGGCGCTTGGAGGCCCGGGTTACACCGGTGTAAAGCCACCTATTCCGATGTTCGCGGAATGCGAATGACTCGTCGAACAGGACCACGTCATCCCATTGCGACCCTTGCGCCTTGTGGACCGTGAGCGCGTAGCCGTAATCGAATTCATCCGAATTCTTGCGCAGGGAGAAGGGGATCTCATCCTCGCTCTCGAAGAACGCCGGGATGACGCCGATCCTTTGCGCCTTGCGGCTGGACTCCTCTTCCGGGACGACCGTCATGCGCAACTTGCCGTTGCGGGCCACGCCGGTCGCCGACTGCACCCGCCAGACGCCCCCGTTCAGCAAGCCTTTCGTGCGGTCGTTGCGCAGACAGACCAGCTTGTCGCCGGGCTCGGGCGTTGTCGATGTGCGGCCGAGAAGCTGGCGGATGCGTTTGTTGTAGAGCCGCCGCGAGCGGTTGAGGCCGACGAGCACCTGATCGGCGGCGAGCACCCGCTCGGAGTCGATCTCCTCGCGGCGGATGACGCGGGTGGAGCCATAGTCGCCCGCCTTGGGGCGCCCGCCCTCGCGCACCACCATCGAGAGATGCACGATGGGATCGCCGGCGGCCTGGCGGTGCACCTGCGCGAGCATGACGTCCGGCTCGGCCTCGGTGAAGTAGCCGCCGCCTTTTACGGGCGGCAACTGGGCGGGATCGCCGAGCACCAGCACGGGCCGGCCGAATGACAACAGATCGCGACCCAGCTCCTCATCAACCATGGAGCACTCATCGATGACGATGAGCTTCGCGTTGGCCGCCTCGCTGTCGCCGTTGAGCACGAACGACGGCTCCTCGCTGTCGATCTCCTTGGGGCGATAGATGAGCGAGTGGATCGTGCGCGCGTCAGGGCAGCCCCGCGACTGCATGACGAGAGCGGCCTTGCCGGTGTAGGCGGCGAATACGACATTGCCTTCAACGCCTTCGGCCACGTGGCGCGCGAGCGTGGTCTTGCCGGTGCCGGCATAGCCGAACAGGCGAAACACCTGATCGCCCCGGCCGCGCTTCTTCAGCCATCGGCCGACCTCGTCGAGCGCGCTTTCCTGTTCAGGGGACCAGTCCATGGCCGTGCGTCCGACTGTTCTCGATTCGTTGCGGGCGCTCCTTGGTACACGATAGGGCGCGGGAAGGGCAAAGGGACCGCAAGAATATGGAGGGACCGCGCGCACGGCGCCGGTGCGGGGAGTGTGGCGCAAATTCCCGTTTGCCTGATGCCCTTGGCCTGTCGCGGATTCCGGCCTTCGCCGGAATGACGGGGAGAAAGGCGCCAATTCTCCCACAGCGTCATGGCGGCGACGGCCGCCATCCACGACAGGCCACAAGCGCAAGGTTCATTAAATGCGCCACATCCCCGAAAGCGGCTGCTCTGTTGGGTGGCCGGATCAAGTCCGGCCATGACGCTGCGGAGAGGTTCTGGACCTCTCACCCCGGACCGCGCGCCACATCCCCGGACCGCGCGCGTCCCCGCGCGCATGGCGCCCGCCCGGGGAATGTGGGACATAGAGGCGAACCGCGACAAGCGACGCGCGCCGCCTGTCCCTTACTTTATAAGCTCGCCGACCTTGTCCACGATCGCCTTCGGCGTCGCGTAGATGTCGCGGATCGTCTTTTCGAGATCCGCGCCGCTCACCGGATCAACATCAAGCCGCAGCTTCTTGGCTTCCTCGCGGAACTGCGGATCGGCCATGGCCGCGTCGAAAGCGCCGCGCAGCATCTTCACGCGCTCTGGCGCGAGGCCCGGCGGCGCCACGAACGGGCGGCCAATCGCCTGCCCCGCATAGAGGAAGCGGATGAGCGCGCGCTGCTCGTCGGTCTTGGCGAGATCGAGCACCGCGGGCACGCCCTTGAGCGACGGGTTCGCCGCGCCTGCGTGGAAGAGCACGCGCGCGACGCCCTTCTCGATCCAGTCGGGACGATCGTTCATGATGCTGTCGAAGCTCTGGCAAATGCCGTCCACCTCGCCGCGCTCGATGGCGAGCATCACGTCGGTGGACGAGCGGAAGCCCGACACGAGCCTGAACTTGAGGCCGAGGATCTGCGAGAGCGCCTTCGGATAGGTGTAGGTGCCGGTGCCGACCCCCGTGTCGCCGACGATCAGCTCGGTGGCCATCATCTCCTGCACGGTGCGCACTTTCGCCCTGTTGCTGGCGATGCACACGTTCGTCTCGGTCGTCGGCGTGCCGATCCACGTCATCTCAAGGGCGTTGAAGCGCGCGCCCGTGGCGCCGGTGATCGGGCCCGTCGGCGCATCGCGCGCCACGATGCCGATCACGGTGCCGTCCTTTGGCGCCACGGCGGCAAGATGATTGAGCGCGACGAAACTGCCGCCGCCCGGCATGTTCTGCGGCACCACGTTCGGAGCGCCCGGCAGGAAGCGGCCCATGTGGCGGCCAACCGTACGGCCCCACGTGTCGTAGCCGCCGCCGGGACCGAAGCCGATGACCACGGTCAGCGGCCGGCCGCTCGCAAACGGGTTCTCCTGCGCGCCGGCGGGCGCTGCGAATGCGGCGGCCGCGAGCGCGGCGAACGCCAGAGCGCGTGTTCCCTTCCTCATGCTCCCCTCCTCCTTTTTCTTCCGCGATGATCGCGCGCGTTCGGAGTTTGTCAAACCGCTCAGATACGCTCGCCGCCGCGCTTGCGCCCCTGACCAACGTCGAGGAACAACTCCTCCAGCGTCAGCCGGCGCTTGATGAGCCCGTGGTCGTGGGAATAGCCGACAAGCGTCTCAAGATTGTGCCGGTTGAGGTCCGAGAGGCCGTATTCCCACGGATCGGGGCCGAGCAGCTCTTCTTGCTCCTCCCACGCCTCGCGATACCAGACGATGGGGGCGATGCGCGGATTCTCCATGCGCTTCATGGCGATGGACTTCGCCTTCTCGAACGCCTTGTAGAGTTCGATGGGCGCCCACGGATGCTTCTCGACGATCTCGCGCTTGATGCCCATGACGTGCATGATCGGGAAGATGCGCGTCTTCTCAAAATAGCGCTTCTCTTCGGCCTTGTAGTCGGGCCACAGACGCCCCACCGCCGGGTTCTTCTCGGTGATCGGCCAGATGAGATCGGGGTGCAGCAGAGCGTCGAGTTCGCCGGAGACGAGCAAGTCCTCGCAGGTCTTGTCGTCGGGCAGGCGCGTGAGCCTCAACCCCGGCGGCGGATCGAACTCCACATCCTCGTCGTATTCCGCGTACCAGTCGATGGACTTGTGCGGGACGCCGTACTCCTGCTCCAGAATGCCGCGCAGCCACAGCACCGCCGTCACCTGATACGACTTCACGCCCACCTTCTTGCCGATGAGATCCTTGGGCTCGCGGATGCCCTTCGCGGTGTTGACGAACGCGAACCCGTGCCGGAACCGGCGATGCAGGAACACCGGAATGGCGTCGAACGGCATGCCCTGATCGCGGGCGATGATGTAGGAGGAACTCGAAACCTCAGCCAGATCGAACTCGCGGTTGCGCAGGAAGCGCCAGTGCCGGGTTGTCGAATCCGGCGAGGTCACCATGGTCAGTTCGATGCCGTCAGGCTCAACAGCGCCTTCTTTCAGCGCGCGAACGATCTCGTAGTCGCCGCAGGCGAGGGTGAGTTTGAGCTTGTGCGCCATGTCCCTACGTTTCCCCGTGCTTGTCTTTGCCGTGGGCGCATTGGCGTCGGCGCGCGGGGGGCTGTCAAGCGCCCGCGCTGCGCGGGCCGGGGTCAAGGCTGCGGCGGGGGCAGGCCTTTGCCTGGGTTCCCGCCCCCGCCCGGCCATGCAGTCTTAGAGGGGACCCCATAGCCGCCCCATTCATAGCCCCAGCGGAGGGCCGGGCGCACGCCGAAAATCAGCGCACGCCGACCCTTTGAGGCGCAAGCTGGACAGAAACGCCGCCAAACCCCTGCGATTTCAGCGCCCTCGAAATCTCACGGCCAGGCGCGGCTGACCGACGCGCCGGGCCAGGCGCCCTGCCCCACGCGGCCATAGTGGCGCGAGACGGCCCAGCTTGCGCCCAGCGTTTCGGCGGCGTGGATCGCCCAGTTGGGATCGTCGAGAAAGGCGCGGGCGAGCGCCACCTGATCCACTGCCCCGGAGGCGACTGCCTCCTCGGCGGCCCGCGGCCCGGCGATGAAGCCGACGGTGCGGGTGACGATGCCCGACTCTCGCTTCACCTGCGCCGCGCGCTCCAGATTGAAGTTGGGGCCCGTGGCGGGCCGCCCTCCGGCGACGATGTTGCCCGAGCTGACGCAGACATAATGGAAGCCCCGCGCCTTCAGCTCGCGGGCGAGCCGCGCGCCGTCCTCAACGGTGAGGCCGCCCTCGGCAAAGTCCGTGCCCGTGATGCGGGCGCCCAGCGCCACATGATCGGGCGTCGCAGCGCGGATCGCCTCCGCCACGGCGAGGGGAAAGCGCAGGCGCCGCTCCTCATCCCCGCCCCAGTCGTCGGTGCGCTTGTTGGAGAGCGGCGAGTGAAACTGGTGGATCAGGTAGCCATGGGCCGCGTGCATCTCGATCACGTCGAAGCCGGCGCGCGCCGCACGTTTCGCCGACTCCGCAAAGGCGCGGATGATGTCGCGGATCTCAACGTCGGTGAGTTCGCGCGGCGCCGGCTCGTTGGGGCCGAAGGGGATCGCGGAGGGCGCAAGTGTGGTCCACGCGCCTTTCTCCGGCGTGAGCGGCCCGCCGCGCTCCCACGGCAGGGGCGTCGAGCCCTTGCGGCCGGCGTGGCAAAGCTGGATGCCGAGCTTTGCGTTTGGCAGGCCCCAGCGCTTGGCGGAGGAGACGACGCGGGCCAGCGCGCGCTCGTTCTCATCCGACCACAAGCCAAGGCAAGCGGGCGAGATGCGCCCCTCGGGCGTCACGCCGGTGGCCTCCAGCACGGCCAGACCTGCGCCGGACATGGCGAAGCGCATCACGTGCTGGATGTGGAAGTCGCTCGCAGTCCCCTCCTCCGCGGCGTACATGCACATGGGCGAGATGACGACGCGATTGGCGGCCTCGACAGGCCCGATGCGGACCGGCGTGAACAATGCGGACATGAATTTCCCCCCTTGCCGCCCGGTTCAGACCGGCGCGGTGAACGGCGCCCGGCCTGAGGCGAGCGCGCTTTCAAGCATATCAAGTCGATCCTGCCCCCAGAACACCTCGCCGTCGAGCACGTAGGACGGCGAGCCGAAGACGCCGTCGGCCTTGGCCCGGTCGAAATTCGTCGTGTGCTCCACCTCGACCTCCGGTGAGCGCGCCAGTGCGAGCACGGTTTCGGGATCAAGCCCGGCGGCGGAGATCACCTCGGCAAGGGTCTCCACATCCGCCAGATTGCGCTCCTCCACCCAGATCGCGCGGAAGGCGAACGCGATCAGCACATGCGTCTGCTCCTGCGGCGCCAGCCGGGCGGCAGCGAGCATGGCGCGATCCGCGAGTTTAAAGTCGAACGGCCAGTGCTTCGGCTTGAGGACAAGGGGAACGTCGCGGGCCGCGCGCCAGCGCTGCATCTCCACCAGGCGATAGGCCTGCCGCAGGGGGTGACGCTTGGGCAGCGGCAAACCGCCCGTGTCGCCGAACAACTCCATGAGGTTCACGGGGCGGACATCGAGCGCCACGTCATGGGCGGCCGCAATGCGGCCAAGCTCCCCGTGGCCAAGGTACGCCCACGGGCTGACCAGAGAAAAATAATAGCTGACCTGACGCGCCATGAGGGCCCTCCCGGCGTTTGGATGGCGCGGCCCGGCAGGCAGAGTCAAGCGGCGAGGCCTCCAACAGAGTCCCCCTCGAAAGTCATACCCTTGGACGCGCGTTGATGGTGCGGGAGACCAGGGACTCGCTACTCATCAAAAGCTGGGTTTCTCGGCAGCGCCATCCCACAAGAGCGTCAATGTTCTGAAGCTCCGCAGACGGTCGCTTGTCGAAGATGGCGTTGTGATGAAAAATGCGGTTCCGCCAATTTCGAAACCGTTGAACGCGCGTATGGAGCGTCTGCCGGGTCTCTGACGCAGGCGCCAGCGGAAATGCGGCATGAACACCTGTGTGCCAGAGCAAATGGTGGTACGAACTGGAGAGCAGGTTATTCCAGAAACCAAACGATAGTCCCGATATCACGTGATGAACATTGGCGCTGGAGCCATGCTCCGCTTGCGCCCGCTGAACGACATTGCTCAACTCCGAACTCAGCCGCGCGGGAAGCAAGCGCAGAAACTTTCGGTCCAGATGCCAATCTTCCCGCCCAAACTTGGCTTTCATGGCTTCGTGCAGCCCGTTGCGTATTGCGACTTCCCCGAAATGACACGGGAGGTAAAAGGCCTCGCAAAGGCGGATGTTCCATAGATACAATCGGAACGCATGGCTCGCGTCCCCATTTGCGGCTGGCAGATACCTGCTGAGGCGTTGTGGCGAAAGAGTTGTTTCGATTGCCGCGCGAACGGAAGGCATCAGCGAGTATGCATATTGCATTTCAGTTCCCAAGCTTTATACTTGCGAAGTGCGCCGCAGGGGTAATCACTGCCGATAGGTAAATTTCTTGCGGACAAGTTTCAGAGGCCGGGCCTTCGGGCGCCGGCCTCATCTTTTCGAGACTACAGTTTCACCGAGACTACAGTTTCACAAGGTGTTTGATAAGTCCGGCGTCGCGCGCCGGAGATATCCATGTCAGCTTTGGGACAATAGCTGTGATCTTTCCATAGGTTGTCCCTCCGATCCGTCCGAGGGATGCTGAGGTTGCGAAGCTTCAGGTCCGGAGGAAAGATCGGATGAGCATCCGCAAGAACGCCCGTTTGACGCCGCTGGGTCGGGAGCGGATCGTCAGGTCGGTTCTGAGCGGGCAGACGCCGGAGGCCGCTGTACGAGCCGTAGGCGTTTGGATGGCGAGGCGCGCGCCCGTGGGCGCACGCCGAATACATAAAACGCGGGAAGCGCCGCTTTATTCTCAGCCCGCGCGGGCCAGCGGCTGGGCCATGACGGTGCGCTCATGCACCGCCCGCAGATCGTTGATCGCCTTGTCGAGGTCAGCCTTCTGGCGCTCAAGCGCGGTGATCTGCGCGGCGATCTCCGCGGGCGGCAACGTCTCGGCGATGTCGAGGTCGGCGGCGCCGTTCTTCTGGAACAGGCGATAGATGCGCGACAGGGTGAAGCCAAGCTTCTTGGCCTTCAGCACCCGCTCCAGACGCTGGCGGCACCGCGCGTCATAGAAGCGCGTCGAGCCATGGCGAAGGGGCGAGATCAAGCCGCGATCCTCGTAGAACCGCAACGTGCGCAAACTCACGTCATAGCGCTTCGACATCTCGCCGATGGTCCAGTAATCCTGAGAGAAAGCAATCGCTTCGTTCTGGGCGCGAGAAAGGTCCGCCGCCCCGGGGGCGTCTGTTTCATAATTCATGAGATCAATCCTGCATCTGAAAACAAAAATCCGTTTCAGTCAGGCGGCCTGCGTCGCGCCCCAAAACGAAAGGGCGCTCCGTTCGTCATACGAGCGAAGAAAGGGCCCGACCGAACACAAGCGGAACTATAAGACGATTCGGAAGGCGGCACAACCTTCAGTTGCGAATTTGGCGAATAGATTGTGTCCAGGCGAGGGCAAATCGCCGGCTGCGACTTAACCTGACATTTACCACGCTTGACAGAGAGTACGCCGAGAGACGTTGAGGTTAACAAACTTCGACGTCAGTGCCGAGTTTCTCGATGACGGGGTTTTCCCCAGCGGGCGCGCAATGAGCAGAGCGGTTTCGTGGAGCGTACGAGACAACGACTTCGGGCTGCGGGAAGCAGCCGCGGAAGCTGCACGCCGTGCGGGGCTCTCACTCCACGACTGGCTTGATGAAGCGTTTCGGCTTTACTCGGCGGAAATCGGCGTGCGCGCCGAGTCGCTGCGAGAGGACGAGCGCGCCCATGCGGTCGCAAAACGCCTCGGCCGCATCGGCCGCAGCGAGGACCGCCATCATCCGGCCAGCTACGATGACGGATTCTGGTCCCGCACGGCGCAGGCGGTGAATGATCTGGATACCGAGCGCTTCGGCGGCCGCGCCCTGCGCCAGCGCGAACCGGAGGCGAGCCTTCGCCGCCGTGACCGCGAGGACGCCGCCTCACGCGACGCGACCCTGCGCCGCCGCGCCCCGGCGCCCCGACGCCCCACTGACGCCTATGACGACATCGCCGAGGCCAGCGGGCCTGCGGAGCCCCCGCCGCGCCCGGCGAAGACCACACGGCGGGCGAGCAACCCGGACCAGACCGCGGTGAAGCGCGAGCTTGCAAAGTTCGCCAGCATGCTCGCCGAAGTCCATGAGACCATGACGGCGCGCGGGGCCAGCTCCATCGAAATCGAGGCGCTTCGCGATGAGGTCGCCGACATCACCCGCGGGATCGCCAGGCTGGCGCCGCGCGAGGCCATCGCCGAGCTGGAGCGCGCCATCCAGGATTTGTCGGATCGTCTCGCAGACGCGCGCGGCGAAGGTCTCATCGACCGGTTTATCGGACCGGTCGAAGCCATGGTGGGCGACCTGAAGCGAACGCTGCTCGATGCAGCGCCGACAGGCGCGCTTGAAGTGATCGATGAGCGGTTGGGCTCTATCGCGCGGGCGGTTCAATCGCTCTCGGAGGCCCGCCTCGATCACCGAACGCTGGCCGCCATCCTCGAACAGACCGCCGAGATCCGCAGCGTCCTCGAAAGCGCCGCGCAGAGCAGCGGCCACCTCGCGCTCATCGAGCAGAGCGTCCACGAGTTTGGCGAGCGCCTCAGCCTCATCGCGCAACGCGGTCAGGACGCCGCCGGCCTTGAGGCTGTATGCCAGGCCATTGAACACATCCGCGCCGACATCGCGCGCAATCACCCGGGCCAGGCGTTCTCTGCGCTGGACGAGCGTCTTGATGAGTTAAGCAAGCGCGTCGACGAGACGGTCAGCGAGCGCGATATTTCGCGACAGTTCGAGAGGATGGATGAGCGGCTCGACGCCATGCACCGCGACCTCGCCGAACGCGTGCCGGAACTGGGACGCATCGAGGCGACACTGAGCGCAGTCGAAGCCCACCTTGACTCGCGGCTTCGGACCGATCTCGACACGTCGCGCCTTGGATCGGCTATGGAGGCGCTCGCCGAGCGTCTGGAGCAGGGGATCGACGTTCCCGAAGTGCGGGCGGCGATTGAGGATCTCAGCCACAGGCTGGAGCAGGCGGTCGCGGAGTCAGCCGACCCGCAGGTGCTGGCAGCCATGCGGACGCAGCTCGCCCGGCTCACGACCCACCTTGAGGCCCCCGCCCGCGCCGACGACAGCGCCGCCCGCCTTGAGCGAATGATGGAGGCGCTGGCGGAACGACTGGACGGGCCAATCTCGCGCCGCGCCGCCGAGCAGGTGCAGGAGACCGTTCGCCTGCTGGCTGAACGCTTCGAGCGGGCGGTGCGCGAGGGCGCCTCATCGGCCTCGCTGGCGGGGCTGGATCACCGGCTCGCGGAGCTCACCGAAAGGCTGGAGACGCGGCCGACGTTCGATCCCGCGCGGATCGAGCTGATGGTCGAGGCGATCCACGAACGCCTCGCCTATTCCGGAAGCGCCGCCGACGCCAGCATGATGGAGCGATCGCTCCAGGACATCAACGCGCAGATCGCCGAGTTGCGCGAAGCAGCACACACGAGCGCGGAGATCGCCGCGCGCAAGGCGGCGCAGGAAGCCCTCGCGCAGGTCGCGAGCGCAACATCCCAGCCCCGCAATGAAGGGCTCGAACAGGAAATAGCCGACCTGCGTGAGTTGCAGCAAAGCGCCGACAAACGCACCAGCGAGACCCTGAGCGCCGTTCACGACGCGCTGGAAAAGGTCGCGGATCGGCTTTCGCTGCTGGAGAGCAGCGGCGCGGTGCGCAGGAGCGCGCCCCCTGAACCGAAGCCCGAACAGCGCGCCCCTGATCGCAGCGCGGAAGGGGGCCTCGCCGGCTACCGCCCATCCGTAGAGCTGAACTTCGGATCAAGCGAGACGACCCCGCCGCCGGTCGCGCCCGAGCCTGCTCCGGCGCCCCGCGCCATGGCGCCCGCCGGATCGACGGCCCAGCGCATCAGCGTGGGCGATGATAACGATTTCCTGCTGGAGCCCGGCGCCGGCAAGCCCTCCGCCCGGCAGGCCGCGAGTGCGCGCCTGACCGCGGACGACCCCCCGGCCGCCAGCGCCCAGGCGAACTTTATCGCCGCGGTGCGGCGCGCCCAGCAAGCGGGCGGCGCCAAGCTCGAGGACGCCCAACACGGGGCCTCCAGCAGCAAGGCCGCGCCAGACGACGCCTCGGAGGCCGCCGGCGAGGCGGCTTCGCCCCTTCGCCGGGTTCGCCAAAGCCTGCTGATGGGTGTCGCCGTGGTCGCCTTCATCGTCGTAGGCTGGCAGTTCATCCGACCGTTCATTCCCGGCCCGGGCGCCTCGCCACAGCCGCCCCAGCGCACTTCCAGCGTCGTTGCTCCTGAGCGCCCATCAACGCCCGTCGACGCCCCCGCGCAGGCGGCCGACAAGACGACCGACAAGACGGCGCTCCGGGCCAGCGAACCTATCGCCGCCCCGTCCGAGCCGCCGGCAGTCGAACCCGCGCGCGCGCCAGCGAGACTCGTCGAGGCCAAACCGCCTGTGGACATGACGCCGGTGAGCAGCTTGCCGCCCGCGACGTCCAATCCGCCCGCAGCCACGCGCGACCCGGTGGCGCTCGCCTCAGCCGGCGTCGCCGGCGCGCAATTCGAACTCGGCTCGCGCCTCGCCGACGGCCGCAACGGGCCCCGCGATTTCGCAAAGGCCGCGGACTGGTTCCAGAAAGCGGCCAGCCAGAACTTCGCCCCGGCGCAATACCGCCTTGGCGTGCTCTTTGAAAAAGGCTCCGGCGTCCAACGCGACCTGGAGCGGGCGCGCGCGCTTTATCAGGCGGCCGCCGAGCGCGGCAACATCAAGGCGATGCACAACCTCGGATCATTGCTGGCGGAAGGCGTCCGTGGGCAGCCCGATTACGTGAACGCCGCGCGGTGGTTCAAGCTCGCCGCCGAGCACGGTGTGCGCGACAGTCAGTACAACATCGCGGTGCTTCTCGCCCGCGGCCTTGGGATCCAGCAGAATCTTGTGCAGAGCCACGCATGGTTCGCGGCGGCCGCAGCCCAGGGCGACGCGGACTCGGTCGCCAAGCTCAAGGAAGTGGCCGCGCGGCTTGACGCGCGCCAGCTCGCGCAGGCGCGATCCATCCATCAGGCGTTCCGCCCGCGCCCCGCCGAGCGCGCCAGCAACGACACGCAGGAGCCGGAAGGCGGCTGGGCGACATCGCAAAAGCCCACGACGGCGCCGGGGCCCACGGCGTCCCAGCGCCCGCAGCGGATTTCCGGGATGTGATGCGCGACGCGGGTTGACGCGCCGCGTCCATCCTTGCTTCAACGCTTGCGCAAGAGCATTTTCCGGCCAAGTGGATGCCGGTTGGACGTAAGAAAATGCGAGAAAAAAGAATCTAGGGCGGACGGCCTGACGCCATCAGGTTGCTTTCCGCTCTGGGTGCGTCGCTGGAGCATGGGTGCAAGCGCGTGGATATCTATCTTCCGATCGCCGAAATGCCCATCGACATGTTTCTCATCCTCGGGATGGGCGTCGCGGTGGGCTTCATCTCGGGCATGTTCGGGATCGGCGGCGGTTTTCTGCTCACGCCCCTGCTGATCTTTGTCGGCATTCCCGCCGCAGTGGCGGTTGCCACGCAAGGGCCGCAGATCGCAGCTTCGTCCATGACAGGCTCCCTCGCCTACTGGCGACGGCGCGCCATCGACTTCAAGCTGGGCTACGTGCTGCTGGCCGGCGGCCTCGTGGGCACCGCGCTTGGCGTGCTGTTCTTCAACCAGATGCGCAGGCTGGGGCAGCTCGAAACAGTCATCACGATGTCCTACGTGACGCTGCTCGGCGTCGTCGGCGTGCTGGTGTTCATCGAAAGCGCGCGCGCTGTCTTTGCGGCGCGGCTGGGCAAGACCACGCGCAAGCGCCTTGCGGGACAGCATCGCTGGTTCGAGGGCCTGCCGCTCAAGATGCGGTTTCACCGCGCCGGCATGTATGTGAGCGCGATTCCCCTCGTCGGGATCGCGGCGCTCATCGGCTTTGCGGGCGCGGTGCTGGGCATCGGCGGCG
Organism: Hyphomicrobiales bacterium; assembly: GCA_027484655.1. GTDB lineage: Bacteria > Pseudomonadota > Alphaproteobacteria > Rhizobiales > Beijerinckiaceae > Terripilifer. The sequence goes on along the minus strand of JAIXSM010000079.1, from coordinate 110,722 downwards.
GCTTTATCCTTGTGCCCGCGCTCATCTACATCTTCCGCGTGCCCGCCCACGTCGTGGTGGGGACGAGCCTGTTCCAGATCCTGTTCACGATGATGGCGGCGACCGTGTTCCACGCGGCGAGCAACCAGTCCGTGGACCTGTTTCTGGCGCTGCTGCTGATGGTGGGCGGCGTGTTCGGCGCCCAGTTCGGCGCCCGGGCGGGCGCCAACCTGCGGGGCGAATACTTCCGCCTGCTGCTCGGCCTGCTGATTCTCCTTGTCGCCGCCCGCTTCGCCGCAGATGTGTTCACGCAGCCGCGCGAACCGTTCTCCGCCACGCCAACGGAGACGGTGCGATGAGGCGCGCCCTCCTCGCACTACTCTTCCTGCTGCTGGCCCCCGCCATGGCGTCGGCGCAGGGCCTTGTGACGTCGCTGTCGACCGACAACGTGCCGATCCTGTCGAACTTCACCGGCGAGCGGATCGCCGTGTTCGGCGTGATCGAGCCCGGCGCGAGCCTGCGGCCGAAGTCGGGCTACGACGTGGTGGTGAGCGTGCGCGGCCCGCGCGGCGCCGTCACCGTGCGACGCAAGGAGCAGTGGGGACCGCTCTGGCTCAACCTCGACGCCCGCCGCTACATCGCGATTCCGTCGTTCATCTCGGTGGTCGCCAACCGGCCGCTGGAGCAGATCGCCACCGCCGAGGTGCGCGACGACCTGCGCATCGGCATCGACGCGCTGATCCCGCAGCAGACCGCGGCGCGGCAGGCCAACGATCCCGTGTTCCGGGAGGCGCTGCAGCGCCTGCGCCGCGATCAGGGCCTGTTCACTGATAACGACCGCGCGGTGCGGTTCATCTCGCCCACCGTTTTTCAGGCGCAGGTGGAACTGCCGGGCGCCGCGCCGCTTGGCGTCTACGACGTGGAGGTCGCCCTGTTCTCGGACGGGGCGCTGGCCGCACGCTCGAACATGCGTTTCGCCGTCTCGAAGTTCGCGGTGGAGCAGTGGGTGGCGGAGGCGGCCCACCGCACGCCGGTTCTGTACGGCGCCGCGTGCGCGCTGATCGCCGTGCTGATCGGCTGGCTGGCGAGCGTGATCTTCCGGCGGGATTGAGCGGCCCATCATTGACAGGCTCAAGCCATCAGTTCATCAGCGTCGTGAAAACAAATTCACGGGAAGGGATGAAGCATGGCTTCGCGCAAGAACGTGATCGATGAGAACGGCGAAGTCCCGGACCTGTCGAGGCTTGACGCCGCAGATCTCAAGCCGTTCGAGACACTGCCAGCCTCGTTGCAAAGCAAACTTCGTGGCCGGCCTAAGGCGCCTGCGAGCAAAGAGCGGCCCCGCAGCTGAAATCCAACAAGGTCGCGTAGTTCAATCCGGCCGGCACACATGCGCGCCGACGCCGTACACGCCGCTGCGACCCAGCACGTGGGCGATGATCGGACTTTCGCCAAAGAGCGGCGCGAACGCGGGATCGCGGATGTTGAGCCCGCCGGCGTAGGCGCCGAACGCGGGCATCACACAGCGCACGCCGTCGCTGACGAAGCAGCGCCGCCGCACCCCGCCGCTGCGCGTCACCACCCGTGCGACCGGGTGCAGGTGCCCCGCGATTTCCCCGCCCGCCCCCGCCATGGGCTCATGGCGCAACATGAGGCCCCGGAACGACAGCGTCTCGCGTCGCTCGCCGCCAGCGAACGCAGGCGCCTCAGGATCATGGTTGCCCGCGATCCAGAGAAAATCCCGCCCGCGCTGAAGATCGGCCAGCGTCTGGCGATCCGCGTCAGCCATGCGCTCGCCCGCGCGCACATCATGAAAGGAATCGCCCAGCGCAACGATCGCGCGGGGGGCGAGGCGCCGGGCTGTCTCCGCAAGGCGGGCGAGCGTGGCTGCGGTGTCATAGGGCGGCAGCAGCACGCGGCGCGCGGCGTAGGCGGAGCCCTTTTCCAGATGCAGGTCCGCGACAATGAGCAGCCGCTCGGCCTCGTGAAACAAGGCGCCCGACACATCGGCGACGAACTCGACCCCGCCCAGCGTCAGGCATGTGGGCGCTTTCGTCTGCATCGCCGGCGCGGCGCCCCTCATGCCCTACCCCATGGCTTCCGCGACGAGGCTTTCGGCAGCCTCGGCGAGAATGTGATCCTGCGCTTCGCCGTAGACGGGTTCCCGGCCGATTTCCAGCATCACCGGGACTGCGAGCGGCGAAACGCGCTCAAGCGCTTCATGCACGATTCGCCCCTGAATGCGCGAGAGCAGGGCTGAAAGCCGCGCGATGTCGAGAAGCCCGGTGGCGGCGTCATCACGGGCGGCGCGCAACAAGACATGATCGGGCTGGTGGCGACGCAGCACGTCGTAGACGAGATCGGTGGACATGGTGACCTGCCGGCCGGTCTTCTCCTTGCCGGGAAAGCGCCGCTCGATCAGCCCGGCGATCACGGCGCAGGTGCGGAACGTGCGCTTCATGAGCGCAGATTCCTGCAGCCATTCCTCGAGGTCGTCGCCCAGAATGTCCTCGCTGAACAGCGCATCCATGGAGACGCCCGCCACATCCGACAGCGACCACACGGCAAGCGCGTATTCGCTGGCCACAAACCCCAGCGGGCGAAGCCCCATGCGCTCCATGCGCCGCGTGAGCAACATGCCGAGCGTCTGGTGCGCGAGGCGGCCTTCGAACGGATAAGCGACGAGATAGAACCGCCCGCCGCGAGGAAACGTCTCCACAAGAAGATCGCCGGGCGCGGGCAGACGCGAGACGCGCTTCTGGATCGTCAGCCACTCGCGGACCTGCGCGGGCAGCGCCTTCCAGTTGCGCGGGTTGGAGACCAGTTTGCGCACGCGCTCGGCGAGGTAGGTGGACAGGGGAAACTTGCCGCCCGCGTAGGATGGAACCTTGGGCGCGTCCGCGTGGGCGCGGGAAACCAGCGCCTCGTTCTCGACAATGCCTTCCAGCGCCAGAATCTCGCCGCCGAACACGAACGTGTCGCCGGGCGCGAGCGTCTCCAGAAAATACTCCTCGATCTCGCCCAGCACGCGCCCGCCACGGCCGAGAGGCCCGGTGTACCCGGGCTTTCCCGCCGCCTGGCCCGGCAATCGCGCGGGATAATTCAGCAAGCCGCCACCGCCCGACGCGCGCGCCGGCGCCTGTTTGCCGCGGCCGCGCACAAGACGCACCTTCAGCATGTCGGACTCGACGATTGTGCCGACGTTCATGCGCCAGCTTTGCGCCACGCGCGGATTGGCGACGCGCCACAGTCCATCCTTGCCCTGCCGGATTTTCGCGAACCGGTCATAGGTTTTGAGCGCGTAGCCGCCGGTGGCGACGAAATCGAGCGCCGCGTCAAAATCCTCGCGCGCAAGCTGCGAATACGGTTCGGCGGAAATCACTTCCGCATAGAGATCATCGGCGTTGAAGGGCTGCGCGCACGCCATGCCCAGAATGTGCTGGCAGAGCACGTCGAGCGCGCCCGTGCGCAGGGGCGGGGAATCCTGCGCGCCCTCGTTCGCGGCGTCGATGGCCGCGCGGCATTCAAGAACCTCGAAGCGGTTCGCAGGAATGAGGATCGCCCGCGAAGGCTCATCAAGGCGATGATTGGCGCGGCCGATGCGCTGCATGAGCCGGCTCGATCCCTTCGGCGCGCCGACGTTGAGCACGAGGTCCACATCGCCCCAGTCGATGCCCAGATCCAGCGTGGACGTGCAAACGACGCCCTTCAGTTTGCCCTGCGCCATGGCCTCTTCCACGCGGCGGCGCTGGCCTGCGTCGAGCGAGCCATGGTGCAGGGCGATGGGCAGCGCGTCCTCGTTGATGGACCAGAGCTGCTGGAAGACAGCTTCCGCCTGCGCGCGCGTGTTGACGAACACAAGCGCCATCTTCGCGCCCTTGATGGCCGCATAAATCTCGTTGATCGCGTGCGCCGCGCCATGGCCAGACCACGGCAGCCGTTCGCGCGTGTCGAGCATGGCGAGGTCCGGCGGCGCGCCCGGCGGCGCGGTGACAAGAGCCGCCATGGGACGCGACGCATCCTGCGCCAATCCATCTTGCGCCACCAGGTAGCGCCGCAGTTCGTCCGTATCGCGCACGGTTGCCGAGAGGCCCGTCGCCGCAAGGCCTGGCGCAATCGTTCGAAGCCGGGCGAGATCAAGCGCCAGAAGATCCCCGCGTTTCGATGTGACGAGCGCGTGCAACTCATCCAGCACCACGCGGCGCAGGGCGCCAAACAGATGCGGCGCATCCGGCCCGCCCAGCAGCAGCGCGAGTTGCTCGGGCGTCGTCATCAAGATGTCGGGCGGGTCGCGGCGCTGCCGCTGCCGCCGCGAAGCCGGCGTGTCGCCGGTGCGCGTCTCCACGCGGACAGGCAGGCCCATATCGATGATCGGCGCTTCCAGATTGCGCGCCACGTCTACAGCCAGCGCCTTCAGCGGCGAAATGTAGAGCGTGTGCACGCCGCCCCGGCGCGCGCGGCGCGGCGTTCCAGCGATGTCGATGAGGCTCGGCAGAAACCCCGCGAGCGTCTTGCCCGCGCCGGTGGGCGCCACCAGCAACGCGCTCTCGCCGCGCGCCGCATGGGCCAGCAATTGCAACTGGTGCGGCCGCGCAGTCCAGCCGCGGGCGGCGAACCACTGGTCAAAGGCCTCTGGCAATGCGGGCAGGCGCGGGCGGCGGGTCACATCCGCAATCTAGGTCCGGACCAACACGCCGACCAGACCGGGCACGTCCGCGCCCGCGTCACGCCTGGTCGAGGCATCCTCGATGAGCGCCGGCGCAAACCCATGCTCCGTCGCCAGCGCGAGCAGGTATTGGCGACGGTGGCCGTAGCGCAGGTCCGCGCCCAGCGCCCAATCGGCGCCCGCGCCCTTCTGAACCGTAAACGCCAGCAGTCCGCCAGACGACAACGCACGCGCCGCCGCCGCGAACACCGGGGCAAGATCGCCGATGTAGACGAAAACATCGGCCGCGATGACGAGATCGCAACTGGCGGGCGCCTGAGCGGAGAGGAACGCCGTCACGTCGCCGGTCTCGGCGTTGTCATAGAGCCCTGTTCGCCGCGCCAGCTCCACCATCGCCGGCGACAGGTCGACGCCCGCGATATGGTCGGCGCAATCGCGCAACGGACGCGCCATAAGGCCCGAGCCGCAGCCAAGATCGAGGACGCGGGCAAACCGGGGGGAGCGGACGCGCGCCAACGCGTCCATGAGGATTTCAGGGCCGCGATAGGCGAGCGCCTCGCGCAGGTGGCTTTCAAAGCGAGGCGCGTACTCGTCGAACAGGGCGCGCACATAAGCTGCGGGCGCCGACGGGGGCGCAGCATCCGCGCCCAGCGCCGCGCGCTTGAGGTCGGCGCCGAGAACGCCGTCAAGATCGAGCGCGGCGGCCTGCGCATAGGCCTGCGCGGCGGCGGCGTTTTTGCCCATCTTCGCGAGCGCGTCGCCAAGCGCAGCGTGCGCCGGCGCCCACCGGGGCGCGGCCTCAATGGTCTGGGCCAGCAGATCGGCCGCCGCCTCGAAATCGCGCTCGGCGAAGGCGCCCATAGCCCAGGCGTAGCGCCGGTCAGCGATCAGATCCCCGGAACTGGCGTTGGCGCTCATCAAAACCCCTTGGTCGGCGAGAAACCTTCGCGATGGCGACGGCGTTGGGAACACAGCGGGCGCGTCGCGTGCGAGGCGGCGCCGCGCATTAGAGGGGGATGACGGCGGGACGCAAGCGCTTGCGCCGCCGCGGAGGCTGCGATGGAACGCACGCTGCACAAGACCCTGATCGTGGCGCTCGTGGCGGGGCCTGTCGTTGTCATCGCCGTGGCGGCGTGGGGCCGCGCGCCTGCATCCACCTTCCAGCCGGTGGCGACGCGGACTGTGCGCACGGTCACGATACCCGCTGGCGAACGGCCCGACGTGGGCGCCGACCTGCGCGCCCTGCATCCCGCGCCCGGCCTTCGCCTGTCGCGCCCCGATGCGGACGGCTGCGGCGTGGCGGCGCGCGCCGTGCGCCAGCCCGACGGCGGCATGCGCACGCAGTACGAGACGTTCTGCCGGCACTGAGGCGTTTTCGAAAGAGCCAGCCCAGACCTGTGCGCGGGGCGCGTTCTCACCTATCTCCCGCGGGATGACGACGCTCCTCACGCCCACCCGCGAAGGGCTCTACTGCCCCGCCGGGGGTTTTTACATCGATCCCGTCCGGCCCGTTGATCGTGCGCTCATCACGCACGGCCACTCCGACCACGCGCGCGCGGGGCACCGCGCCGTGCTGGCCACGCGCGACACGCTCGCCATCATGGCGCTGCGGTACGGCGAGAATTTCTGCGAAAGCGCGCAGGCGGTAGCCTACGGCGAGAGCGTGAACGTCAACAGCGTGGAGGCGACGTTTCACCCGGCCGGCCATGTGCTCGGCTCTGCGCAAATCTGCGTGTGGGACGGCAAGCGGCGCATCGTGGTTTCGGGCGACTACAAGCGCGCGGAGGATCCCACCTGTGCGCCGTTCGAGCCCATTCGCTGCGATGTGTTCATCAGCGAGGCGACGTTCGGGCTGCCGGTGTTCCGCCACCCCGATGCGCGCCGGGAGGTGGGAAAACTCCTCGCCTCGCTCGCGCTTTTCCCCGAACGCGCGCACCTTGTGGGCGCGTACTCGCTCGGCAAGGCGCAGCGCATGATCGCCCTCATCCGGCAAGCGGGCTACGACAGGCCGATCTGGATTCACGGGGCGCTGGAGAAGATCACCGAGTATTACCAGCAAGCGGGGATCGAGCTGGGCGACATTCGCAAGGTGACCGCGCAGGATCGCCCGAATCTGGCGGGAGAAATCATCCTCTGCCCGCCAAGCTCCATCCAGGATGTGTGGTCGCGCAAGTTTCCTGATCCGGTCGCCGCGTTCGCGTCGGGCTGGATGCGTGTGCGGGCCCGCGCCCGCCAGCGGGGCGTGGAGCTGCCGCTCATCGTCTCCGACCACGCGGATTGGGACGATCTGCGCGCCACCATCCGTGAAACGCAGTGCGAGGAGCTTTGGGTGACCCACGGCGAGGCGGACGCGCTGGCGCACTGGGCCGCAACCATCGGGCTCAAGGCCATGCCGCTCCACCTCGTGGGCTATGGCGACGAGGAAGAAGCCAGCGAGGCCGCCGCGTGAACCGCTTCGCCGAACTCCTCGACCGCGTCGCCTTCGAGCATTCGCGCAACGGCAAGCTGCGGCTGCTCGCCGATTACTTCCGCACGGCGGGCGATCCCGAACGCGGCTGGGCGCTGGCCGCCATCACCGGCGCGCTCACCTTCCGCCATGCGAAGCCCGGCCTGATCCGCGCGCTGATCGCCGAGCGCACCGATCCGGTGTTGTTCGGCATGAGCTACGACTATGTGGGCGACCTGTCGGAAACAGTCGCCCTGCTCTGGCCTGCGCCAGAGGGCGGCATGGGCCACAACGCGCCCCCGCCGCCCAGCCTCGCCGACGTGGTGCACACGCTCGATGCGACGCCCAAGGCGGGGTTGCCCCGCGCGCTCGCGGAGCTGCTGGACCAGCTCGATGAGACCGGGCGCTGGGCGCTTCTCAAGCTCATCACCGGCGGCCTGCGGGTGGGCGCGTCCGCCCGCCTCGCCAAGACGGCGCTCGCTTCGCTGGGGGATCTCGATCCCAACGCCATCGAAGAGATCTGGCCCGGGCTCACGCCGCCGTATCTGGATCTGTTCGCCTGGGCGGAAGGCCGGGCGGACCGGCCGCAAACCAGCGATCCGGCGCCGTTCCATTCGCCGATGCTGGCCCATGCGGTGGAGGAAGCTGATCTTTCCACCCTGAGCCCTGCGGACTTCATCGCCGAATGGAAATGGGATGGCATTCGCGTGCAGGCGGTGGTCGGCCGCGCGCCCGACGGCCAGCGTGTGGGGCGGCTCTACTCGCGCACGGGCGAGGACATCTCCTCCGCGTTCCCGGATGTGATGGAAATCATCTGCTCGGACGGGTTCGGCGAAGCGGCCATCGACGGGGAATTGCTGGTGGTGCGCGAAGGGCGCGTGGAACCATTTGGCGCGCTGCAACAGCGGCTCAACCGCAAAAAGGTGGACGCGAAGCTCGTGGCCCAGCATCCCGCGCACGTTCGCGCCTACGACCTGCTGGCGGCGAACGGGGAGGATCTGCGCACGCTGCCCTTTGTGGAGCGGCGCAAGCGGCTGGCGGCCTTTCTCGCACGCGGCGAACCCGCCCGCTTCGATCTTTCTCCGACCGTGCCGTTCGAAAGCTGGGAGGACATCGCCGCCTTTCGTCGCGACCCCTCGCTTGCGGGCGCGCAGGACGCTGCGCCCGCCATTGAAGGCTTGATGCTCAAGCGCGCGGACTCGATCTACGTGCCCGGCCGGCCCAAGGGCCTGTGGTGGAAGTGGAAACGCGATCCGTTCACCGTCGATGCGGTGCTGATGTACGCCCAGCGCGGGCACGGCAAACGCTCGTCGTTCTATTCCGATTACACGTTCGGCGTCTGGCGGCCGGGGCCGCACGGCGAAGAGCTGACGCCCGTGGGGAAAGCCTATTTCGGCTTCACGGACGCGGAATTGCGCCAGCTCGACAAATGGGTGCGCGAGCACACCACCAACCGCTTCGGCCCGGTGCGCGAGGTCGAGGCGAACCGCACTACGGGGCTCGTGCTGGAAATCGCGTTCGAGGGCGTCCAGCGTTCGACGCGGCACAAGTCCGGCGTCGCCATGCGCTTTCCCCGCGTGGCGCGCATTCGCTGGGACAAGCCGGCGCGGGAGGCGGACCGGCTGGAGAGCCTTGAGGCGCTCGTGGGCGAACGCAAGCAGGCCTGATCCGTCAGGCTCCCTTATCGACGGCGATCACATCCTCGTCGCCCTGAAACAGGTTTTGAACGAACATGCGGCCCAGACGGGCCTGATCCTCCGTGCGCCGGAGGCTAACGCCGACGCCAGCGACAAGCGCCGTGACGAAGCCGGCGACGCCGCCGCCGCACATGACCGCAAGATCGAAGGCGCCGCTGCGCCAGGCGAGCGCCGCAGTGAGCGCGCAGGCCGCGAGACCGACCCCGCCAGCGATGAGCGCGTCGGTTTCCGTCGCCCGCGGCCAGACGCAAAGCGCCATCAGCGGCGCAAGCGCCGCGGCCGAGAGCAGCAGAGCCATGGAGAGCGCGTTCTGCAGGCTCTGCGGCGCAGCGGCGCCGCGCATGGCGAGATAAACCGTCAGCAGGATCATGATGATCCGCGCAATCGCCAGACGCCGGCTCGTCAGGCCCGCACGCCCGTCCCGCTTGAACAGGTCGTCCCCGACGGCGGTCGAGAAGGTTTGCGCGCCGGCCGCCGCCAGCGCCACGGCCACGGCGATGAACCCGGCGCCGACGAGCCCCACGAAAAACGCGCTGAGCCCCGCCACATGGGGCACGCGCTCCATGAGCGCGCGACCGGAGGCCCAGACATGCTCGGCGCCCAGCAGACCGCCAAACCCGGGCGCCTTGGCGCAGGCCAGCGCGGCCGCGCGTGGCGTGTTCACGAACTCGCCGCAAACGGTCATCAGCCGGAGGTCGCTCATCGCGTACATGAAGGCGGGAAGCGCCTCGGGTCGGCGGCCAATCGCCCGGGCTTCGAGCGTCAGTCCCGCGAGCGCCATGCCGATCAGCAACGCGCAGACGAGCGCCGTTGCGGCGAGAAGGCCCATAAGGCCGGCCGGCGCCGCAAGCCGCGCCCGCCGGCAGGCCACCATGGGAGACAGCAGCGGCGCGAGAGCGGCAACCCCGAGCGCGGCGCCAAGGATGGTCAGCCCGGTCCAGAAGGAGCCCGCGTCGACCCCGCCGCTCCAGCGCGTGATCCGCGCAGTCGCCGCCGCCCACGCGCCCACATCCCCGATCACCGGCGCCGGAAGGGGCGCACCTGTCATCGTATGGGCAGCAAGCGGGGCCAGAAGCGCCGCCAGCAGCGCCAGCCCCCCTCCGGCTGCGCTCCAGGAGCCGCCAGCCAGACCACCGGGGACGATGACCGCAAGCAACACCGCGCCCGCAATCAGCGACGCCGAGAACCGGGTCACGCCCAGATGCTCCTCAACGCCGCGCGCCGCGCCCTCGAAACCCACGAAGGCGATGAGCGCTCCAACCGCAGCCACCACAAGAGCGGAGCCGAAGCGAAGGCGCGGGCTCGCGAAACGCTGCCCGAACAGGGACGAAAGCGAGTATGCGCCCGACTTGCGCAGAAGCGGCCCGGACCCGAGCCCGACCAGGAAGACGCCGACAACGAGCCCAACCAGCAGCGCGGGGCCGCTCCCGGAAGAGCCAGGAAACGCCATGGGCGGCACGAGCGCGAGAGACAGACCGGCCAGCCCGAGAGCCACATGAACCGGACCCTGCCGCCGATCGGCGCCAAGAAACGCGGAGACGCGCATCGATTGAAGGGTCAGCCCCACGATTGCCAGCGCCGCAAGCGTGATCGCCGGCGCCAGCGCGCTCACGAGGCGCGCAGGCGCGCCGACGCGATCCAGAAGCGCGACCAGCGCCGCGGCCAGAAACAGCGTTGCGGCGGCGAAGGCGACGCGGCCGCCGACGCCCGGGCGCATCGCCCGGGCCTGCTGTGCAAGCGGATCGTTCAAGGCCCCTCCGGCAAGTTGGACAGTCAGGCGCTTGCGCCGCCCGTGCGAACGGACAACAATAGAATGGGGTTGCGAAAAGCAAGAGGGCGTCTTGTTCGAGGCGGCGCCCGCGGCGCGGAGGGGCATTCCTTGAGCCAGTCAAGCACGAGAGTAGTCATCGCCGACGATCATCCGCTGGTTCGCGGCGCCTTGCGCGAAGCCGTTGCCGGCGCCATCGCCGGCGCCGAGATTCTCGAATGCGGCGACCTTGAACAACTCGGCGCGGCGCTTGAGAAATCCGGCGGCGCGGATCTCGTCCTGCTCGATCTGTCCATGCCCGGCGTCCGTGGCTTCTCAGGGCTGATGTATTTGCGCGCGCAGCATCCCGACACGCCCGTCATCGTGGTGTCTGGAAACGAAGACCGCAGCGTGATGCGTCGCTGCATCGATTTCGGCGCCTCGGGCTACATTCCGAAAACCACCGACATCGAGGTGATGCGCCAGGCGATCCGGGCCGTGCTCGCCGGCGCCACGTGGACCCCGCCCGACGTGGACCTGGCCGCTCCGGCGGACAAGGAGACCGCCGACATCGTGCGCCGTCTCGCATCGCTGACGCCGCAACAGGTGCGCGTGCTGATGATGCTGTCCGAAGGCCTGCTCAACAAGCAGATCGCCTATGAGCTTTCAGTCTCGGAAGCGACGGTGAAGGCGCATGTGTCCGCCATTCTCCAGAAGCTGGGCGTCGACAGCCGCACGCAGGCGGTGATCGTCGCCTCGAAGATCGAGGCGGGGCAGTGGCAGGCTGACGCCGCGAGCTGAAAAACCCAATTTCGCCTTGAACGCCTGCCAGGTTGTCGCGAGCGACGCCACAGGAGGTTCGCCATGATGCGCGCCACCGCGCTCTCTGTCTTCGCCATCGTTGCGCTCGCCCCGGCGGCGGCGCAGTCGCCGTCTCGCGCTGCCCCGGACCAGCGGGATGGACGCTACAGCATGACGCCGACAGCCGAAGGCTTCCTGCGGCTGGACACGCGAACCGGCGCGGTTTCCCTGTGCCGCGCGACCCCCTCGGGCGCAGAGTGTCGCGCAGGCGCCGACGAACGGGACGCCTTGCAGGCCGAGATTGATCGGCTCTCGAAGGAGAACGAGGATTTACGACGCAAGATGGCCTCGGGCGCGCCCGGAGACCGCCTGCGCAATGCGTTGCCCACCGACGAGGAGATGAACAAGGCGCTGGGCTGGATGGAACAGCTGATGCGGCGCATGATGCGCGTCTTCCGCGACGATCCGGCCGCGGACCGAATCTAGCCTGGAGCGGACAACCTGACTGCATCAGATCGTCCGCTCCAGCTTGTTTTCACGCATTTTCTTGCGTCCGACCGGCATCTGCCTGGACGGAAAATGCTTTAGCAGGAGCCCCACCGCATGAGCGACCCGACGACGCCCCCGCCCCGCACCGGCTGGCAGGAGACGCAATGGGCCAGCGAACGGCCCGCCAACGCCGCGCAAGCCCCGACCGGCGCGCTTGAGCGCTTCATGGGCGGATCTCCCGGCGTCGTCCTGCTTCGCCTGCTCGTGATCTCGGTGGCCGTGGGCGCGTTGATGATGTGGCTCGACATCCGCCCGTTCGACATTTTCTACACCATCGAGCGGATGTTCTATCGCGTCTGGCGGATGGGCTTCTCGGCGGTGCGCGAAGTGCTGGACTACATCATCGCCGGGGCGATTCTCGTCATTCCGGTCTGGCTCGTGGCTCGCCTTCTCAAAGTGACGAAGTGAGGCGCGTCAGCGCCCCACCCAGTCCCGCGCGCGCCGTCCGACGATGCCGGCGAACGAGTTCGCCCGTTCGGCGGACAGACGATCCACGAGGCCAAGGCGCAGATCCTCCACCAGCGCAGGGCCCTTGAAGACGAGGCCGGAGTACAGTTGCACCAGCGTGGCGCCCGCCTCGATCTTGGCGAAGGCGGTGGCGACATCGTGGACGCCGCCTACGCCCACAAGAGGGAAGCGGCCGCCGACCCGCATGTAGCATTCCGCGAGCATACGGGTGGACAGCTCGAACAGCGGCTTGCCCGACAGTCCGCCCGCCTCTCCCCGATCACGGGAGCGCAGCGTCTGCGGGCGGCCGATGGTGGTGTTCGACACGATCATGCCGTCGATCCCGCGCGCCTCGCACACGCTCACGATGTCGTCGAGATCCTCAAGCGCGAGATCGGGCGCGATCTTGAGCAGCACCGGCTTTCGGCCATAGATCGCAGCCGCCGCGTCGCGCTCGTCCATCACGCGCGCAAGCAGATCATCGAGCACGTGCGCCTGCTGGAGATCGCGCAGTCCCGGCGTATTGGGCGACGAGATGTTCACGGTGAAATACGACGCCACATCGGCGAACGCCCTCACGCCCGCCACATAGTCCGCAACACGATCCGCCGCGTCCTTGTTGGCGCCCACGTTGACGCCGACAATGCCCGGATGGCCCTGCCGGGCGCGCAGGCGCCCATGGACGACCTCATGGCCCTCGCTGTTGAAGCCGAAGCGGTTGATGACGCCCTCGTCCTCCACCAGCCGGAACAGGCGCGGCCTCGGATTGCCCGGCTGCGGCCGCGGCGTCACGGTGCCGATCTCGACGAAACCGAAGCCGGCCCGCAGCAGCGGATCGGCAACCTCGGCGCCCTTGTCGAACCCCGCCGCCATGCCGACGGGGTTGGGAAAGCGCAGGCCGAACGCCTCCACCGCAAGCCGCTCGTCATCGGGCGCTGCGGCCGGCAGGGGCGCCACCTTGAGCGCTGCAATCGTCGCCTTGTGCGCGGTCTCCGGGTCGAGCGCGAACAGAAGCGGGCGCGACAAGGCGCCAAGCAGGCGCATCATGGCAGCAGACCCTCGAAATCATGCGCCCCGTCCTTCAGCGGCAAGGGCTTCGCCCACAGCGTCTCGGTGACGAGGAATGGGCGATAAAGGTGGGGAAACAACTGCCCGCCCCGCGACGGCTCCCACAGGAGCTTGTCGCCAAGCGCGTCAGCGTCCAGCGCCACCAGCATCAGCCCATCACGACCAGCGAAGTGCTTGGCCGCTGTTTCCAGCGCCTGCGCGGCGGTCGAGAAATGGATGAATCCGTCGGCCAGATCGACCGGCGCGCCCTCGTAGCGCCCGCTCGCCAGCGCCGCGCGCCATTCGTCGCCGGTGGCGATCTTGTAGATGAGCTTCAAGGCAAACCCTCCGCAATCGCGCGAAACCTACAGGGCCGCGCCCGGCCCCGCAATGCGCGCGCGCGTTTCCGGCAGAGCCGCGCGCAAGCTAGAGTGCTTACCGAATCAAGGGGCGAACTTCATGCTGGCGGCCACACTCATAGCGCTCACTCTCATGGCGGCCTGCGTGCTGGTGAACTACGAGGCGCTGCGGCTGACGCAAAGCCTTATCCCGCGGCTGCGCATTCGCCCCCACTCGCGCATTCTGCTGATCCTGTTCGCCGTCTTCACGATGCATCTGTGCTGCATCGCGCTCTACGCGGGGTGCTACTACGTCATGAGCGAAACGCTCGGGCTGGGCACGCTGCACGGCGAATTTCGCGGCGAGGCGCTGGATTACCTCTACTTCTCCGCCACCAACTACACGACGCTGGGAATCGGCGACGTGTTCGCCCATGGCCCCATCCGGCTTGTGGCCGGCACAGAACCTCTGACCGGGCTTGTGCTCATCGCGTGGTCGGCGTCGTTCACGTATCTGCACATGGAGCGGTTCTGGGAGTTGCATCAAAAACAATGAAGGCGGCGGATTGCTCCGCCGCCAAAAGTCCGCAAACAGAAACACGCTGCAGGATGCGCCTTACTTGGCGTGGGCGCCGATAATGTCGCGGGCCCGCGCGATCACCTTCGGATCAGCCTCGATGATCGAGCGGACGATTTTCAGGCAATCCTCACCGCTCAGCCACGAGATGTCCGCCTGCAGCTTGCCCGCCTCCTCAAGCAGCGGCTGATGCTTCATCACATCGTCAAACGCCTTGCGCAGCGCTGCCAGACGGTCTGACGGCACGCCCGGCGTGGTGACGACCGCGCGCGCAATCTCGGTATCGGCGGAGAGGAAACGCAGCACCTCCCGGTCGAAATCATTGCGGGCGAGATCGATCATCAAGGGCACGTCCTTCAGGTCGGGAGCGCGCTTGAGGGCGATCTGAACGAGGTTGAAGATCTTCTTCTCCGCCACCCACTCGGGCCGCGTCGACTTCCACGACGACCACGAGTTGGAGCCGCGCCCCTGCACCTCGCCGCTTTCCATGGCGAGGTTGATCTGGTTTCCGCCCGGGTAGCCGGTGACCACCTTGAACCTTGTGCCGACCAGTTCGTTCAGCACGTTGGGATAGATGACGGACGCGGTGCCCACCGTGCCGCCCAGCACGATCTCCTTCGTGCGCGCGTCGTCGATGGTGCGCGCGCCGGCGGTGTGCCACACGGTGACGACGCTCGGCGTGTCCGACGTGTTGCCGATCCAGCCGAAGTCGCGCACATCGTACTGGATCTGGCCCATGCCCAGCGCCTGATTGACGCTCGACGTCTGCATGAGCATCGAGATCACGGTGCCGTCGCGCGGGGCGACCTTGGCGAGCCAGTTCGAGGCGACGACGCCGCCGCCGCCGGGCATGTTGCGCGCCACGATCTGCGGCTTGCCGGGCAGGAAGTCGCTCATGTAGCGGGCGAGCAGACGGCCCCGGTTGTCGTAGTCGTTTCCGGTGGTGGTCTGGACGATCATGGAGATCGTCTTGCCCTTGTAGAAGTCCGCGACGGTTTCGGCGGAGGCCGAAGCGGCGGCGCAGGTCATGGCGCATGTAATGGCGAGGCCGGCGGCGATCGGCTTGAGCATATTCACGTCATCCCCTCCCGTATCTTGTGAACGGATTTTTCAGTTGGCGGAGCGACGCCCCGACGCCGGTAGCGCCTCAGTGCGCTCCGGCATTTTCACGAGCCTTCGCAATTCAGTGACGGCGCGTCAAGGCCACCCTGTCAGGTCGACAGCGTGGACGCGGCGAACAACCGCTCAGGCGCATACCGTTCGCCGATCAGCCCCTGATCGTGGGAGTACGCGATGAATCGCTCGAGATTGGCGCGATTGCGGCTGAAGCCGTTGACCCACGGATCGCCGAACGCCTTCGCCGACGCCTCGTACGCGTAGCGCGTCCACGGCAGTCGCGACCAGTTGGGATCGCTGTAGTAGTCGTCGCAGATGTGGGCCGCGTCGGCGAACATCTCCATAAGCGCTTGCGGCAAATGCGGAGCACGCTCGATCAGCTCGGGCCGCACCGCCAGCACGTGCATGATGGGCCAGTATCCATGCTTGTCGAAGTAGCGCTTCTCCTCCGCCTGCGGATCGCGGAAGAGACGGCGCGCGGCCACGCGCCCCTTCATCACCGAATGGGGCGGATGGGGCATGAAAATCGCGTCGATCTCGCCGCTGGCGAGCATCTCGCCCAGATCGGCGCCGGCGGGCGCGCGCTCGATCTCCACGCCAGGCGTCGGATTGAACCGCACCTTTTCATCGCGCGTGAGCAGCCAGCGAATACGCTCCCACTCAACGCCATACTCGAACTTGAGATCGCCCTTGGCCAGCAGCGAGAGCGTCGTCTGGAACGACGACAACCCCACGCGGCGGCCGATCAGGTCGCGGGGATGCTCGAAGTCGCTGTCGGCGCGCACGAACATGCAGCTTTGCGAAAACAGCCTGCGCGGAAACACCGGCACGCCGACGAGCGGCAGGCCGCGGTCAATCGCCATCAGGAACGTGGACATGGAGAACTCGGCCACATCGAACGCGCCGCTGCGGATCATCTGCCCGTGGCGGTCGCCGCCGTCGCGCAAGGGCTCGGATTGCCCGACCTGCAACGCTGTGTAGCGCAGGCCCTCAGGGGCGCGCACGGTTCCGTCAAAGAAGGGAAAGTGCCGATCGTAGCGATCAAGAGCAATGGTGATGTCCAGCGTAGCCGCCAAGGTCGTTCCCCCGTGTGTGTCGTTCGGGGCGCATCCTAGCACTGCAGGGGCGGGCGGCGGCAAGCGGGGCTTGTGAGCCCCGCCAGGCAATCACCAAAGGATTACCGCACCCACCAGCAGCGGCGAACCAGATCGCCGTAGCGGTTACGCACAACACGGCACACCCGCCGGTGGCCCCGGTAATGGCGCCGCCTTTGGCGAACCGGCGCCCCGTGACGCACGACCACACGGTGCGGCCTGTAGCGACGGCCATGAGCTACGCGGCGGCCGCGATAAGGCGCGTGACGCCGCCCCTGCGCCTCCTGCGCCTCCTCGGCGGCGAGATCCCCGTCGCGATCAAGGGCCGCGAGTTCGTCGAAGATCGTTTCGCCCCCCCGGCTGGTCGGCGCGGCAACTGCTGCGCCCGCCCCCGCGACGAGGCCGAACATCGAAAGAAGAAGTGTGCGCCTGTCCATGCTGGTCTTCTCCGTTGGGCCCCTCATCGCGCGAACGAGGGGGAGGAGAAGAAGGTTCCTGAAGCCTCGGGCGGCTATTTCAGCCGCAGCTCCCGGACGGCGTTCTGGTAGGCGACGCGGGGGATGACGGCTGGCGGCAGATAAGCGAGCAGGAGTTCGCGCGCCTCCCGGATCAACTGATCGTAGCGCCCTTCGTGCCCGCAGCAGGGGTCTGTCCCCACCATGAACCGCGTGGGATGGGCGACGATGACGTCGCGCCAGGCGGGGCGAAGCCCCTCCGGCGTGAAGACCCGCTGCACGCCGTGGGTAGGCCCCTGCGCGGACAATTCGCAGAAAATGTTGGGGCGCCGGGTGAACAGAAACGCGATGTCCTCCGGCGACGCGCCGGGCAGACAATGGGAGAGGATGACCCGCACCCGCGGATAGCGGGCCGCCATGATGAGGATTTCGTCGAGCCCGTTCGCCTTCATGGTGTGGATCTGCACGAAGCCGCCATGGCGGTTGGCGATGGCGAACATGCGATTGACCACGGGGCTGTCCAGCGGGATGCGCCGCTGAGTCCCCGCCGGAGAGAACGGGCTCATGTTGTTGATGTGCAGTTCACCGAAGCCACGCGCCTGCCCGTTGGCGAACGCACTCTGCGCCTGCGCAAAGAGGCGCTGGAAAATCGGATGCGCGTCATCGACAAGGCCGGCGGTCCCCTGCGCGAAAAACACGCCGAAAAACTCCGTCTGCCCCAGCGCGGTGATGTGGCGCCCGCCCAGCGCGCGGCCAATGTCCAGCGGCGCGTCGCGGGGACCGCCGCCGACGCCGCCTCCCCAGCGCACGCCGTTGCGGTCCATCTGAGCGACATACCAGCTCGCAGGCTGCCCGCGGGTCAGGTGCATATGCACATCGGCGATGGGAACCTTGCGCGCAAGCTCAAGAGCGGCGGGCGACTGGGCGTGCGCGACGGGGGCAATGGCGGCGAACACCGCAAGCACGGCGCAAATCAGGGGAGCGATCATGCGTGAAGCATAACCGTCATTCACTCGGTGCATAGTGTTTAAGTGTTGGAGCGGGCGAAGGGAATCGAACCCTCGTATGCAGCTTGGGAAGCTGCCGTTCTACCATTGAACTACGCCCGCGACGCCGCGCACGATAGCCTCAACGGCTGCATCGGCGCAAGAGGAAGCTCAGCGCTCTCCTCACTTGAAATGCTTGGAGAGCTTCAGCCCCTGCGCCTGATAGTTCGACTTGAGCCCTGCGCCATAGAGGGCGCGCGGGCGCTCGGCCATGCGCTCGTACACGAGGCGCCCGACGATCTGCCCATCCTCCAGAATGAACGGCACATCGTGGGAGCGCACCTCCAGCACGGCGCGGGCGCCGGCGCCGCCCGCCTCCGGCGCGCCGAAGCCGGGGTCAAAAAAGCCTGCGTAGTGAACGCGGAACTCGCCCACCAGCGGATCGAACGGGGTCATTTCCGCGGCGTGGTCAGCCGGCACGCGCACGGCTTCTTTTGAGGCGAGGATATAGAACTCGCCGGGATCGAGCACGAGATCGCGCCGGCCGCGGTCGTGGATCGGCTCCCAGAAATCGAGGATGGAATGGGCGCCGACGCGATCCACGTCGATGAGGCCCGTGTGCCGCTTGGCGCGGTAGCCTACGAGGCCGGAGGCATCAAACCCGGCGAGATCAATCGACACGGCGACGCCGCCGGCGATGTTGGGCTCTGACGACGTGACCAGCGTCTCCCGCGCGTGCAGGTCGCGATGGCCCTGATCGTCGAGGCGGGCGTGACCGCGCCGGAAGCGCACCTGTGACAGGCGGGAGCCCGCCCGCGCCAGCACGGGGAACGTGCGCGGCGAAATCTCCGCGTAGAGCGGGCCGCGATAGCCGGGCTCGATCATGTCGAACTCGCGGGCGCGATCAGCGATGACGCGGGTGAAAACGTCGATGCGGCCGGTGGAGCTTTTGGGGTTGGCGGCTGCGGCGATGTCGGCAGGCAGCTCAAGACTTTCCTGAAGTTCGGCTACATAGACGCAGCCGGTTTCCAGCACCGCCCCGCGCTCCAGATCGATCTCGTGCAGGGCGAGGTTCTCGATGCAGGCGGCGACCGGGCGCCCCGGCCCGGGCAGGAAGCTCGCGCGCATGCGCCACGCGCGCACGCCAAGCCGCAGGTCGAGGCTGGCGGGCTGCACCTGCCCCTCCGCGAAGGGGGCGGCGAGTTTCAGGGCGCCGCTTTCGGCCAGCGCCGTAATGCGGTGGGCGGGAAGGATGCCGAGAAGGTCGCCAAGTTCGCTCATCCGCAAGGACTAGCCAATCGCCGGCCCGCCGCCAAGCGCCTCGTAGAGCCCTTGCGGCGGCGGCGCGCTTGCCCGCACCCGAGCCGGGAGACTAAATGGCGCCAACCAGCTTCCGAGGATCAGCATGACCGACGCCCCCAAGAAGACGCCCAAGCCCATGAAGGACCTGCGCCCCGCCACCCGCCTCGTGCACGGCGGCACGATGCGCTCCCAGTTCGGCGAGATGTCCGAGGGGCTCTTCCTCACCCAGGGCTTCGCCTACGACAGCATGGAGCAGGCGGAGGCCCGCTTCCTGGGCACGTCGCCCGGCTTCCAGTATTCGCGCTTCGGCAATCCCACGGTCGCCATGTTCGAGCAGCGCATGGCCCTGCTCGAAGGCGCCGAAGCGGCGCGGGCCACCGCCACCGGCATGGCCGCAGTCACTGCGACGATGCTGGGCCAGTTGCGCGCCGGCGATCATGTGGTCGCGGCCAAGGCGCTGTTCGGCTCCTGCCGCTTCATCGTCGAGGATCTGCTGCCGCTCTACGGCATCGAGACGACGCTGGTGGACGGCTTCGACCTCGCCCAGTGGGAGGCGGCCGCGCGCCCGAACACCAAGACGTTCTTCCTTGAAAGCCCCACCAATCCGCAGCTTGAGATCATCGACATCGCCGCGGTAGCGGAGATCGCCCACGCGGCGGGCGCGACGCTCGTGGTCGACAACGTGTTCGCCACGCCGCTCCTGCAAAGTCCCCTGAAGCTCGGCGCCGACTGCGTGGTCTATTCCGCCACGAAACATGTGGACGGACAGGGCCGCGTGCTCGGCGGCTGCATTCTGGGTTCGGAAGAGTTCATCCAGAAGCACATCCACAACTTCCTGCGCCAGACCGGCCCCGCCCTGTCGCCGTTCAACGCATGGGTGATGCTCAAGTCGCTGGAGACGCTGCCGCTGCGCGTCGCCCAGCAGGTGCGCAACGCAGAAGCCGTGGCGGATTTCCTCGCCGAGCAGACAGGCGCCGTGGAGCGCGTGCTCTACCCCTGGCGCAAGGATCACCCCCAGCATGAGCTGGCCAAACGGCAGATGACGGGCGGCGGCACCGTCGTGGTGCTCGACGTGCGCGGCGGCAAGGAAGGCGCGTTCCGGTTCGGCAACGCGCTGGAAGTCATCAAGATTTCCAACAATCTGGGCGACGCCAAGAGCATCCTCACCCACCCGGCCACCACGACCCACCAGCGCATCCCCCGCCCCGCCCGCGAGGCCATGGGCATTGGCGAGGGAATGCTGCGCCTGTCGGTCGGACTGGAGGACATCGCGGACCTGCTGGAGGATCTCAAGGGCGCCTGCGCGGCGGTCTGACCGGCCCGCCTTCCCGCAGGCGCGGCGAGGGGCTACATCTTGCCCATGGACGCCCCGCTTCGCCCTGCGATTCTCCACGCTGACGGCCTTTGCCGCTGCCCCTGGCCCGGGGTGGACCCGCTTCATGTGGCCTACCACGACACCGCGTGGGGCGCGCCCGAATGGGACTCCCGCACCCTGTTCGAGAAGCTGCTGCTCGACGGGTTTCAGGCGGGCCTGTCGTGGATCACCATCCTGCGCAAGCGCGACGCCTTTCGCGCGGCCTTCGACGGGTTCGACCCCGTCCGCATGGCTGCTTACGGGCCGGCGAAGATCGAGGCGCTGATGAACGACGCGGGCATCGTGCGCAACCGCGCCAAGATCGAGAGCGCGGTGCGCTCGGCGCAAGTCTATCTCGACATAGAGGCGAAGCAGGGCTTCGCTGCGTATCTGTGGGACTTCGTGGACGGGCGCCCCGTGCAGAACACCTTGCGCCACATGGGTGAAATGCCGACGGAATCGGAGATGTCGCGCAAGCTGTCGAAGGATCTCAAACGCCGCGGCTTCAACTTCTGCGGCCCCACCATCGTGTACGCGTTCGCACAAGCTGTGGGCATGGTCAACGATCATCTGGTCGATTGCCACCGCCACGCCGCGTGCGCCGCGCTCGCCAGGGACGCATCGTGATGGCGCGTGCGCCCAAACCCCCGCGCGCGTTCCAGCGCATGCTCTCGGGCCGCCGGCTTGACCTGCTCGACCCCTCGCCTCTCGACGTCGAGATTGAGGACATCGCCCACGGGCTGGCGCGCGTCGCCCGCTGGAATGGGCAGACGAGCGGGCCGCATATCTTCTCGGTGGCCCAGCACTCGGTGCTGGTGGAGCGCATCATCGGCGCCATCGACCCCGGCGCGCCGGCGCGCTGGCGCCTCATCGCGCTGCTGCACGATGCGCCCGAGTACGTGATCGGCGACATGATCTCGCCGTTCAAGGCGGTGATCGGCGAAAGCTACAAGAGCGTGGAGGAGCGCATTCTCGCGGCCATCCACATGCGCTTCGCGCTGCCGCCGGCGCCGCCCGAGGCGCTGCGCAAGATGGTGAAGCAGGCCGACTCCATCGCCGCGTTTGTGGAGGCGACGCGCATCGCCGGTTTCACAGTCGCGGAGGCGGAACAGTTTTTCGGGCGCCCGAAGGTGGCCATGCGCAACATCGACGCGCTGATGGCGCCCATGGACTCCGCCCATGCGGAAACCATGTTTCTGGCGCGCTTTCGCGAACTCGACGACGAGATGAACTCGGACCAGGGGTGAGACGACCATGCCGCGGATTCATGTGTGCTCCCTGTCGAAAATCGAGGACATGGCGCGCGAGACCGGCGCCCGCAGCATGGTGACGCTCATCAACCCGCTGTATCCCGTGACGCGCCCCGCGGTCATCGAGGCCGCGCGGCATCTGCACATTTCCGTGTCCGACACCGTCGAGCACATGGATGGGCATGTGGCGCCGGATGTTGCGCACGTGCAAAGCCTTCTGGACTTCGCCCGCGCGTGGGATCGCGCGCACCCGCTGCTCATTCACTGCTACGCGGGCGTGAGCCGCTCCACCGCAGCCGCTTACGTGATCGCGTGCGCGCTGCGGGCGGATTCTTGCGAAGTGGAGACCGCGCAACTGCTGCGCGCGCGCTCGCCCACCGCCACGCCCAACGCGCGGATCGTGGCGATCGCAGACGGCCTGCTCGGCCGCGAGGGTCGCATGACGCGCGCCATCGCTGACATCGGGCGCGGCGAAGATTGTTTTGAAGGCGTGCCCTTCGCGCTGGAGATCGGCGCTCCATGAGCCACGACCAGCGCACGCCCATCGAGGTCAATCTCACGGCCGCCATTGTGGCGATTGTAGAGGATGAACCGATGATCCTCGTCGCGGACGACGCGACGGGGCGCATGGCTGCGCTGCCGTCGGGCCCGTTCGATCCCGTGGCCCATCGCACGTTCGAGATCGGCCTGCGGGAGTGGGTGCGCGAGCAGACAGGCGCGCCGCTGGGCTACGTGGAGCAGTTGTACACCTTCGGCGATCGCGGCCGGAACGCGCAGGCCGGCGACCGCGATCCCCATGTTGTCTCCGTGGGCTATCTGGCGCTCACCCGCGTGGCGTCGGAGAGCGACGAGCGGGCGCCCTACCGGGGCTGGTACGCGTTCCTGCCGTGGGAAGACTGGCGCGTGCGCAAGCCGCCGATCATTGAAGAGAAAATTCTACCGGCCCTGGAGACGTGGGCCGCGCGCGATCCGGACCGGCCCAACGCCTACGGGCTCAGCCGCACCGAGCGGGTGCGGATGCTCTTTTCGGATGACAAGAACTTCAGCGACGAGAACGCGCTCGACCGCTACCAACTGCTCTACGAGGCCGGGCTGGTGGAGGAGGCGCGCCGCGACGGGCGCGCGAGCCCCCTCATCGACGAGGCCGGCCCGCTGGGTGAACCCATGCGCCACGATCACCGGCGCATTCTCGCCACCGCCATCGGGCGCCTGCGCGCCAAGATGAAATATCGCCCGGTGATCTTTGAACTGATGCCGCCGGCCTTCACGCTCACCGCGCTGCAACGCACGGCGGAGGCGATCAGCGGGCGCACGCTGCACAAGCAGAATTTCCGCCGCTTCGTGGAAACGGCCGCCGTGGTGGAGCCGACCGGCGAGTTCACGCACCACACCGGCGGGCGCCCCGCAGCGCTCTTCCGCTTCCGCCGCGAAGTGCTGCAGGAGCGCCCCGCCGCCGGCTTGCGGGTAGGCGTGCGGGGGTAGCGGGGCGGATGGATCGCGCGCCAGTTGGACCGCGCGCGTCCTCGCGCGCAAACCTCGCCGTCATTCCGGCGAAGGCCGGAAACCGCGACAGGCCGCAGGGCGCAAGCGTTTGCCTGCCGTGGATGCAAGGACGTTTTTGCCTTCGTCGGCATGACGCTGTGGCAGGATGGGCGTCTTGTGGACCGCGGGCGTCCTCGCCCGCAAAAGAGCGCCTGGATCAATGCGCGCGGGGCCCCGGATCGCCTTCGGCGTCCGGGGAGGTGGCGCGCGGTCCAGTTTGGCGCCGACCTGGCCGTCATTCCGGCGACGGCCGGAATCCCCGATAGGCCGCAGGGCGCAAGCGTTTGCCTGCCGTGGACGCAAGGACGTTCTTGCCTTCGTCGGCATGACGCGGTGGAATCATCGAGCAGGATCGGGCAAATGCGCCCTCACCCCTTCTTCTCCAGCGGCTCCACGTAGAGCACGAGCCGATGGTCGAGGATCCTGTAGCCATGGCGGGCAGCGATTTCCGCCTGCAGGGCCTCGATTTCCGGCGCGTGGAACTCCACCACCTCGCCGGTGCGCACGTTCACAAAGTGGTCGTGGTGCTCCTCGCCGCCATGTTCATACCGCGCGCGGCCAGCGGAAAAGGCGTGACGCTCAACAATGCCAAGCTGCTCGAACAGGCGCACGGTGCGATAGACGGTCGCCAGCGAAATGCCCGGGTCGATCTCCTGCGCGCGGCGATGCAACTCCTCCACGTCCGGGTGATCGCTGGACTGGCCGAGGACGCGCGCGAGCACGCGGCGGGGCGCGGTCATGCGCGCGCCAGACCGGGCCAGCTTGTCCTCGAGCATCTTCGTCTTGACGTCGTTCATCGCCTGCGGCCTCGCGGTCGTGGACGGCCCTTCTAGCCGCAAGGCCTCGGGCTTGTCGATGAAGCCTCCCCGGCGGCGGCGGTCACATCCAGAGCTTCTCTTTCTCAAGCCCCTTGTAGAGATCAGCCACGAACTCGCCGTAGCCGTTGAAGAGCACCGTGGGGATGCGGTCGCGCGTGCCCAGCACCTCCTCGGTCGCCTGGCTCCAGCGCGGATGATCCACCGCCGGATTCACGTTCGCCCAGAAGCCGTACTCCGCGGGCTGCAACGCCTCCCAAAATCCCTTCGGGCGTTCGGCGACAAAGCTCACGCGCGTGATGGATTTCACGGCCTTGAATCCGTACTTCCAGGGCATGTGGACCCGCAGCGGCGCGCCAAACTGCTTGGCGAGCGGCTTGCCGTAGGCGCCTGTCACCATGAACGCGAGTTCGTTGGCAGCCTCCTCGATGGTGCAACCGTCCACGAACGGCCACGGAAACCACGTCTGCCGCTGGCCGGGCGCGATCTTCGGCTCAAGGAACGTTTCCATGCGCACGTACTTCGCGCCCGAAAGTGGCTTCGCGAAATCCAGCAACTGCTTCATGGGGAAGCCGGTCCATGGGATCGTCATGGACCACGCCTCGACGCACCGCAGGCGATACAGGCGCTCCTCCAGCTTCACCGCCTTCAGCAGGGTGTCGATGTCCACCTCACGCGGCTTTTCGACGAGCCCGTCGAACTTGATGGTCCAGGGCCGGGTTTGCAGCTTCTGCGCCGCGTCCCAGATGAACTTGGTCGAGCCGAACTCATAGAAATTGTTGTACTTGCCCGTCACGTCTTCCGTGTGCGGCGGACGGTCGAGGCGATAACGCTCGTTGCGGGGCGCGGGATACAGACCAGCGGAGGGATCCGCGCCCTGCGCCAGGGCGCCGCCTGGCAACATGGCGCCGGCGCCGATCAGCCCGGCGCCCTTCATGAGCGCCCTGCGGTTGAAGACCAGCTCTTCCGGCGTCGCCTCGCGCTCGGGAATTTCCCAGCCTCTCCGGTGGATCACGTTCATGGCGGCTCTCCTGTGTGCGGGGAACCTAGGGCGCGCCCTGCCCCGCGGCAAATCACGATGCGGCGCCGCCCGGCGCGGTTTGCCCTTGCCAACCGGGGCCGCGATGGCGACAAAAGCGCGACTGTTCGCGGAGCGCTGAAACGATGACGAAGGCGATTGTGGGGGTGATCGGCGGTTCGGGCGTTTATGACCTGCCCGGGCTCGAGGACTTGCGGGAAGAGACCGTCGAAACCCCCTTCGGCGCCCCCTCCGACGCGCTGCGCTTCGGGCGCATCGGCGCCACCGACGTGGTGTTTCTTGCGCGCCACGGACGCGGGCACCGGCTGTCGCCCTCGGGCATCAACTATCGCGCCAACATCTACGCCCTGAAGGCGGCGGGCGTGACGGACCTGATCTCCGTCTCCGCCTGCGGCTCGTTCAAGCCGGAGCTGTATCCGGGGCTGTTCGTGCTGGCGGACCAGTTCGTGGATCGCACGTTCGGGCGCCAGTCGTCGTTCTTCGGCAACGGCTGCGTGGCCCATGTCTCCATGGCCCATCCGGTCGCGCCGCTTTTGCAGGAGCGCATCGCCGCCGCCGCACGCGCGGAGGATATCGAGTGCAAGCGGGGCGGAACTTACGTGTGCATGGAGGGGCCGCAGTTCTCCTCCTACGCCGAGTCGATGACCTACAAGGGCCTCGGCTACGACGTCATCGGCATGACGGCCATGCCCGAAGCCAAGCTCGCCCGCGAGGCGGAGCTGTCCTATGCGATCATCGCCATGGTGACGGATTACGACTGCTGGCATCCCGAGCACGCCGCCGTGGAGGTGGCCTCCGTGCTCAAGGTGGTGCATGAAAACTCGACCAAAGCGGCGCGGCTTCTCGCACGCCTGCTGCGCGAGTTTCCGGCGCAGCATGAGCCCTGCCCCATCGGCTCCGACCGCGCGCTGGATACGGCGCTCATCACTGCGCCGGCAGCGCGAGACCCTGAGCTTCTGCGCACGCTCGCGCCTATTCTGGCGCGCGTGAACGCGTCCTAGAGATAGAGGCGCGCCCCGGCCCCAAAGAAGCCGAACCCGAGCACGGCCCGGAGCAGATGACTGAACAGGATCAGGACGAGCCCGACGATGATTGCGGCCGGAATCACTGCAAGACCGGCCTTCACGAAGAAGAACACGAGCCGGAGGAACGGCACGTCGACATCGATAAGGGTGACCTTGTTTTGTGGACTGTCAGACATCGCCTTCTCCTTCTTTCACAACCACTCGATGCAGACTAGTCTGCCCCGCGCCCCTAAGCGAGCCCATCCATGCCCGTCGACAGCGAGCTGAAAAACGCCATCCGCACCATTCCCGATTATCCCAAGCCGGGGATTATGTTCCGCGACATCACCACGCTTTTGGGCGATGCGCGCGCGTTTCGCCGCGCCGTCGATGAACTGGTGCAGCCGTGGGCGGGCGGGCGCATCGACAAGGTGGCGGGCATGGAGGCGCGCGGATTCATCCTTGGCGGCGCCGTTGCGCACCAGCTGTCGGCCGGTTTCGTGCCGATCCGCAAGAAGGGCAAACTGCCCCACGACAAGGTCTCCATCGCCTACTCGCTCGAATACGGCGTAGATGAGATGGAGATGCACTCGGACGCGGTGGCGCCGGGCGAGCGCGTCATTCTCATTGACGATCTCATCGCCACGGGGGGTACGGCGGAAGGCGCCGTGAAGCTGCTCAAGTCCATCGGCGCCGATGTGGTGGCGGCGTGCTTCGTCATCGACCTGCCCGATCTTGGCGGCGCGAAGAAAATCGAGGCGCTGGGGGTGCCGGTGCGCACGCTCATGACCTTCGAGGGGCACTGAAACGCTGCGGCCCCGAGGCTTTTCGTGGCTTCCGGCCTTCGCCGGAATGACGGCGAGGTGGACGCCAAACTGGACCGCGCGCCACCTCCCCGGACGCCGAAGGCGATCCGGGGCCCCGCGCGCATTGATCCAGGCGCTCTTTTGCGCGCGAGGACGCGCGCGGTCCATCCGCCCCACCGCGTCATGCCGACGAAGGTCGGCATCCACGGCAGGCAAACGCTTGCGGCCTGCGGCTTATCGCGGATTCCGGCCGTCGCCGGAATGACGGCGAGGTTGGCGCCAAGCTGGACCGCGCGCCACCTCCCCGGACGCCGAAGGCGATCCGGGGCCCCGCGCGCATTGATCCAGGCGCTCTTTTGCGCGCGAGGACGCGCGCGGTCCAAACGAGCGCACCGCTTCCCGCGTGCGCTATCCGTACCTGCGCTGCGCCTCGATGGTGAGCCCCGTCCCCACAGAACCGAAGGTGTCGCCCTCCACAAGGCGCGCGTCCGGCAGAAGCCCCGTCACTGCGGCGCGCACGTGGGGGATCTGCGTGGTGCCGCCGGTGAGAAACAGCGCGTCCACATCGCGCGCCGTGAGGCCCGCCTGTTTGAGGCATGCCTCCATGCTCGCGACAACGCGCGCGGTGAGCTCACGCGAGGCGTGAACGAGATCATCGCGGGTCGCGGTGGCCGCCAGCCCATCCTCAATGAAGCCAAGCCCCACGGACGCGGCCTCGGCGTGCGACAGGCTGATCTTGGCTCCTTCAACCTCCATGGCGATGGAATGTCCGCGCTGGGATTCCACAACAGCCATCAGGCGTTCGATGAGGTCCGGACGCAGACTGTCGCGACGCACCTCGCGCAACTCCCGCAGCACCTTGGGATCGTACATGCGGTTGATGCTCGCCCACGTGGCGAGATCATGAAAATAGCCCGATGGCGTATCCACGCCCGCCTTCTTCATGGGGCTGCGGAAGCCCAGCAGCGGCATCACGGTTTCGAGACTGAGCCTGCGATCAAAATCCACGCCGCCCACACGCACGCCGGAGTTGGCGAGCACATCGGCGCTGCGATCTGCGCGCGCGTGCCGCTCGGGACTGAGACGCACAATCGAGAAATCCGACGTGCCGCCGCCCATGTCGATGACGAGCGCGATTTCCTCAGCCCGCACGCGTTGCTCATAGTCGAGGGCGGCAGCGATGGGCTCGAACTGAAACGACACGTCCGAAAAGCCGATGGAGCGGGCGATGTCGCGCAGCGCATCCTCAGCCTTGCGGTCGCCCGCCGCGTCGCCGTCGACAAAATGCACGGGTCGCCCGTGCACAACGTGGGTGAGCGGCGCGCCGGCGGCCTCCTCGCCGCGCGCCTTCACAAGTTCCAGATAGCAGGCGATGACCTCCGTGAAGCGCAGGCGCTTGCGGCCAACCTGGGTCGCCTCGTCGATCAGCGAACTGCCAAGCGTGGACTTGAGGCTGCGCAAAAGCCGGCCCGGCGCGCCTTCCAGATAGGCGGCAATGGCGGCGCGGCCGATGGCGGCGCGGGCGGACCAGTCGAAGAAAATGGCGCTGGGGATGGTCACGTCACCGCCTTCCAGCAGCGCGAGCGCCGGCGCGTTCCCCCGCACAAGGCCGAGGGTCGTGTTGGACGTGCCGAAATCGAGGCCGCAGGACGCCATTGTGCTCCTTGAATGGATCGGGAGGGATTCGGGGGTCCGCCAGAACGCGGAGGGCGCCTCCTGAAGGATGGCGGCGCTCATGTCAACGGGCCTGTGGCCGGGGCGCGCATTGACAGCGCCGCGCCCGCTGGGGTCTATGCGGGCGAGCACGCGCGGGCGCCACGCCCGCCGCAACGAGACGGATCCCATGGGCTTCAAATGCGGCATCGTCGGCCTGCCGAACGTCGGCAAGTCGACCCTCTTCAACGCGCTGACGCAGACGGCGGCGGCCCAGGCGGCGAATTATCCGTTCTGCACCATCGAGCCGAACGTGGGCGACGTGGCGGTTCCTGACGAGCGTCTGGACAAGCTCGCGGCCATCGCCAGCTCGAAGGAAATCATCCCCACGCGGCTCACCTTCGTGGATATCGCCGGGCTTGTGCGCGGCGCCTCGAAGGGCGAGGGGCTTGGCAACCAGTTCCTCGCCAACATCCGCGAGTGCGACGCCATCGCCCACGTGGTGCGCTGCTTTGAAGACGGCGATATCACCCACGTGGAAGGCAAGGTCGATCCGATCAACGACATCGAGACCATCGAGACCGAGCTGATGCTCGCCGATCTCGAAAGCCTCGAGAAGCGCATCGTGCCGCTCGAAAAGAAGGCCAAGAGCGGCGACAAGGACGCCAAGGAGCAGGTTGATCTCATGGGCCGCTGCCTCGCCGTGCTGCGCGAGGGCAAGCCCGCCCGCGTGGCGCAGGTAAGCGCCGACGAGCGCCGCGCCTTCGAGCAGCTTGGTCTCCTCTCGTCGAAGCCGGTCCTGTACGTGTGCAACGTCGAGGAAGCCAGCGCCGACAAGGGCAACGGGTTCTCCGACAGGGTGAAGGCCCGCGCGGCGGAAGAAGGCGCCGTGGCCGTGGTCGTCTCGGCGAAGATCGAGAGCGAGATCGCCGTGCTGCCGCCGGATGAGCAGACGGATTACCTTGAGGCCGTTGGCCTTGAGGAGCCGGGCCTCAACCGCGTGATCCGCGCTGGATACGCCCTGCTGCGGCTGGTGACCTACTTCACCGTCGGCCCGAAGGAAGCCCGCGCGTGGACCATCGAGCAGGGCACCAAGGGCCCCCAGGCGGCCGGCGTCATCCACACCGATTTCGAGAAGGGCTTCATCCGCGCCGAGACCATCGCCTACGCCGATTACATCGCCAACAACGGCGAGGCCGGCGCGCGCGAAGCCGGAAAGTTCCGGCTGGAAGGCAAGGAGTACGTGGTGCAGGACGGGGACGTGCTGCACTTCCGCTTCGCGAACTGACGGCGCGGCGGGGCAACCATGGACCGCGCGCGTCCTCGCGCGCAGTGTAAATCGCGAGAACCCCCTCCCGGCTGGCTCCGCCAGCCACCCTCCCCCGCAATAGAAGTCGGATTTATCCGACTTCTATCACTCTCAAGACGAAGTCGGGTAGACCCGACTTCGTGCGTTGGTGGAGGGGTTCGCGCACGTTGGTTTGTGCTTAATTGCACTTGCTCAAATGAACGGAATTAGCCTCCCTCCACCGCTTGCGGGGGAGGGTCGGCGCCGGATGGCGCCGGGGAGGAGGTAATCGCTCACATGGACCGCGCGCGGTCCATCCGCCCCACCGCGTCATCCCCGTCCCCGTCCCCGGGCTTGACCCGGGGATTGACCCGGGGATTGATCCGGGGATCCAACGCCACAGCCGCTCGACTGGGTGGCCGGGTCAAGCACGGCCATGACGGCCAAATGGGCGCCCATCTTGCCACGGCGTCATGCCGACGAAGGCAACAAGCGCCCCTTGCATCCACGATAGGCAAACGCTTGCGCCCTTCGGCTTATCGCGGATTCCGGCCTTCGCCGGAATGACGGCAAGGTCGGCGCCAAACTGGACCCCGCGCCACCTCCCCGGAAGCCGAAGGCGATCCGGGGCCCCGCGCGTGATTAGGCGTCCGGAATGCGCGCGAGGACGCGCGCGGTCCAAGGGCTCACGCCCCCCGCAGCGCGTCCAGCAGCCGCTGCATGTCGGCAGGCAGGTCGCTCTCGAACTCCAGTTCCTCGCCCGTGCCCGGATGCTCGAAGCCAAGCCGGGCCGCGTGCAGCGCCTGCCGGCCCAGCGCTTCCAGAGCAACGCGGGCCTCATCCTCCAGCCGCGCCGACTTCGTGCGGAATCCGGTCGCGTAGAGCGGATCGCCCATCACGGGATGGCCGATGTGGGCCATGTGCACGCGGATCTGGTGCGTGCGACCCGTCTCCAGCTGGCAGGCGATGAGCGTGGCCACCGGCTCGCCCTCGCGGCCCACGAACGTTTCCTCCACCTCCCAGTGGGTGACCGCTTCGCGGCCCCGCTCCCCGCGCACGATGGCCTGGCGCTCGCGGTGCGTGCCGTGGCGGCCGATGGGCGCGTCCACCGTGCCGCGCATCCGGGCGGGCACGCCCCACACCAGCGCGCGATACTCGCGGATCAGCGGCAGCGTGCGGCCATGGTCGGCGAAGAGCGCGGCCAGTCCCTGATGCGCAGCGTCGGTCTTGGCGACGACGAGCAGCCCTGAGGTGTCCTTGTCCAGCCGGTGCACGATGCCCGGCCGCTTGACGCCGCCCACGCCAGACAGGGAAGCCCCGCAATGGGCGATGAGCGCGTTGACGAGCGTGCCGCTCTCATGGCCCGCCGCCGGATGCACCACGAGGCCGGCCGGCTTATCCACGACGATGAGATGCTCGTCCTCGTAGGGAACGACGAGGGGAATGTCCTCGCCCACGGGCTCGGCGGGGGCGGCTTCGGGCACCTCGATGCTGACCGTCTGGCCGGCGCGCACCTTGCGGCCGGCGTCGTCGATCTTCGCGCCGTCGAGGGCGACCTTGCCCTCCTCGATGAGCGCGCGGATGCGCGTGCGCGACAGCGCCTCGCCGGCGGCGTCCGCCTGCAAGGCGAGGAACCGGTCGAGGCGGGAGCCGCCTTCCTCCTCGCTCACCTCATAGGCTCGCAATCCGGAGGCGGGTGTGGCGAGGCGCTGCGGCGGGCGCAGGCTCGCCTGCGCAAGCTCGCGAGCTTCCGCCTCGATCTCTTCTTCGGTCCAGCCTCGCTGGTGTCTATCCTTGGCGCGTCTGTTCATGGGTCGCCTATAGCACTTCGCGATGCGGTTTGCGCCATGGGCGCACGGTTGAAATCACCCGCGCCGCGCCTACCCTGAGCCGGACGGGCAGCGACAGCCCGTGAGAGGGAACGCCATGAACATCGACCGCCGCACATTCGCATTGGGTCTCGCCTGCCTTGCGACGCCAGCGCCAGCCTTCGCCCAGGGCGCGCGCCGCAACGTCACCGTCGTGGTTCCGTTTCCGCCGGGCGGCTCGGTCGATGCGCTCGCCCGCATCCTGCAGGAGGGACTGCAGCAGCGGCTGGAGGCCAACATCGTCATCGAGAACAAGCCGGGCGCCAACGGCTCCATCGGCGCGGCGCAGGTGGCCCGCGCTGCGCCGGACGGCGGCTCGCTGCTGGTGACCTTCGATTCCCACTCCACCATTCCCAGCCTGCTCGACAAGCCGCCGCTGAACGTGGAGACCGACCTTGAGCCGGTGATGCTGGTCGGCAAGGCGCCCTACATCATCGCCACGAATGTGGACAAACCTTACCGCACCTTCGCGGACGTGATCGCGATGGCCAAGAAGACCGGCGCGGTGTCCTACGGCACGTCGGGTCCGGGCAGCAGCGGGCACCTCGCCATGGTGATGCTGGGCCGCAAGGCGGGCATCAATCTCTCCCATGTGCCCTACCGGGGCGCGGGGCCGGCGATCAACGACGCGCTGGGCGGGCATATCGAACTGATCTGCGCGTCCGTGGCTGCACTCCTGCCGCAAATCGCCGCCGGGAAACTGCGCGCGATCACCCAGATGGGGCCGACGCGCCTCGCCTCCCTGCCCGACGCGCCGACCACGGCGGAAAGCGGGTTTCCCGACTTCCTCGCCGAAGCGTGGTGGGGCTTTTTCGCGCCGAAGGGGACGCCGAAGGCGATCATCGACCAGCAGTACGCCGCCCTGCGCGCGGCGCTCTCTGATCCCGTGGTGAGCAAGCGCCTACAGGAAACCCAGCAGATGACTCTGCTGATGGAAGGCCCCGAGGCGTTTGCGAAATTCTACGCGAGGGAAGTGGTCGAGTGGGGCCGGGTCGTGCGCGAGAACAACATCAAGGGCGAGTGAGCGGGCCCAGGCCCCCTCCCGGCTGGCTCCGCCAGCCACCCTCCCCCACGTTGTGGTGGAGGGAATCCCGCACGTTGGTTTGTGCTAATTACACAGTTGCAGTGCGGCGCCGGATGGCGCCCTCCACCGCTTGCGGGGGAGGGTGGGCGCCGGATGGCGCCCGGGAGGGGGTGAAAGCCCGCTTGACCGCGCGCAGGTTATTTTCATTGCTGCTGGAAAGCCCCCTCCCGGCTGGCTCCGCCAGCCACCCTCCCCCACGTTGTGGTGGAGGGATGCGCGCACGTAGTTTTGTGCTAATTACACAGTTGCAGTGCGGCGACGTTGGCGCCCTCCACCGCTTGCGGGGGAGGGAGTCGCGCACGTAGTTTTGCACTAATTACACAGTTGCAGTGCGGCGACGTTGGCGCCCTCCCCCACGTTGTGGTGGAGGGAGTCGCGCACGTTGGTTTGCGCTTGATTACAGACGCAATTCAGCCGCCGAGCCGGGCCTTCACCAGCGCGCTGGCCTTGGCGAAATCCATCTGGCCCGTGTACTTCGTCTTCAGCGCGGCGACGACCTTGCCCATGTCCTTCATGGACGCGGCGCCGGTTTCAGCGACAGCGGCGTCGATGGCGGCCTTCACCTCATCCTCCGCCATTTGCTTGGGCAGGAACTCGTTGATGATCGCGATTTCCTCGCGCTCCTGGGCCTCAAGCTCCGGGCGGCCGCCCTTGGCGTAGATCTCGGCGGATTCCTGGCGCGACTTCACCATCTTCTGGAGCATGGCGAGAATGTCCTCCTCGCCCACCTCCTTGCCGGCGCCGCGCGCCTCGATGTCGCGGTCCTTGAGCGCTGCCTGAATCATGCGCACTGTCGCCAGACGGCGCTTGTCGCCGGCCTTCATGGCCGTCTTCATCACGGTCGTGAATTGTTCGCGCAGCATCCCCAAATCTCCTGCAAGGGCGTCGAAACGCGGGTTGACCATAACGGCCGTCTCGCCTAGCGTCCGCGCCAATCCATATCCCAGTCGACGCAGGCCCAGGCTGCGCCAATCGCGGCGCCCGGTCGGCGCGCGCCAAACGTGTAGAGCGACGATGACGCAGGTTCAAGGAAATGCCGCGGACTCCACGGCGGGCTGGACCAAGCCCAAGGTGACAGGGCTGCTCGTCCTTGCGGACGGGACCGTGATCGAGGGCTTCGGCCTCGGCGCAGCCGGACACTCGGTGGGCGAGGTGTGCTTCAACACCGCCATGACCGGGTATCAGGAAATCCTCACCGACCCCTCCTACGCTGCGCAGATCGTCACCTTCACGTTTCCGCACATCGGCAATGTGGGCACGAACGACGAGGACAGCGAGACGGTGAACGTAGCGGCTGCTTCGGGCGTACGCGGCGTTGTTGTGCACGCCCCGATAACAAACCCGGCCAACTTCCGCTCCAGCCGCCACCTGGACCAGTGGCTGAAGCAGCGCGGCATCGTCGGCATCAGCGGCGTCGACACCCGCGCGCTCACCGCCCTCATCCGCGAAAAGGGCATGCCGAACGCGGTGATCGCCCATGCGCCCGACGGCGTGTTCGACATCGAGGCCCTGAAAAAGGAAGCCGCCGGGTGGCCCGGTATCGACGGCATGGATCTCGTGCCCTCCGTCACCACGGCCCAGCGTTATGAGTGGACCGAATCCGTGTGGGCGCTCGGCGAGGGCTTCGGCAAGCAGGAGGCCCCTTCCCGCCGCGTGGTCGCCATTGATTACGGCGTGAAGAGCAACATCCTGCGTCTGCTGGCGAAAGCCGGCTGCGCCATCACAGTCGTGCCGGCGACGACTCCCGCCGACGACATTCTCGCCATGAAGCCCGACGGGGTTTTCCTGTCGAACGGTCCGGGCGATCCGGCGGAAACCGGCAAGTACGCGGTGCCTGCCATCCGCAAGATTCTGGACGCGAAGGTGCCCACATTCGGCATCTGCCTCGGCCACCAGATGATGGCGCTGGCCATTGGCGCGAAGACCCAGAAAATGCATCAGGGCCACCATGGCGCGAACCATCCGGTGAAGGACTTCACCACCGACAAGGTGGAGATTGTGTCCATGAACCATGGGTTTGCCGTCGATCCCGCGACGCTGCCCGCCAACGCGAAAGAGACGCACCGCTCGCTGTTCGACGGCTCGAACTGCGGCATCGCGCTCACCGATCGCCCGGCGTTCTCGGTGCAGCACCATCCGGAAGCGAGCCCGGGCCCGCAGGATTCGCACTATCTGTTCAAGCGCTTCGTTGACATGATGGACGAGCGGACCGCGAGCCGCTGACCAATCGAGCGGGGGGTGTCGTGAACTGGCGCGATTACTGGAACGGCCCGCACTCGATCTACGCGAACGCGCGCCATCGCACGTTGCATTTCGAGCTGATCGCGCGAGATATTGCGCGCCTGATCCCGTCGCCCGGCGCGGTCGTGCTGGATTACGGCTGCGGCGAGGCGGACACGGCCGAGGCGCTCGCGCGCAAATGTGAGCGGCTTTACCTGTTTGATACGGCGGCGACCGTGCGCGCGCGGCTCAGCGCGCGCCATGCGGACAATCCGCGCATCATCGTTCTGGACGAGGCCGCTCTCGAAGCCCTGCCGGAAAACGAGCTGGACCTCATCGTCGTCAATTCGGTGCTCCAGTATCTCACGCGCGACGAACTGATTGATCTCCTTCAGTTCGCGGGCGCGAAACTGAGATCCTCCGGCGTGCTGGCGCTGGGCGATGTGATTCCTTCGACAGCCAGCGCCATCGGCGACACGAAGGCGCTCCTGTCTTTCGCCGCGCAGGGCGGGTTCCTGCTCGCGGCGCTGGCGAGCCTCGTGAAAACCGCTTTGTCCGACTACAGAAAGCTGCGCGAGACGCTGGGGCTCACGCGCTATTCCGAAGATGAGATGCTGGCGCTGCTGGACGCCCAGGGGCTCCACGGCCAGCGCGCCGCCCGCAACATCGGCCACAATCAGGAGCGGATGCTCTTTCTCGCGCGGCGCAAGACCGGGTGAGGACCGCGCGTCCTCGCGCGCAGCAAAAGCGAGCGGGGACGCTCGCGGTCCAGATGCCGCCCGCCTTGACCTGACCATGGACCGCGCGCGTCCTCGCGCGCAGCAAAAGCGAGCGGGACGCTCGCAATCCAGTCGCCACCCGCCTTGACCTGACAGCCCGCGCGGCGCATCACGGGCGCAGAGGGGACTTCATGCAGTTCGGCATTCCGTTTCCGGACATCGATCCGGTGCTGGTGCAGATCGGCCCGGTGGCCGTGCGCTGGTATGCGCTCGCCTACATCGCAGGGCTCGTCGGCGGCTGGCTTGTCGCCCGCGCCATCGCGCGCCGGGACGCGCTTTGGGGCGCAACGCCGCGTCCCGCCCCTGAGACGCTGGACGATCTCCTGGTTTACGCCGCGTTCGGCGTGATCCTCGGCGGGCGGCTCGGCTACGTGCTGTTCTACAATCTCGATTTCTTCCTTGACCACCCCGGGCAGATTCTCGCGGTCTGGCAAGGCGGCATGTCATTCCATGGCGGGCTCGCCGGCGCGGGCGTTGGCGTCTGGCTGTTCGCCCGCAAGCAAGGGCTGCCCGCCCTGACGGTGTCCGATGTGTGCTGCGTCGTCGCGCCGCTCGGCATTTTTCTCGGTCGGATCGCGAACTTCATAAAGCCGGAGTTGTGGGGCCGGCCCACCGACGTCCCGTGGGGCGTGATCTTTCCCGGCGCCGGCCCGCTGCCGCGGCATCCCAGCCAGCTCTACGAGGCTGCGCTGGAAGGCGCCGTGCTTTTCGTGGTCATGCTCCTGATCGCCCGCGCCGGGCTTTTGCGCCGTCCCGGCTTCGCCACAGGGGCGTTCGCCGCCGGCTACGGGGTAGCCAGAATCGTCTGCGAATTCTTCCGTGAACCGGACCCGCAGCTAGGCTTCTTGTTCGGCGGCGCAACAATGGGCATGGTGCTGTCGGCGCCATTGGTCGTGGCTGGCGTCGCGCTCATGGCGCGGACAGCCCGCACGACCGCTGACGGAGGACGCTCGTGAGCCCACTGGGTGAAACAATCCGATCCATGATCGAGACGGAAGGCCCCCTTCCGTTCGATCAATTCATGCAGCTCGCGCTCGGCCATCCGCAGCATGGATACTACATGTCGCGCGACCCGTTCGGAGCCCGCGGCGACTTCGTGACATCGCCTGAAATCAGTCAGATGTTCGGGGAATTGCTGGGCTTATGGGCCGCCGAAACGTGGGCGCGGATCGGGTGTCCGTCCTCCCTCCGGCTCGTGGAGCTGGGGCCTGGACGGGGTACGCTCATGGCCGACGCCCTGCGCGCCTGCCAGGTCGCGCCGGAGTTCATGAAGTCCCTCGCCGAGGTCTGTCTTGTCGAGACAAGCGCCGTCCTGCGGAAGATCCAGGAGGACAAGCTCGCCGACTACGACGGCCCGCTCGGCTGGTATGATTCGCTCGATCAGGTGCCGCCCGGCCCCACGATCTTCATTGCGAACGAGTTTTTTGACGCCCTTCCCGTGCGCCAGTTCATCCGTGTCGAGGAGGGCTGGTGCGAGAAGCTCGTCGGCGTGAATGAGGATGGAACGTTCTTCTTCGGCCTCTCGCCGGAGCCCGACCCGCTGATCCACGCTCCAGCGCCGGTGGGCTATGTGCTGGAGATCGGCGCCGCCGGCCATCAGTTCGCCGCCTCGCTCGCCGCACGCATCGCCGACCATGGCGGGGCGGCGATCATCGTCGACTACGGACATACGCAAACCACGTACGGCGAGACCGTGCAGGCGATGCGCAACCATCGTGCGGTGGATCCCCTGTCGGACCCCGGCGAATGCGACATCACCGCCCACGTGGATTTCGCCTCACTCGCCCGCGCCGCCAACGCAACGGGCGCTCGGGTGTTCGGGCCCATCACCCAGGCTGACTTCCTGAACCGGCTGGGCATCGTCCAGCGGGCGGAGGCGCTGAAGCGGAACGCCTCGCCCCTGCAGGGAATCAAGATCAGCCGGGAACTCACACGGCTCACCTCGACCGCGGAAGAGCGGGGCGCCAGCGGCGCCACGGTCCCCGGCATGGGCGCCCTGTTCAAGGCGCTCGCCATCAT
Organism: Hyphomicrobiales bacterium; assembly: GCA_027484655.1. GTDB lineage: Bacteria > Pseudomonadota > Alphaproteobacteria > Rhizobiales > Beijerinckiaceae > Terripilifer. Next base: position 72,754 of record JAIXSM010000079.1, on the reverse strand, counting down.
CGAACCGAACGCCGAGGCCCCCCCGGGCTTCGAGCCTCGGGAGCGCTGAGGAATGCAGGATCGGCCGCCGGCGGCGCGCGCGCGCCTTCTGGACTGCGCGGGCGTCAGCCATGGGTTTTTCACCCGCGCGGGCGGCGTGAGCGAGGGCCTGTACGCCACGCTGAACGGCGGCGCAGGCTCCAGCGACGATCCGCAGGCGGTGGCGGAGAACAAGCGCCGAATGGCGCGGGCGCTCGGCGTCGCGGATGAGCGCCTGCTCATCCCCTACCAGATACACTCCGCCGATGCGGTCGCCGTGGACGGCCCGTGGAGCGACCGGCCGCGCTGCGACGCTGTGGTGACCGCGACGCGGGGCATCGCCCTCGGCGTCACAGGGGCTGATTGCGGCATCGTCCTGTTCTGCGACCCGGACGCGGGCGTGATCGGGGCCGCCCACGCCGGCTGGAAGGGCGCCCTCGACGGCGTTCTCGATTCCACGCTGGAGCAGATGGAACGGCTGGGCGCCTCCCGCCCCGCCGTCCGCGCCGCGCTCGGGCCGACCATCGGCAAGGCGTCCTATGAGGTGGGGCCGGAGTTCGCCGAACGCTTCAACGCGGCGGACGCGGCCAACGCGCGCTGGTTCGCGGCCTCAGTGAAACCCGGCAAGTTCATGTTCGACCTGCCGGGATACATCTGCGCGCGCCTGCGCGCCGCCGGCTGCGGGTTCGTCGAGGATCTGGGGCTGGACACCTACGCGGACGCGGAGCGGTTCTATTCCTATCGCCGATCCGTGCACCGGGGCGAGCCGGATTTCGGCCGCCTCGTCGCCGCGATCGCACTACCAGACTGAGGCTCGCCGCCGCGGCGGAATCGTCGTAATCGGAGACGCCGCAGAAGCGGCCAAGAGGAGCGGCCAAGAAGAACGGCCAAGAGGAACGGATGGCGGGCGGCGGCAAGAAAAGCGTAAGCGCGTTTTCGTGGTCGGATGCGGCGGGGCAGGCATTCACGCTCGCCGTGGGCGCCTTCGGCGCTGCGCTGTTTCTCTGGCTCAATGTGCCCGGCGGCTCCATGTCCGGGTCGGTCGTCGCCGTGACGCTGCTGTCTGTGTTCGGCGTCGCGACAGGTCTTGGGCGCTCGCTGCAGGTGCTGGGGCTTGGCGCCATCGGCGTGGCGATTGGCTCCGTGGTGGGGCCGGACACATTCAACAACATGTCATCCTACCCCGCGACCATGGCGCTGATGGCGGTGTGCGTCGCGTCCATGACGCTCGCATCAGCCGCCGTGTGGCGCTACCTCATGGGCTGGCCCGCCTCCATGGCGATGCTCGCCTCCGTGCCTGGCTCCATGGGCTACATCGTCTCGGTGTCCATGAGCATGGGCGCCGATGCGGCCAAGGTCGCCGTGGTGCAGATGTCGCGGGTGATCTTCCTTGTCACCATCCTGCCGTGGATCATCGTGTGGGAACAGGGCGGCGTGCGCGCGGCGCTGCCGCCGCAAGTCTACGACTCGCCCGCCACCGTGGCGTCGCTGCTGGCAGGCGGCGTCGGCGCCGGCCTGCTCTTCACCCGTTTCGCGATCCCCGGCGGGCTGATTCTGGGCGCGATGATCTTCTCGGGCTCGATGCATTACGCCGGCTTCGCCACGGGCCGCGCGCCGACCTGGCTCATGGACGCGGGGCAGATTGTGCTCGGCGCGTGGGTGGGGTCGCGGTTCGTGGATTTCGACTGGAGCCTGTTCCTGCGCATTCTGCTGGGCGCGGTGCTGGCGGTGGGCGCCGCGCTGGCCGTCTCGGTGGGCTTCGCGTTCGTCGCCTCGGAGTATCTGGGCGTCACGTTCGGCGCGGCGCTGATCGGCTATTCGCCGGGTGGGCAAGAGGCGATGGTCGCCCTCGCCCTCGTTCTGGCGGTGGACCCGATCTTCGTGGCGACCCATCATCTGGGCCGGTACTTCCTCATCAACCTGTCCCTGCCCTTCATCATCGCCTGGATGCGACGCAACGAAAGCGCCGGAAAGCGCCAACCGGAGACCTGACATGCGGCTTCGTACTTCCCTCACCTCCCCGTTCGGCCGCAAGCCGCGCATGGCCGCTCTCCGGCTCGGATTCGCCGATCTGGAGATCCTGAACGCCGACACGACCGACCCCGCCGACGAGATCCGCCAGGACAACCCGCTGGGCAAGGTGCCGCTGCTCATCCTCGATGACGGACGGCGCGTCTACGACAGCCGCGTCATTCTTGAGTGCTTCGACCACATGGCTGGACCGGGCTCGCTGATCCCCGTCGCATGGGATGACCGCTTGCGCACGCTGACCTTCCAGTCTCTCGCAGACGGCGTGACGGACGCAGCCGTGCTCGTGTCCTACGAGACGCGCTACCGGTCGGAGGAAATCCGCTCGCAAAAGTGGCTCGACCACCAGCGCGGCAAGATCATCCGCGGGCTCTCGTCGCTCACGCACACGGCGCCGGACCCGACGCGCTTCGACGTGGCCACGATCTCGACGGCGTGCATGCTCGGCTATCTGGACTGGCGCAAGCAGGTCGACTGGCGCGCCGATTTCCCAGCGCTGGTTGCATGGCTCGACGCGTTCCGGGCGGCGGCGCCCGAGTTCGACGCGACCGCGCGCGACCCCGCCTGAGGCTGCGCCGCGCCGCGCGGGGGATTGACGCGCCCCCGCAAGTCTGTTCCCTCCCCAATGATGACGACAAGCATGGACCGGCCCACCACACATCTGAGCCTGCCCAACCTGCTCACCTACGGGCGAGTGGTCGCCGTCCCCGTGGTGGCGACGCTGCTGTTCTGGCCGCAGGAGGACTGGGCCCGCTGGAGCGCGCTCGGGGTGTTCGTCGTCGCGGCGATTACCGATTTCTTCGATGGCTATCTGGCGCGCGCATGGTCGCAGCAATCGTCGCTGGGGCGGATGCTGGACCCTATCGCGGACAAGCTGCTCGTGGCCGTATGCCTGCTGATGCTCGCCGCTGACGGCGAGATTGGCGGTTACTCCATGTGGGCCGCCATCATCATCCTGTCGCGGGAAATCCTGGTGTCGGGCCTTCGTGAATATCTCGCCGCGTTGCGGGTCTCGCTGCCGGTGACCCGCGTGGCGAAGTACAAGACCACGCTGCAACTGGTGGCCATCGGCTTCCTCATCGCTGGGCCTGCGGGCGAGAAACTCTTGCCGGGAACCGCAGCTGCGGGACTGACGCTCCTTTGGGCCGCCGCGATCCTTACCCTCTACACCGGCTGGGACTATATGAGGGCAGGCCTGAAACACATGACGGACGAATGATGTCGCAGCCCATCAAGCTCTCGTATTTCGCCTGGGTGCGCGAACGGATCGGGCGCCCGGACGAAACGCTCCAGCCGCCAGCGGATGTGCGCACGGTCGCAGACCTCATCGCGTGGCTGAGCGCGCGCGGCGAGGAGTACGCCTACGCTTTCGAGAAGGCGACAGTCATCCGCGTCGCCATCGACCGCAAGCATGTGAAGCAGGACTCACCCATTGAGGGCGCACGGGAGATTGCGTTCTTCCCGCCGATGACCGGGGGCTGACATGGAGTGCGCCTCCTCGCCCGCCCGCATCGCGGTCCGCATCCAGCGTGAAGATTTCGACGCTGCGGCGCAAGCGAACGCCCTGACGCGCGGGCGCGCCGACGTGGGCGCTGTGGTGACGTTCACCGGCCTGTGCCGCGACGAGGGCGGCAAGCTCGCCGCGCTCGAGCTGGAACATTATCCGGGCATGGCCGAGGATGAGATCGCCCGCGTCGCCGCGGAAGCGGAGAGCCGCTGGCCGATTCTGGGCGGCGTCGCCATCCACCGTTACGGCAAAATCGCGCCCGGCGAGAACATCGTGCTTGTGGTGATCGCCTCCAGCCATCGCGCGGCGGCGTTCGAGGCGGCCGAGTTCATGATGGATTATCTCAAGACCCGCGCGCCGTTCTGGAAGAAAGAGCATCTGAAGGACGGGCGCGAGGGGGCGTGGGTCGAGGCGAAGGATGTGGACGACGCCGCAGCCGACCGGTGGCGCGCGACGTGACGTCTGCGATCCGGCCCCACATCGTGGAGCGGGTGATTGCGCGGCGCGGGCGCCTGCGCTGGTTCGACAAGCTCGATCCCAAAACGACAGCGCTTGTCGTCATCGACATGCAGGAAACCTTTTGCGCCCCGGGCTCCCCTGCCGAAGTGCCGGTCGCGCGCGATGTCGTGGCGCCGATCAACGGCCTTGCGCGGGAGCTTCGCGCGCTGGGCGGTCAGGTGATCTGGGTGCTGCACGCCAACACCCACGCGAACGGGCGTAGCGACTGGGCGATGTTCTTCGATCATGTGGTGGCGGACGATGTGCGCGCGCGCACCATGGAGAGCCTTACGCCCGGCAGGCAGTCCGTGTGGCGCGGGCTTGAACAGGACGCCCGCGACCTCAACATCATCAAGAACCGCTACAGCGCGTTGACGCCGGGCTCTTCGTCGCTGGAGCGCGTGTTGCGCAGCATGGGGCTTAACACCGTGCTCATCGCCGGCGTCAAAACCAACGTGTGCTGCGAGTCCACCGCCCGCGACGCCATGATGCTCGATTTCAAAACCGTGATGGTGTCCGATTGTTGCGCGGCGCTGTCCGAAGACGAGCACCGCGCAACGCTGGAGACATTCGTTCAGCAGTTCGGCGACGTATTGACGTCACGCGAAGCGCTGGACCTGCTGGCGGCGTCCGCCTGAAGCGAACGCGAGAAGCCTTTGCGGCAAAAGCCCGCCATGCCCGCGGCGCAACGCGAACATACCGAGCAGCGCGACCATCCCGCCAACGCCGCCGAGCGGAATGGGCGCGACGGCGACGGTCTGATCGGAGAACGTATGGTTCCAGTGTTCGAACCCGCCACCGGGACCGGTCATGACCACGCGCGTATACCCTGTGTCGGCGAAATTGAACGCCGTAGAGTAGGTGCTGAATTGATTATTGCCGCTGGCGGCGAGCGCCTGGGCGCCAGTGACTGAATACAACAAGTTCGAGCCATTGTAGAAAGACAGCACGTTGGAGTTGTCCACCGAGCCCCAACGCATGCCAAAGAACCGTTGCTGGGTGGAAAAGTCGATCGACGTCGAACCACCACCCCATGAATTGAGATATCGAGTTCCCGTCCCGCTAAAGCTCGTGAGAAGGCCGTTGCCGCTGAAGGTAATCTGACCACTACCCCCACTGTAATTGAACATCGTCGGCGTCGTTCTCCAGATGGGTCCCGTTCCAAGGTCGATGTTGTTTATATTACCCTGCCCAAGGACGAGCGAACTCTCCATGGACCACGTGACCCCGTTCCCGGCATAGATCGAATTGAACGTTTGCGCCGACGCGGCGCTGGCCGTTGCGATGCCCGCGATAGCTGGCAAAAGGATGCGAAGAGAAAAACTCATTTTGAATTCCTCCATAAGTGCGCCGCACAAGGAATGTCGTGGCGGCTTTTACGCTATCCATCAGAAGAAACGAGCGCTCACATCACGCGAAGCGCTGGACCTGCTGGCGGCGTCCGCCTGAAGCGAACGCAAGGAGCCTTTGCGGCAAACGCCCGCCCTGCCCGCGGCGCAGCGCGAACATGCCAAGCAGCGCGACAATCCCGCCAACGCCGCCGAGCGGAATGGGGACGACATCGGGCGCGGTGCTGGCAAAGCGGATATTGTCAAATTCAACGAGCCCCACTCCTTCGTCGGAGACAACGACTCTGTTGAAGCCCAGTTCGGCGAAATTGAACGCGACCGTGCTGCTTCCTCCCGTGCCCGACCGGGAGGCAAGGAGTTGGTCGCCATTGTAAAATCTGAAGACGTTGGCCGTATCCTGACTGTGCCATCGCGTCTCGAAATACGTCTGGACCTGTGAAAACTGCAGACTCACAGAGCCCCCGGCTGCCATCAGATAGTTTCGCGGCCCTGGCGCCCAGGGGCCGCCGTCCATCAAGGCGGACGAGCCTGTGAAGCTGATGCCAACATTAACGCCTGCATAGGACAGGCTCATCGGCATCTGCGAAACGAGCGTCTGCGCAGTGCTCTGCGAAAAGTCGCCGAGGTCTATCGCGGTTACGCCAGACACCACGGGCTGGGAAGCCGTTGATGTCATCGTAACTCCGTTCGTTAGCGCGACCTGCGCCTGCGCCGCGGAGGCCACTCCGGCGGCGACCGAAAACATGGCGCCGAAAACTATCCGCCTCCCGAGGGACGTCTGGCGGCCCGAAAGCCTGCCCCTGTGTGAAGTCATGTACGTCACGAGAATGCCTCCATTCGGTTCATGCACGTCGAGATGTTTTGCAAAACGCGCCGCTGTTTGCTTTTTGCTTCGCGTTTTGCGCCTGCCTGGATCGACGCTCGTGGACACATCCACGTAAGACGACCGGAAAGGTTCGCCCAACGAACAGGAAACACCCTGCGCGTTGATACTCTCCCGGTTCAATCGATCACATTTGAACATCTCGACCTCCTTGCGGCCCACTGGAGCAAGGGGCGCGCCCCGTGGCCCCCGGTTTGCTCTTCTGGAGCGACTGCCTCGGGAGATGATGAACGAATGACCATCGCGATCCCTGCAATCCGAACGATGCGCATCTCTCCTGCGCTCGCCGTTTGCCTCGCCGCGTGCGCGTGCGGGCTGATCGGGCGCGTGATCGAAACCCTGCGCTCCGCGCAGCCATCGCTTCTGCTGGGGTTGAGCCCGCTGGAGTTGCTGGCGATCTTCCTCGCGGCGCGTCTCGTGCTTTCCTCAAGGGAAGCAAGAGAGGCGCCGCCATGGGTGATCTGGCCGGCCGCCTTGTTGCTTATCCCGCCCAGCGGCGCCGGCGCGTGGATCGTCCTGGGATTGGTCGGACTTGCGCAGGGCCTTCGCACGCAGGGCGAAGCGCGGGCGGGCTACCTGCTGTTTGCGATGCTTGGCGTAGCCCAACTGTGGGTGACCATCGGCTTCAAGGTCGCCTCCGGACCGCTTCTCACGCTGGACGCGCAGCTGATCGCCTGGGTGATGCAGGGGCTCGGCTTTACAGCGACGCGCATTGGCAACGTGGTGGAAATCCCCAACGGAAACACCATCGTGGTGCTTATCACCTGCGCCACGTTCCACCGGATGCCGGTGGCGATCATCGCGGCGCTTTCGCTGTCGGCGCCGGCGGCGGCGCGTGATCTCGCGCCCGTCATCGCGCGTGTCGCCGCAGGCTATTTCATCCTGAACATGGGACGCCTGTGCGCCATGGGCTGGTCGCCGGAGAGCTACGCCTTCATGCACGATGGAACCGGCGCGAGTCTCTACGACGGCGCGCAGACGCTGCTCGTATTCCTCGCCGCCCGACGAGGGCGCCCATGACCACGCCCTTCAAGAGGTACGCCGCCGGCGCGCTCCTGTGCGCGCTGCTCCTTACGGCGCTCGGCGGGCGGGTGCTGCGGGGCGTGGAGGTTATGCCCGGCGAAAGCCCCGTAGCAGGCGCGGAGGCGCGGATCGACGATTTGCTGGCGGGCGGCGGGTGGCGGCCAGGCGAGAAGCTGCCGATCACCGGCGATTTCACCTACGCCGCCCGCGTGTACCGAAAAGAGGGCTGCCCGCCGCTGCTTGTCTCTGTGGTGGGCGGCGGCGGCGACGCCGACGGCCTGTTCCGCAGACCGGGCGCGCCGCCGTGGCGCTTTATGCATGGCGGGCGCGCGTATGAACGCCCGCCGAGCGTGCTGTTTCTGGTGGACTCGATCATCGCCGCAATCATGCCGGGCGTGGACGCGCCGCCGCCGATCATCGCCGTGGCGCGCATTGCCGAGGCGCCCGCCTGTGAGGGGCCGACGCCCGCCGAATGGCGACAGTTGGCGAGGGCGCCCGCCGCCGGTCAGGACGGCATGCGCACGGCGGCCGAGTAGTCCTCGATCAGCGTGCGGGAGATGGCCCCCGGCGTAAACTTGTACGGCCCCACTTCGGAGACCGGCGTCACCTCGGCGCCGGTGCCGCAGATGAAGCACTCGTCAAGGCTGGCGAGGTCTTCAGGCATGATGCGGCGCTCATGCACCGCGATTCCGCGACGACGGGCGAGATCGATAACGGTGCGGCGGGTGATGCCGTCGAGGAAGCAATCCGCGATGGGGGTGTGGATCGCGCCATCCTTCGTGAAGAAAATGTTGGCGCCGGTGCACTCCGCGACGCGGCCCTCCCAGTCCAGCATCATGGCGTCCGCATAGCCCTTGCGCTCGGCGCGGTGCTTGGAGAGCGTGCAGATCATGTACAGACCAGCCGCCTTCGCGTGGACCGGGGCGCAGCGCGGATCGGGGCGGCGATACTCGGCGATGTCGAGACGGATGCCGCGCATTTTCTCGTTCACGTCGAACATGCTCGGCCAGTCCCACATGGCGATGGCCACGTTGATGGTCGAGTGCTGGGCGGCGACCGCCATCATCTCGCTGCCGCGCCACGCCACCGGGCGCACGTAGCAATCTTTCCAGCCGTTCTTCTCGAGGACGAGGCGCTTGGCGGCCTCAAGCTCATCGACGCTGTAGGGCAGCGTGAAATCAAGAATTTCGGCGGACTTGCGGAAGCGCTCGGAGTGCTCGCGGCTCTTGAAGATGCGCCCATCGTAGGCGCGCTCGCCCTCGAAGACGCACGACCCGTAATGAAGGCCGTGGCTGAGCACGTGGAGTCTGGCGTCCGACCACGGGAGCAATTCCCCGTTCATCCAGATGAAGCCTTCACGCTGGTCGAATGGCAGAACCGACATCATGCTCCTCCACAAAGCCGCAAGAAGCCGCGCGCAGGAGCGCGCAATACCGGCGTGTACAGGCTCGCCTGCGGGCCTTGACGACTACCAACCGAGGTGAAATATGTCAACAACGCTGACGTATTGGACCCGACATGAACGCGATGTTCCAGCAGAAGCGCAGCGGCGCTGGCGAAGCGACCGAGGATCCTGCCGGCGACGACGCGGCGGACGTCGCTTCCGCGCCCGCTTTTGACCTTATTGAGCTGCTGTTCTTCGCCTACCGTGACTTCGTGGGCGACGCCGACCGGTTGCTGGCGAGCCTGCGCTTCGGACGCGCCCATCACCGGGTGCTCCACTTCGTGCAGCGACATCCGGGGCTCACCATCGCGGAATTGCTGGAGATTTTGCAAATCACCAAGCAAAGCCTCAACCGGGTGCTGAAGGAATTGCTGGACGAGGGTTATGTGGAGGCGCACCCCGGCGCCAACGACCGGCGCCAGCGGCAGCTGACGCTGACCGAGCGCGGGCGTAAACTCGCCATGGAGCTGGCGGTTCTGCAATCGCGGCGGTTCGCCCGCGCGTTGCAGGAGTTGCCTGTGGGGGCGCGGGACCATGCGGTGCGTTTTCTGCTGGCCATGATCGATCCGCAGGAGCGAGCCCGCGTGGAGGCGCTGGTGCGACCCGATGGGGCGGGCGGCGGCAAGGCGGCAGGGCGATAGGGAGGCTTCATGGAGACCACAGCGGCGGCGCAGGGAGGCCAGGGCGGGGCACCAGCGGATGACGCGGCGCACGTGCTGGTCGTCGATGACGACCGCCGCATCCGCGAGTTGCTGTCCCGCTTCCTGCGCCAGCAGGGCTATCGCGTCACCACCGCCGGCGACGCGCAGGAGGCGCGGGCGAAGATGCGCGGCATCGACTTCGACATTCTGGTGCTCGACGTGATGATGCCCGGCGAAAACGGGTTTGAGTTCACCACGTGGCTGCGCAGCGAAACCGATGTGCCCATTCTCATGCTGACGGCGCGCACCGACACGGCGGACCGGGTGCGCGGGCTTGAGGCCGGCGTCGATGACTATCTGGCCAAGCCCTTCGAGCCGAAGGAGCTTTCGCTGCGCATCGCGTCCATCCTGCGACGGGCGCAATCCAGGCAGGCGCCGCCGCCTGTGTTCGAGACCGTGCGCTTCGGGCCGTTCGTGTTCCATTGCGAGCGCGGCGAACTCTTCCGCGACGAGGAGCCCGTGCGCCTGACGGAGCGCGAGCGCTTCATGCTGCAACTTCTGGCGCGGACGCCGGGGGAGCCGGTGGCGCGCGAGACGCTGGCGGGCGCCGGCTCCCTGACATCGAACGAACGCACGATCGACGTGCAGATCAACCGGCTGCGCCGCAAGATCGAGGTGGATCCCACCGAACCGCGCTTCCTGCAAACCGCGCGCGGGGCGGGATACCGCCTTGTCGTCGAAAGGTAGCGCCGTGAGCCCCCTCCCCCTTTCCGACAACCTGAGCCGCCCCCAAGGCCTGTGGCTCAGAAGCACAAGCGCCATCGCCGCGCGGATGCCGAAGGGGTTGTACGCGCGCTCGCTGCTCATCGTCATTCTGCCGATGGTGCTGCTGCAATCGGTCATCGCCTACTTCTTCATGGAGCGGCACTGGCAGACTGTGACCCAGCGCCTGTCATCGGCGGTTGTGTCCGACATCGCCGCCCTCGTGGACCTGGTCAACACGCCAGAAGGCGTGTCCTCCTTCCAGACGTTGTCCCAGATCGCGGAAAAGCGTTTCAGTTTTACGGTGCAGCTCACCCCGCGCGAGGCCCTGCCGCCGGCGCTGCCAAAGCCCTTCTTTTCGATCCTCGACAACGCGATCTCGCGCGAGGTCTCACAGCAGATCGCGCGTCCCTACTGGATCGACACCATCGGCAACTCCCGTTTCATCGAAATCCGGGTGCTGACAGACGCCGGCGTGCTGCGGGTGCTGACCCGTCGCAACAACGCCTACGCTTCGAACTCGCACATCTTTCTCATGTGGATGCTGGCGACCTCCCTGGTGCTGCTCGCCGTGGCCATCGCGTTCCTGCGCAACCAGATCCGCCCGATCCTGCGGCTTGCGGAGGCCGCGGAGGACTTCGGCAAGGGCCGCGACAGCGATTTCAGGCCCCATGGCGCCCGCGAGGTGCGGCAGGCGGGCTATGCGTTCATCGAGATGAAGCGACGCATCGAGCGCTCCATCGATCAGCGCACGGCGATGCTGAACGGCGTCAGTCACGATCTGCGCACCATTCTCACCCGCTTCCGCCTGTCGCTCGCCGTCCTCCCTGAAGGCCCGGACACCGAGGCCCTGCAAAAGGACGTGGACGAGATGAACCGGATGCTGGAGGCCTACCTCGCCTTCGCCCGCGGCGCAGGCGCGGAGGCGGCGGCGCCCAGCGACATGCACGCGCTGCTGCTTGAGCTGAAAGCGGACGCCGAGCGGCACGGGCATACGACGCGTGTCTCATACACCGGCGAGACGACAGCCACCGTGCGGCCGGACGCTTTCAAGCGCTGCCTCACCAATCTCGTGGCGAACGCCCAGCGCTTCGGCAAGGACATCGCCATCGAGGCCATCCGCGAACAACGGTTCCTGACCATTCACGTCGATGACGACGGCCCCGGCATCGCGCCGGAGAAGCGGGAAGACGTGTTCCGGCCCTTCCTGCGCCTCGATGAGGCGCGCAACCAGGATTACGGCGGCTCTGGACTTGGGCTCGCCATCGCCCGCGACATCGCGCGGGCCCACGGCGGCGAGATCACGCTCACAAATTCGCCGCTCGGCGGCTTGCGCGCCACCGTGCGCGTGCCGCTTTAGAGTTCAGGCCGCCCCTCAGATATCGGCGCCCATATCACGCCCCGGAGGTGACCAGCGCTCACGGATGCGGTCATCGAACGACCGACGGCGCGAGGTCATCACCGCCTTGCCGAAGGTCCGCAGCGGACCGGCCAGACGCCACACATCTTCCATGCGGGAGACGATACGGCCACCGCGCGCCAGTTGCTCATCGAGCGCGGCCATGGTGCGATCCATCGCCGGATCATCGTCATTGAACCAGGTGTCGAGCACGTTGGCCCAGGCGAGAACAAGCCCCTGAAGCTTCAGGTTGCCCATGGTCCCTTCGGAGTCGAGACCCGCCGCCTCCAGCATGAAGCGCATGGAATTAAGCGCAACCCCATTCAGGGCGAGGGCGCTGACGGGATCCCGCCGCGCCCACTCGGAGACGCCGCGCAGCCCCTCCTTGTAAGGAGCCATGGCGTCCAGGCGGCGCATGAGCACGTCGAACAGGCGATCCCGCGGGCTCTCGGCCGCCAGATCCTCGGTCGTGCCCTCAAGCACCTGCCTGTCGATCATGCGGGAAAAACCGGCGAGCACCGCGCCCTTTGAAGGGAAGGCGTCACGGAACTGGGCGAGCGTCACGCCAGCGCGCTTCGCAACGTCGGTGATCGCGATCTCTTCCCACGGGCGCTCGGCGGCCAGCTCCATAAGAGCATAGACGATACGCTTCCTTGGGTCGCTCGCGCGCGTCTCGGCGCCGGCCGTGGTCTCAGGCTGATGGGGGGCGTCGGACATGTTAAACTCCTGCCGCTGTCGCAACGAATCTAGGCTGGCGCGGCGGCAAGTAAAGGCGACGACGCGCCGCGCTCTCAGCCAGAGAGTTCCTGCGCACGGCTATGGGCGGCTGCGATGGCGCGTTCCATCAACCCGGCGAGCCCCTCATCGCCCATCAGCACGCCAAGCGCGGCGGCGGTGGTCCCGCCCGGTGACGTGACGTTGATGCGCAGTTGCGCGGGCGTCGTCGCCGCGTCGCGGTACATCAGCTCGCCGGCGCCCTCGACCGTGGCGCGCGCGAGCTTTTCAGCCACGTCCCTCGGAAGTCCGAGTTTCTCGCCCGCCTGCGCCATGCACTCGGCGAGCAGGAACACATAGGCGGGTCCAGAACCCGACACCGCCGTGACCGCGTTGATCAGAGCCTCGTCATCAACCCACACGACAGAGCCCACGGCGGACAGCAACGCGTCTGCTGTGGCGCGCTGCGCAGGCGAGACAGCCGCGCTGGCGTATGCGCCCGTGACACCCCGCCCAACCGCCGCAGGGGTGTTGGGCATGGTGCGCACAATGGCGCCGGCGCCAGGCAGGCGCGCGGCGATGTCGGCAACCGTCTTGCCAGCCATGATCGAAACAACGAGGGTGTGGGAGCCGATCAACGACGCGAGCCCGGGGGCGGCGGCGTCAAGCGTCTGGGGCTTGACCGCAAGAACCAGAACCTGCGCCGGAGTGACAACCGGCGGATTGAGCGAAGCGCCGGAGCTTGCGCACAGCGCCCTGATTTCATCGGACGGGTGCGGATCGACTACGGTGACGCGGGCGCCATCAAGCCCCAGCGCCAGCCAGCCGGACAGCATGGCGCCGCCCATTTTGCCCGCGCCCACAAGCGCGAGCGAGGCGGGCAAGGCGGCGGCAGAGGTCATGCCTCCCCCGCGGTCTCAAACAGCGCCGTCGTCAAACTCTCACGGGCTGACTTGCCCGCCCAGAGTACGAAGTTGAAGGCCTGGAAATAGCGCTCGCAGGCAGCGACGCCCGCATGAAGCACAGCCTCGCACTGCTCGACCGTCGGCTCGACGCCACCGGTCAGCAGGAGGGTGTGGCGATACAGGATGACGCCCTCGTCCTCCCACCAGCCGAAGTGGCCAACCCACATCTGCTCGTTGATGAGGGAAATCAGCTGAATCATCTCGTTGCGACGACGCTCGTTGAGCTTCAGCCCGAAAGCGCAAGCCAAATGCAGCGCCTCGACATCCTCGAGCCAGGTGAACGAGATCTGATACTCGGTCCAACCACCGGTCACCGTGATGGAAATCTCGTCGTCGCCTTCGCGTGCGAAGATCCACGACTTGAGACTGGCGATACGCTCAACAACGTCTACTGGGTGCTCGCTGCGTCCTGGGTCGTTCGTGTGCAAGGTCATTCTGTCGCCTGAAGGTCAGGGCTATGGGAGACGCAAAACGCTGAGCCACCACTCGCCCGAACCAAAGATCCATTACGAATCAGCCGGCTAGGGCCCCCTGTGTGACGAGCCGGAGAGTGTCTTATTCGTGGCGCCCCGTCCACCAGCCGCCCAGCTTCTCCACAGAATGCAGCAGAGCCAAGGCCAGAGCTGCGGCGATTGAGTCACTATGACGCAAGCGTCTGCGAAGACCCCATGCCTCAGTCGGCGCTCAATCGTTGCCGGGCGAGGCCGCGAGGCGAGCCTCGAGTTCAGCGAGGCGGGCGGCGAGCCGCTCATTCTCCTCGCGGGCGAGGATAGCCATTTCCCGCACGGCCTCGAACTCCTCGCGACGCACGACGTCCATTCCAGCCATCATCCGCTCGGCCTGCGTGCGCACGATGGCGTCGACCTCGCGGCGGGCGCCCTGCGCCACGCCCATGGCGTCTGTCATCAGCCGGGCGATGTCGTCAAAGATGGGGGCGCGGGTCTGGGGCATGGGACGGGCTCCGTTGTCAGAGGCAACACATGACGCGGCAGGCGGCGGGGCGCAAGCGCCTTCGCCCCCGGGTCAGGCGCGATCATTGAAATAATCGTAGACGAGCTTTGCAGTCGCGGCGTTGATTCCGGGCGCTTTTTCGAGGTCGGCGAGGGCTGCCCGGGAGATCGCCTTCGCGGTTCCGAACGCCTGAAGGAGCGCGCGCTTGCGCGCGGGCCCGATGCCGGCAATCTCATCAAGAGGGCTTTTCGTGAAGTCCTTCTTGCGCCGCGCCCGGTGTGTGCCGATAGCGAAGCGGTGCGCCTCGTCGCGCAGGCGCTGGACGAAGTAGAGCGCGGGATCGCGGGGCGGCAGCTTGAAGCTCTCCCGCCCCTCCATGAAGAACGTCTCGCGTCCGGCGTCGCGATCCGGCCCCTTGGCGATGCCCACGATGGCCACCCCCTCGACGCCCAGCTCCGCCAGCGTCTGCCGTGCGGCCTCGAACTGGCCCTTGCCGCCATCGATCAGAATAAGATCAGGCCGTGACGGAAACTCGCCTTCGGGCGCCGGCGCCGCCCCTTCCGCCTCTTCCTTCTTCAGCCGGGAGAACCGGCGACCCAGCACCTCGCGCATCATGCCGTAGTCGTCGCCGGGCGTGAGGGTCGCATCCTTGATGTTGAAGGTGCGGTAGTGGCTTTTCATGAACCCGGCGGGGCCGGCGACCACCATCGCGCCCACCGCGTTCGTCCCCATGATGTGGGAGTTGTCGTAGATCTCGACGCGCCGCAGTTTTTGATCGAGGCCGAAGGCGCTCGCCAGCGCGGCGAGCAGCTTTTCCTGCGCGGAGGCTTCCGCCAGCTTGCGCGCCAGCGTCTCGCGCGCATTTTTCTCCGCGTGCTCCACGAGTTCGCGACGCTCGCCGCGCTGCGGGCGGGACACCTCGACCTTGCGGCCCATCCGCGCCGTCAACGCCTCCTGCAGCACGGCTGCGTTTTCAACGTCATGGGAAAGAAGAACACAGCGCGGCGCGGGCTTGTCCTCGTAAAACTGCGCCAGGAAGGCGTCGAGCACTTCTTCGCCCGACAATGATCGATCCGCGCGCGGGAAGTACGTGCGGTTGCCCCAGTTCTGGTAGGTGCGGAAGAAGAACACCTCGATGGCGAAGTGCCCGGCCTCCTCCACCAAAGCGAACACATCCGCTTCTTCCACCGTGCGCGGGTTGACGCCTTGACTGCCCTGCACCGCAGAGAGCGCGGCGATCCTGTCGCGCAGACGAGCGGCGGTCTCAAACTCCAGCGCTTCCGCAGCCGCGTTCATGTCTTCGGCGAGACGCTCGCGGACCGCGCGGCTCTTGCCCGAAAGAAAGTCGCGGGCCTCGCGCACCAGGTCGCCATACGCCTCGTGCGAAACCTCGCCGGTGCACGGGCCGGAGCAGCGCTTGATCTGAAACAGCAGGCACGGCCGCGTGCGGTTCTCGTAAAATGAGTCCGTGCAGGAGCGCAGCAAGAACGCTCGCTGCAGCGCGTTCAGCGTGCGGTTCACCGCCCAGACGCTGGCGAACGGGCCGAAGTAGTCGCCCTTCCGGTTGCGTGCGCCGCGATGCTTGGTGATCTGCGGCGCCGCGTGGTCGCCCGAAAGCAGGATGTAGGGAAAGGACTTGTCGTCGCGCAGCAGAACGTTGAAGCGCGGCTTCATCTGCTTGATATAGTTGGCCTCAAGCAGCAGCGCCTCTGTCTCCGTCTCGGTCGAAACGAACACCATGGAGACGGTCAGCGAGATCATCCGCGCGATGCGGTTGGTGTGCCCAACCTCCCGCGTGTAGGACGCGATGCGCTTGCGGATGCTGCGCGCCTTGCCGACGTAAAGCACCTCGCTGTCCTGGCCCAGCATCCGGTACACGCCGGGACCGTTGGGCGCGTGCCTGAGGTGGGCCTTGATGACCTCAACGCCGCGAGCGAGCGAGGAGGGCTGGGTCTCACCGACGCCCTCGTCAACCAGCGCCAGCAAGTCTTCCTCCGCCGGGACGGAACCCTCGTCCGGCAGGCCTTCCGGAGGGATGTCGTCGGGCGGAGTTTCAGCGACGGCGCTGCGGGGGGGACGGCTCATGGGGCAGATCTAAGCCGGCCGGGCTCCGAAATGAAGCCCGGCGCCTTAACGACATTGTTGTAGAGCCCAAGTTACAAGAAGACATGCGCCCTGTCTCACCCCCCGCTTTCGCGCCATCGGATCCGCCGTGGTTCGCGCCTTTCGTCTGGTCCGCAGTCGTCGTTGGCGCCGGCTTGCGTGCATCAGCGGCGATGAACGATTTTTGGGTGGACGAGATCTGGTCGCTCGAACTCGGAGTGTCGGCGCCCACCTGGGCGAGCATTTTCTGGGGCATTTCGCAGGACAACAACCATCCGCTCAACACGCTCTGGATGCGATTGATCGGCCCCGAAGGCTCGTCGTTGATGCATCGCCTGCCCCCGGTCGTCTTCGGATCGGCCGCCACGTACGTGGCCGCCAGACTGACCCGCCGACACGCCGGCCCCGCCGCCGGGGTCGCAGCGGCCATCCTTTTCGCCACAGGGCTCCTGTTCGTGAATTACGGCTCGGAAGCACGCGGCTATGGGGCGATGATTCTGGGACTACTCGTCGCCATGGATGCTGTCGACGAATGGGTGCGCGGCGTGCGGAACCGCTGGACGAGCGCACGAATCTGCGGCGGGCTGGCGGTCGCCTCCCTGTCCCACCTGCTCGCGGTTCCGGCCGCCGCGATCCTCGGCGCCGTGGCGAGCGCTGGGCTATGGATGAACGCCGGCGCAGCGTCCCTCGCCCTACCGGCGGTGATGCGGCTCGGACTGCATTTTGCCGTGGGAATCGTCCCCGCCGTCGCGGCTTTCGTCGCTGGCGTCGCCATCACGGGATCGTTCACACGACATTCGCACGAGCCCTACACGGTTGAGAGACATCTGGAAGGCCTCGCGCTTAACCTGCAATTGTTTGTCGTTCCGCTGTGGCTCCCCTGGCCCTGGGCGCTCACCGTTGGCGCGGGGCTTGTTCTCGCCGCCCTTATGGTCATTCGCCCCGGACTCCGCGCCGCCTATGCCGGGGGAATTTTTGCGACGGCTTTGATCGCCGCAGCAGCGCAAGCCCCGGATCCACAGTACCCACGTTTTCATATCGCCTTCAGCATCGCCGTCGCGTTGCTGTGCGCGCTGGGCGTGGGAGCCGCGTGGACACGCGGGGGCCTCGCACGGGCCGCGGCTGTCATTCTGTTCAGCGGCGTCATTTTTCTGAACTTGATCGAGAGCCTGCTGCTGTCCGAGCGCGGACGCGGCCAACCGCGCGCCGCCATCTCGATCATGACCCGTGACGGCCCAGCCACATACTTTGACGCGATCGAAGGCTCAGCGCCGCGGCGTTTGCGCTACTACATCGAACAGGACGCAAAGCCGCTCACGCGTGTCACGCTGTCCACGTTCTGCGAGGCGCCGCCGGATTGGCTGCTGGACAGCCAGACGCCGCAGGACGTGACGCAAACCCGCCGCTTCGGGCCGTCCGGCTGCGAGGCAGACTTCGCACTGGTCACATACCTGTGGACGGGACGGGTCAGCGGGCACCCGTTCTCCATTTACCGACGGATGCCGCCAGCGGTCGCGCCCATGGCGCCAACCGAGGAGCCCCGGCGGCCCGGCCCCTAAAGTCGCGCGGCAAGGTTGTCGCATGGCTGCAGTCTTGCTAAGAGGCCCGCAACACGCGGGTTACGAGGCTCAACATGGGTGGTTTCAAGATTCTGGCGGGCAATTCCAATCGCTCGCTCACGGAAGCCATCGCCGCTTATCTCAAAATGCCTCTCACGAAATGCCAGGTGCGCCGCTTCGCGGACATGGAGGTCTTCGTCGAGATTCAGGAGAATGTGCGCGGCGCTGACACCTTCATCATTCAGTCCACATCGTTCCCCGCCAACGACCACCTGATGGAGCTGCTCATCATGACGGACGCGCTGCGGCGCGCCTCTGCGCGGCGCATCACGGCGGTGATTCCGTACTTCGGTTATGCACGGCAGGATCGCAAACCCGGACCACGCACGCCGATCTCCGCCAAACTCGTGTCGAACCTCATCACCCGCGCCGGCGCCGACCGTGTGCTCACAGTCGATCTGCACGCCGGGCAGATCCAGGGTTTCTTTGACATCCCGGTGGACAACCTTTTCGCGGCGCCCGCCATGGTCGCCGACATCAAACAGCGCCTTGATCTCAAGAACGTGATGGTTGTGTCCCCGGACGTGGGCGGCGTCGTGCGCGCCCGCGCGCTGGCCAAGCGCATCGACGCGCCGCTGTCCATCGTCGACAAGCGCCGCGAGCGCGCCGGCGAATCCGAGGTGATGAACATCATCGGCGACGTGTCGGGAAAGAGCTGCATTCTCGTCGATGACATCGTCGACTCCGGCGGCACGCTCTGCAACGCGGCGGAAGCCCTGCTCGCCAAGGGGGCTAAGGAGGTCTACGCCTACATCACGCACGGGGTGCTCTCGGGCGGCGCTGTAGCGCGCATCTCGGCGTCGAAGCTGAAAGAGCTGGTGCTCACCGACACCATCGAGCCCACGGCCGCGGTGCGCGTCGCCAAGAACATCCGCGTGATCTCGGTCGCCCCCCTGCTCGGGGAGGCTATCGACCGGACCTTCAAGGAAGAGAGCGTTTCCAGCCTGTTCGACTGAGGCGCCTGCGTCTGGAGCGCGCGCGTCCCCGCGCGCCCTGCACGCCTGACAGGGAGAGCCTGCGCGCGAGGCCGCGCGCGGTCCATGCCCTGTTCTGGAGGGTTGAACCCGCTCCCCTCCACCGCTATAAGCCCGGTGCGCGCCACTCCGACACCCCTGGAGGCGAAGGCGCGCTTTTCTTTTGTAAAGGACTATCCACATGGCAGCGAACAAGACGCTCGCGGCCACGACGCGCACGGGCACCGGCAAGGGGGCCGCCCGCAGCATTCGTCGTGAGAACCGCGTTCCGGCAGTGATCTATGGCGGCGGCGAAGCCGCTCAGCCGATCAGCCTGGACTACAAGACCATCAACCAGCTCATCTACGCTGGCCACTTCCTCACCACGATCTTCGACATCGATCTGGGCGACGGCAAGGTTGAGCGCGTCATCCCGCGCGATTACCAGCTCGACGTGGTTCGCGACACCCCGCTGCATGTGGACTTCCTGCGCCTCAAGCCCGGCTCCACCCTGCGCATCAACGTGCCTGTGCACGTGGTGGGCGCGGAAGTCTCCCCCGGCGTGAAGATCGGCGGCACGCTGAACGTCGTGCTCCACACGATCGAGCTGCGCGTTCCCGCCGACAACATCCCGGAGGCGATCACCGCCGACGTGAGCGCGATGGGCGTGAACGAGTCCCTGCATATCTCGGCGATCA
Organism: Hyphomicrobiales bacterium; assembly: GCA_027484655.1. Classification (GTDB taxonomy): domain Bacteria; phylum Pseudomonadota; class Alphaproteobacteria; order Rhizobiales; family Beijerinckiaceae; genus Terripilifer. The sequence continues at coordinate 53,199 of JAIXSM010000079.1, read as the reverse complement.
AGCTCCCCGAGGGCTGCAAGCCGATCATTCAGGACCGCGATTTCACGGTCGTGACGATTGCGCCCCCGGCCAAGGTTGAGGAGGCTCCGGCCCCCGCCGCGGCTCCCGCCAAGGGCAAGAAGTAATACGTTTGCGCCTTCCCGCTCAGCGGGAAGGCGCGTCCGCCGCGCGCGCTCCGGCGCCGCCGCACAATCCGGATGTTCGCCATGTTGCTCTTTGTCGGGCTCGGCAACCCGGGCGCGAAATACGCGCAGAACCGCCACAACATTGGCTTCATGGCCATCGACGCCATCGCCCGGGCTTTTTCGTTTCCGCCGTTGCGCAAGCGCTTTCAGGGCCTCGCGACGGAGGGGACCGTTGACGGCGCGCGGGTGATCCTGCTTGAGCCGCAAACCTTCATGAATGAATCAGGACGCGCGGTCGCCGAGGCCGCGCGCTTCCACAAGATTGATCTCAAGCACATCGTCGTTTTTCACGATGAACTGGATCTTCCGCCGGGCAAGCTGCGGGTCAAGACCGGCGGCGGCAACGCGGGCCATAACGGGCTGCGTTCGATCACAGCGCACATGGGAAATGATTACCGGCGCGTTCGGCTCGGCATCGGCCATCCCGGAGACAAGAACCTCGTGCACAGCTATGTGCTGAACGACTTTGCCCGGTCGGAGGCCGCGTGGGTCAACGCATTGTGCGACGGGATCGCGCGCAACGCCGACCTCCTCGCCAAGGGCGACGATCCCGGCTTCCAGAACAAGCTGCATCTGTTCATGGACGCGGCCGGCTTTGGCGAGGTGAAGCGCGTCGGCGATGTGCGCGGCGCCTGAGCCAGGCGCCAGGGGCTGTTCTTCCGCTTGAGCGGAAAGCGACCTGATTGCATCAGGTCGTCCGCTCTCGCTTATTGTTTTTACGCATTTTCTTACGTCCAACCGGCATCCACTTGGACGGAAAATGCTCTGAGTTGAAAAAGCAAAAAGCCCCGTTCGCACGGGGCTTTTGTCTTTAGCGCCAGATCAACGATCAGTGAGCGTTGGCCCACACGCGCTTCTTGGTGAAGTACAGCAGGCCCGCGAAGATGAACAGGAACACCATCACGTTGAAGCCAGTGCGCTTGCGCTCCTCCAGCTTCGGCTCGGCGGTCCACATCAGGAACGCGGCGACATCCTTCGCATACTGCGCCTCGGTCGCCGGCGTACCGTCCGTGTACTCGACCTGACCATCCGAGATTGGCTTCGCCATCTTGATGGAGTTGCCGGGGAAGTACTTGTTCCAGTTCAGATCGTCAGGATTGGTGTAGCCGGTGAGAAGAGCCGCGAGGTAATCGACCCCGTGCTCCTGGTAGGCCATGCCCGGCAGAGCGTCGAGCACGAACAGCGGGAAGCCGCGCGAATAGGAGCGCGCCTTCGCCATCACGGACAGATCCGGCGGGGCGACGCCGTGCACGGCGGCGGCTGCGTCGGTATTCGGGAACAGCTTGGGGAAGCGATCAGCGGGACGGCCGTCCCGCTCAATGATTTCACCCTTGTCGTCAACGTCCTTGATCTTGTACTCGGCGGCGAGCGCCTTGATCTGGGACTCCGAGAACTGCGGCCCGCCGGGCTCCGCAAGGTTGCGGAACGCGACGCGGTTGATCGAGTGGCACGAGGCGCAAACCTCGCGGTAGACCTTGAACCCGCGCTGCAACTGGCCGCGGTCGAAGGCGCCTAGTGGCCCTGCGAAGCTCCACGACAGACGCTCCGGCTTCGGAGTGTCCCCGCCGGCAGCCAGGGCCGGCGTGTAGGAGGCGGCCCCTGCGACAAGCGCGGCGGCGACAAAGAACGACTTGAAGGATTTCATCTCACAGGTCTCCAAATCGTCTCTTATTCCGCCGGGTTCATAACGGGGCCCTTTTTCGCGAGCACCGCGTCCGCGATAGTGGCCGGAACCGCCCTCGGGGTCTCAAACATGCCAAGCAGCGGCATAATGAGGAGGAAGAAGGCGAAGTAGTACAGCGTCAGGATGCGGGACGCGATGACGTAACCGCCTTCCGCTGGCATGGCGCCCAGGTAGCCGAGGCCGATGCAGACCGCCACGAACACCCAGAAGAACACACGGTAGACCGGACGATAGGCCGCTGACCGCACGCGGGAGGTGTCGAGCCAGGGCAGGAACGCCAGCACCGCAATGGCGCCGAACATCGCGATCACGCCGCCGAGCTTCGAGGGCACCGCGCGCAGGATCGCGTAGAACGGCAGGAAGTACCACTCGGGGACGATGTGCGCCGGCGTGACCAGCGGGTTCGCCTCGATGTAGTTGTCCGCATGGCCCAAGTAGTTGGGCATGAAGAAGATGAACCACGAGAAGAAGATCAGGAAGAGCACCAGCGCAACCGAGTCCTTCAGGGTGGCGTACGGCGTGAACGGCAACGTGTCGCGCTGGACGTTCTTCACCTCAACGCCGACCGGGTTGTTCTGGCCCACCACATGCAGCGCCCACACGTGCAGGACGACGATGCCAACCAGCATGAAGGGAAGCAGATAGTGGAGCGAGAAGAACCGGTTCAGGGTCGGGTTATCGACAGAGTAGCCGCCCCACAGCCATGTGGTGATGGCCTCTCCGACAAGCGGGATCGCCGAGAACAGGTTCGTGATGACGGTCGCGCCCCAGAAGCTCATCTGGCCCCACGGCAGCACGTAGCCCATGAACGCCGTGGCCATCATCAGCAGGAAGATGATGACGCCCAGAATCCACAGCACCTCGCGCGGCGCCTTGTAAGACCCGTAGTAGAGGCCGCGGAACATGTGCATGTACACCGCGATGAAGAACATCGACGCGCCGTTGGCGTGCGCGTAACGGATGAACCAGCCCCAGTTCACGTCGCGCATGATGCGCTCGACGGAGCTGAAGGCGTAATCGGTGTGCGGCGTGTAGTGCATCGCCAGCACAATGCCGGTGACGATCTGCGACACGAGCATGAAGCTCAGGATCGCGCCGAAGGTCCACATATAGTTCAGGTTTCGCGGCGTCGGATACGCAACGAACGAACCATGCACCAGGCCGATGATCGGCAGTCGGCTTTCAAACCAGCGCCCGATCGCGCTCTTGGGTACGTAAGTAGAAGGTCCGCTCATGTTTTTGTCTCTTCAGACGATCTGGGCCGAGGGTGAATCTGCGGCGGTGCGCCGGGTCAGCCGATACGAAGCTTCGTGTCAGACACGAAGTCGTACTCGGGAACAGGCAGGTTCGTCGGAGCTGGGCCCCGGCGGATGCGGCCGGACGTGTCGTAGTGCGAGCCATGGCAGGGGCAGAACCAGCCGTCGAAGTCGCCGCGGGAGCCCGGCGCGCCCAGCGGAACGCAGCCCAGGTGGGTGCAGACGCCGACCACGACCAGCCACTCAGGCTTCTTGACGCGGGCCTTGTCGGCCTGCGGATCGGGAAGCTGATTGAGGGGCGTGGCGACAGCCTCGTCAATTTCCTTCTTGGTGCGGTGCCGGATGAACACCGGCTTGCCCCGCCACTTCACCGTGAGGATGCCGCCCTCCGGGATAGCGGAGATGTCAACCTCAGTGGAGGCCAGCGCCACTGTAGAGGCGTCCGGGTTCATCTGGCTGATAAAGGGCCACGCGACCGCGCCGGCGCCGACGGCGGCAAACGCGCCCGTCGTGATGTAGAGCATGTCCCTGCGGGTCGGTTCGACGGTCGATGAATTGGCCACTCTGTTCCCCCATCCGCTTGCCCGATCCCGTCCGCCCGGATGATGAGCGGGAACGGCCGCCCCATGCGGGCCGCTCGGGCCAAGTTCACATAGATTTGGCGCCTAAGGCCAGCAATGCGACGCATCGCCACCCATCGGCGGCTGCGAGCCGCCAACACGCGCGACGCCTGAACGCGGCGAGGGCATGTGGTTGAGCGGGGCGGTATTTCGCACCCTTCTCCCGGCTTGTCCATAGGGCGCAGCCGTCCGTCCCCTCGGCAAAAGGGCTAGCCGGAGCCGCGGGCGAAGGCCATTGTGCCCCCATGGCTGACCTCACCCTCGCCCTCTTCCAGCCCGATATTCCCCAGAACGCGGGGACGATGCTGCGCGCCTGCGCGTGCCTCGGCGTCGACGCCGCGATCATTGAGCCCGCCGGTTTTCTCGTTTCCGACAGGAACTTCCGGCGCGCGGGGATGGATTATCTCGACCGCCTTCGCATTGATCGCCATGTCTCATGGAGCGCCTTCGAGGACTGGCGACGCGGGCCGGGCGGCGGGGGGCGGCTCGTGCTGCTGACGGCCCGCGCCACCCTGCCCTATGCGGCGGCCGAATATCGCCCCGGCGACATTCTGATGGTAGGCCGCGAATCGCTTGGCGCCCCGCCGGAGGTTCATGAGGCCGCCGACCTCCGCGTCACGATCCCGATGGTCCCGGATATGCGTTCGCTCAACGTGGCGTTCGCCGCCGCCATGGTCATGGGCGAGGCGTTACGCCAGATCCGCGGAAACCCGGGAGCGCCTTGAGGACTTGTCCCGGTGCGTCGGCCCAAGCGCCAGCGCGAAGTCCCTCAAGAAGCGCCCCGAGGAGCAATCCCATGGAATTCGAGGCCGGAACCATTGTCTCGCTGAAATCTGGAGGCCCGCCGCTGACCGTTGTGGAGGTGGACGGCGAGCAGGCCCGCTGCATCTGGTTCGCGCATTCCGACGACCGGCTTCAGGAGGCGCGCATACCCCTCGCCTGCCTTGAGGCTATCGAAGACGAGGAGGATGAGGACGATGAAGATGAGGACGACGAGGAGGAGTAAGTCCCCGCGCGCGGCAGCGGGCGAGGATGTCGGGCGAGGGTGGCGGGCTCACGCCCTGAAGGTAAAAATCTTGTGAGCGAGAAAGCTCCAGAACAGAACCACCCCTGTGGTCAGGATCTGCGCCAGAACATACTGCAGCCCGGCGATCTCGTGGAACAGATAGATGAACGCGTAGGTCAGCCCGAAGCCAACCGCAGCCACGAGGATGAAGCGCCACCCGGCCTCCTCATGGGGCCGGTCGCTGGCGTATGTGTGGGTCCGGTTCATGCCATAGGAGACCACGCCTCCCGCCACATAGCCCGCAAGGCTCGCCGGGACGGCGCCCCATGCGAACACCTCCACGAGGGCGATGAGCACCCCGTAGTGCAAAACAGCGGCCGTGAAGCCGACCACCAGAAAGATCGAGAACTGTCGTTGCAGGGTCACGCGCTTTCCTACCGCGGCGGAAGGCGCTTGTCACCGGGAACTTGATCTTAACATTTTCTAAATGCACCGGAACTGGTCGAGATGTGCGTGGAAGGCGCTTATGTCCATTCCGGTCGAGACAGGGTCCAGACGGGCGCCCCGCCGGCGGCTCCTGCGCGATACATCAGGCGCGGCGGCTGTCGAGTTCTCAAGGGTGGCGCTTCCATTCATTGCAATAGTGGTGGCGACTCTGGAGCTGGCGGTCGACTATCTGTAGTTTTCGCAGCTCGACTACGCTGCTCATAGAGCCTCTGAGCAAATCCGTTCGGGCGTTGTCGTTATCGACAGGACGACAAGCAGCGATTTCAGAACCAGATATATTTGCCCGGAGCTGACTCTGTTCGATTGCAACAAGCTGCTCGTTAACGTCACCGTGGTCGCGAGCGTCAGCAATTGGTCTGGCGCAGGCGGGGTGTGGGCGCCCACCACAGGCAACCCTGGCGCAGCGCGCTGGTGTCCGGGAGGCAGCGCGGAAATCAATGTGCTGCAGATTGCCTATGCTGATTAACGGTTTCCATCGGGACCATTCTTCGCGCGAATTGTCCATGCTCCATTCGTGCCAACGTCATGGGCGTAAATGTTCGCCTATTTTGTATCGTCTTTAGCGCGGCGATTCGCCCGCGACCGGATCGATCAGGGTTCAAGCCTGTCGCCGTAATGCCCGAGCACGGCTTGTATAGTGCGTTCAATGGCTGGCGGACCCCGGCCGGACAACTGGTCGAGATCAGAAATCGTTCATTCTATTTGGCCGCACCATGGTCGATGTGTGTGTGAACGCCGACAACGCGCGAGGGATCTCGCGCTCCGCCAACTTCAGGATCGATAAACCGGGCTACTACTGGCTCACATTCTCGGCGCTGGGCGCAGGGGATGGATACGGCCCGCGCGCGGACAATGTGACGCTCACGGCGATCGGCGGACTCAACGCCCTGGGGATCACGGACGCCTTTAGAATTTCAGCACCCGGCAACCCGACGGGCAGTTGGATCAGGCGCGGCAGATACAACGAGATCGAGGTGCAGGTTCAGTAGCCAGCGCAATACCCGGTGGATCGCCAACGGCGGGGGTTCACATCCCCGCCGATTTGGTCTAGATCAGCGCGACCTCAGGTCGGGCTATCCCGCCTGGACGCCCCACGAGGGTTTTCGGAAAGGACGCGCTCCGGCCATTCAAGGCTGCAAGGCGCGGCCTTTTTTTGTGCGACCATCTTCACACCGGCCGCAGGACCAACGGACCACCATGCCGAAACGGACAGACATCCACACGATCATGATCATCGGGGCCGGGCCCATCATCATCGGCCAGGCGTGCGAGTTCGACTATTCCGGCACGCAAGCGTGCAAGGCGCTGCGGGCCGAGGGCTACCGGATCGTGCTGGTGAACTCCAACCCCGCCACGATCATGACGGACCCGGATCTGGCCGACCGGACCTACGTGGAGCCGATCGTCCCCGAAATCGTGGCCAAGATTATCGAGAAAGAGCGGGGCGACCGCTCGAAGGGCTTCGCCCTGCTGCCCACCATGGGCGGGCAGACGGCGTTGAACTGCGCGCTCTCGCTCAAGCAGATGGGCGTCCTCGACAAGTTCGATGTGGAAATGATCGGCGCCACCGCCGAGGCCATCGACAAGGCGGAGGACCGCCAGCTCTTCCGCGAGGCCATGAAAAAGATCGGGCTGGACACCCCGCGCTCGCGCCTCGCCAACGCCTCCGACGTGAAGAAGGCGGACAAGGAAACCTTCGCCAGGCGGCGTGAGGAGATCGCCGCATCCATCGCAGATCCCACCGAGCGCCAGCGGGCGCTGGACGCCCACCAGCGCGACTGGGACGCCAGCGAGCCGGAGCGCAAGCGCCGCTATGTGTCCAAGGGTCTTCAGGAGGCTCTCGACTCCCTCGACGACGTGGGTCTGCCCGCCATCATCCGCCCCTCGTTCACATTGGGCGGCACCGGCGGCGGCATCGCCTACGACAAGAACGAGTACATCGAGATCGTGCAGAGCGGCCTCGACGCCTCCCCCACCACGGAAGTGCTCATCGAGGAGAGCGTGCTCGGCTGGAAGGAGTATGAGATGGAGGTGGTCCGCGACAAGGCGGACAACTGCATCATCGTCTGCTCCATCGAGAACGTCGATCCGATGGGCGTCCACACGGGCGACTCGATCACCGTCGCGCCGGCACTGACGCTGACGGATAAAGAATACCAGATCATGCGCGACGCCTCGCTGGCGGTGTTGCGCGAGATCGGCGTCGAGACCGGCGGATCCAACGTGCAGTTCGCGGTGAACCCCGAGAACGGCCGCATGATCGTCATCGAGATGAACCCGCGCGTGTCGCGTTCGTCGGCGCTGGCCTCCAAGGCAACCGGCTTCCCCATCGCGAAGGTCGCAGCGAAGCTCGCCGTTGGCTATACACTGGACGAGATCGCCAACGACATCACCGGCGGCGCCACGCCGGCCTCCTTCGAGCCGACCATCGACTACGTGGTGACCAAAGTCCCGCGTTTCGCGTTCGAGAAATTCCCCGGCGCGGAGCCTATTCTCACCACCGCCATGAAGTCGGTCGGCGAATCCATGGCCATCGGCCGCACGTTTGCGGAATCGCTGCAGAAGGCCCTGCGCTCGCTGGAAACGGGCCTGTCCGGTCTCGACGAGATCGAGATCGAGGGTCTTGGCAAGGGCGACGACATGAACGTGGTGCGCGCCGCCCTCGGCAAGCCGACGCCAGACCGCCTGCTTGTCGTCGGCCAGGCGCTGCGCCTGGGCATGGGTGTCGATGAAATCTACGAGGCCTGCCGCATCGAGAAGTGGTTCATCGAGCGGCTGGCGGAAATCGTCGCGCTCGAAGACAAGGTGAAGCGCTTCGGACTGCCCCAGGATGCGGACAACTTCCGGATGCTGAAGGCGGCCGGGTTCTCCGACGTGCGCCTTGGTTCGCTCACCGGCACGGGCGAGGCGGACGTGCGCGCTGCGCGCCATGCCCTCGACGTGCGCCCGGTCTACAAGCGCATCGACACCTGCGCAGCGGAATTCGCCTCGCCCACCGCGTACATGTACTCGACCTACGAGACGCCATTCGCTGGCGAGACCCGCTGCGAGGCGCACCCCAGCGAGCGCGAGAAGATCGTGATCCTCGGCGGCGGGCCAAACCGCATCGGCCAGGGCATCGAATTCGACTATTGCTGCGTACACGCCTGCTTCGCGCTCAGCGACGCGGGCTACGAAACCATCATGATCAACTGCAATCCGGAAACCGTGTCCACGGACTACGACACGTCGGACCGGCTCTACTTTGAGCCGCTCACGGCCGAAGATGTGCTTGAGATCATGCACAAGGAGCGCTCGAACGGCGTTCTCAAGGGCGCCATCGTGCAGTTCGGCGGCCAGACCCCGCTGAAACTGGCGCACTCGTTGCAGGAAGCCGGCGTTCCCATCCTTGGGACCTCCGTGGACTCCATCGACCTTGCCGAGGACCGCGACCGCTTCAAGCGCCTGCTCGACAAGCTCGGCCTGAAGCAGCCGAAGAATGGCATCGCCTATTCGGTTGAGCAGTCTCGTCTCATAGCCGGCGAACTCGGCCTGCCGCTGGTGGTGCGTCCCTCCTACGTGCTGGGCGGTCGCGCCATGGCGATCATCCGCGACGAAGGCGCACTCAACGAATATCTCCTCGGCACGCTGCCAAGCCTCATTCCATCCGACGTCAAGGCCCGGTATCCCAACGACAAGACGGGACAGATCAACACCGTGCTCGGCAAGAACCCGCTGCTGTTCGACCGTTATCTGTCGGACGCGGTCGAGGTGGACGTGGATTGCCTGTGCGACGGCAAGGATGTGTTCATCGCCGGCGTCATGGAGCACATTGAGGAAGCCGGCATTCACTCCGGCGATTCCGCCTGCTCCCTGCCCCCCCGTTCGCTGCCGGCGGAGACCATCGCCGCTCTTGAGGAGCAGACGCGCAAGCTCGCCCTCGCGCTCGAAGTGGGCGGCCTCATGAATGTGCAGTACGCGCTGAAGGACGGCGAGATCTACGTGCTCGAAGTCAATCCGCGCGCCTCGCGCACGGTGCCGTTCGTCGCCAAGGTGATCGGCAAGCCCATCGCCAAGATCGCCTCACGCGTCATGGCGGGCGAAAAGCTCGCGGGCTTCGATCTGCGCGCCCAGACGCTTGGCCACGTTGGCGTGAAGGAAGCGGTGTTCCCGTTCGCGCGGTTCCCGGGCGTCGATACGGTGCTGGGGCCGGAGATGCGCTCGACGGGCGAGGTCATCGGCCTCGACCGAAGCTTCGAGGCGGCCTTCGCCAAGAGCCAGCTCGGCGCCGGCGCCAAGGTTCCCACCGGCGGCGCGGTGTTCATGTCCATGCGCGAGGCCGACAAGCCGCGGATGCTGGAGACCGCGCAGCTTCTGGTTGAACAGGGGTTCCGCATCCTCGCGACCGGCGGCACCCAGCGATTCCTCGAGAGCGAGGGCGTGCCTGCACAGCGAATCAACAAGGTGTCGGAAGGCCGGCCGCACGTGGTCGACGCCATCAAGAACGGCGGCGTGCAGCTCGTTTTCAACACGACGGACGGCGCCCAGGCGCTCGCCGATTCGCGGTCCCTTCGCCGGGCTGCTCTGCTGCACAAGGTGCCCTATTACACCACGCTTGCAGGAGCGATCGCTGCAGCCCAAGGCATTCGCGCCTATCGGGCGGGGGATCTGGAAGTTTGCGCCCTGCAGGACTATTTCGCCGCATAGCAAAAGGTTCGACGTCGGCGGAGATTGGGACGGCTTGACGCCGGGCCGCCGGCGGGTTTCCCATAGCACAGGCGACGTGCTGCGCCCTCGACCCGTCCAGACCGGGCGCAGGCGTCGCGTGTCCCGTCCGTTTGAGAAATCGCAAGACTGACCGGTGGGCTTTGCGCCCCCAAGACAGGCCGGCAGGCGCCAGCCTGATCGGGAAAGGGATGAGATGGAAAAGTTTCCGTTGACTGCCGCGGGCTACACCGCTCTCGAGCAGGAACTGAAGCATCGCCAGCAGGTCGAGCGTCCGCGCATCATCCAGGCGATTGCGGAAGCGCGCTCCCACGGCGATCTGTCGGAGAACGCTGAATACCATTCAGCCAAGGAAAGCCAGTCCCTCAACGAGGGGCGCATCGCGGAGCTGGAAGACAAGCTGTCGCGCGCTGAGGTGATCGACGTCTCCAAGCTCGGCGGCGACACCATCAAGTTTGGCGCGACCGTCACCCTCGTGGACGAGGACACGGACGAGGAGAAAAAGTACCAGATCGTCGGCGAGAGCGAAGCCGACGTGAAGGGCGGGAGGGTGTCGATCACGTCGCCTATCGCCCGCGCGCTCATCGGCAAGCGGGTCGGCGACACCGTCGAGGTGAACGCGCCAGGCGGCGGGAAAAGCTACGAAGTCCTCGCCATCGCGTTTATCTGAGGCAGCTTTGCTCATCCCCATGAGGTGCGGCCTGCAATGACCGAGGCGCTGCCGGCCGAAGCACGCATTCTCGTGGTCACGCCCGACAAGGCGGGCCATGCAGTCATCTGCAACGGCGTTGCGGCTGCGCTTGGCGGCCGCAACGAGTCGGTGCTGGTCGATCCGCGCGGGCTTTACAAGACCTTCGCCCCGTGGGGGCCCGCTGACCCGCGCACGCCGTTCCCTCAACCGTTTCCCGACATCGCGCTCGGTTCCGGACGCACCGCGGCCCCGTTTCTGCGGGCGCTGAAAAAGCGTTCGGGCGGGCGCGTCTTCACGGTTTTTCTACACGACCCGCGGGCGTGGCGCTCCGCATTCGACGTGATCTGGGCGCCGGAGCATGACCGGCTTGCCGGCGCCAACGTGTTCTCCACGCTGTCGTCGCCGCACACGCTGAGCCCTGCCCTGATCGCGGGCGCGCGCGCCAATCCCGATCCCCGGATCGCAGCTCTGGAAGGCCCCCGCCTCGCGCTGCTTCTTGGCGGCCCAAGCGCCTCATACAAGTACCAGCCAGACGATGTGCGCGAGCTTGTCCGGGTCGCCCAGGTCGCCGCACAGGATGGCTATGCGGTGATGGTCACGCCATCCCGCCGCACCCCCGTCGAGCTGACGCGCCTCGTGGCGGACGCGCTCGCGGCGCTGCCCGAGAGCCGCCGCTTCGTATGGACGGGGGCAGGCGCGAACCCCTTCCTGCACATGATTGCGAATGCGGACGCCATCGTGGTGACGGCCGACAGCGTGAACATGGTGGGCGAGGCGGCTGCGACCGGCGCGCCGGTGCATGTGTTCACGCCCACGGGCCGCTCGCGGAAAACAAAGTCGTTTCTGGAAGGCATGGCGGCTCAAGGCGCCGTGCGCCCATGGTCCGGACGCATCGAACGCTGGTCCTACGCCCCTATCGACGCCACAGCCGCCATCGCGGCGGAGATCGCGCGGCGGTATCGCCTGTCGAAAGCGTGACGACCTGAGCGTGGCTGGGTATGCTGGGCGTAAGAGCGCCATTTTCTTGCGTTCACCGCAATTTTCCTTTGCGAGATTTTAGATGTCTCAGTTTGTTTTTGCAGATGAGGCGGGCTGCTTCACGTTCGAGCGGAAAGAAAACGTCAGCACGTACTTCATCATTTGCACAATCACGACCAGCAACCTCGCCGTGGGTAGCGCCCTCCAGGAGCTGAGGCGAAGTCTTATCTGGAGCAATCAGAAGGTCGGAGACTATTTTCACGCGACCGAAGACAGCCAGGCGACACGCGATGCGGTCTTCCGAACGATCTTGCAACATGATTTCAAAGTACAGGCCACGATTCTCGAAAAGTCAAAGGCCCAACCGAACGTGCGCGAAACGAAGGCGCGCTTCTATAAATATCCATGGTTTTACCATTTCAAGCATGGCATCAGCCGCCACATCATGCGAGACGCGCCCCTGCTTGTCACCGCTGCGACCATCGGCAACAAGAAGGAAAAACTGGCCTTTCGCGCGGCGCTGGACGACGTGATGCAACAGACGCTGACAGGAGGCCAATGGGCTGTGGACTTTCGCCCGTCCGCGACTGACGCTTGCCTGCAGGTGGCCGACTATTGCGCTTGGGCAATCCAGCGGAAATGGGAGCGAAATGACGTTCGCTCGTATGAGCTTATCAAGGATCGCATCACCTACGAATACGATCTATGGCGTCGAGGAACGACGCACTATTATTGAAGAGTGACCCGCCATATCGGCGATCTTGGCTATCTGTCGAAGCTCCCGGGGGCGCTTTTCACCAAGCAAGGGCCACACGCTCATATATGAGCAAAACCGACATTCTTGCAAGATCGCTGTCCGATCTGATATGAATGCTTATATATCAATGCTTTATTTGAGGTGCAAAAAAGCCCTCCCGCCCCTGAGGAGAACTGTTCCTCCGCCTTGCGCGCGCAGCCCTGCATCGCCTACATAAACGTCCATGAGCACCGCGTTTGGCGCATGGCGAGTGGGCCAAACGCGTCCAGCTAGCCCAAGTGAGTTTCCCCAGCCCGAGTGAGTTCCCCATGCACGCCAGGATGATCATCATTGGCTCCGGCCCGGCCGGCTACACGGCTGCGATCTACGCCGCGCGCGCCATGCTGGAGCCCGTCCTCATCTCGGGGTTTGAGCCCGGCGGCCAGCTGATGATCACCACCGACGTGGAGAATTATCCCGGTTTCGCGGACCCTATTCAGGGACCGTGGCTCATGGAACAGATGCGCAAGCAGGCCGAGCATGTGGGCACGCGCATGGTCGCGGACTACGTGACCGGCGTGGACCTGTCCGCACATCCCTTCACCGTCACTTGCGACAGCGGCGAAACCCACACCTGCGAGACACTGGTCATCGCCACCGGCGCCAAGGCCAAGTGGCTCGGCCTGCCCAGCGAAGAGAAGTTCAAGGGGTACGGCGTCTCCGCGTGCGCGACCTGCGACGGGTTTTTCTATCGCGGCAAGAACGTGATCGTTGTCGGCGGCGGCAACTCCGCCGTGGAGGAAGCGCTCTACCTGTCGAACCTCGCAGCGAAGGTGACGGTGGTGCATCGCCGCGACTCGTTCCGCGCCGAGCGCATCCTTCAGGATCGCCTGTTCGCGAAGCCCAACGTGGAAGTCGTCTGGAATCATGCTCTCGACGAGGTGCTGGGAACGCAAGCCCCTCTGGGCGTCACGGCCGCGCGCCTGAAGAACGTGGAGACGGGCGCTGTCCGCGAGGTGGCCGTTGATGGCGTATTCGTAGCCATTGGCCATGCGCCGGCGTCTGAGCTTTTCCGAGGAAAGATCGAGATCCGCCCGAACGGCTACATCAAGACCGCGCCGAACTCGACCGCCACCAACGTGCCCGGCGTGTTCGCGGCCGGCGACGTGGCGGACGACGTCTATCGACAGGCCGTGACTGCGGCGGGGCTTGGCTGCATGGCCGCGCTGGAGGCGGAGCGCTGGCTCACGGCTCAGGAGACGACGCGACACGCGGCGGAGTGACTCATCAGAGGGGGGCGCGTTGGACTGGGACAAGCTGCGCATCTTTCACTCGGCCGCGGAAGCCGGCTCCTTCACGCACGCGGGCGAGCAGCTTGGCTTGAGCCAGTCCGCCGTGAGCCGTCAGGTCAGCGCGCTTGAAGGCGATCTTCAGGTTCCCCTGTTCCATCGCCACGCGCGCGGTCTCATCCTGACCGAGCAGGGCGAGGTGCTGTATCGCGCCGTGCGCGACATGGTGCTGAAGCTGGACGCGACGCGCACCCGTCTCACCGACACCCGCGAGCGACCGCACGGGGAGCTTCGCGTCACCACGACTGTGGGCATCGGCGTGAACTGGCTGACGCCGCGCCTGGGCGAGTTTCTTGAACTCTATCCGGACATCAAGCTGACGCTGCTGCTGTCCGACGACGAACTCGATCTTTCCATGCGCGAAGCCGACGTGGCGATCCGCGTGCGCGAGCCGGTGCAGCCGGACCTGATCCGCAGACGCCTGTTCACGATGCATTTTCACGCATACGCATCGAACCTGTACCTGAAGCGCTTCGGCGAACCCAAGAACCTGGACGATCTCGATAATCATCGCATTCTGACGTACGGTGTCTCGGCCCAGAGCTACCTTGGCGCGATCAACTCGCTGCATTTTGCGGGCCGCGATCCCAAGAACCCGCGCCCCTCGGTGCTGCGGGTCAACAACATCAGCGCCCTGCGCCGCGCGGTCGAGAACGGCGTCGGGATCGCCATTTTGCCGGATTATCTCGCGCTCGCGGATGCGAGCCTCGTGCGCATCCTGCCGCAGGCGGACATGCCGGAGCTTGAGTGTTATCTGGTCTACGCGGAAGAGGTGAAAAACGTCGCGCGCGTGCGCGTTTTCCGCGATTTCCTGGTCGCGAACGCCCAGCGCTGGGACTACTGAGCGGGCTTACGCACCGATCGTCGACAGAGCCTGACATCACCGGTCGGCGCTTACCCCATTCATCGGTCTGGGGCGCCCCTGCGCATGGCCGCGACGAAGTTCATCATGGCGAAATGAGACAGGGGTTTGTCCTACCCATGCACCCCTCGCATGGCTCCCATGCGTATCCACGTGTTGCGACGCGCCCTGCGCATTGCGATTATAAACACGGCAGAGAATTTGAGCTACGCCCCCTCCCTTCCGGCGTTGGTTCGTTTGGTTCTCCGCCGTTCCCCTCTGGAGACACCCGATCTGATCGGGGCGTCGGCCGGGCAGCAATGCCCGGCCTTTTTTTTTGCGTGACGTGCTTCTTGCGCTGTAGCCCTTCGAATTGACCTCGGGCGCGGGCGTGCGAAAATGTGCGCAGAACCAGAGCGCCATGATGCGCCCGGTCGGAGGGAGGAGAAATCATGCATCGCAGACAGGTACTTGCGCTTGGCGCAGCGGCGGCGGCCGCCTCCATCGCAGGCAGCGCCCGCGCGCAGGGCAAGATGATTCCGATCAAGGTGGGCGTTCCAAACGCCGCCACGGACGTCGGCTATTTCGTCGCCCACGCCAAGGGCTGGTTCAAGGAAGAAGGGCTCGACGTTTCGTTCATTCCCTTCCCCTCCGCCGCGCGCATGATTACGCCGCTGGCCACCGGCGAACTGCAGGTGGGCGCAGGCGGGCCATCGGCGGGCCTCTACAACGCCATCAACCGCGGCATGGACATCCGCATCGTCGCGGACAAGAGCAAGAACGTGGTGAACCGCGGCAGCCAGAAACTGCTGGTGCGCAAGGCGCTCATTGATTCAGGCCGCGTGAAACAGCTCTCCGACATCAAGGGCCTGCGGTTCGGCAACGGCGCGCCGGGCTCGTCCGCGTCATCGGTCATTTACAAGGTTTTGCAGAGAGCCGGCCTCCAGATCACGGACATCGACGAGGTGTCGATGGGCTTTCCCGAGCAGGTGCAGGCGCTGGCCAGCGGCTCCATCGACATCGCCATGCCGCCGGACCCCGCGACCACCATCGCCATCGAGCGCGGAATCGCCGTCTCGATCCTGAACGGCTGGGACGTGTACCCTGTCCACCAGGTCGCCGTGACCCTGTACGGCGGGCGCTTCGCCACGGAAAACCCGGACGCCGCGCGCCGATTCATGCGCGCGTTCCTGAAGGGCGTGCGCTACCATAACGACGCGCTCAACGAGAAAGGCGAGTTCTCTGGCGCCAAGGGCGACGAGGTGGTGAAAATCCTCACCGAGTATGGCCCCTGGAAGGATCCGAAGGTCTACCGCTCCTTCATCCTCGCGTTCTGTGACCCCGAGGGCGAGCTGCACATGGAAAGCCTGCAGGAGGACATCGAGATCTTCCAGCGCCTCAAGCTCCTGGAGAAGCCGGTGGACATCAGGAAGGTCGTTGACCGCACCTTCCTCGACTGGGCCCTCAAGGAGCTTGGCCCCTACAAGAAGGCTGGCTGAGGCGGCCCTTCACGGTCCGGCGTGTTATAAGCGGCCCGAGAATCGGAGACGACCCCCTTGGCCGATACGAAGCCGGACCCAGCAAAGCTCACGTTCGAAGACGCCATCAACGAGCTTGAGAAGATCGTCTCGCAGCTTGAGGGCGGGCAGACCTCGCTCGAAGAGTCCATCGGGCTCTACGAGCGGGGCGAGAAGCTGAAGGCGCGCTGCGAGGCGCTGCTCAAGAACGCCGAGATGCGGATCGAGAAAATCACCCTCGGCCCGGACGGCGGCGCGAAGGGCGTTGAGCCTCTGGACGTGGATCGCTAAGCCCGATCGCTTCGCCGCCATGGACCGCGCGCTCAAGCCGTGCGAGCGCGGACGCTCGCGGTCCAATTGGGCGCTCACCTTGCCGTCATTCCGGCGACGGCCGGAATCCGCGATAGGCCAGGGATCAGACTGACGAGACCAGGCGCCACTTTCCCGGGGCGCGCACAGCGCGAACCCGGATCCAGCGTTGAAGCGCGGCGCCTCAACGTCCTCACAGCTCCTTGCGCAGCTCGCAACCGTCTGCGGAACCGAAGATATCCCCCTCCTCCTCCTCGACCTCGTAACCACGGTCGAGAAAGAACTGGCGCGCCGTGAAGCTCGTCGTCAGCCGCAGGCGCGGCAGCCGCATGGCCCGGGCGCGCTCCTCACATGCCGCGAGCAGGGCCTTGCTGACGCCCTTCAGGCGATCCTCCGGCGCCACGTACAGAAGGATCAGGTCGCCGGCGGCGGTGAACCCCGCCACGCCGGCCAGACGCCCTTCTCCTTCAGCGAGCAGCACCACAGAGCCCAGGCGCGTGATCCACGCCTGCATGTTCGCCAGCGTCTTGTTGGCGAGCCAGCCTTCCAGCGTCAGCGGATCGCCAAAGTGATCGTCGCGGCACAACTCGACGATTGAGCGCCGCACCAAAGCGAGCGCCGCCTCCGCATCTTTCGCCTCCGCCTGCCGAACGATCATTCTGCGCCTCCCCTTGCGCCCAAATGCCGCGTGTTCGGGCTCGACGCCGGCGCGCCGTTTGGGCATTGTTCGGCCATGTACTCCGAAATCACAGACGGAATCGAGATCATCGTCGAACCCGAATTCATGCCGGACCGGTCCGAACCGGACGCCGGCCGCTGGTTCTGGGCGTACACGATCCGGATTCACAATCAGAGCGGCCGCACGGTGCAGCTCACCCATCGGAGCTGGCGCATCACGGACGCGCACGGCCGGTTGGAAGAAGTGAAAGGGCCTGGCGTTGTCGGCGAGCAGCCAGTGCTCGCGCCGGGCGAAAGCTTCTCCTACACGTCCGGGTGCCCGCTTCCCACCGCCTCGGGCATTATGGTGGGCAGCTACCGGTTCGTGGATGAGGAAGGCCGGCCTTTCGACGTGCGGATTCCCGCCTTCTCCCTCGATTCTCCCCAGGGCAAGCGCGTCCTGAACTGAAAAGGCGAACGCTGTGACGCAGGACGCCGATTCCCGCCTGCTGGCGGCCGTCGAGATTCTCGAACGGCTCGTCGCGTTCGACACCGAAAGCACGAAGAGCAATCTGGCGCTCGTGGGGTTCGTCACCGACCTCCTGCGCGCCCATGACACGCCGTTCGTCGTCGTGCCGAACGCGACTGGCGACAAGGCGGCGATCTTCGCCACCATTGGCCCCATGGTGGATGGCGGCGTCGTTCTGTCGGGCCATACCGACGTGGTGCCGGTGGCGGGACAAACCTGGACCAGCGACCCCTTCACCCTGCGGCGCGACGGCGGACGCCTGTACGGCCGCGGCGCCACCGACATGAAGGGTTTTGACGCCGTCTGCCTCGCCATGATCGAGGAGTTCCGCCGCGCGCCGTTGCGCAAGCCGATCCACATTCTGCTGAGCTACGACGAGGAGACCACCTGCGCCGGCCCCCTCGACACCATCGCGCGCTTCGGTCTCGACCTGCCGCGCCCCGGCGCGGTGATCGTGGGCGAGCCGACGCAGATGGAGGTGGCGGACGCGCACAAGAGCATCGCCACGTTTCTCACGACTGTGCGGGGACTTGAGGCGCACTCCTCGAAGCCGCAACTGGGCGCGAACGCCATCGAGGGCGCGGCGGCCCTCGTGAGCGACCTCTACCGGTTCGCGGACGAGCTTGCGGCGGGCGCAGGCGAGGCCGATCCCCGCTTCGACCCGCCGACCTCGACGCTGAGCGTGGGCACGATCCATGGCGGCTCGGCGCGCAACATCCTGGCTAAGGACTGCGCGTTCCACTGGGAGTTTCGTGGCTTGCCCGGCGTCCCGCAGGATCTGGCCCTGCGCCGGCTGCAGGCCCATGCCGACGCCGTGGTGCTGCCGCGCCTGCGCCGCTTCGCCCCCAACGCGAGCGTGGACACCATCGTAGAGGTGGAAGTGCCGGGCCTGAGCGCGCAAAACGGCTCGGCGGCGGAGACGCTGGCCCTGAAACTCACCCGCTCCAATCAAACCATCGCCGTGCCCTACGCGACCGAAGCCGGGCGATTCCAGACCGCAGGCCTGCCTACCGTCGTCTGCGGGCCGGGCTCCATCGATCAGGCGCACCAGCCCGACGAGTACATCGAGGTGGCCGAGTTGAGCCGCTGCATCGGCTTCATGCGCGCCCTGGCGGCGGAGCTGTCCTGACGCGCCGCTTCCGCCGCTTCATGCTAGTCTTCACCCATGTCGAACGAAACTCTTGAGCATGATCGCACAGCGCTGAGCCCCGGCGAGGTCGCGCGCCTGTCGCCGCTGGTGCGCCGCGTCATTGCGCCGAACCCGTCGCCCTTCACCTTCACCGGCACCTGCACCTACATCGTCGGCGCGGGCGAGGTGGCGATCATCGATCCGGGACCGGAGTCCCCCGATCACCTCGACCGCATTCTCGCCGCCACCACTGGCGAGCGCATCACGCACGTGGTGGTGACCCACACCCACAAGGATCATTCGCCAGGCGCCCGGGCACTGGCGCAAGCCGTGGGCGCGCCCGTATGGGGTTGCGCCGCCCATGTTCCGGTGGCGGATCATCCCTCAGGCCGCCTCGACGCCAGCCATGATCTCGCGTACGGGCCCGATGTGGAGATGCGCGACGGCGACATGCTGCAGGGCGCGGGGTTCACGCTGGAGGCGATCCACACGCCCGGCCACGCGTCGAACCATCTGTGCTTCGCGCTGGCGCAGGAAGGCGCCCTGTTCTCCGGCGACCACGTGATGGCGTGGTCCACCAGCGTGGTGGCCCCACCCGATGGCGACATGAGCGCCTACATGGCGAACCTCGACCGCCTCGCTGCGCGCCCGGAGGATCTTTACTACCCCGGCCACGGCGCGCCCGCCGCCTCGGCGCGTCGCTACGTGCGTGCGCTCGCCAGCCACCGGCGCCAGCGCGAGGCCGCGATCCTTGCTCGCGTGCAGGCGGGCGACGGCGACGTGCAAAGCATCGTCGCGCGGCTCTATGCGGGGCTCGACCCGCGGCTTGTGCGCGCGGCCTCCCTCTCGGTGCTGGCCCACCTCGATGATCTCACCCGGCGCGGCCTCGTGGCCTCAAGCGCCGGCGGCGCGACGCTGGAAGCGCGTTACGAACGCGTCTGAGCCGCGCCCCACCCGCCGCCCGTGGGCGTGATGATGGTCACCGCGTCGCCGGGCTCCACCATGGTGGAGGCGCAGGCGGACAGTTCCTCCACCGACCCATCGACGCGGCGCACAAGGTTGCGACCGGGCTGGCCCGGCTCCCCGCCTCCGACGCCGAACGCGCGCGTGCGCCGGTGGCCTGAAAGGATGGACACCTCCATGGCCTCGCGGAAGCGGATCGTGCGGCTCACGCCATCGCCCGCGTTAAAGCGTCCGCGCCCGCCCGAGCCCCGGCGCACGTGGAAATCCTCCAGCACCACCGGGAAGCGCAGCTCCAGCACCTCCGGATCGGTGAGGCGCGAGTTCGTCATGTGCGTATGCACGGCCGCCGCGCCGTCAAAGCCCTCGCCAGCAGGCGCGCCCGAGCAGATCGTCTCGTAGTACTGGCTCGACGCATTCCCAAACGTGAGATTGTTCATGGTGCCCTGGGCGGAGCCCAGCGCGCCGAGCGCGCCAAACAGGCAATCCACCACCATCTGGCTGGTTTCGACATTGCCGGCGACCACCGCCGCAGGCCAGCGCGGCGCCAGCATGGAGCCTTCCGGCGCGATGATTCTGAGCGGCCGCAGGCACCCGGCGTTCATGGGAATGTCGTCGTCCACCAGCACGCGGAACGCATAGAGGCAGGCGGCGCGGGTGATCGGCTCGGGCGCGTTGAAGTTGTCGGGCTGCTGCGGCGACGTGCCGGTGAAATCAATCGTGGCCTCGCGCCTGTCGCGATCCACGCGGATCGCAGCGACGATGCGCGCGCCCTGATCGAACTCGACGCTGAACGATGCGTCTGTCAGCCGCGCGATCACGCGACGCACGCTCTCCTCGGCGTTGTCCTGCACGTGGCCCATGTACGCTTCAACAACCGGGAGCGAAAACTCGTCGATCATCTGGCGCACGAGGTGCGCGCCGCGCGCGTTCGCCGCCACCTGCGCTTTCAGATCGGCGATGTTCTGGGCCGGATTGCGCGCCGGCCACGGCCCGCTTGTGAACAGCGCCAGCGCGTCGGCCTCGCGGAAGACGCCATTCTCCACGAGGCGAAAATTGTCGATATAGACCCCTTCCTCGACAATGGTGCGCGCGCGCGGCGACATGGAGCCGGGCGCGATGCCGCCCACATCCGCATGGTGGCCGCGCGAGGCGATCCAGAACAAAAGCCGCGCGCCCGCGTCATCAAACACCGGCGTGCAGACGGTGATGTCGGGCAGATGCGTGCCGCCATTGTAAGGCGCGTTCAGCGCGAACACGTCGCCGGGGCGGATGGCGCCCGCGTTCTCGCGCGCGATGGTCTCCACCGAGCGATCCATCGAGCCAAGATGCACCGGCATGTGAGGCGCGTTGGCGACGAGGTTCGCGTTCGCGTCGAAAATCGCGCAGGAGAAATCCAGCCGTTCCTTGATGTTCACGGAAGACGCGGTGTTCTGGAGCGTCACGCCCATCTGCTCGGCGATGGACATGAAGCGCTTGTTGAACACCTCAAGCAGCACAGGATCAGCGTCCGCGCCCGGCGCGACGCGCGCCTCGCGAGCGCACGCGCGCTCCAGCAGCACGTGATCCTTCGCGCTCAGCCGCGCGCGCCAGCCCTCCTCGATCACAATGGTCTGGTGCGGCTCGATCAGCAGCGCGGGGCCAGCGATCATGGCGCCGGGCGCAAGATCAGCTCGCAGATAAACGCCCGCCTCGCGCCACGCCCCTTGCGAGAAGAAGCGGCTGCGCGCGCGGGGTTGCGGCTGCGCATCCTGCAACGGCAGCAGCGGCTCATGCAGCGGCTCGCCGCCGCCGAACGCCTCCACGCTTGCGGCTTCGATCACAAGCGGCTTCGACGCGTCCACGAAGCCAAACCGCACGCGATGCGCGTCTTCGAACGCCGCACGCAGAACCTCGGGACTATCGAGCGGCAGAGGAATATCGAGCGCTGCGTCGGAGCCGGCGTAACGCACATGCGCGCGGGCTTGCAGGCTGATGTCCGATCCCGAAAGTCCCTGCGCCGCAAGCTCTGCGCGCGCCGCGCGGCCCAGCGCATCCACAATTTCCTCGAGCGAGGCGAACCCCGCCGCGTCCGCCGGTCGCTCGACAGCGCCTGTGCGCAGCGCGCTCATGTCGGCCAGCCCCATGCCGTAAGCGGACAAGACCGAAGACAGCGGATGGATGAGCACCGTCTCCATGCCGAGCGCGTCAGCAACGCGGCACGCATGTTGACCGCCTGCGCCGCCAAAGCAGTTCAGCGCGTACTGCGTCACGTCATAACCGCGCGCGACGGAGATCTTCTTGATCGCTTCCGCCATGCCAGCGACCGCAATCTCGATGCAGCCGTCGGCGACCGATTCAGGAGAGTGGCCCTCGCCCATATCGCGTGCGAGCCGCGCGAACGCTTCGCGCACGCCCTGCGCATCAAGCGGCTGGTCTCCGCCCGCTCCAAAGATCGCCGGAAAATGCTCCGGCAGGATCTTGCCCGTCATCACGTTCGCGTCGGTCACCGTCAACGGTCCACCACGGCGATAACTCATCGGCCCCGGCGAGGCGCCTGCGGATTGCGGCCCCACACGCAGCCGCGCGCCATCCCAGCGGATGATCGATCCACCGCCAGCGGCGACCGTGTGAATGCGCATCATCGGCGCGCGCAGGCGCACGCCCGCCACCTCGGTGTCGAACGCGCGCTCGTACTCGACAGCGTAGTGGGCCACGTCCGTTGACGTGCCGCCCATGTCGAACCCGATGACGCGCGAGAAGCCAGCCGATTGCGCCGTGCGCGCCATGGCGACGACGCCGCCTGCCGGACCGGAAAGGATCGCGTCCTTGCCTTGAAAGAACGCGGCCGACGACAGCCCGCCCGCCGACGTCATGAAGAGAAGCTGCGGCCCGCCAGTCTCGGGAGCGCCGAGTTCACGCGCGACCTGATCCACATAGCGGCGCAGGATGGGCGACAGATACGCGTCCGCCACGGTGGTGTCGCCGCGCGGCGCAAACTTCACGAGCGGAATGGTCTCATGGCTGGTCGAGACCTGCGCTAATCCTTCCTCGCGGGCGATACGTGCGGCGCGCTGTTCGTGATCGGGCGCCCGCCACGCATGCATGAACACGATGGCCACCGCCTCGTAGCCCTGCGCGCGGGCTTCGCGCAGCGCAGCGCGCACCGCGTCTTCATCGAGCGGGCGTTCAATGGCGCCATCCGCCAGCACACGCTCGTCGATCTCGATCACTCCGGCGTAAAGTTGCTCCGGCTTCACAATCCGGCGGGCGAAGATGTCTGCGCGCGCCTGATTGCCGATCTCAAGCGCGTCGCGAAAGCCACGGGTGGTGAGCAGGAGCGTGCGCGCGCCCTTCCTCTCAAGCAAGGCGTTGGTGGCCACTGTCGAGCCCATCTTAACGCTGGCGACGGCGCCGGGGGGAATGGCGGCGCCGGGCGCCAGCCCGAGGATTGCGCGCACGCCCGCAACCGCCGCATCGGCGTAAGCGGCTGGATTTTCCGACAAGAGCTTGCGCACATGCAGCCGGCCATCGGGCGCGCAGCCCACCACATCCGTGAACGTGCCGCCGCGATCAATCCAGAAACGCCAGGCGGTCGTTTTGTTATCGTTAGGCATAACGTGTCACCATCAGTGGCCTTCGGCTGACGCCGTTGCTTTCAAACCTTATAATCCATCGGGCGTTAAGGTGTGGATGCCCCACGAGGTGCGTGTGGAAGAGTCCGACGACGACATTGCGAAACCGCCTCCCAGCCTGAAAAGCGCCTTGCGCCGCGCCCGGGTGGAGCAGGCGGAGCGTTCAGACGTCGTCGCAGAGTTGCGCCGCGCGGAGCTGGTGCGCCTCGATCTCCTGTTCGAAGCCTTCAAGCCAATCCTCGCCCAGGTGCCGCCTCAGGTCGATCTGTTCGACGCCGGCATTGCTCCGGGCGAACGGCCGCGCCTGTTCGTCGATATGGTCGCCTTCGTCGAGATGGGCCACGACCGGCGCATGTACCGGTTCGTGCAGGAAACACGCAACGGCCGCCTTACCCTCGCAGAAAGCGAGCGGGTCGACGCCATGGTCGAGGCGATGACGGATTACGTCGCCCGCCGGCTGGTGGAGCGCGAGCAAGCTCTGGCGGCGGACATCGTGGCCCGCGCGCCGCCCCCGCCCCTTCGGCGCGAGCAGGCGGCAACTCCCGCGGCGGCTGCGGCTGCGCCCGTAGCCCCGCTGGCCCAGCCCCGCCGCGGGTGGCGCGGCGCCTTGGCGAGCGCCTTCCTGTTCACCATTGAGCTGCTGGGCGCGCTCGCCCTGTTTGTGCTTGTGCTGGGCGCCCTGTACGTCGCCTGGCGCCTCGGGGCCAACTGGTGGGTCGCAAGCTACGCCCAGCTTCGCTGACGACCGGTCTTCAGAGCGCTATGGGACCAAGATCCGTCACGTGCTCGCCGCCCGGCGCAGTGCCGCGGATACGCCCGTCGATCTTCCAGCCGTTCCCCGCCCGCTCGAACCGGTAGAGATGGTACGCCGCGCGGTGTAGCGGCGTTCCGGGGACAGCTGAGGCGGAGGCTACTCCCACGCACGGCACCCGCCTGCCCGGTCCGACGATGTGCTTCACCTGCAAGCGGTGATTGTGGCCGTGGATGACGAGTTCCGCCCCATGGCGGGCGATAATCTCCTCGAACTGCCGGGCGTCGGTGAGGCCGCGGCCGAACTTGGCGCCATCCTGCGTCGGAGGATGGTGAATCATCACCACCCGCATGAGCCCGCGGCGGCCGGCGTCATCGAGCATGTCGGCAAGCGCCTCGCGCTGCTCAAGGCCGACGCGACCCGAAGCGAGCAGCGGCAGGGTCGGCACTCCCGACGTGAGCCCGATCAGCGCCACATCGCCCCGCAGGCGCAGGTAGGGAAACCGCGTGTGGCTCTCCCCGTCATTGGAGCACCAGGGCGCGAACGTCTGCGTGATGAACGGCATGGAGGCGCGCACGTAGGCGTCGTGGTTGCCGGGCGTGAAGCTGACGTCGGCGGGGTCGCCCAGCGTCTCCAGCCACGCCCTGGCGAGCGGAAACTCGGCGGGCAATCCAATGTTGATGACGTCGCCCGTCATGGCGATGTGGTCGGGCGCCATGGCGCGGGCGTCGGCGACGATGGCGCCAAGCACCTTCATGTCGTGGATGTGGGCCCGGCGAACCCAGTTCACGTAGCCGGTGAAGCGCTTGTTCATCAGTTCACGCCGCATGGGTTTGGGCAGCGGGCCAATGTGCGCGTCGGAAATATGGGCGAGGAGAAAGCTGGTCACCGTGGTGGTGTAAGCGAGCCGGCGTTCAGGTCAAGGGTGACGACGCGGCGCCTGCGCGCACAAGCCCAACCCGTTCACAGATACCGCCGCAGGTCGCGGGCCGCATCCTGCGCGCTGCGGCGCAGGTTGAACCCGCCGACGAACCGCCCCTGCTTGTCCATGAGGTATACTAGAGCACTGTGATCCATGGAGTAATTCGTCGGATCGGAGCTCGGAACCTTGCGCGCGTAGACCCGGAAACCCTTGAGCGCGGCGTCGATGTTTTCGCGCGGTCCCGTAACCCCCACGAGCCGGCGGTCGAAGTTGGACAGGTAGTCCTTGAGCACCGGCGCGGTGTCGCGTTCGGGATCAACCGTCACGAACAGCGCCCGCACCTTCGCGTCCGGCCCAAGCGCCTCAAAAACCTGCGAGATTTCCATCGCCGCCGTGGGGCAGACATCCGGGCAGTGCGTGAATCCGAAGAAGATCAGATGCGGCCGGCCCACAAGATCCTGATGGGTGATCGCCTTGCCGTCGTGATCGATGAGCGCGAAGGCGCCGCCAACCGCCGACGGGGCGGGAGCGCCGGGGCGCTGTTCGCGAAGCGCCACAAACGCTGTGACGGCGAGAAGCGCCACGCCGAGCACGAGACAGACAAGGGGAACGATCAGACGACGCTGCACTTTAAATCCCTGAGAGCGGTTGTTCTGACGAGCGCAGCGTCAAAAGCAGTTCACAACGGCGGTCGCCAGATCGATGAAAATCATAGGCCCGAAGCTCATCCACATGATGAAAGCCGCCGCGAACATGAGGCCGAACCCCGCAAGCGCCATGCGGGTCGCCAGTCTTCCGAAGGCGACATCATCGTCGGTTGTCGTCTCAAGTGTGTCGATGCGCTCGCTCATCCGCCATTCGCTCCGCCCCGACGCCCGATCAACACTCCCGAAGGAGCCCTCGACGCCGGAAGCCCGATCAAGGGGCATAACGCAATATAGCGCGTCGGGACGGCGTCCGCACCCTGCTGCGACGCCGCGGCGCGCGCGGCAGGCTGAGGCCCGGCGTCTACCGGCTGGAAACCTTGGTCCAGTTGACAGAACGACACAGCAACCCGCCGAGAATGCAGCCGCTTGTGGTCATGGTGGTGTCGGAATAGGTGATCCGGCTTGAAAAACGCAGATTGCGTTGCGGATCGAAAGCGGCGCCCTCAAGCCGGCCGGGGCCGCGCGGCTCCACCTGCAGCACGAGCCGGTCGCCCACCTTCTCGTCGCCGGGCGTCTTGATCCAGACGTTGATGGCGCACAGGGCCTCGCCGCAGCGCTGCATACGCACCTTGGCCGCGCCGTCGTCGCGCAGCCAGATCCCCGAAGTGATGTCGGCAGCGGCCGGGGCAGCTGCAAAGGTCAGAACCGCCGCAGCGAACGAAAAGGCGAAAATGGACTTCAAAAAGGGTTTCATGGCGCCAGAATACCTCCAGGGTTCCATACGAACTCATGCCATCGGGTAGATCAAGGTGGGTGCGAGTCCGCACATGCAGCCCGCACATGCAGTCCGCACATTCAGGCTTTCCACGACCAGATACGCCTCAATTGCGCAGGAAATGCGCCGGACGCCCGGGTTGACCGAGAGAACTCCATCGCCTGCAAAACGCCTCCCTGTACCGGAACTGCGGAACAACTCCTTGAGTTGACGCCCCGAACGGCGCGCCGCAGCCGACGGGCTTACCGGCGGACCTGCGCCTGCGTGGGTTCGGTTGCAGCCCCCGGCCGTGGCAGGAGCTTTGACCCGGCCGCTTTTCCGCCGCCAAGGCGCTGGTATGATGAGACTCAGGAATCGGATCGCGCCATCCTGGGCGGTCCCTTCGGAGGACGTGACCGTGAAGAAGCTTTACGCCATCGCTTTCGCCACCCTCGCCGCGGTTCCGCTGGCCGGGTGCTATTCGCCGGAAGAGCGCGCCTTGGGCGGCGCGTTGCTCGGCGGCGCCACCGGCGCCGCGATCGGGGCCGCCACCACGGGCCGGGCGAGCGGCGCGGCTGTCGGCGGCGCGCTCGGCGCGGCGAGCGGCGCCATCATTGGCGCGACCACCGCCCCACAGCCCTATCCCCCGGCCCGGCGCGTTTATGTGGAGCCGGCGCCCACCTGCTGGTTCGAGCGCCAGGCGCTCTATGATCGCTGGGGCTCTGTCGTCGGCTACCGGCGCGTGCGCGTCTGCCAGTAAACCCAAACGCTTCGGTGAAGCGCGCCCCTTTGCGGGCGCGCTTTTCGTTTGGGGGTCGAAGATGTGATCCCGACCGCGGGCGTGGCCGTAAACCCACGTGTACACACGGACGCAGGATCTCATGAGCAAGGCCGGCTGCGACACACTGGTGCTGGCCCTCGGCGACCAGCTCTCTCTCACGCTCTCAAGCCTGCGCGCGGCGAACCGCGAAAGCTCCGTGGTTCTGATAGCGGAAGTGATGGAGGAGGCGCAGTACGTGCCCCACCACGCCCGCAAGCTCGCCTTCATCTTCTCGGCCATGCGCCACTTCGCAGCAGAGTTGGAGGCGGACGGCTGGCGCGTCGAATACACGCGCCTCGATGACCCCGAAAATGCAGGCAACCTGCGCGGCGAACTGGCGCGCGCGGTGGAGCGACACCGCCCCAAGCGGGTGATTGTCACGCACCCCGGCGAGCATCGCGTTCTCGAAGCGCTGCTTGTAGCGCGAGAGGATCTTGGCGCGCCGCTGGAGATTCTCCCCGATGATCGGTTCGTCGCGTCGATCGAGGAATTTGCGGAATGGGCGCAAGGCCGCAAACAACTTCGCATGGAGTTCTTTTACCGCGAGATGCGGCGCAAGACGCGGCTTCTGATGGAGGGCGATGAGCCCGCCGGCGGGGCCTGGAACTTCGATAAGGAAAACCGCAAGCCGCCAAAGGCGGGCCTGCGCGCGCCCGCGCCGCTTCGCGTGACGCCGGATGCAATCACACAAGAGGTGATCGATCTTGTGAAACGGCGCTTTCCAGACAGCTTCGGCGAGATCGAGCCGTTCTGGTTCGCTGTGACGCGCGAGGATGCGCGGCGAGCTTTCATGCACTTCATCGAGCACGCTCTGGCGCAATTTGGCGACTACCAGGACGCGATGCTCGACGGTGAGCCGTTTCTCTATCACTCGGTGACGGCGCAATATCTCAATTGCGGCTTGCTTGACCCGCTTGAAGCGTGTCGCGCGGTGGAGCACGCATGGCGTGATGGACGCGCGCCCCTCAACGCGGCGGAAGGCTTCATTCGCCAGATCATCGGCTGGCGCGAATACGTGCGCGGCATCTACTGGCTCAAGATGCCAGCGTATGCGCGGGAAAACTTTTTCGACGCGCAACGCCCCCTGCCCGCTTTCTACTGGAGCGGCGACACAAAGATGGCCTGCGTGCGCGACGCTGTGCGCCAGACGCGTGAGCACGCTTACGCGCACCACATTCAGCGCCTCATGGTGACGGGTAACTTCGCGCTCCTGGCGGGCATATCTCCCCATGCCCTGCACGAGTGGTATCTGAGCGTCTACGCAGACGCATATGAATGGGTGGAATTGCCGAATACCCTCGGCATGAGCCAGTTCGCAGACGGCGGGCTGCTCGCCTCAAAGCCCTACGCCGCATCGGGGGCATACATCTCCCGCATGTCGAACTACTGCAAAAGCTGCGCCTATGATGTGAAGGGCCGCGCCCAGCCGAACGCCTGCCCGTTCAACGCGCTCTACTGGGACTTTCTGGCGCGCAACCGGGCGCGCCTCAACAACAATCCGAGGCTCGGCCAGGTGTGGCGCGTGTATGATGCCTTCGCAGACCCCGAGAAGGCGGCTATCGCCAGCCGCGCCACGACCCTGCTTGCCGACATCGACTCACTCTGAGCAACGCCAAGAAGCGTGAACGCAAGCCGGCGGTTGCGCAGACGCAGCGGGCTGTTACAATGAAACTGTTATGAACGGCGCGGCGCAGGCTTCCGCCTCTCGCCGATAAAGCGGCGGGCGCAACCCGGCAAACAGGCTGAGAACATGGAGAACCCGGTTCAAACGGCTGCGCTCGCGATCATGTGTGCGGCCATTACCGCCGTTGCGGGCGCGTCGCTGTTGGCCATCCCGAGGGACAACGGAGCGCGGAGCCATACGAGCGCCCAGCCCGTCGCGACCGCCACGCCTCAAGAACCAGAGCCGGTCGCCCCCCCGGCAGAGGTCGCGCTGGCGACCCCTGAACCGACAGTCGATCCGGCAGCATTCGGCAAGCTCCCCGCCGCGATTGCCGCGCCCGCCACGCCCCCGCGGCCAAGCCTGCTGGACAAACCCACCATGCTGGCCCTCGCTGCAAATCCACTCCAGAACCTCGCTGAAAGTTTCGCTCAATCCCCTGTCGAAGCCGCCCTGCCAGGCATGGGAGGCGGCCCCTCGCCTCTTGATGGCCCTGCCGACGCAGGAATCGAGATTCCAGTGCTTGCGGCGGATGCGGCGCAGCCAACCCCGCCCACGGGCAAGGTGATTGCGATTGATGCGTCGGAGGGCACGAAACTAGATCCCCTTCGCCAGCGCGCGTGGGATCTCAACGCCACTCAGGTTGTGCCGTCCCTAACAACGAGATGAGCGGAATGAGCCGCCCGTCGCGATCATGCCGGGAGCGACCATGCGCCTCACATTTCATGGAGCCTGCCGCTCCGTCACCGGATCCTGTTTCCTGATCGAGACGAGCCGGGTCCGCGTGCTTGTCGATTGCGGCATGGTGCAGGGCTCCAAGACAGAGAAAGAGCTCAACTACCGCCCATTCCCGTTCGACGCGCGCGAAATCGACGCGGTTCTGCTGACTCATGCGCATATCGACCATTCAGGCCTGTTGCCAAAACTCACGAAAGCCGGCTTCGAGGGGCCTGTTTACGCCACCCGGGCGACGCAGGATCTTTGCTCGATCATGCTCCCGGACTCGGCGCGTATACAGGAAATGGAGGTGGAGCAGCTCAACGCACGTAATGCGCGCCGCGGCGGCGCAAACGTGGAGCCTATTTACACAAGCGACGACGCCGCCGCATGTCTCACGCAGTTCCGCGGCGTGTCTTTTGGTGCGTGGGTCGATGTCGCCGAAGGCCTGCGCGCCCGCTTCTGGAACGCCGGGCACCTGCTGGGCTCCGCCTCGATAGAGTGCGAAATCGCCGAGGCGGACGGAGCTGTGCGCGTGCTGTTTTCAGGCGATCTCGGACCGGATGGCAAACTGCTGCTGTACGATCCGGAAGGTCCGCACGGGATCGACCATCTTGTCTGCGAGACGACGTATGGCGACACCGAGCGCGAGGCGCTCACCAATGCGCAACGACGCGCCCTGTTGCTGGAGGATGTGCGCGCGGCTGCAGACAACGGTGGCGCGCTTATCATTCCATCGTTTGCCGTGGAGCGAACGCAGGAGTTGCTCGTCGATCTCGTCGCGCTGATGACTGAGGGCGCGACGCCGCGCTTTCCCATCTTCATCGACTCGCCTCTGGCGACCCGCGCAAGCGAAGTGTTCGAGCGCCACGCCAAAAGCCTCGAACACGGACGCGAGCTTATCCAGGCGCTGCAATTCCAGTCGGTGCGCTTCACCGAGAGCGTGGAGCAAAGCAAGGCGATCGCGCGCATCAGGGGATTTCACATCATTATCTCCGCAAGCGGCATGTGCGAGGCGGGGCGCGTGCGCCACCATTTGCGCAACTGGCTTTGGCGGCCGGAAGCCACGGTGCTTCTGGTGGGATTTCAGGCGCAGGGAACGCTTGGTCGCATCCTGCAGGATGGCGCGCGGCGCGTGCGCATTATGGGAGAGGACATCGGCGTGCGCGCCCGGGTGCGCAGCCTTGATATCTATTCCGGACACGCGGACGGCCCGGCCCTGAAGCGCTGGATCGAGCATCGCTCGCCAATCGCCGGTTCAATCTTTCTGGTGCATGGCGAAGAGCGCGGCATGACCGGGCTGGCGGAGCGACTCGCGCGCCATCCGGCGGCGTCGCGCATCATAACGCCGGCGCTTGATGAAGCCTACGAGTTGCGCGCCGGTGAAGCAGCGGCCGCGCTGCAGGCGCAAGCGCCCGCTCGCCTGAGCCCTGAAAAGCTGGGGCGCATTGATTGGCACAATGATCTGTCACGCCTCATGCTCGACATCGACGAAGCGGTGCGCGCCACCGCCGACGAGCGCGGACGCGCGCAGCTCATCCGCCGGTTGCGCAAGGCGCTTGAGAACGAGGCGTAACTCTCAGGACGGCGGAAGACGCACTTTCGGCTTCTGGGCGATGGCCCTGAGTTCGCCGCTATGGAACGCCCAACTCGATGTCTGATAATAGGCGATAGCCTCCTCGATGAGGGCCGCAGCCTCGGGGCCTTCGACCTCGTGATGCGTCATGGCGTCCACCACGCGCACGCGCTTCTTGGGCCGCAGCTCGACAATGCGCCCATTCTTGTACATCCCCACCGTCTGGTAGTTGGACAGGAAGGCGCGTTCGCCCTCTGGCCCCGGCTTCAGGATGTCGTGGCCAAAAAACAAGGACTCGTAGTTGAAATTCAAAAGTCCGAGTATCGTCGGCGCCGTGTCGATCTGCGACGCGATGGCGTCAACGCGGCCTGCAGGAATGTGCTCTGGTGCGTAAACGATCATCGGAATGTGATAGTTTTCCGGCGGCAGCTCCGTCTTTCCGCGGCCATTGTGCGTGTGGTCCGCCACAAAGACGAACATGGTATCGTTGAACCACGGTTTCGCACGGGCGCGCTCGATGAAGTCGCCAATGGCCCAGTCCGTGTATTTGACGCCGCCGTCGCGGCCGCTGCTCTTGGAGGGAAGGTCGATCCGCCCGTTGGGATAAGTGTAGGGTCGATGGTTCGACGTGGTCATCACATGCGCGAACACCTTGCGCCCCTGCGCATGGCGATGATCCAGCTCCCGCAGGGTCAGCGTGAAAAGATCCTCGTCAGCGATGCCCCAGATATTCTCATGGTGGACGTCTTTCTTCGCCACCGCGAGTCTATCGACGACCGTATAGCCAGAGCCCTGGTAGAACGCCTGCATATTGTCGAAGTAGGCGTAGCCGCCATAAACGTAGAGACTGTCATAGCCGTGGTCGCGAAACACGGCTCCGATGTTGAACAGGCCGGCGTTATCGGCCCGTTTAACGATGCTGTGACCGGGGCCCGGCGGCATCGACAAAGTCACGGCTTCAAGTCCACGGACAGTGCGCGTACCCGTCGCATACATGCGCGTGAACAAAAGCCCCTCGCGCGCCAATCGATCCATGTTTGGGGTGAGATTGTTTCGTCCGCCAAACGCCTCCATAAAGCTGGCGCTAAAGCTCTCTATCGTCACCATCACAACGTTGATGCGGCGCTCATCACCGCCTTTCACGTCCCGGCGGAACGAGGGTTGCGCGTCTGCGGCCGCCTGAAGTTGACCCGCAACGATGGCCCGCGCCTTCTCAGGATCGATGGTCCGGTAAAAACGCTGGTAATCAATCTCGTTGAGCCAGAACGCGTGAAGAATATCGTAGTAGCCATTGCCTGCGAGTTCGTTGACAACAGCGTTGCCAGAGACTTCCTTGTAGCGAGCGTCAAGCGCAAAATAGGCGACAAGCGGCAACGTGATCCAGGTGGCTGCAGCACGAAGATGATACCGCTGCTCGCACTGAAAGAGGCTGCGGCGCGCTGCCTGCATGGCAGCGAGCCACACGGCGGCGGAGGCGAGTGCAAGGGCACACAACAGAACCGGCAGATTATATGACTCGCGAATATTGCCGACGACCTCGCGAGAATACACCAGATAATCGACCGCAATAAAATTGAACCGCGATGAGAACTCGTTCCAGAACGTGAACTCGGCAAAAGCCGTAAACGCGAACAGCACAGAGAGCGGGGCCATCAGCACGCCGAGCGCGACCGACAGCCCCTTCATACGCCTGCGCGGCCACACGGCAATCAGCAGGCAAATCGGCGCGATAACAAACGCCGCAACGCCGAGATCAAACACGAGCCCTACACCAAGCGCTGCGAGAAGAGCGCCCGGCGCCGCGAACTCTCCAGCGAAAACAGCCAGCCCCAATCGCGTCGCCGTAGTCACAGCGACAAAGACGAGACCAATGCCGAAAGCCGCCCGCAGGGGGCCGGGGAAGAGAGCATCGCTGATGATTGCGAAGGCTCGATGAGCGAAATTCATACTGCTGCGTCTCCGAACCGCGAGCGCTCAAACGTGCCGCAGTGTTTCCTGACGCACGACCCTAGCCGCGCCGAGGCGGAACAGCCACCATTTCGGCCTCATCAAAAAGTAAGCCCCCGACTCACGGATCATTGGGCTCAGCCCTGCCGCGCGAAGACTCATGGCGCGGCCCGACCATAGGCGGGCCGGACTAGACCATTGGCCACAAGTGTGCGGAGAGCCGCTGATTGAATTTTTATTCCAAGAATAACGAATTAACTACTCATATCTTCCGTCTTGAGAGCAAGTGAGGCAAATTTTTGGAAGCTTTTCCCGCAAGTGGGCATCTATCGTGTTGGCGTTATTGTTCAGGGCAACACCGAGGCTCATGTGAGCGGACCCCTCTCCAAACTGCGCGTCATTGAACTGGGAACCCTCATCGCCGCGCCTTTCGCAGCGCGACTGTTGGCGGAGTTCGGCGCCGACGTCATCAAGGTTGAGCCACCTGACGGCGGCGACCCGCTGCGGACATGGCGCAAGATGCACAATGGCACCTCGCTTTGGTGGTATCTGCAATCGCGCAACAAGCGCTGCATCGGCGTAGACCTGCGCCAGCCGGAGGGACAGGAAATCGTCCGTCGCCTTGTGGCCGATGCGGACGTTGTGATCGAGAACTTCAGGCCCGGAACGCTTGAGCGTTGGGGCATCGGCTGGGACAGCCTGTCCGCCATCAATCCGAAGCTGACAATGGTGCGCATCTCCGGGTTCGGCCAAACAGGTCCGATGAGCCAGAAGCCCGGTTTCGGCGCCATTGGCGAGGCGCTCGGCGGTCTGCGCTACACGACCGGCGACCCAGGCATGCCCCCCTCGCGCATGGGCGTGAGCATTGGCGACTCCATCGCATCGCTCCACGCGGTGATCGGCGCTCTCATGAGCATCATCAACGTGAAAACAAACGGCGGAGAGGGGCAAGTCGTCGATGTCTCGCTGTGCGAGAGCGTGCTGAACATGATGGAGACGCTCATCCCGGAGTATGACATGTTCGGTTTCGTGCGCGAGCGCTCCGGGGCAGCCTTGCCTGGCATTTGCCCTTCGAACACATACCGCAGCCGCGACGGACGGTTTGTCGTCGTAGGAGGCAACAGCGATTCCATCTTCAAGCGTCTGATGCTCGCGATCGGCCGAGAGGATATGGCGAACGATCCCGCGCTTGCGAACAACGATGGACGCGTGCGCGAATGCCAGCGCATCGACGAGGCCATTTCAGCGTTCACGAGCCGCCACGATCTCGCCGATGTTCTCCAGGCCTTCGACGCCGCACAGATCCCGGCGAGCCCAATCTACTCAGCAGCCGATATTGTCACGGATGAACAGTTTGTCGCGCGGGAGGCTGTAACCACACAGACGCTTCCAGACGGGGTAAGCGTGCGAATGCCGGGTATATTTCCTCGCCTTTCCAGCACCCCGGGGCAAACGCGATGGCTGGGGCCTGCGCTGGGCGCTCACACTGAAGATGTGCTCGGCACAGCCGGTTATAGCGCAGAAGAGATAGAGACCCTGCGCTCCAGGCGGGCAATCGCATGAGCGACCGTGTTCAGATCTTTGAAGTCGTCGCGCGCGACGGATTTCAGAATGAGGCGCGGTTTGTGGAAACCGCGGACAAGATCGCGCTCATCGACGCCTTATCGCGCACAGGGGTCGCGAAGATCGAGGCGACCGCTTTTGTCTCGCCGCGCGCGGTCCCTAACATGCGCGACGCCGCGCAGGTATTGGCTGGCGTTACTCGCGCCCCCGGTGTCGTTTACTCTGCCCTCGCGCCTAACCTGCGCGGCGCTGCGAACGCGGTGGCGGCGGCTGCGCATGAGGTCAACGTCGTCCTGTCCGCGAGCGAAAGCCATAACTGGTCGAACGTGCGCATGACCTGCGCGGACTCTCTGGCTGACCTCACGCGGATTGTGGACGCGTGCAGCCTCACGGGAACCCCGGTCAACATCAGCATAGCGACCGCGTTCGGCTGCCCTTTCGAAGGCCCTGTGGCGCCCAGCCGCGTGCTCGACTTCGTAAAACGCTGTGCACAGGCGGGCGCTGCTGGGGTCACGCTCGCCGACACAATAGGCGTTGCGAACCCTGTGCAGGTGGAGCGCCTCGTGGCTGCTGCGATGCAAATCCTTGGGCCTGTGCCCCTGACTCTCCACTTTCACGATACGCGAGGGCTAGGCCTGGCTAATGTTTATGCGGCGTGGCGCGCAGGCGCGCGACGCTTCGACGCCTCGCTCGGCGGCATAGGCGGCTGCCCATTTGCGCCGGGGGCTACCGGGAACATCTGCACTGAGGACACCGTGCACATGTTCGCGGAGATGGGCGTGGAAACAGGCGTCGACCTTGAGATGGTGATTGATCTGGCGAGAACGCTCCCGCAGTTGCTGGGTCACGACACGTTCGGACGGCTCACCAAGGTGCGCAGCAGAGCGCAGGCTGAATGCAGGACAGCGGCTGCGCAGTAGGGCCTTGCTGTGTTTGCAGCGAGAAGGCAGAGCCAAGCCTTTCTCATGGACCGCCGTAGCAAGCGATCATCCGTCCGGTTGCGAACGATGCGTCGTCACTGCCGAGGAACGCGGCGCAGACGCCCATCCCTGTTGAGCGCTGCACCGGGTTGAAAAG
This sequence comes from Hyphomicrobiales bacterium, assembly GCA_027484655.1. Classification (GTDB taxonomy): domain Bacteria; phylum Pseudomonadota; class Alphaproteobacteria; order Rhizobiales; family Beijerinckiaceae; genus Terripilifer. Next base: position 17,493 of record JAIXSM010000079.1, on the reverse strand, counting down.
CACCGCTCGGCGGCGCAAGATCGCCGCAGGGAGGAAACCATGCGTCGGGCTTTCGCAGCTGCCGCGGGATGGTGCGCGCTCATTGCAGCGCCAGTTGGCGCGTTCGCTCATCCGCACGTGTTCATCGACGCCGAGATGCGGCTCGAGATCGGCGCCGACGGCGTCCTGCGCAAGATCCATCATCAATGGACTTTCGACGACATGTACTCGGCGTTTGCGGTGCAGGGCTTGCGTCGCGCCGATGGCGTGCCGGAGGCGTCCGCGCTCGCCGCCCTTGCCCGCGACCTGGTCGGCAAGCTCGAAGATGTGGATTATTTCACTGAGGTCCGCGCCCCAAGCCACGAGTTACAGGCGACCGGGGCTGAACAGGCGCGCGCGGACTTCGCCGACGGCCGCCTGCGCCTGTCGTTCACGGTGACCTTACGCGCCCTTGGCCCTGAGGCCGACCACGTGGAGGTGCGCGTGTTCGATCCGCAATACGTGGTGGCCATCAGCCTCGCGGAGAGCGTGCCTGTGAGCGGCCCCTCCCAATGTCGACGCTCGCTCGCGGGGCCGTTGCCGCTGGCTCCCGCCGATGCGCGCAAGCTCGACGACTCCGCCCGCACGAACCAGCTGGACGCCGGGTTCGGGGCAAAACTCGCCACCGTTGTGCGGGTTGATTGCCGCACCGCGCCATAAGCTCAAGGCTGCAAGACGATCACAGCGTCCAGGCGGGCGCGCTCGAAATCGTCCACGAGGAGATCGACGCGCAGGCGCCACGTTCCGGCGGCGGGGATGATGACGGACTCAGTTTCCCAAACATTCACGCCCGAAACCAGCCGCGCGCGCCGCTGAATGGCGGCCAGCCCCGGGGCGTCGGGCGTCAGGAAAACATCGACCTCCTGCACGCGCAGGGGCGACAGGTCAGCGGCCTTCGGTTCGATGCGGATCTGCACCGGGCCAACCCGCGCTGGCCGGATCGTGACGCTCGCCATCGCCTGCGCCCCGTGTACATGGATCTGGAACGCGCGTTGATCCGGCGGGCCAAGCGCAGTCGGCGGAGGCGCCAGACGCCAGCAGGCCGCAACGGCGAGGATGGCGAGCGCCAGCATCGCTTCGATACGGATCGAACGGCGCATCAATGCCACAACGCCCGCGTCGCCAGCCAGCGCGGGCCGGGTGTAGAGCCAGCGATTGAGCGCAGCGAACAGCGTGACGACGGCGAAAAGCGCCAGCTTGGCCGCCAAAGCCACGCCCCATGCGGTCTCCAGCGCGTCGCGCGGTCCCAGGAACTGCGCCGTCGCGAGGCCCGCGCCCGAAGCCGCCAACGTCGCGTAAATGAACGGAGCGAACCGGGAGAATCGGCGCAGCGCATCAGCAAAGCCTGCGGCGCCCGTGGCTATCGCCAGAGGCGCGAGCGCCCCGGCCCAAACGATCGCGCTGGCGACATGCAAGGCGACAAGGGCCGGCATCAGCGCCTCTGGTCGCCATAAGCGCGCATGACCAGACCATACGAGCGCCAAGGTCGCCAGCGCCAGCGCCAGCGCAGCGAGAGCGCCCCGCCCCCGCACACGCGCGACAAGCAAGGCCGCGACAGCGACGCAGACAGTCGCCATCGCGACCGCGGCGCCAACGCCCTGGGGCAACCGCAGACCAGAGCGCCACATGGCGAGGTCCATGAGCGCTCCCAATGTCTGGCCATGAGCGTCGGCCCCCTGCAATCCGATGGATGCAAACGCGGCGAGGCCGCCGCAGGCGAGCGCGCCCAGCGCCAGCCGACGCGCCTGCGCGACGGGCGCAAAGAGACTTTGGAACACGACCGCGCCGACGCCGAAAATCAGGCCCGCCAGCAGAAAAAAACGCGCGCCGACAAGAGGGGCGGAGAGGGCGGAAAGCGCAAGGGTCGATTCGCGCCGGTCCTCCCGTCGTTCACCGCTGGCGCGCCCCACCGAAAACACAAGGCTGCCGGCGACCGTGTGCCCATCCTGCGAGATCACGCGCCAGCTGACGAGATGCGACCCCGGAGCCAAATCCAGCGGCAGAGAAAGCCGGACGCGCGCGCGCCGTTCTGCGCCCGCTTCCAGCCTTTCTACCGACCCGGCGGGATCCACGCGCGCCGCACTGATCACCTCGACAGGTTCGTTGAACACAAGCTCCACCGCCGCCGGCGCCTGTTTAAGCAGGTCTCCGTCCGAGGGGCTGCTTTCAACAAGATAGGCGTGCGCCAGCGCGCTTGCGCAGAACGCGATCAGAAAACCAAACGCGAAAGCGAGCGCCGCGAGCCGCCGCATCATCGGCGCGGCAGAAGCTTGATCGAGGGCGCAGGCGACGTGCTCTCATCGTCGGGCTCGCCATCGGGCGTCTCCGCGGAGGGCCGGCCTTTCATGTCGATCCAGCGCAGGACGCCGGCCTCGCATTCCTGAACGACCGGAAAGTAAAGCACGTCCCCTGGCCGGACGGACGCGTCGAGGTCGAAAGAGATGGGAAAGTCCGCGCTCTGGTTTGCAGGCAACCGTCCCGTCCAGATCACTTCCCGCGCGACGCCTTCGCCAGACATGGAGATCGACCAACCCGGCTTGGGGTGCGGACGGGCCGCCGTCACGGTCTTTGGCAAACGCATGCGCAGGCGCACTGTCGGTGAGCCGTTGCAGCCATGGGGCGTGCGCAACTGGGTCTCGACCGAGGCCGCCACAGGAATCTGACGCTTCACAAAACCCACATGGGCCGCGACCTGCGCGGGCGCGGCGATCAGACCAGCCGCGATGACGACCGACGCCAGCATCCAACGAGATGGGTCCATGGCATTTCCTCGCTATTCCGCCGCAGGGACGGGGCCGGTCGCTCTTGCGGGCCGGCGCCTCAGGTTACTATACTGATCTCCGCTGGTCCGTAACGACAACAGAGCTGCACGAAACACGTGCGACGAAACGGGCCCGGCAGGAGGATGCGCCATGAGGATACCGTTCGCGCGAGCCGTGCTGGCGCGCTCGTTCGCCGCAGCTGCGTTGATAGCCGCGACGCCCGCGATCTCCCAAACTGCGCCGACATCTCCCGCTACTGTCCCCATCGAACAGCGCAAACAGGTTTATGCGCCCTGGACGCCGTCCGACATGGCGATGCGACGCAAGGAGCAGGGGCTCATCGGCCCCGGGCCGCAAACGCCAGTCACCGCCCCTGCCTTTCCCTCGTATCTCAAGAAACCGGGTTCGGTCGAAGAACTCATGCCGCAGGCGCGCGCGGCCGTGCGGCAATCGGGCGGGCGCACGCCGCTGGGCCTGGTGCTGCCGGGCAAAACACTGCTGATCGTTGTTGGGGAAATCCGCGAGCCGCGGCCGAACATGATGGTGCAGGAAGCCATCAAGCGAGCCATCGAGGAGCGCGGCGCAAAGGCCATCGTTGTCACCACATGGGATCTCCTCGGCGTTTCCGAGGAGGACTACGTCAAGGTGCGAACGGCGCTGCGGGAGTTCACGATCTCCGACGGGCAGCGGGAGCTGGAATACTTCTTCACCACAACAGGCCTGATGCGCAAACCGGAAGAAGGCCGGGCCTGGGTGCGCAACAACGACCCGGACCTGTACGCCGCCACGTGGCCGACGCCGAAGATCGAGGATCCGAAGCTGCGCGAGCTTGCGGCGCGTTACTCGGCCGGCGTGCCAAAGGCGCTCGTAGCATGGCTCGATCGTAATCCCGGCGTCGACTGGGTCGTCTGGCGTTCCGGCGGGCGCGGCAACACTCGTCGCCTGCTCGACCATCACGCAGACAAGTATCTCGGCAGCTACACCTACTTCGACCTTTACGATTTGATGAGTCAGGTTCCCGCGTTCCCATCGGACGTGTGGCGTCAGATCGAGACCAAGACCATCGAATCGATCTCGTTCGTTGATCGTGTCGAGGTGACAGACCCAGAGGGCACCGCGTTCGGTTACGATGTTTCGCCGGACGAGGCGAAGGCATGGTCTGAAGGTGTCTATCAGCAGGGGCATCTTTACATGTTCCCGGCGCAGGGAACCGGGCGCTTCCCCTACTCGAAAATCGAGTATCCAAAAATGACGGGGACTTACATCAAGCCCGTCCAGCCTGAGGTCACCGGTGTCATCGCCTCGACGACAAGCCATGCGGCGACGCATCCACGCGTGGAGATTCATGTCAAAAAAGGCCGCATCGAAACCATCACGGGCGGCGGCCTCTATGGGGAAGGATTGCGGCTGCTGCAGAACTACCCCGGCACTCAGGACAAGCAGTGGCCGCTCGCCAACAAGCCCGGTTACTGGTGGCTCTACGAAGCTGGCATGGGCACGAACCCGAAGTACTTCAAGCATCCGGCCGAGGTTCTCGAAGGCATCAATCTTTCGGAACGCAACGTCGCCGGCATCGTGCACTGGGCGTTCGGAACCGAGGTCGCCATGGGGCCGGACAAGCCCGGCGACTGGGATGCGAAGACCGTCGCATTCTCGGAGCAAAACGCGCTGCCCATGGGACATTCGATGCACAACCACAATGTGCTTCCAACATTTCAGGTGCGCGTTCGCGAACTCGACCAATGGGTGACGCTTGTCGAGCACGGCGGGCTGAAAGCGCTTGAGGATGTGGGCGTGCGGGCGCTGGCGTCACGCTACGGCAATCCGTCCCAGATTCTCGCCCGCGACTATGTAACCGCGCTGCCGGGCATCAACGCGCCGGGCAGTTACGACGAATACGCACGTCACCCAGGCGCCTACTGGACCCGATGGGCCAACAGCATCGAGAACGGAACCTATCAATTCTTCAAGCCCTGACGCTGCGACTGTCAGCTGGAGACAAGCCACCATGCCGACTGAAGCGGCGGGAAACAGCCGCACTGTGCGGCTCGAAGACGTCTCGAAATTCTATGAGACGAAAGCGGCGCGCATTACAGCGCTTGAGAAAATGAGTTGGTCCATCGCGAGCGGCGAGGCCGCCGCGCTGATGGGGCCATCCGGTTGCGGCAAGACAACCATTCTCAATCTGCTTGGCGGCATGGACCGCCCCAGCGGCGGGCGCATATGGGTCAACGGCGAGGATGTCTCGGCGATGAGCGAACGGGAGTTGGAGACCTACCGGCTGCGCAAGGTGGGGTTCGTCTTCCAGTTCTTCAACCTCATCCCGAGCCTCTCCGCCATAGAGAACCTTGAACTGCCGATGCTCATGGCGGGCGTCGGCGCCGAAGAGCGCCGGGCGCGGGTAGATGCACTTCTGGAGACGGTCGGCCTCAGGGCGAAAGGGTTCAAGCGGCCAGAGGAACTTTCTGGCGGAGAGCAACAACGCGTTGCTGTCTGTCTCGCGCTGGTCAACGATCCGCCAATCATTCTGGCCGACGAACCGACCGGCAACCTGGATTCTCACAACGCCAGGGTGATAACGACGATGCTGATCGACCTGGCGCTTAAACGAGGAAAGACGGTCCTCGTGGCGTCACACGACCCGAAGGTCGTCGAGCAGTTTCCGCGTGTCTACCACATGCGCGATGGCGCTGTTCAACAAGTGACCTGAAGCCATGCAGAAAGCGGGCGCGACGATGGGAGTTCAGGCGCTTCCCACACTATTCCGAATCATCGGGAAGCGGGTTTTTCTCACCTTCGCCCTGGTGTCGTTTCTGGTGGTGGGGCTTCTGGCTGCGATCAACGTCACGTCGCGACACGCGATGCAGCGTTACGTCGCCGATCAGGTCGAGCGTATGCCGTGGGACGTGTCCGTCTATCAGACGGCCGATGTCCCCCAAGCCGGCGAGGTGCATGATAGTATCGCCGCGACGCGCGGCGTATCCCATGCGGAGCGGCTCTACTTTTTGCGCACCATTCCGCCCTACGCGGTCATGTCGGTAATCGACGGACAGCAGCTGCGCACGCCATGGCTCTCGATTCTGACAGCGACAGATCCAGCTCTGCTGCCGCCTGATTTGCGCCCTACAGGCGAGGCCGCAGTCGTCGTCCTCGTCGGCTCAAAAGGGCAAATGGGCGATGCGTTCCTCAAGCTGCAGGACCGCAAGCTATTTGAGCTCGTCGTTCAGCCCAAGGACCGCAACATTGATCTGGACGACGGCCACCGGCATCCGCTGGGCGTTCTCGCGATCCGCTCAGGCATCGAGCGCGTGATCCGCATCGACTCGACAGAGTTGAACAGATGGTATCTTGAGCAAACCAGTTCGCCCACCCTCGTGCCAGAACTCGGCATGATTCTCGTGCTGCCCTGGAACCCGTCGCTCATCCTTAAGTTCGATGCGGTGTCGCGGGGCTTCATCCACGAACACGGGCACGGCGATATTCACGGCAGCCCGGGAGAGTACTTTCCAGAGATCATCCATCTGGCGAAACTCGACAGGACCAGCATCGTCTCCGGCTGGGATATCGAGGGATCGCTGACGCGGATCATTGCGGCGGGAAGCAGACTCACCGATGGCGTGCTGGACCGTACAGCGTCGGCCGCAGTCGATCATAATCTCGGCACGATGTTCATTCGCATGAACGACATCGCGCGAAAAATTGCGCTTATCAGTCTCCTCGTGTCATTGCCGCTGTTATTGATGGCCGGCGTTTTGCTCGCCAACCTGTCCGGCCTTCTGATGCTCAACGAGCGCCGGACGCTCGGACTGCTGCGACTGCGCGGCGTTCCAGGCCGCCTGATCGGGCGCACCATGCTGCTATCCATCGGCGTCGGAGGGTTGCTGGGCGGGCTCGCAGGCGCAATCGTGGGCACTCTTTTGCCGCTCGGCTTTTACTTTGGCGGTCTGCCATCGCTTCAATTGCTGCTCAAGATCCAGAACCCGACGGTCCTGCTGATCTTCATCGCAGTTGGCGTTGGACTGTCGATCGGCGTTGGACGGCGCTTCGTGCAAGAGGCGTCCCGCGTATCGCCCTTGCAGGCTTCCCGACGGGTGGAGGGCGGCGAGTTCGACGGCGCGCAAGTGCGTTTCGGACCTCTGCAGGCGTTATGCCTGGCGTTCGGCGGCGCCAAGGTGGCGGGCTGGATCGTTGACGTCACTCTTGCGGATCTTACCGTCGCGGCCTGGGCGCCAGACGTGGACCGGACTCTCGACTTCGTCGCCTTTCCACTGTTCATTTACGGACTTGTCTCGCTGATCGCTGCGAACAGGGCGATCATGTCGGCGTTAATGACGCCTGCAGCGCTTCTTCTGTCGGGATCTCTGCGAAGCGTGGCGGCGCGACATATGCAGATCCGGCGACACCGCGCGGCGAGTTGTTTGCTCATCGTCGGGCTGATGTCCAGCCTCGCGCTTTATCCCACGGTCATGACCGCGGTTTTCGATAACAAGACCGAGCGTGGGGCGCGCATCCAGCTTGGCTCCGACTTGCAGATGACGGTCAACGCGCTGGATCTCATGCCGCCGGAGGCGCAGGCGCGCGGTGGACTGCGCGAGCGCATGCAGACGCTGGAACTGAAGCTGGCCCCGATGATCGCACGGATCGAGAGCCAACCCTCCGTCCGGAGCGTGAGCTACGTCGTTGAAGGTCTGGTGGAAGGTCTCTTCATGCCTGACCGGGGCTTCGCTGGCCTGCCGATTTACCTCATTCCGGATACGGCGCGACACTTGGCGGCCACCTACTCGGAGCCGGCTCTGGGAGAGCGCGCGCCATTTGCAGACGTGCTGCGCAAGGTGGATGAAGGACGCATCGTCGCCTCTGCGCCAGTGGGCGCGTTCTACAAGAAGGCGCTCGAAGAACCCATGCCCGTGGGGCGCATGGTCGATGGCAAGCTGCAACGCCTCCCCTATGGCGGCTCGCTTCTGTTTCTGCCCGGCGTTCCCCTGCGCACCGTAAACGACCGCGAGGGCTTCGTGGCGGCGCGGGTGGATTACCTGAATCATCTATTTACAAACGCGCCTTATCTCGTGGGCGCCCAGTCGGAGAAGGCGCTACAGGATCTCGACATCCTGGTGCCCCGGATCGTTCTGTCCGTGGCCATGCGCCCGGGCGCGAACCCCTCGGACCTGCGCGCGCAGGCTGTCGCTGCAGCGGGCATCGACCCCCTGGACATTCGCGACGTCAGATCCGAGACCGCGCGACTTGGAAGCGACATGTATATTTATCTCGCACGACAAAACGTGCAGATCTACCTTCTCGGCGGACTGCTGCTGGCGCTCATCGGCGTGAGCGCTGTCGCTTACGCGAACTATCGTGAGGACCGCCGAATCCTCGGCCTGCTGCGCATTCGCGGCGCCGGCCCTGCCGACGTTGTGCGGTTCTTTCTGCCGAACCTTCTCGGACCTGCCGTCGTGGGAATGATGATCGGGGCCGCCGTCGCCCTGCTGGTCGGCTACGGCGTCACCAAGCTCGTGTGGGAGTTGCGCCAACTTCAAACGGTGTTGAACTATCTTCCGACGCGGCTCGCCGTGTCATGGGAGACGGGCGCCGTCGCTCTGGCGCTAGCGCTTGTTCTCGGACTGATCGTCGCCGTGTTCGCCCGCTGGGTGTTCGCGAAGACTGCGCGCCAGGGGCTTCTGGAAGGGTGAAAGCCCGCCCGAACTCTGTCGCGCCTGCCCGGGTTTACGGCCGCTCATCCCCATAGCGTTGCATAATTGGCCTTGATCCTCGCTCAGCTGAAGTCAAATCGGGCGTTAGCGACTTACTGCGTTGAGCCAGCGCTTCATCATCTCGATTTCTGCTTGCTGATGGGCGATGATCTCTTGCGCCAGACGGCGCACTTCAGGCCTCACGCCATCCTTCAGCAGCACGCGCGACATGTCGATAGCCCCTTCATGATGGGGGATCATCTGCGCAAGAAAATCCCTGTCCGGGTCGCCTGACAACGGGGTTGCCGACATGCGCTCGCTCATCGTGATGTGCGCGGCCTGCAACGCCCGCGAGACAGCCATCGCCCGCTCTTTGTCGATCGCTACAGGAGGCTCGCCCAGAGGCGCGGGAGCGGTGTAGGTGGTGGACTGCGCGAAGTGTTCCTGAAGGGCGGCGATGACCCGCTCGTTACCGCGCTGGGTCTCCGCACGGGTCTGGCGTAGCTCGCGAGCCAACTCATCAAGGCGGCGTTCGAGCCGCCCGACCTCAGAGCCACTGTCGCTGCACCCGGCGAGCGCCAGAAAAGCGGTCACTACCAACGCCAACTGCGCGACGTAGCGCCTGCCCCGGACATTGGTCTGTCGTCGCCTCATCGAATCCTCTCCTGTGTTTTCTCATTCAGGAATTCGTGCACGGGATTTAATCAAAATCCAGAGGTTTCGGACGCGGACATACGTAAGCGCCGCAGGCGCTCGATCGCTACCGGGACGACGCCCCATCGCGCATGTGCCCTAATCAGCCTCCGATCATCTTGCCACCTCAAATCGCTACTCAATGGAGCAGACTGTCGAAAAATGCGCCATGTTAGCCCCCGGCGCCGACCCAATCCCTCATGTAAGCCTTGGCACGATGGTTGCCTGACAGGGGATGCGAGTAGAAGCGGTCAGGGTTAGCCCGGGACATTGCTCGTCACAACGCCGCCATTGAGGGGGATTGTTGATGCACGCTTCTATCTACGCGCCTCACGCTCAGGCCCCATTGATCCGAACACCGCACGCTCACAACCCGCGAGCCGTTCGCAGCGCTTCATTTCGGACGTACTCAGTCGGCGCCGCGGAAAACGGCGTCGGCTATTCCATCCAGTTCTTAACCTCTCTATTCAAGCTGCCAGACGCATGGGCCGGCCCTGGCTTGCTTGTGCTTGTGTCACGTGCGCCCTTCCATCTCCTTGAGCTTGCGCAACAGGTCTTTTTCCCCCGGAGCCTACCGAAAGCAATATGATGACAAACTTTCTGATCAAAGGCGCACGCGGCATCTTCACAGGCTTGGCGGACAACAGAGCCCGCACGACCGGCGACATTCGCGTGCGCGGCGGCGTGATCGCGCAGATCGGCGCGCTGGCGCCGGAGCCCGGCGAAAAGATCGTCGATGCGAGCGGATGCGTCGTCACGCCGGGCCTCGTGAACACGCATCATCACCTCTTCCAGAGCCTGATGAAGGGCGTCACCGACGGCCTCGATTCCAATCTGTTTCGATGGCTGCGCGTCGTACCTTACACCTATTGGGACAAGCTCGACGAGGAAGCGCTTCGCGTCTCAGCCATGGTGGGCATGGCCGAACTGGCGCTTTCTGGCGCGACGACGATCGCGGATCATCACTATATTTTCTCCGACGCCTACGACTTCGATCCCGCCGATCTTCTCTTCGATACCGCGTCGAAGTTCGGCGTGCGCTTCGTCTTCTGCCGTGGCGGGGCGACCATGGGCCGGTCATTCGACGAGGGACGGATCAAGCCAATACCGACGGAGCCATTGGCAAAGATGCTCGCATCTGTTGAGAAGAGCGCTGGACGCTGGCATGACGCCTCGCCAGATTCCATGCGCCGCGTGGTTCTGGCGCCCACAACGCCGACATTCTCTCTCGACGAAGGCGAACTGCGGGAAATGGCTCAGACTGCAAGGTCGAGCGGCCTTCGCATGCACACGCATCTTTCCGAAACAAGCGACTACGACGCTTGGACGGAATCAAAATACGGCATGCGTCCCATCCACTGGATCGGCAAGCAAGGATGGCTCGGTCCCGACGTCTGGTTCGCGCACCTGACCACCATGGACGACAGCGAAATTCAGGCACTTTATGAAACCGGGACCGGCATGGCCCATTGTCCACAGGCCAATGCGCGGCTTGGCTCGGGCGTGGCGCCAGCGGACAAGCTTTCTCGCCTTGGCGGAAACGTATCGCTCGCCGTTGACGGCGCTGCCGCAAACGAGGCTGCCGACATGACGTCAGCGCTCTACGCCGCCTTCACAGTCCATCGCGCCACCAAGGGCGCGGGCGCGGTTGCGGCGGATGAAATCCTGCGTTGGGCCACGGCGGGCGGCGCAAAAGTGCTTGGTCTGGATGCAGCGGGAACCATCGAGCTCGGCAAATCCGCCGATATCGCGATCTTCGATCTCACTAATCCACGCTATCTCGGCCAACACGATTTCTACGCCAGTCCGGTTATCTCCGGCGGGCAGGCGCAAGTGCGTCATAGTTTCGTACAGGGCCGCGAGATCGTACGCGACGGAAAACTCCCATGGCTCGACATGGAGCAGCTCGCCGCCGACGCGAATCGCATTGTCGCGCGCATGGCCGCGCAGGTCGTCGCCTAACAGGAAGAGAGGAGAGCCCAGGCTCCACGATGACTCAGCCAGCCGCAGAGCAGACGGGAGTCGAAGCGGTCAGCATCTTAGGCTTCGGTCATTGCTTCTTCACTCGCGCGGATTGATCTGCAAATACGAATAGAGGTTGTCATGCAAGCCGCAAACTATGCCCTTGAGGAACTGAACAAGGAAACGACAATCGGCGAAGTAGGCATGGAGAAGAGCCGGGAAGTCCGCAGGATCGACATGTCGGATTTCGAGCGTCGCAAGACCGAGATCGCCGACGAGCTATGGGCGGCCTCGACGGAGTCCGGCTTCTTCCAATTGATCAACCACGGCCTGCCGCAGGATAAGATCGACGCGGCCTTCGAGATGTCCGAACGATTCTTTGGCCTGCCCCACGACGTTAAGGCGAAGTACCCCATGCTCAAGGGCACGAACTGGGGCTGGGAGTATATGGCGCAGGTACGCCCTTCGACCGGCACGGCCGACCGCAAAGAGTCCTACCAGATCACCGTTCCCCACATGGAGAAGCTCTGGCCGACGGACGAGGAGATCAAAGGCTTCAAGGCCCTGATGCTCGAGTTCGAGAAGATGAACTGGGCGTTGGCGACGAAGGTGCTCTCCTGCTTTGCATTCAAGATGGGCTTCGACGATGGGTTCTTCACGGTGCGCCACGATCCGTCATCGCCACAGTATCAGAGCACGTTGCGGCTGCTGCATTACCTGCCCATGGAGAACTGCAAGCCGGAGGACTTCGACCTCTGGCGCGCAGGCGCGCACACCGACTACGATTGTCTCACGCTGCTGCATCAGAAGTCCGGCCAGGGCGGCCTTCAGGTTTGCCCCGGCAAGGAGTTCGACACCCATGAATGGACGAGCGTAGAGCCGCTGCCGGGCGTCATCACCTGTAACATCGGCGATATGCTGATGCGCTGGAGCGACGACGAGTTGCAATCAACACTTCATCGCGTGCGCATGCCAAAGCTCGGCGAATATCAGGGCCCGCGCTATTCGATCGCCTTTTTCGCACAGGCGAATGCGGATGCGATCGTCCAGGGTCCGAAGAAGATGTACGACCCCATTTCGGCGCGGGACTACCTGCTGCAGCGCATCGCCGCAAACTTCGCCAAGAAGCTCTGATCCTGAACATCCCAGCAGCGCCGGCGGGCCGCACGCCCGCCGGACTGTAGCTCGGCGCTACTTATCTACACGACGCCTGCGCCCGCAACGCTTATTCCCATTATCGACAGCAGCGGCGCCGGCTCGCCCGCCCAATCTCGATACGAACCGATCGCCGCCCAAAGCCTCGGCGCCCACGAGACAAGTCGCACTGTGCCGGCCTGAGCCTGAAGCGACGCGGCGCACAAAGAGCCCCGCCACATGCAGCTCCATGCTGAACAGTTCGGGCGATGCTTTCGGACATGATGAAATGGCTTAGTAGGCCTTCATCGCAATTATTGACATATATTTCAGTTTTGGCTAGAAACCACACAGCTGAATCGGTGAGCCGTGTCTTCATTAGGCCTCGGGCGGCGAGGCCGCTCGTCTGATGGCGATACGCGGTCAAGTCGAAGTCAGACTAATTATGCCTCTGTGGAGAGTACGCGATGCCCGGAATGCGAACTCTTTCTGGCCTTATCGGAGTGGCCTCTGGCGTTGCGTTTCTTCTTAGCGCTTCGTTGACGTCTGCATTAGCACAAGACCGCCGTCCCAACATTGTATTGATAGTTGCAGACGACGCGGGCTACGCAGACATCGGCAGCTTCGGCGGCGAAATCAGCACACCGAACATCGATGCGTTGGCGTCAGCAGGCGTTCGCTTCACCAACTTCTATGTTGGACCCACTTGTTCGCCAACGCGCTCCATGTTGCTCAGCGGCGTCGACAATCATGTCGCGGGCCTTGGCAACATGGCGGAGTTCATGGCTACAAACCAAAGGGGCAAGCCGGGTTACGAGGGTTATCTAAATATGCGTGTGGCGCCTGTGGCGTCGCTTCTCCGGGACGCGGGCTACCATACCTACATGGCCGGCAAGTGGCACATGGGCCATGAGCCGCAACACTTCCCCGCTGCGCGGGGATTCGAACGGGATCTGACGCTCATACCGGGAGGCGGGAGCCATTTCGATGACATGTGGGGAGCCAGCGGCGAGAGACAGCTCTACACCCGCAACGGAAAGCCCCTAACGGAACTGCGCGCGGGCTTTCATTCAAGCGTAGATTATACCAACGCCATCATCGACAACATCGGCGAGAACAAGTCAGACGGAAAACCCTTCTTCGCCTATCTGGCGTTTCAGGCGCCGCACGATCCGTTTCAACTGCCCGAGGATTGGCTCGACCGGTACAAGGGCCGCTACGACCAGGGCTATGACGCGACCCGCTCGGCCCGCATCGAACGCATGAAGCAACTCGAAATACTTGGACAAAACGCAACTGTCTTTCCGCGGCTGCCGAGCATTCCGGCCTGGAGCGCTCTTTCACAGGAAGAAAGGAAGCAGTCAGCCCGCCGGATGGAGCTTTACGCAGCGATGCTGGAGCACCTCGACTCCAATATCGGCCGCCTTGTTCGCTATCTCAAGGACAACAAACTCTTCGACGATACGCTCTTTATCTTCCTTTCGGACAATGGTCCTGAAGGAAACATCATGAACGTTGGAGCGCCGTGGAACAACACCAACTTCAACGAGTGGGGCAAAAAGGGGACGTTCATCCAGTACGGCCCCGCGTGGGCGCAGGTCAGCGCTGGCCCCTTCCGGATGTTCAAGGGATTCCAATCCGAAGGCGGGATCCGCGCGCCGATGATCGTAGCTGGCCACGGTGTACGCGGGAGCGGACGGATTTCGGATGCGCTCACGCATGTGATGGACATCCCTGCTTCATTGCTCCACGTCGCGGGGGTCGCCTATCCGAATACATATAACGGCCAGCCCGTCGCTCCATTGCAGGGCATGTCTCTCATTCCTGTTCTCGATCAGTCGCGCATGGAGTTACGCGAACCGACAGACTGGCTCGGCTTCGAGCTTTTCGGCAATCGCGCCATCCGCCAGGGCAAATGGAAACTTCTCTGGCTCTGCCCGCCTGCCGGCCCCGGAGAATGGCAGCTTTACGATGTGTCAGCCGACCCTGGCGAGACACAGGATGTCTCCAGCCTAAATCAGAAGATAAAAGATAGTTTGCTGAGCCGCTGGAGCGAGTACGCCCGCATAAACAACGTCATCCTGCCGAGCGAGTCGCCTATATGCGCAAAGGCTCGGTAAATAGGGCTGATCTCGTTAAGACTGTCTACATCTGACCATCATGGTGCAACGAGCATTGCGGGAGCTCTGCGAATGAAATTTAATCGCAAAAGCATGTACCGTGCCCTCATTGCGGGCGCGCTGGTAAGTGGCGCGGATGCGTTTGCGGCAGAGGAGGGCAAGAGTGTCTATCTTCTCGGGGCCACCGCTTCAATGGCGGGCATGACGCCGCCGCCGGGCTTTTATGCCTCGTCGTTCACATACCTGTACACGGGTAGCGCCAGCGGTGACGCGGCAGTGAGTTGGACTCTTGGCAGCGCTGGAACATCGCTGCCGTCGTTTGGCAGCTTGCGTATCGATGGGTCTGTGAAGGCGAGAGCGAACGTTGCCATGGACGTGGCTTCTGTGATGTGGGTTGCGCCCGAGACAGTATTAGGCGGACGCCTTGGTGTGGGTGTCCTCGCTCCCTTCGGCTACCAGAGCGTTGATATAGACGTTACAGCTCTTAGGACACTCACTTTTCCAGATACCACCACTTTGAACAGCGGCCGCAGCATCAGGGTCTCGGACGACACATTTGCTATGGGCGACCCGCTCATAACAGCGTTCATCGGATGGAGTGCAGGTCCGTTTCATTGGAAACTCACTGGTCTCCTCAATATCCCGGTGGGTAGTTACGCAAAGCGAGACCTTGTGAACATCGGCTTCAACCGTTGGGCTGCCGATCTTACAGCAGCCGTGACATGGTTGGACCCCGCGTCTGGCTGGGAGGTGTCCATCGCTCCGGGTATTACTTTTAACGGTGAAAACACGGATACAAACTACAAGACGGGTGCAGAATTCCATGTTGAAGGTGCTGTGATGCGGCACTTCTCCAAGTCATTCGCTGTGGGTCTGGCAGGATACCATTACAAGCAGATTACAGGCGACAGTGGAGCCGGAGCGGTATTGGGTCCATTCAAGGGCGAGGTGTCGGCAATCGGTCCGAGCCTTACTTACAACTTTCAGATTGGAAAGACCCCCATACTGACCTCTGTACGCTGGCTTCACGAATTCAACGCAACAAATCGGCTTGCGGGCAATGCGGGCTTTGTAACGCTGACAATCCCGCTCGGCGCCACAACGCCACATACGACGAGGCATTGATCCGAGAGGCAAGAGCCGCAAACACCAGACGGCACGCGTTTACGGGCTAAAGCATTTTGCGTCGAAATCGATGCCGGTTGGACGTAGGAATATGCCCCGAAAATAGGGATCCAGAGCGAGGTAGCTCTTCGCCTCAACGTCTGCTGAAGGCATGTTTACACATAGCTTGAGCAGGCACCAGGTATTGAAATCACTGACCGTCAGATTTGTGACGACGCGCGTGCACGAAACCACGCGGGCGATGCTGCGGCCCCTCAGCGATAAAGCGCCGTGAGTTACTCACACCTCAATCCGCCATGAGGTTTTTGGAAGCGCCGAGGACGGTAAAGAAGCCGACCGCTTCAGCCGGATGCAGGCTGCGCCAGAGCCTCGCGCATGCAAAATGCGGCTGTGGCGAAGGCGTTGTCGGCCTCAAAAGCATTTTCAAACACGGCGATTGTGGTCTCCGCCTCGGCGGCGCTCATAAGGGGCCGAAGCAAGCTGCGGGACTTGGCCCGCACCTCGTCCGCGGAGAGAGGATCTGACGCGTCGCCGTGCGCCACGTCAACACGTCTGCGCAGTTCCCGTCCGCCAGCACAGACGCAAATCTCAGCGGGCCAAGCTTCGGGATACAACGCGTCGAGCGCAGGATCCGCCACAACGCGCACACGGTCGGCAAACGCGCGCAGGGTCCTGTCCGTGATCACATCGGACCGATCGAGATCGAGAAGCGCCGATGGTTTCAGCGCAGCCAACGCCATCTGAAAACCTACATGCACGTAACCCGACGACCGCAGGGGCTCCAGCGGCCGGGAAATCATCGCCGCAAATGCCTGTGGCGCAAAGACTTCAACAGTGTCTATGCAGGCGGGATCGAGTCCCTCCGCGATCAACTCGTTGAGCGCCTGCACAGGGGCCAGCGCTTGCCGTGCTGTAGAGAAAGGCTTCATTCCGAGCCCTTCCCAAGCTATGGGCCGCGACAGATCGTCAACAAGCGCTCCGACGTCGGCCTCGACGCCAACAGCGTTCTTGAGCCAGGGACCGTCGAGTAAAGCCGGATCGCCCTGAAACCCGTGCGCTGCAGCATCAACGGCACGAGCGCCATCGGCGACTGCCCCCATGAGGAGAACCCAACGCCCTGAAGGCTCACCGCCAAAGCGCCCACCACGGCCGCTGGACATCATCAGCGAGAGAGAAAGCGCATGCGTCGTTTCTCGCTCGTTAAGACCGCGAACTCTTGCAATTGCAGCCGCGACTGCAAACGGGGCAGCAAAGCAGGTGGGCCAAACTCCACGATACAGCGCGCTCGGCCCATCGATTGCGCGCCCCAGGCGCACTGCAAGCTCAACGCAGACCCGAAGCGCATTCTCAACCGTGGTTGCCTCACGCGCGCCCGTAAGCGCCGCGGCCGGAAGCGCGACAGATGTTGGCGTCACACACGAGCCCAGGTGAATATCGTCCGTCTCCGCAGTGCGGATGAGGGCTGTGGCAAGGCCTGCGGTCCCTTCGATATCGCCGCGACCCCTCGCCAACGCGCGCAAATGCCGCCCCTCGGGCGACCTGGCCGCCGCGATAAGCGCAACGCCTGCATCGGCTGCGTGCAACCTCAGACGGGCGCGATGCACCGCTGGCATGGATGCCATGTCCGAGCCGCAAACGAAGGCGGCAATGCGCTCAAGATGAGTCACGAACTATTGTGCTCCCGGCACGGCGCGACGCCGCGCCAACGCGTAATGCGATGCTCGCATGATTCGACACTGCTAAGAAAGAGGATCCCCGGCCCCGCGCAGCCTCCCTTACCGCTGCCCTTTCGGGCGTGGAGAGGCTCCAAACGCAAACGCCCCCGCGGTTTGAGCGCGGGGGCGTTTAGTTATCTTGTATGAAAAGGGTTTTAACTGTTCTTTGCAGGCCTGGCGACGACCTACTCTCCCAGGTCTTGAGACATAGTACCATTGGCGCTGGAGCGTTTGACGGCCGAGTTCGGGATGGGATCGGGTCTTGTCGCTCCGCCGA
>JAIXSM010000024.1 GCA_027484655.1 Hyphomicrobiales bacterium | reverse complement strand
GATCCGGCCACCCAGACGAGGAGCTGCGAGTTTGGATCCGCGGGTCAATCCCCGGGTCAAGCCCGGGGACGCGGATGACGGCCAAATGGGCGCCCATCTCGCCACAGCGTCATGCCGACGAAGGCAACAAGCGTCCCTTGCATCCACGACAGGCCAATACTTCGGCCCTGCGGCCTGTCGGGGATTCCGGCCGTCGCCGGAATGACGGCGAGATTTGCGCCTGTTAAGCGGGCGAGGACGCCCGCGGTCCGGTGAGGCGGGCGCGGACGCCCGCGGTCCAAGGCTGGGGCCTGGCGCCTCAGCTCGACGGGTCGGTCTTGGAGAAGCCCGGGCCCATGTTCCAATCCTGCGGATAGTAGGGCCGGTCGGTGAGGCGGCACCAGTTCTCCCAGCCGCGCTCATAGGTGAAGCCCGCGCGGCCCTTGGTGTTGGCCTCCACTTCGCCGTCGCTCATGGGGATGATGTCGCCTTCCCCAAGCTGGTAGGCTTTGATGAGCATGTCGGCGTTGATCTCCATGTAGACGGAGGTGAACACCACATCGCGCAGGGACTTGCCGGCCACCACGCTGCCGTGGCCGCGCATCAGCGCCACCGTGCGCTTGCCGAGCGTTTCGGCGAGGTCGCGGCCCATGTCCATGGACGTCACGAGCAGGTTCGTCGTGCCGAACTTGTGCGAGATGTCCCAGGTGGGAATGTCTGTGCCGATGGGCGCGCACATGTGCATGATCGGCCGCATCTTCTTCTTCGACTGGACGGTGAACGGCACCACGTTCGGGCTGTGGTTGTGCACCACGGCCATTACGTCCGGACGCGCCTCGTAGACGGCGCCGTGGATGAAGCGCTCGGAGTAGGGCTTGCCCGGCTCATGGCCGACGATCTGGCCGTCCAGCGTGAACTCGGTGATGTCGCTCACTTCCACGCAGTTGGGCGCGCGGGCGCGGGACATGAAGAAGTGGTTCGGATTTTCCGGATGACGAATGGAGACGTGGCCGAAGGAATCCACCACGTGATGATAGGCCAGAATCCGGTTCGCCGTGACGAGATCTTCCTTGATCCGTTCGAGATCGTTCATGCGCGTCCTCCCGTGCATTGATTAAGGCTGTCTAGCATGTTTCAGCGCGCGGGAAAGGGGTTGGCGGTCATGCTCTTGCCACATCCCCGGACGCGAGGCGATCCGGTCCAGACGTCACGTCGACAGGGCCGGATCCCGGGTTCGCGGCTCGCGCCGCGCCCCGGGAGTGTGGAGTGGGAGGTAATCTTATGCGCGCGCGGGCGATGTCACGGCGTTACTGTAGCCGCATCCTGCGGTTTGGGGGCAGCGTCAATGTAGGCCGCCGCGCCCAGCCCTGCAGCTAATCCTGTCGAGAAGCAGGCTTGCAGCAGATAGCCGCCTGTCGGCGCTTCCCAGTCCAGCATTTCGCCGGCGACGAATACCCCCGCCGCGCGCAGCAACTGAAAATCCGGCCCCACCTCGTCCCACAGCACGCCGCCGGCCGACGAGATCGCCCGCTCGATAGGCCGCACGCCGGTGAGGTGTACAGCGACGCCCTTGATGCGTTTTGCAAGGTCGCCCGGCGCGGGCGGCAAGGGGCCCTGCTCGCGCAGCAGCGCGGCGGCTGCCGGCGACAGGCCCGCGGACTTGCGCAGCATGTTGGATGCGGACTGCCCCTGCCGGGCCTCCGCCAGCCGCGCGACCAGTTCGTGCTCCTTCACGTCGGGCCGCAGGTCCACGTAAAGCGTGGCGAATCCATCTGCGGCGATGGCCTCCCGCAGCGCGCCGGAGAGAGCGTAGACCGCGCCGCCCTCAAGCCCGTGCGCGGTGAGGAGCGCTTCGCCCCGCACCCGCGTGCGTGCGAAGGTGAGCGCAACGTTCTTCAGCGGCTCGCCTGCGAATTTCTCCCGCAGCACCGGCGACCACGTGGCGTCGAAGCCGCAGTTCGATGGACGCAGCGGGGCGGCTTGAACGCCGCGCTCCTCCAGCACCCTCACCCAGCCGCCATCGGAGCCCAGCCGCGGCCACGAGGCGCCGCCGAGCGCGAGGATAGTGGCGTCCGCTGCGACAGCGCTGACAACACCGTCCGGCCCCTCCATGAGCGGGCGGTTCTGGGCGTCGAAGCCGCGCAAAATCTGGCGCAGGCGCACCTCCACCCCCTGCCCAGCAAGCCGGCGCAGCCACAGGCGCAGCAGGGGCGAGGCCTTGAAGCCTTTTGGGAAAACTCGGCCGCTCGACCCCACGAACGTGGCCTCGCCCAGGCTCTCGCACCACGCGATGAGATCCTGCGGCGCAAAGGCCTCCAGCGCCGGGCGCAGTCGATCCGCCGCCGCCCCATAGCGGGCGACGAAGGCGTCAAAGGGTTCCGAGTGGGTGAGGTTGAGGCCGCCGCGTCCCGCCAGCAGGAACTTGCGGGCCAGCGAGGGCATACGGTCGTAGATGGTGACCCTGACGCCGCGGCTGGCGAGGGCTTCCGCCGCCATGAGGCCGGCGGGGCCGCCGCCGATGATCGCCGCATGGCGCGGCGCGTCTTGCGCATGTGTGTTCATGCGCCGACGTGTAGCACGGACCGGGCGTGGAAGCCCCCGGCGCGCCGGCGTCAGTTGTCCAGAAAGCTGCGCAGCTTGCGCGAGCGGCTGGGGTGCTTGAGCTTGCGCAGGGCCTTCGCCTCGATCTGGCGGATGCGCTCGCGCGTCACGGAGAACTGCTGGCCGACTTCCTCCAGCGTGTGATCCGTGTTCATGCCGATGCCGAAGCGCATGCGCAGCACGCGCTCCTCGCGCGGGGTGAGGGATGCGAGAACGCGTGTCGTCGTTTCGCGCAGGTTCGACTGGATCGCCGCGTCGATGGGCAGGATCGCGTTCTTGTCCTCGATGAAGTCGCCGAGGTGCGAATCCTCCTCGTCGCCGATGGGCGTCTCAAGGCTGATCGGCTCCTTGGCGATCTTCAGAACCTTGCGCACCTTCTCAAGCGGCATGGCGAGCTTTTCGGCAAGCTCCTCGGGCGTTGGCTCGCGGCCGATCTCGTGGAGCATCTGCCGGCTCGTGCGCACGATCTTGTTGATCGTCTCGATCATGTGCACGGGAATGCGGATGGTGCGCGCCTGATCCGCGATGGAGCGCGTGATCGCCTGGCGGATCCACCACGTGGCGTAGGTGGAGAATTTGTAGCCGCGGCGGTACTCGAACTTGTCGACCGCCTTCATCAGGCCGATGTTGCCTTCCTGAATGAGGTCGAGGAACTGCAGGCCGCGGTTGGTGTATTTCTTGGCGATGGAGATGACGAGGCGCAGGTTCGCCTCCACCATTTCCTTCTTCGCCTGCCGGGCCTCGCGCTCGCCCTTCTGCACCATCTGGACGATCTTGCGGAATTCCTGGATCTCCAGGCCCGTCTCGGTCGCCAGCGCGTGGATGTCGGCCCGCATGTCCTTGATGCGGTCCTTTTCATTGGCGACCAGCGCCTTCCAGCCCTTGCCGGAGAGCTTGGAGACGCGCAGCACCCACTTGGGGTCCAACTCGCCGCCCTGATAGTTGCGCAGGAAATCCTCTCGGCCCACGCCATGGCTCTCGGCCAGACGCATCAGGCGGGTCTCAAGGCCGATCAGGCGCTTGTTGATGTCGTAGAGCTGCTCCACCAGCGCGTCGATGCGGTGCTGGTTGAGCGAGAGCGACTTGACGTCCGCGACGATCTCTTTCTTGAGCGACTTGTACTTGCGGTCCTGCGCCGGCGTCAGCGCCTCGTTGCGCAGCTTCTGCTCGACGTTCTGGTCCTGCAGGCGGCGCAGCTTCTTGTAGGCGGAGGCGACGCGGTCGAACGTCTCCAGCACCTTCGGCTTCAGCTCCGCCTCCATGGCGGAGAGCGACACGGAATTCTCCATGTCGTCGTCGTCGAAGGATTCAGCGCCCGGCTCTTCATCGACGCCCGGTTCGGCGGCGGCTTCCGGCTCCGCTGCGCCGTCCTTGGGCGCGCCCTTGCCGTCGGGCCCGGCGTATGTGGCCTCGAGGTCGATGATGTCGCGCAGCAGAACCTTGCCGTCGTTGAGTTCGTCGCGCCAGATGATGATGGCCTGGAACGTCAGCGGGCTTTCGCAGAGGCCCGCGATCATGGCCTCGCGGCCGGCCTCGATGCGCTTGGCGATGGCGATTTCGCCCTCGCGCGACAGAAGCTCCACAGAGCCCATTTCGCGCAGGTACATGCGCACGGGGTCGTCGGTGCGGTCGGCGGGCTCGGCGGTGCGTGTGGCGACCACGGCGGCAGGGCGCGCGGCCTCGACGAGTTCGCCGCCTTCGGCTTCCTCCTCGGCCTCCTCGCCCTCGCTCTCCTCTGCGTCTTCGGAATCGACGACGTTGATGCCCATCTCGTTGAGCATCGCGTAGATGTCCTCGATCTGGTCGGAGGACACCTCTTCGGACGGCAGAACCGCGTTCAGTTCGTCATGGGTGACGAAGCCGCGTTTCTTCGCCTGCTTGATCATCCGCTTGACGGCGGCGTCGGAGAGGTCGAGCAACGGGCTGTCCGCGGTCTCCGGCGCTGCGCCGTCAGCGTCCCGTTTCTCTTCGTCTTTCTTCGCCATTCCAGACTCCGCTCGCCGCGCCCGTGGGCGGCGCATTCGCATTGACCCGCCGCGGTGCGCCCCGGGGGCGACTCACCGCACGACATCAAAGACATCAAAGGCGCTTAAGCGCCCGTTAACCGTACCGCAGCCTGGCGTCCATGCCAGAAAAAGCAGACGCGCGCTCCCCGGTCAGAGAGCCCGCGTTTGCCGGCCGGACATCAGGCCAAATCCTTCCATCGCCGCCTCGCGACCTTCGAGGGCGGCCAATTCGCTCTGGATTTCCCTCAACCGGTCAAGATTTTGCTCGGTCGCTTCATCGCCCAAGGCAGTTTCGGCTGATTTCAGTTCCCTATGTAACGCCCTCGCCCTGCGATGCAAGGCCAATGCCTGCCCCAGAGAGGCGCCGGCGTCCTCCTTCGCCGCGTCCGGGCGGACGCACCACAGGCTCGCCACCACGTCCATCGCGTCCAGCCGCGACAGTTCTGGCCCGAGCCCGAGCGCCTCCAGCGCCGCCCGCGCCTCGTCCGCCTGCTCGCGCCCCTCCGCGGCGATCCGCGTCAATCCGTCCCGCAGGCGAGCCGCGTCCCGGCCCTGAAGCTCGAGTTCGGCGAGATCCTCCACGTGGTGGGCGAGCAGGCCCGGATGGTTCACGAGGGTGAGTATGATCTGCGCCTCGCGGACCGGAGTGCCGCCGGCGCCGGCGAAGGCCGCGCTTTTTTGCAGGCTGGCGCTCACCGGCGCCGGTTGCAGGCGGTAGCCCTGCGGAGCCGCCGGCTGGAAGCGCCCGCCCCGCATGCCGCCGGGCTGGCGCGGACGAAAACCCTGGCCGCCCCCGCCCATGGGAGGGCGCCCGGCGCCGGCGGCGGGGCCGCCCCGCGCCGCTGCGAGGCGCGCCCGCATGTCCTCCTGGTAGTACCGGC
The DNA here is from genome assembly GCA_027484655.1 of Hyphomicrobiales bacterium. GTDB lineage: Bacteria > Pseudomonadota > Alphaproteobacteria > Rhizobiales > Beijerinckiaceae > Terripilifer. The sequence goes on along the minus strand of JAIXSM010000024.1, from coordinate 2,410 downwards.
GCAGGGTTTCGTCCTTGATTTCGCGAAGCTTTTCGCCAAGCCTGCGGTGCAGCGCCGCCCACCGCTCCGGCGTGTCCAGCGGGCTGGCCTCCGCCTCGCGGCTCCAGAGCACCTCCACCAGCGGCTTTGCCGACTGGAGCACGCGGGCGATGGCGTCGCGCCCGCCCGAGCGGGCGAGGTCGTCGGGATCTTGCCCGTCGGGCAGGAAGGCGAAACGCAGGCTTCGGCCGGGGCCGAGCATCGGCAGGGCCACATCGATGGCGCGGTGCGCGGCCTTGCGGCCCGCGCGATCGCCATCAAAACACAGGACCGGCTCCTCGCTCATGCGCCAGAGCAACTCGCACTGGTCGGGCGTGAGCGCGGTGCCCAGCGGCGCGACCACGTGGGGAAAACCGGCCGCCGTCATGGCGATGACGTCCACATACCCCTCCACCGCGATCACCGTTCCGGCGTCATGGGCGGCCTTGCGGGCGTTGTGGTGGTTGTAGAGCGTCGCGCCCTTGTGAAAGAGCGGCGTCTCGGGCGAGTTCAGATACTTGGCCGGGACATCCTTTTCCAGCGCCCGCCCGCCGAAGGCGATGACCTTGCCGGAGCGGTCGCAGATCGGGAACATCACGCGATTGCGAAAGCGGTCGTAGGGAACCGCGATGTCCTCGCCATGGATCAGCATTCCGCCTTCACACATGGTTTCGACCGTCGCGTCCCGTGCGGCCAGCCAGTCCCGCAGGGCGTACTTCTCATCCGGCGCGTAGCCGAGCCGGAACTGCGCCTGCACCGACGGGCCGAGCCCGCGATCGGCCAGATAGCCGCGCGCCCGCGCTCCGGTGCGCCCCTGCAGCTGCTGCTGGAAAAATTGCGCTGCGAGCTCAAGAACTTCCTGCAAGCCGGCGCGGCGCTTCTCCTGCCGCTGCACCTCCTCGGAGATGACGGGGAGATCAAGCCCCGCTTCGCCCGCAAGTCGTTCCACGGCCTCGGGAAACGACAGCCCCTCCGTGCGCATGACAAAATCGAAGATGTTGCCGTTCTGGCCGGAGGAGAAATCGAACCACGCCATTTTCGCGTCGTTCACGAAAAACGACGGGCTCTTTTCGGATGTGAAGGGCGACAGTCCCTTCCACTCCCGGCCGGCCTTCAGGAGCTTGACGCGACGGCGCACCACCTCCGAAACCGGAAGGCGGGCCTTGATCTCTTCGAGGAAGGAAGGGGTAAACCGCATTCAGTCGCAGCGCTCGCTATGGCGTCTCTCATGACAGGATGCGCGGCGCACGTGAACAAAGCAGATACGTTGTGCCCGTTATCCACAGGCTGAAGCGCCGTCGGCGGGTGGTCAATTGTTCAGCTCAAGACTAGCCTGCATCTCGGACGGGGCCTTTGGCGAGTGGCGCGGCGGTCATGATCAATCGCAGGTTTTTCTTCGAACAGTGCAGGGGCGCGTTGTTCGGCGGCTCGCTGAAGCAGAAGCAGATAGACGGGCTCACCGCCATTCTTGACGAGTGGGAGCGTCACCACGCCCGCAAGGATGACCGCTGGCTCGCCTACGCGCTGGGGACGACCCACCACGAAACGGCGCGCACCATGCAGCCGATTCACGAGTACGGCGCGCGGTCCTATTTTCACTGGCGCTATGACATCAAGGGCGGAAACCCCGCTCTGGCGCGCCGGCTGGGCAACGTCACGCCGGGCGATGGCGTCCTGTTTCGCGGGCGCGGCTATGTGCAACTGACCGGGCGGGCGAACTACGCGAAGATGGGCGCGTTCTTCCGCGTGGATCTGACGCGGGACGAGGCGGCGGCGGACGCGGTGCTCGAGCCCGGGCTCGCGGGGCGCATCATGTTCGCCGGCATGGAGAACGGGCTCTTCACCGGCAAGAAGTTCGCGGACTATTTTAATCTCGATGCAGAGGATTGGCGCAGCGCCCGACGCATCATCAACGGGATGGACCGGGCCGATCTGCTGGCGGATTACGCGCGCGCTTACTACGCCGCCATCAGTTACACGACGGCGTAGGGCGGACGCGCGCCGGTATCGGGGAATTGATTGTGTATGAATAAGCACAAAACATCGTGCGCGACTCCCTCTCCCACAACGTGGGGGAGGGTAGTTTGCGGAGCAAACCGGGAGGGGGAGTGTGTGGACCGCGGGCGTCCTCGCCCGCATCAGCGTCCTTTGATGCGCGCGGTCCTTGGTTGGGGCGCACCCCCACCCCGGCGCCGTCCGGCGCCCACCCTCCCCCGCAAGCGGTGGAGGGGGGCAATCTCGCTAGATTGAGTCTTTGTAATTAGGCGCAAACCAACGTGCGCGACTCCCTCTCCCACAAAGTGGGGGAGGGTGGTTTGCGGAGCAAACCGGGAGGGGGAGTGTGTGGACCGCGGGCGTCCTCGCCCGCATCAGCGTCCTTTGATGCGCGCGG
>JAIXSM010000054.1 GCA_027484655.1 Hyphomicrobiales bacterium | reverse complement strand
GGCGATCATCTTGTCGGCATTGGTCACGAAGTAGGGCGACAGGTAGCCGCGGTCGAACTGCATGCCTTCGACGACGGTGGTTTCCGTCTCAAGGCCCTTGTTCTCTTCGACGGTGATCACGCCCTCATTGCCGACCTTCTGCATCGCGTCGGCGATCTGGCGGCCGATTTCAGCCTCGCCATTGGCCGAGATGGTGCCGACCTGTGCGACTTCGGCGCTGTCCTTGACGGGGCGCGAAGCGGCCTTGATGGCGGCGACGACCTTGGTCACGGCCAGATCGATCCCGCGCTTCAGATCCATCGGGTTCATGCCGGCGGCGACGTACTTGGCGCCTTCCTTCACGATGGCCTGGGCGAGAACGGTGGCGGTGGTGGTGCCGTCGCCAGCCGTGTCGTTGGTCTTCGAGGCCACTTCGCGCACCATCTGCGCGCCCATGTTCTCGAACTTGTCCTCAAGCTCGATTTCCTTGGCGACGGTGACGCCGTCCTTGGTGATGCGGGGAGCGCCGAACGACTTGTCGATGACGACGTTGCGGCCCTTCGGGCCGAGCGTCACCTTCACGGCGTTGGCGAGAATGTCCACGCCGCGCAGCATCTTGTCGCGGGCGTCAGACGAGAAGCGTACGTCTTTGGCTGCCATTGTTCCTATCTCCTGGTATCGGTTGTCTTGCTAGACCGTGAAAGCGTCTGGGCGCCGGCTCAGCCGACCACGCCCATGATGTCGCTCTCCTTCATGATCAGGAGATCCTGACCGTCGATCTTGACTTCCGTGCCGGACCACTTGCCGAACAGGATGCGGTCGCCCGCCTTCACGTCGAGAGCGACGAGCTTGCCGCTTTCGTCACGGGCGCCAGGGCCCACGGCGACAACCTCGCCTTCCTGCGGCTTTTCCTTGGCGGAGTCCGGAATGATGATGCCGCCCTTGGTCTTCTCTTCGCCTTCGAGGCGCTTGACGACCACGCGGTCATGCAGGGGACGAAACTTCATGGGATCGTGTCCTGTGTGTTGGCGGACCCTGCGGCGGCCATCAGCCGGCCGCTGGGCCCCCGGGTTCGGGGGTTTGAACGCTGTTAGCACTCGCCCCGGGCAAGTGCTACGCGTGGGAGATAGGAGGCGGGGTCGGCCCTGTCAAGGGCGGCCCCCGAACCTTCGGGGCGCATAAGAACGCCCGGACCGCGGGTTGCGATCCGGGCTGATGGCGGGGAATCCGCGTTTTCTCTGGTCAGGCCCGTTGGCCCGCTTCAGTCCATCTTCACGCCGGCGGCGGCGACGATCTTCTCCCACTTGCCCGCCTCCTCGACCACGAACTTGCCGAAGTCGTCGGCGCTCATGTTCATGGGCAGGAGATAGGCCTTGTCGAAGCGCTCCCGCACCCGTGGGTCGTCCACCCACTCCCGCATGAGGGCGTTCAGGCGCTCCACGATGGGCCGTGGGGTCTTCGCCGGGGCGACGAGGCCGAACCAGGTTGTGGACTCGAACCCAGGCAGGCCGGCTTCCGCGGCGGTCGGTAGGTCCGGCAGGAGCGGCATCCGGGTTTTGGTGGCGGCGGCCAGCGCCCGCACGTCTCCCGACGCCATCACCCCCGCGACAGGGGCCGCGCCCACGGAGAGCATCTGCACCTGCCCGCTGGCGAGATCGGTGACGGCCGGCGCCGCGCCCCGGTAGGGCACGTGGGTCATCTCCACGCCCGCCAGCCGCATGAACTGCACGGCGGCCAGATGCGGCGTGGTGCCGGGGCCGGCGGATGCGTAGTTCATGCTGTTGGGCTTCGCCTTCAACAGGTCGATGAACTCGCGCAGGTTTTTCGCGGGCACGTTCTTCGACACCACGAGGATCTGGGGCGCCTCCGCAACCACGGCGACGGGAGCGAGATCCTTGATCGGATCATAGGGCAGCGACTTGAACAGGAACTGGTTGATCGCGAGGTTGTTCGTCGAGATGAACCCCAGCGTGTGACCATCCGGCGCCGCGCGGGCGACGCTCGCCGTGCCCACATTGCCGCCCGCTCCGGTGTTGTTCTCGATGATGACTGGCTGGCCGAGCCGGCTGGTGAGGAACTCACCCGAGACGCGGGCGAGGAAATCCGTGGTGCCGCCCGCGGCGGACGGCACGATGATGCGGATGGGCTGCGTTGGCCAGTTCGGCGTTTGCGCATGGGCCGCGAACGAACTCGCGCAAAGCGCGGCGATGCCGGACAATCCGGCCAGAATTGCTGTCCTCATGGTGCTCCCCAAGGTTTTCCTCCCGGCTTTGCCCGCGTTGACCGGGCCTGCGCCGGCGGCCATTGTGCAACAGAAGACACCGGGGAGGAACCATGCAGATCAGGGCCGCTGTTTTTCGGGACGATACGCTGCGTCCGAACTTCGAAACCCTGACCATGGCGAGCCCGGGCCCGGGCGAGGTGCTGGTGCGCATCGTCGCCACGGGGGTCTGTCACACGGACATGAAGGCCGGTGGCCCCGGCTCGCCCGTGCCGCGTCCCGTTGTGCTCGGCCACGAAGGGGCGGGCGTCGTTGAGGCGGTCGGCGCGGGCGTCACGAAGGTCGCGCCCGGCGACCATGTGGTGATGACGTTCGGCTCCTGCGGGCGCTGCCGCTCCTGCGAGGAGGCGGAGCCCGCCTATTGCCACCACGCGCTCTCCCTGACGTTCGGGTGCAAGCGCCCGGATGGCTCCGCCTACCTGCGCGCTGGCGACGGCGCGCCTGTGTTCGGCGACTTCTTCCAGCAGTCCTCATTCGCCACCCACGCCATGGGCCGCGAGCGCAACGTGGTGAAGGTGCGCAAGGATGCGCCGCTGGAGTTGCTCGGCCCCCTGGGGTGCGGCGTGCAGACGGGCGCGGGCGCCATTCTCAACGATCTGCGTCTCAAGCCCGGGCGTAGCCTCGCGGTGTTCGGCGTCGGCGCGCTGGGCCTGTCCGCCATCATGGCGGCGCGCATCGCCGGCGCCTCCCGCATCGTCGCCATCGACCGGCATCAGAACCGGCTCGACCTCGCCCGCGAACTGGGGGCGCATGTGAGCATCCGCGCAGGCGAAGCGCCGGTGAAGGAGCAGGTGCTCGCCGCCATTCCCGGCGGCGCCGATTACGCGCTGGACACAACGGGCGTGCTGACCGTGATGCGGCAGGCGCTCGATTGCCTGGCCGTGCGCGGGGAATGCGCGTTCGTCACCAGTCCGTGGGATGGTTCGGAGCTGTCGATCTCCGTGCGCAGTCTGCTGCACGGGCGCAAGGTGCGCGGCGTCATCGAGGGCAACAGCAACCCGGATGTGTTCATCCCGCAGCTTGTGGACTTCTTCATGGACGGTCGTTTCCCCTTCGACCGTCTCGTGAAGTTCTATCCCTTCGAGCAGATGGAGCAGGCCTTCCACGACAGCGAGGAAGGCCTGACCGTAAAGCCGGTGCTGCGCATGGCTTGACGCTTATGACGTGAGGCGCTGCGGGCGCCTCACTTTTCGATGGGCACAAGCTCCTTCGCCCGCGCGATCACCGCCGGCGAGGCGGTGAACATGCGCTCCACAATGGCTTGGACGTCGGCGCCCTTCACGGGATTGATCTCGATCTTCAGTTTCGCAGCCTCCGCGACCATCGCGGGATCCGTCATCGTCGTATCGAACGCCACGCGCAGGCCCTCGGCGAAGCCCTTCGCCATGCCGCCTGGCGCGACGAACGGGCGGCCCATCACCTGCCGCGCGAACACAAGCTCCAGCAGCGACCGGTCGTCCGGCGTTTTCGCCAGCTCGGTCACCAGCGGCACGTCGGGCAGGTCCGCGTGCTTCGATGTCGAGAACTGCACCATGTTGAAGATGCGCTTGTCGCGGATCCATTCCGCATTGCCGGAGACGATGCTCGACCACGACCAGCCCATGCGCCCGTGCAACTCGCCGCGCTCCATGGCCAGCGTGAGTTCGCCGCCGCTGCGGTAGCCCTGAATGATCTTGAACTTCGTGCCCAGCACCGCGTTCATCACCGTGGGGAACACGAGGCTGTCAGCGATGGCGCCGACGATCATCTCCTGCTTCAGCGCCTCATCCATGGTCTTGACCGGCGAGGTGTGCCACGCGACGCCGACGCTCACTTCGTTGTTCATGCTGCCGAGCCATGCGAGTTCACGGCTCCTGAAGCGTATCCCTGGCGCGCCCAGCAACTCATCCTGCGGCAGGCCGCGGGCCAGCGTCGCGATGGCCGTGCCATCCTTGGGCACCACGTTCGCGATGTAATTGGCCGCCGTGCGGCTCACGGCGCCGGGCATGTTCTTCACAACCACGTTGGGGGCGCCGGGCAGGTGGCGCCCGAAGTGGCGCGCGAGCAGCCGCGCGTAAACGTCATAACCGCCGCCGGGCTCGTAGCCGACGATCACATCGACGGTTTTGCCCTTGAAGTGATCCGCCGGAAAAGCCGCGTGCGCGCTGCTGGCGAAGGCGATGAGCGCACTGGCGGCGAGCGCCGTTCTCAACATGTTTTCCTCCCTTTTGTGCGCGCCGTTTCTGCGGCGCTTTTTCTGACGGGAGCGCTGGCTCCCGTCGCTACAGATTCCGTTTATCCCTTCGCTCCGGCGAGGAAGGTCAGCATGTGAGCCGCCGCCTCATCCGGCTTTTCGTTATGAATGGCGTGCCCGCAGTCCTCGATCACCGCGAGCTTGCCATGGGAAACGCCGTCCATCCATGCTTTCGCGCAGGCGAGGGGGACGATGCGATCCTCGCGCCCCCACACGAACAGCGTCGGTCGATCAATGCGATGCAGCCAGAATGGCAACTGCGGATTTGAGAGGCGCGGGCTCCACGCGAGATGCGCGACAGTGCGCTTGTTATGCAGGGCCGCGTCCGCGTCGCCGCCCGCCGCAAGCCGCTTTTCCGCGAGGCTCTGGTTGAAGAACTGCGCCCGCGTCGCCTGTTCCGTCGACCACAGGAAGATATCGCCGAACGGCGCCTCCTCCACCGCGACGCCCGCAGGGGCCAGCAGGCTGAGAGACGCAAGGCGCGATGTGTTGCGAATGGCGATTTCGCCTGCTGTCCAGCCGCCGAGAGAATGGCCGGCCAGATGCACGCCGGTCAGGCCCATGTGCTCGATGAGATCGAGGTAAAACATGGCGAGATCGCCGACCGAGTTCATCCATGGCGGGATGGGCGAGCCGCCGAAGCCCGGATGCTCCGGCGCGATCACCCGATAGGATTTCGCCAGCGCCTTGTGCAGCGGCGTCCAGTTACGTCCCCCCGCGCCATGCAGAAAAAGCAGCGGGGCGCCGGCGCCCGCCTGCTGCACGCGCACAACGCCGCGCCGTAACGTCATCACTTCATCAACGGGATCGCTCATGCCCAAAAATGCTCCTGCCGTTTCCTCGCGGGGCCTCGCGAGCCCCTTTCATGCGCAGGATAATGAAGGTTCCACGCGCCGCAAGCGCGCAGCGCCTTGACTTGGTCGCGAGCATGGGGTCGAACCGGCCGCGGGGCGGGGTCTGGCGCGGTCTCCCGAGCGCTGGCGCAGCGGAACATCGGCATGGTTCTTCTCGGGGCCTACGGCCTCAACGCGATTTTCAATCTCGCCATAGGTCTGCTCGTCGCGCGTTTTCTCGGGCCTGCCGAGTTTGGCCGCTTCGCGCTTGCCCTTGCGTTCGCCGCCGTGGCGCAACTGCTGGTCTTTGACTGGCTGCGGCTTTCAGCGTTGCGATTCGCGCCCGCCTCTGAATCGTCGGGCGGCGCGGCGGCGTCGCTCAACCTCGCGTTCGCCGTGCTTGCGGGGGCAGGCGGGGCGCTGGCGCTCATTCTGTGGGTTGCTGATGTCGAAAGCCCTCTCGCCGCGCCGCTCCTCGCGTTGTCGCTGGGGTGCGCGGTCGCCAACGGTCTCTTTGACTTTCGCTGCGCCCGGATGCGCGCCTGCTTCGACGACGCCGCCTACGCGCGGCTGATGCTCGCCAAGAATATCCTCGGCGTCGCGCTCACCGTGGGCGCCGCCGTGGTCACGCACTCCGCGCAAGCCACGCTCGCCGGCGCCTGCATCGCCATGGCGGCGCCTGCGTTCCTCGTTCGGCGCAAGACTGCGCGAACGCTCTTTAGTCTGTCTCAACTGGACATGCCGCTCCTGCGGCGCAGTCTCGCCTACAGCGCGCCCATCGTTCTCGCGGCCGCCCTCTACGCCGCGATTCCGCTGCTCAACCGCGCGGTCATCGCCAACAGCGCAGGCTACGCGGAGGCAGGATACTTCGCGCTGGCTCACGATGTGGGCAGCCGGTTGCTTGCAGCAATCGGCGCGGGGCTTGATGTGCTTTTGTTTCAACTCGCCGTGCGGGCCGACGACGAGAAGGGCCGCGCCGCCGCCCGGGCGCAGGTCGCGCGCAACGGCGTGTTGATCGTCTCGATTCTAGCCGCGGCCGCGCTGGGCTGCTGGCTTGTGGCGCCGAGCCTTGAGGCGGTTTTCGCGCCGCCGGAGTATCATGGCCCGTTCGCCGCCCATCTGGAGCGCTTGGCGCCGGGGCTGTTCTGTCAGGCCGTCGCGCTGTTCGCGCTCAGCGCCATCTATCAGATCGAGCGGCGCACGGTTCCGCTTTTGCTCGCCGCGCTGCTCGGACTGGCCGTGAACGCTGGCCTTCTCGCGGTTGTGTCCTCCGCGGACCCCGGCCTCGTCGCGGCGGCGCAGTCGGCGGCGTTTGCGGCCTCCGCCCTCGCGCTGCTCGCGTTCGCGCCGTTCGTGGGCGCCCAGGCGCCGCCCGCGCGCGACGTCGCCGGCGCCGCGCTGGCGCTGGCCGCCATGTTCGCAGCGACGCATCCCCTGCGCGCGTTCGATCCCGGGGCGACGACCCTCGCGCTCCAGACCACGGTGGGCGCCCTCGTGTTCGGGGCGTGCGCGCTCGTCTTCAACCTTGCGGGCGTCCGTGCTGCGCTCGCCGTCCGGATCCAGCGCGGGTGAGCGCGCGTTAACGCCGGGTTAATCCGGTCCACACCCGTGACAGAAAGCGATAACCAACGAATCGCTTGGCGCTGGCGCAGGAGCGCGTCGTCCGTACAATAGCTCAGTTCATGTTTGAGCGGGTCAGGGCTCTGGTCCGGCGGACGGCGCTCGCGCGCGTGCGGACGTACGACCGATTACGTTTTCTTGTGTAAGGAGCCGTTTTTCATGTCGTTGCGTAACATAGCGTTTTCGGCGGCGCTCGCCGCATCCCTGATGAGCCCCGGCCTCGCGCAGGCGACCCCTCAATACGGCGTCATTCCGGGCTACGGCGCAGAGGAGGCGAGCCGCGCGGCAAGTCCGCACGCGCGGTCTCGCGCACAGGCGGAGGCGCAGGCGCTCGCCCGGGCCGAGGCGCATGCCCGCGCAACGGCGCAAGCCCATGCACAGGCGCACTGGCAGGCGCATGCCCAAGCGCAGGCCTACGCCCGGCAGCGACAGGCGTTGGCGGGCGGCGCGATCTACAACATACCGGAAGGCGCTCCGCAGGCTTCGGTCGTGCGGGTTCAGCCGCCGATAACTCCGCGCCACAGCGCCGTTCGTACCGGGCCGTCCGCCCGCGAGCCTGCGCGGGCCGCGCCTCAGGCTTCCGGACCGCAGCAGTTGGCGGCGCTGGCGCCGGACGCCGGATTTCAGCAGCGTGTGGATCCCCGCTTCCACCGGGCCACGGTGTCTTACTCCGGCCCCCATGCGCCGGGCACCATCATTGTCGATACGCCGTCGCGCTATCTCTACCTTGTGCAGCCGGGTGGAAAGGCTATCCGCTATGGCATTGGCGTCGGCCGACCGGGCTTCGAGTGGGCGGGCGTGAAGCGCGTCACGCGCAAGGCGGAGTGGCCGAGCTGGACGCCTCCGGCGGAAATGCTGAAGCGGCGACCGGACCTGCCGACGTTCATGAAGGGCGGCATCGACAATCCGCTGGGCGCGCGGGCGCTCTATCTCGGCTCGTCGCTCTATCGCATCCATGGCACGAACGAGCCATGGACCATCGGCCAGAACGTGTCGTCGGGCTGCATCCGCATGATGAACGATGACGTCGTCGATCTGTACTCGCGTGTGCGCGTTGGGACGAAGGTCATCGTCATCTGAGTTTGTCGCGTCAGCTTCCTGAACGCAGAACGGGCGCGCCGCAGCAGCGACGCGCCCGTCTTATTTCGTTTCTTGAGCGGCTTACTTCAGGTTCGCCGAGGTGATGTCGAAGGCCAGCGTGGCGATGAAGGCCGCGCCGCACCAGCGCGAGCTGTTGGAGCCGGCGCCGATGCCGACCGGAGCTGCCGACGAGTTGTTGCCCGTGACGAGGGAGCACTCGGTCTTGCTCAGGGTGGTGTCGTGGTAGCGCAGGTCGAGCGACGCCACCTTGTAGGTGTAGGTCACGCCGGCGTTCCAGTAGGTGTAATCGGGAAGGGGCGTGTTCAGATAAAACCCATCAGTCGTACCAAGGAAGTAGCGGCCGAGTTCACCGGACACGGAGAAGTCATATGGCAAGGTGACCTTCGCGGTCGCCGAGGCGTACGTGCCCGTGGCGCCGGTGTTCAGCCAGTTCGGCGAATGGAAGAGGTTCGCGCCGACCGTGAACATCTCATTGATGGTGTAGGTGGCCTTGCCGTAGACTTCGATGAAGTCCGCGCTCTTGACCCAACCTGCGAATTCCGTCTCGCCGGGATACCAGTACTTCATCACGCCGACGTCGAACGCCAACGCGCCGAACGTGGCGCGCACGCCGCCGTAGAGGTCAACTTCCGCCGACGGGTCGGTGGGGAGCTTCACGGCCCACGCCTGCACGCCAGCGTAGCCCTGGAACGTCTCGTTGAAGTTCACGCGGCCTTCGGCGTAGGCGGTGCCCGACGGCTTGCGATCCGACTGCGAGATACCGCGGAAGTTGTAGTCGCTCATCAGCTTGCCGCCGACAGCGAAGTCGAACATCGACACGGCGGCGACCGGGGGGGCGGCTGCTGCGGACTTCTTGGGAAGGTCGGCGGCGAACGCAGGCGCGGCGGCGAGAAGGCCAGCGGCAAAAGCGGTGTGCTTGAGGGACATCTTGAACTCCGTCAGCTTTGAACTGACGTCATCAATGCGACAGCCAGACCAGGCAACTCAAGATCAAAGCCTGAGCAAGGCGCCGACTTACTGTGCAAATCAGTCGGTATTTTCACGGATTGGAGCGATCGTCGCAAAAATATCACACGAACCCCTTGGGCGGGGCCTTATGGAGGGGTGCGCGACCCATCTTCGCCGGCGAGCGCGCCGGGCTCTATTTCCAGCGCAAGGCGCGGTTGCGTGAAGACCGGCGCTGGGGCGAAACCGAACCGGAGCAGCCAGTCGGCTTCCGCCGGAGCCACAACCGCCTGTGCGCCAGCGGCGCGGGCGGTCTCTATCCCTGCTGACACGAGGATCGACCCAACGCCTTTGCCTTGCCGTTGCGGAGCAATCGCGACCGCGCTGAGGATGGCGAAGGGCTCCGCCTTCACAAAGACCAGATAACCGATGAGTTCGCCTTCGTACTCGGCGACAAGCGCGCACAGCACGCGGCCTTCTGCGCGGGCCTCCGCAAGCGCCTTCATCTCATCCGTTCGCCCATAGGTGGCGACGAGAAGCGCCTCTATGGCAGGGCGATCCGTAGCGTGCTCGTCGCGCACCCCGAGCGCGTGCAGGCGGAAGGGCGGGCGCCGTGCGGCGGCGGGCTTCTTTTCCGGGCGCGGGGCGGTCGGTTTCTCGACGCGCCGCCGCGCACCGTCGCGCAGAACGGCGGGCGCGAGCTTCTTGCTCTGGCGCGCGACGATCCGGCTGCGCGCCGTCTTGCCGACCGCGAGCGCCGTCGCCGGGGCAGCGGTCTTCACGGCCCGTTTTTTGGCGGGTTTGCGTGTGCTTTTCGTCGCTGCTTTCTTGGCGCCGCCAGCTGCGAGCGTCTTCTTGGCGAGAGTCTCGCGGCTGGGGCTCGCGCGCCCCACGAGGCGACGTCCCGCCGAACTGCGCGGCGCCGCGCGGCGCTTGGGGGCCGCCGAAGTCACCGTCTTGGACGTCGGCTTATGGGCGGTCTTGCGGGCGGTCTTGCGGGTCGCGGCCTTGCGGGCGGCCTTGGCGGCGCGCACTTTCTTCACCGCGGAGGCCTTGCTGACGCTTGCGCGGGCTTTCTTCGCAGTGGACGCGGCGAGCTTCTTGGCGCCCTTCCGGGCGGGCGCTTTTGCAGCGGCTTTCGCCACTGCTTTCGTGACCGCTTTCTTGCTCGCTTTCTTGCTCGCTTTTTTGGCCGTCTTTTTGGAGGCTTTTTTGGCGCTCTTCGTGACGACCTTCTTCACCGCCTTTTTGACGATGGCCTTGGCCGCCTTGCGCGCCTTGCTTTTCATGTTGTCCGCCTGGGGCTTCTTGCGCGCCATCGCCAAATCTCCGGGGCGCCGCCTCGCCCTGTGTTGATTCTTTCCATCATCGCCACAGTTCAGCGCTGAAATCCAGCCTCCTCCAGCGCTGCCGGCGTCGGGCCGCCTTGCGCCCAGTCGATGAGTTCAACCGTGTGGACCACAGGGATGCCCGCGGCGGACGCAATCTGCGTGATGCAGCCGATGTTGCCGGTGGCCACGATCTGCGCCTTTGTGCGCGCGATGTTGGCGACTTTGCGATCCCGCAGCCGCCCGGCGATCTCCGGCTGCAGGATGTTGTAGACGCCCGCCGAGCCGCAGCAGATATGCCCCTCTGGCACATCGCGCACGATGTAACCGGCTGCGCGCAGCAGGCGCTTGGGCTCTTCGCGGATCTGCTGGCCATGCTGCATGGAGCAGGCCGAGTGATAGGCCACCGCGATCTGCTGCCCGTGCTCGGGCGCTGCGATCTCTAACCCCGCGAGGTACTCGCTCACGTCCTTCGTGGCGGCGGAGACGCGCTTCGCCTTTTCGGCGTACGCCGGATCGTCCCGCAGCATGAAGCCGTAGTCCTTCACCGTGGTGCCGCAGCCGGATGCGGTGATGAGAATGGCCTCTACGCCGTCGCGGTCCATGCGCGCGATCCATGCGTCCACGTTGGCGCGAGCGAAATCCAGCGCCTGCGCCTCCCGTCCCATGTGGTGGACAAGGGCGCCGCAGCAGCCTTCGCCCGGCGCGTCCAGCACGTCCACGCCCGCCCGCGCCAGCACGCGGCGGGCGGCGGCGTTGATGCCGGGTTGCAGCACCGGCTGGGCGCAGCCTTCCAGCATCGCCACGCGCCGCGTCGCGTTCACCGGTCGCGGAATGGCCGGCGCCGGCGGCTGAAAGCGCGTGGGCGCCAGCGCCAGCATCGCCTCCATGCGCGGGCCGACGCCCGGCAGCTTGCCAAAGACCTTGCGGAACGGGCGTGCGAACCACGCGGCGGCGAGCGCCGCGCGAAAACGCCCGCGATAGGGCAGCACCGCCGCGAGCACATTGCGCATCAGCCTGTCGGCGAGTCCGCGCGCGTAGGTTTGCTCGATGTGCGCGCGGGCGTGATCCACCAGGTGCATGTAGTGGACGCCCGAGGGGCAAGTGGTCATGCACGACAGGCAGGAGAGGCAGCGGTCCACGTGCTTCACCACCTCGGGGGAAGCGGGCTTGCCGTTCTCCAGCATGTCCTTGATGAGGTAGATGCGCCCGCGCGGCGAATCCAGCTCGTCCCCCAGCAGCACATACGTGGGGCAGGTGGCGGTGCAAAAGCCGCAATGCACGCACGTGCGCAGGATTTTCTCGGATTCCCGCATATGCGGGTCGGCGAGTTGCTCGGCGGTGAAACTGGTTTGCATCGGTCGGTCGCCTGTTCAAACGCCTGCGTACATGCGGCCGGGGTTGAGGACGCGCGCGGGATCGAAGCTTGCCTTCACCCGCGCCGAAAGCTCCATCAGCGGCCGCGCGAGAGGCTGGAACACCTGCGCCTGCGCCCGTGCGTCTTGCGGCGCGCGCACAAGCGTCGCGTGGCCT
>JAIXSM010000069.1 GCA_027484655.1 Hyphomicrobiales bacterium | reverse complement strand
CTTGCCCGCCCGGATGCGCCACAGCCGATGCTTGGGCCGCCCTGATCGATCCAGGACCAATCAGGTTGAAAACGCCCCGAGAAGCTCGAGAAGTCCGAAGCAACCGCGCCGCATCGCAGCAGCGTCGCCGTCGGTGAGCGGTATATAGGTCCAACTCACCCAAACCGTCAATGAACTTTTTTTGAAAAAGCATCGCTTTCAGTTGAGTTTAAGTCAAAGCTTTAGCGCGACCACAACCTGAGTTTTTGCTTCTCGCCGGATCAGTTCTATCCTTGGGCGCAGGCGTCGAAATGCAGCGCCACATCGAGGGAGGATCCGATGCGTGGCATACTGGGATTGGCAGCTATCGCGGCCGCCTTGTTTTCGGCCGTTCTAACCGGATCGGCCATAGCGCAAAGCGATCCGCGCTACATCCAGTTTCAGCCGTCCGCCACAAAAGGCGCTCTCTACCGGCCTGACGCGGGCCCAACCTCCCACGTGGCTTTCCTCGCCATTCATCGAACCTCGAACTTCATGAACATGATCGGCAACCGCGAGTTGGCGAGCCGCGGCTTCATTGTGTTGGGCATGAACCCGCGGTCCGACAATAACGAAGCCATCGTCAATTTCGAAAATGTTGCGCTCGACATCAGGCAGGGCGTCGAGTTTCTCAAGAAGCAGCCCGGCGTGCGCAAGGTCGTGCTGATCGGCTTTTCCGGCGGTGGCCCTGCTACCTCGTTCTATCAGGCCGTGGCCGAGAAGGGCGTCGCTTATTGCCAAGGCGTCGGCAAGTTGACCCAATGCCCGGACACGCTGAAGGATTTGCCCAAGGCTGATGGCCTGTTCCTGCTCGACGCCCATCCGGGCAACACCATCAACGCGCTGCGGAGTCTTAATCCTGCAGTTCTCGATGAGAACGATCCATCGAAGATCGATCCTGCCCTTGACCCGTTCAGTCCCGAAAATGGCTTCAACCCGAACGGGCACTCGACCTACGCGCCAGAATTTCTCGACAGGTATTTCAAGGCGCAGGCTGTGCGTATGAACAAGCTCATTGACAAGGCGCACGCTATGCGAAGCGATGTCGCGGCTGGCAGAGGCAACACGGTGGACGATGCGCCATTCATCGTGTTTCGCAATCGCGCGCGCCTGATGGACATCTCCATGAGCGTGCATCCGGGAACCGTGCGCCCGCAGAAGTTGATCCGCGACGATGGATCGGTAGCTGTCGAACAGGTGCGGTCGGTGCGCGTCGCGCAGGTGCAGAATGCGCGGCAGGATCGCACGCTTGAGAATGGAACCCTGTTTCTTACGTTGCGCTCGTTCCTCAGCGCCAACGCCATCCGTGCGAAGGACTCAATGATCGACATTGACTGGTGCTCAAGCAACAATTCGACGCCATGCGCCGTGCAGCAAATCAACGTCCCGCTGTTGATCGCGGCGATGGGGGCACACTACTTTATCGCAGATAACGAAATTCATTATGATCTCGCCGCCAGCAAGGACAAGGACTACATCATTATCGAAGGCGCTGTGCACGGCCAGACGGGCTGCGAGCCTTGCTCGAAGGTCACCGGCAAGAGCTACGGGAACGCGACGAAAAACCTCTATGATTATGTCGCCGCCTGGGCGCGCGCGGGCAGGCTGGATTGATGCCTATCGACGCCGGCGCCATGGGGCCGTGGCGCCAGCGGCATCCCGATTGTTCCTCTTTCGCTTTAGCTCTATGGTCGCACCCTGAACGGGAACCGCAGCTTTGGATCTCTCCATCCAGTCCTCATCTTCGACAAAAAGTCGGCAGCGGATTTTCATGCTCGGCGCCACGGGCACGATTGGCCGCGCGGTTGTGGGGGCCCTTGTCGCACGAGGCCACGAGGTCGTCTGCTTCGTCAGACAGGGATCAGCGCTCAACCTCCCGGACAAAGCGATCATCCGGATGGGCGACGTTTGCGATCCCGCTTGCGTCGATGCGGACGGATTTCGCGGTGAAGTGTTTGACGCAGTCGTGTCGTGCATCGCATCACGCAATGGGCTGCCGCAGGATGCATGGGCCGTCGACTACAGCGCCAATCTCGCTTGCCTGAACGCAGCACGCGCAGCGGGCGCTCGCCGCTTCGTGCTCTTGTCGGCCATCTGCGTGCAAAGACCCCGCCTCGCTTTTCAGCACGCAAAACTTGCATTCGAAGCGGAGTTGATCGCGTCCGGCCTCGACTACTCGATCGTACGCCCCACCGCGTTCTTCAAATCACTCTCTGGACAGGTTGAGCGCGTTCGCGCCGGCAAGCCTTTTCTGCTTTTTGGCGACGGTCAGTTGACTGCGTGCAAGCCGATCAGCGATCGGGATCTCGCCTGCTACATGGCGGACTGTCTCACACAGGAGGACCGGAGAAACCGCATCCTGCCGATTGGGGGCCCGGGGCCCGCCATCACCCCGCGAGAGCAAGGCGAGGCGCTTTTCCGCCTCCTCGACCGCGCGCCGCGTTTTCGCCGCGCGCCTCTTTGGATGATGGACGGGATTATACGAGGACTTGACCTTGCGGCCCTGGCCCTGCCGCACCTTGCCGCAAAAGCAGAGCTTGCGCGCATCGGGCGTTACTATGCGTCGGAGTCGATGCTTCTGTTGAACCCGGCCACAGGGCGTTATGACGCCGACGCAACGCCATCGACCGGCGCAGATACCCTGTTTGAGCATTATGCCGCGTTGCTGCAGGGAACAGCGACGGTTGAGCGCGGCGCGCATTCAGTTTTCTGAGGCGAAGGATAAGACCGGGAGGATCGCTCCTCCCGGCTCGCGTCAGCTTCGTTCTATTATCAGGCCCAGCTTAAGTCGTGCTTCAGGATCGGCGTCGAGCGAATGCGCTTGCGTGTCGCAAAGAAGATGGCGTTGGCGAGCGCAGGCGGCAGCGGGGGCCCAGCCGTTTCGCCAAAGCCGCCCCACCAGTTGTCCTGTGACATGGCGAAGTGGCTTTCGACCTGCGGCATATCGGGCAACCGAAGCATCTTGTAGCCGTTAAAGTTGAGGTTGTTGACGCGACCGTCCCGGATATCGAGCCCGCCATAGAGCACATGGCTCAGCTCCCAGGCCACGCACCCACGCACCTGTTCGTGCGCGGCGCGCGGATTGATGACATAACCCGTATTTGAGACCACGGCGATCTTGTCGATAGCGAGCGACCCGCGACGGGTCACCTCGACAGAGGCGCATACACCCACTGTTGCGCCGTGAGACTCGACGACGGCGATGCCCATCCCCTGCCCCCTCGGCAGCTTTGTCGTGAAGCCGCAGACCTCCTTCATTTTCAGAAGCACGCGCTGCCAGCGCTCGTTGCCCTCCGTCATCTTGAGACGCCACTCCAGCGGATCCCATCCGCCCGCCAGCGCCATCTCGTCGATAAACTGCTCCATGAGGAAGCCGTTGCTGTTGCTGCCCGGCGCCCTGTTCGGACCCACGGGCATATGGCTTGCAGCGACGTGTCTCTCATAGCGGTAGTTGGGAATTCGGTAGGGGATATTTGCAATGCCGCGATCCGCATAGGCGGGCACGTTAGGCTCTGCAACCGCGCGACTGAGCATCGCTTTCGGCAAGCCCTTCTCATCCAGGCTCGCTTCGAAATGCGCCCACACCGGTGGACGCGAGCGTGTTTGCGCAGTGTCCTCCTCGCGGGTCCATATCACCTTCACCGGCTTGCCGAGTTGCTTGGACAACTCGACAGCCTGACGGGGAAGATCGACTGCGTTGCCAAGTCCGAAAGCGCCGCCCTGATAGGTTGCGTGGACGTAGACATCCTTTGTTTCACGTCCCGCCTGATTGGCAGTGAGACGAAGAAGGGCAGCGACATCCTGGGTGAAGCTCCAGATATCCACACGCTCCTTTGTCACGTGAGCCAAAGCCGCAGGCGGACACATGGGAGCGTGCGCTTCGTATGGGCGCATGAACTCGCTCTTCAGCGCCTTCGCGTCGGCCGCAAGGATCGGGCGGGGATCTCCGCGCACCTCCTCCACGTGCTTTGCGTCCGTGCTCATGAGTTGCACGGCCTGCTTGTCCATGGCGGCGAAGCTCATGGTTGCGCCCGGTCCGTGATCCCACTCGATTTTCACGAGATCGAGCGCTGTTTTGGCGCGGTAGAAACTATCAGCCACCACCGCGATAGCGCTGCGAAGATCCGAGTTCGCCAGCTTGTCTTTTGTCTGCTTGAGTTCGATCACCGCGACAACGCCGGGGCGCGCGCTGGCTGCGGAAGCGTCAAAGCTCTTCACGCGACCACCCGGCGTTGGGCACGCCTTGACGGCTGCGTACACCATGCCAGGCACACGGACGTCGATCGGATAAATGGCGCTGCCATCAACCTTCACCGCGACATCCATGCGCGGGACATCCTTGCCCAGAAGCCACCAATCGCCATAGGCCTTGATCTTCGGCTCTTCAGCGAGCTTCACGTTTGCGGCGGCCGACGCGAACTCGCCATACGAAGCCTTGTTGGAGCCGGCGGACAGCATTCCCTGCTCCGCCTTCACCTGCGCACGAGGAACGCCCCACTTCTGCGCGGCGGCCTCACGCAAACGTTCGCGCGCGGATGCGCCCGCCTGCATGATGTGGGGGTGACGATTGCGCACAAGGTTTGAACTGCCCGTGGACATGTCGCGGTATTCCTGACCGCGGTTCACATGCCGGTGGGCGTCAGCAAGCATGGCGCGCACGTCTTTCCAGGGCACGTTCAGTTCTTCCGCCACCAACTGCGCGACGGATGTCATTCCGCCCTGTCCCATTTCAGTGTGCGGCGTCCGGACAGTCACCACGCCCTTGGGATCGATGGTGAGCCACGCATTGATCTCAACCCCGTCGGCAGGCGCCTTGGACGCATCCGCGTTCACAAGTCCGGCCGCCTGTGCGACAGGAACATGGAAGCCGAGCATCAAGCCGCCGCCAGCCGCCACCGCGCTGGTGATGAAAGAGCGCCGTGAAACATTGACCATGGTCATGGAAGCCTCCCTCAAGCGCCGGTCTTCGCAGCGGCGTGGATTGCCTCGCGAATTTGAAGATATGTGCCGCAGCGGCAGATGTTTCCGGCCATGGCCTCATCAATCTGGCGATCCGTCGGCTTTGGATTTTTCTGGAGCAGGGCGGCGGCGGACATAATCTGCCCGGACTGGCAGTAGCCGCATTGCGGCACAGTGTGCTCGATCCACGCCTTCTGCACTGGATGACTGCGATCCTTCGAGAGACCCTCGATGGTGACGATCTTCTTTCCGACGGCGGCGGCTGCATTCAGATTGCAGGCCTTGGTCGCCTGTCCATCCAGATGGATCATGCAGGCGCCGCACTCGGCGATGCCGCAGCCGTACTTGGTGCCGGTCAAGCCAATTGTATCGCGTAAAACCCAGAGCAACGGCGTTTCGGGTTCGACGTCGACCTCATGGGTCGCGCCATTAACGCTGAGCGCCAGCTTCATGCCTTCCTCCCTCGCGTCGCGACAGTCAGCCCGGGTCTGCCCGGGTCTCGCGACTTGAGGAAAGAATATCGGAAAACTGCCATTAGCCAAGCGCGCTTTGGCAGGGCCGCCGCCACTCAGGAAACGTTGAGCACAGTTTGGTTCACGAACGTGAGGTCGCTGGTGTCATACCATGTGAAGCCGAGCGGAGCCGTGCGGGTCGCGCGGCAATGAAACTCGAAAAATGGATTCGCAGAAACTGATGGATAAAGCCTCGCGCGGAACACAGGGATTCCGTCGTAGGCGCAAGTGAAGCTCGAGATAATGCGCTGACGCACCCAGTCGTCGAGTTCGTTGAGTCGCAGGCCGGTTTCCATGGGATGAGAAATCAACGCCCTGACTGTCACGACCTCGCCAACCCGAGCGCTATCAGGCGCGCTGACCCGCGAGACCGGCCTGAAATCGGCGACATCCTGCGGGGCGCCGACGCCGTCATCTGCGCAGGCGCCGGTCGCAATCTCCACATCCACGTCGTCACGCAGCAGACGCCCATCGCTCATCTGCGCAACGAGCGTCAGGCGCTGGGAACGCTCCAGACGAATGCGCGTACTGAATGCGCCGAGGCCACTCTCGGGAGAAAGCCTGACGCTGACGACCTGAGGATTCGGGTTGCCGTGGGCCAGTATGTGGACGACCTGCGGGTAATCACGCGGCGTCATCTGCGCGTCTATCGCAACGGAAATCGCGACCGAGCCGCCATTATCCACATAGTCCGGCGTCAACAGACGCGCGCCCTCTCGCAGATAGGGGCCGGCGCCGAAGAAGGCCTCGATGGCCTCGTCCACGTTTCGCCACAAGGGATCATAACCGCGCCCGCGCACATCAACGCTTTGGGCCTTCACGATCTGCGGAAGTACGGCGGCGCCTCCCAGCATGAGGAGCGCCATACGCCGCGTGGGGCGCCATGAGGAACGACCACCGCCCACAGGTTGACGCGACGGCGTGGTCGCAGCTGCGTTCTTGCTCATGATCCCTGCCCCAGCGGCTTGCGCAGCGATCGGCGCCGGTGATTGAACCGCCCGCGCCAGGCGCGAGCGGCGTTTGCAGGCCGACTGGATGCGTACTAGCGCTTGGCGCCGTTGATAACGTCATAGACGTTGCACGCGATCCCGGTCGCCTCGTATCCATCCTGACCAGTCGCCTGCGCAATCGCGAACATCTGGTAAGCAAGGCTCACGAAGGGCATGGGCACTTCCATTTCCCGCGCCATATCGAGACCGAAGCTCACATCCTTCGGCATCCAGGATTTCCGCGGCTTGAACTTCCGGCTTACAACGATGTCCATGATGCGGCGCGTCGCCACCGAGTCCTGCTGCGAGTTCTGCAGCACGGTCTGGAAGGTTGCATCATCGAGACCGCCTTTCTTCAACCATGAGCCAATTTCGACGACCGCCATGTGCTGCACAGCCGACAGCATGGCCATCGCATTCTTCACCAGCTTTGCGTTGCCCAGTTCTCCCACGTAGAGAACGGACTTTCCCATGGCGTGGAAGATCGGCTGGTTCTCGTCAAAGAGCGCCTTGGGGCCAGAGATCCACAGCGCTAATTGACCTGCAGCGGCGACTTCCTCCACACCGCCCGCCGACGCATCGGCGACCATCCACCCCGCAGCCTCAAGGCGTGCTGCGGCGTCGACGATGGTCTCCTTGTCGATGCTGCTGAAGTCGATCCAGACCTTCGCGCCCCGCTGGGCCTCAAGCAGTCCGCCTTCTCCGAGGGCAACGGCTTTCACCGCCTCGTTGAAGGGCAACATGGAGAGAACGATATCGCAGGACTCCGCGACCTCACGCGGCGTCGCCTTGAATTCCGCCCCCTGCTGCTCAAGCGCCCGCCCCTGCTCGCGGCGCAGGTCCGTTACAACGAGCCGATAGCCAGCCTTGATGAGGTTGGCGGCCATGCCGACGCCCATGCCGCCGATGCCGATAAACCCGATTGTCGCCATGCGTTGTCCTCCATATCGATCTTGGTTTGATTGTTTCACACTTGCCGGTCATGCGCCGTCTGAAGCCAGGGATGGTTCGCGCGCGTTCGACCCTCCCAATCCTCAATTTCAGCAAGATGCTTCATTGTGAGTCCGATTTCATCAAGACCCTCAATAAGGCGCACCTTGTCAGAGGCCGAAATCTCGAAGCGGATATCGAGGCCGTCCGGTGAAGAGATTTTCTGCGCCGGAAGGTCTACTTCGAAAGAAGTCGCGCCATCCGCGACGAGGACGGCCGCCTGCAGGCGGTCCATGGACTCGCCGGTCAGTTCAATTGGCAGAACCCCATTTTGCAGGCAGTTCTCGCGGAAGATATCCGCAATGCTGCGCGCAATGATGCAGCGGATGCCGATGCCCGTCAGGCACCACACTGCGGATTCACGCGACGATCCACATCCGAAGTTTTCGTTGGCGACAAGAATCACGGGGCTTTGATACTGCGGGCGGTTGAGGATGTGATCCGTTGGCGCGCCTTCCGGCGTGAAGCGCTGCCGCTTGAAGAGCAACTCGCCCCAGTCAGGCGACAGCCCCTTGGCGAGTTGCAGCGGAGCGATCTGGTCCGTGTTGACGTCGTTCTCAATCATCGGAACGGCGGCGCCTGATATGCGGTCAAACGGCTGCATCTTCAGCTCCTCAACTTCCGCACATCGGTGATGCGTCCAGTCACAGCCGCGGCCGCTGCGAGGGCAGGGCCAACGAGATGCGTGCGCACGCCCCTGCCCTGCCTGTTCTCGAAGTTGCGGTTCGTCGTCGACAGCACGCGCTCGCCGGCCGCGCCCATATCTCCATTGGTCCCTGCGCACATGGAGCAGCCGCTCTCACCCCACATGAAGCCGGCGTCCTTGAAAACAACATCAAGCCCGCGCGCCTCGGCCTCGCGTTTCACGCCGCTTGAGCCTGGCACGACCCACGCGGTGACGCCCTCAGCAACCTTGCGACCCTTCACAACGGATGCGGCTGCCTCAAGGTCTGGGAGGCGGCTGTTGGTGCAGGAGCCAATAAACACGCGGCCAACGGGCAAGCCTTCGAGAGGTTCGCCCGGAGCAAGGCCCATATACTTCAGCGCACGCTCAATCGCCGCGCGTTTGCCCGGCTCCGCCTGCGCGGGATCCGGAGCGCGGCCTGTGACGCCGATCACATGGCTGGGCTCGGTGCCCCATGTCAGCTGCGGCTCCAGATTCGAGCAATCGACGTCCACCTCGCGGTCGAAGGTGGCGGCGGCGTCGGTATACAACGTTCGCCAATGGGACAGCGCCGCATCCCACTGCGGCCCAACAGGTGCGAAGCGACGTCCGGACAACCACTGGAACGTGGCCTCATCAGGCGCGACAAGGCCCGAACGCGAGCCCATCTCGATGGTCAGGTTACACAGTGTAAGCCGACTCTCGATGGAGAGCGCACGCACAACCGGCCCTGCAAATTCTATCGCGTAGCCGCGACCGCCGGACACGCCTAGTTTGGAAAGCACAGCCAGAGCCACATCCTTGCCCGCAACATCCGCGCCGAGAGAGCCAAGAAGGTTCACGCGCAACGTCTGCGGACGTGACAAAGTGATGACCTGCGTCGCCAGAATGTGTTCAAGCTCTGTCGTGCCGCATCCAAACGCGAGGGCGCCGAGACCGCCCACAGTGCAGGCGTGAGAGTCCGGCACGGCATGGGTTGCGCCTGGCAGAACCATGCCGAGTTCCGGCGCAACCACGTGGCTGATGCCCTGGTCAGGATCGCCGAGATCGAACACGCGAACGTTGTTCTTGCGACTGCCCTCCCGCATGGCGCGGACAAAGGCTGCTCCATCCGCGTAGGTGTCTTCCGTGCGACCGGGCAGAACCGAAACGGAATGATCCTGCATGGAGAACGTGAGATCGGGGCGACGAACCGGCCGCCCCGCACGTGAGAGCTTCGAAAAGGCATGGGGCGCATGAAGATCATGCAACACATGCCGGTCGATGTAGATCAACTCCCTGCCGTCCGCGCGACGCCCGACGCGGTGAAGATCCCATATCTTGTCAAATAGTGTGGTCGGGCGTCCGCCTGATATGCTCATCTCGCCCCCATAGCCGCCATGCTCTCGCGCAGGGCGGAGATAATCTCCGGCGACGCGTTGGAGAGGGCCTTGAACACGTTCGCGCCCTCCTCGAGGTTGACGTAGTCGAACGGCAGGCCATTGCGCTTCGTCGACTCCTCGATGAACGCCTTGTCGTTCATCGTATCCGCGATCGCCTTGCGCAGAACCGCAATTGCAGGCTCCGGCGCGCCCGGAGGAGCCAGCCCCACATAGGCGAGGTCGCCGAACTGCTGCACCGTCCAGTTGAAGGCGTTCCAGAGCGGGCCTTCCGGCGCCTTCCCATGCACCTGACGGTACAGATCCTGGAAAGCGGGCATATCTGTCACGTCGCTACGACGGGCGTAGTCGCCCCTTTCATTGGATGCGACCAGATAGGCGAGCGCGGCGCCTTCGCCGGATTGGACAAACCCGCGCGAGCGCGTGCGGAACGTCGCAAGGCTGGTGTTATGAAAGTTCACCTCGCCGCGCTGCATGGCGAGAAACACATCGGCGCCGCCCCGATATCCGGTGACGACCTTGTGCGGCAAACCCAGCATCTTGAGCGAAAGGTGCGCCAGAATGCCGGAAAGGTCAGTTGTGCCGTACGCGCCGACGATCAGGTTTTGCGCCTTCATGATGTCGGCGGGCTGCTTGTAGCCGCCCGGCACAGCGTCCACGCGCAGATAGTTGACTCTCACATCGGCGATGCCGCCAAGGAACGGATACTGATCGTAACGGGCGCGAAGGCCCTGATTGCCAAGCGCCTGAGCCAGCGGATCCCACAGGGAGAAGACAATCTGCGAACCATCCTTGGGCGCACGTTCATAAATATAATTGAAAGCAAGAACGCCGCCAGCGCCTG
This sequence comes from Hyphomicrobiales bacterium, assembly GCA_027484655.1. Classification (GTDB taxonomy): domain Bacteria; phylum Pseudomonadota; class Alphaproteobacteria; order Rhizobiales; family Beijerinckiaceae; genus Terripilifer. The sequence continues at coordinate 20,229 of JAIXSM010000069.1, read as the reverse complement.
GCATGTTCTGGACCACGATCGTCGGATCACCCGGAATGTGGCGCTTGAGGTGCGGCGTAAACAGACGCACAAGCGTATCAGCGGAACCGCCGGCGGCCAGACCAACGATAACCGTCAGCGTTTTGCCCTGATAGAAGTCCTGCGCTTTCGCCGAGCCCGGAACAAGCGCGCCAAGGGCTGTTGCGGCGCAAAACAGTCCTGTCAGAAAAGACTTCATCCCTTCCTCCTTCTTATCGTCCGCCCAACCGGCGGATCGGTGTTCAGGTTTACGCTTTGCTGCGTCAGTCGGATGTTGGCGTGAACCGCGCCTCGCGCTCCTGCCAATCCTGAAGGCGCAGGATCTCCAGATACTCGTTCATCGAAGCAGCGCCGGCGCCCGCCTTCGCCACGTCGCCGCTCTCCTTCAGCACCCGCAAGAAATTACGCATCGAAGGCAGCGCGGCGAGAAGCATGTAGACGGAGCAACTGAGCAGACGGAACCCGATGCGCTCCAGCGTGGCGACGTCGAGAGGCGGCACGCTGCCGGTGGGCGTGATATTGTAAAGAAGAGGCCCGTCTATGGCCCGCGCGATTTCTTCGGCTTCCTCAATCGTCTTCGGACCCTCGACGAAAATGACATCGGCGCCCGCGCGCTGATAAGCTTCGGCTCTCTTGATCGCCGCCGCCAATCCCTCGACAGCCCGCGCGTCAGTGCGCGCGCAGATCACGAAGTCATCGTCGGTGCGCGCATCAAGGGCGGCTTTCACCTTGCCCTCCATCTCGGCGGACGAGATGACCCGTTTGCCTGCGAGCATCGCGCAACGCTTCGGGCTCACCTGGTCTTCGATCATGACCGCGGCGACGCCCGCGCGCTCAAACTCCATGACTGTGCGGCGCACGTTCAATGCGTTGCCATAGCCCGTGTCAGCGTCCGCAAACACCGGAAGTCCGCTGGCCTGCGCCATCAACCCGGCGTTTTGCGCATTTTCCGCCAGCGTCATGACACCCACGTCAGGCATGCCAAGCCGCATGGCCGAGGCGGCGTTGCCGGAACTCATGAGAGCGTCGAATCCCTCGTGTGCGATCAGGCGCGCGGAGAACGCGTCACCCACCGATGGAATCATTGTCAGCTGGCGGCGCGCGATCAACTCCCGAAATCGGGTCGTTGCCTTCTTGTTCTGGCTCATTGGACGCTCCTCACGGCGCGTGTTCTTGGGCGCCCGGACAGAGCCGTCAAGACATAATGCGGCCGGCGTCCCATCCCGCGACCGTTGGCGCACGCGGTGGAGAGAGGATCAGTCCGGGAGAACCAACTTGCCTGATCCCGGCCGCTATTTGACCGCGCAATTGTGCAGATGCTCGCTGCACTGGCGCGGTCAGGGCGAAGCCTGCAGATGTATGCGCGGGGGCGTGCTGTCACGCATCCGCCCCCGCAAAAGCTTAAGGGTTACGCCTCAAGCACCTGCTTTGACTCGACGGTCGAGTCCGCGCGCAGGCGGTAGACCACCGGAACGCCGGTCGCCAGTTCGATGCCGGGGATCGTCTCCGGCGTGGCGCGCTCCAGCACCATCAGCAGCGCGCGCAGGGAGTTGCCATGGGCGACCACGACCGTGCGCTCGCCGCGCAGGACGCAGGGCAGAATGTCCTGGCAGTAGTAGGGCAGCACGCGGGCCAGCGTGTCGCGCAGGCTCTCGCCGCCGGGCGGGGGAATGTCATACGAGCGACGCCAGATCATCACCTGCTCGTCGCCCCACTTCTGCGCGGCCTCGGCCTTGTTGCGGCCCGACAGGTCGCCGTAATCGCGCTCGTTGAGGCGCGCATCCTTCACGACGGGAAGCGAAGAGGCGCCCATCTCTTCCAGCACCAGCTGCGTGGTGTGCTGGGCGCGCGACAGCGCGGACGTGAACGCCTTGTCGAACCCGACGCCCAGCGCCTTGATGCGACGGCCGGCGGCGCGGGCCTCCTCGACGCCGACCGGGGTCAGCGCGGGATCTTTCCAGCCGGTGAAAAGATTCTTCAGGTTCCAGTCGCTCTGGCCGTGGCGGATGAGGACGAGAGTGCGGTCCATGGTGGCTCCTAGGGAAGTCCGCGCGGCGGCGGCGGGATGAAGAGAAATCAGGCGTCGGCCAGTCCAAGCACGTCCGCCATGGTGTATTCGCCGGGCTTGCGCCCGCGGGCCCAAAGGGCGGCGCGCACGGCGCCATGGGCGAAGATGCTGCGGTCCTCGGCGCGGTGGCTCAGGATAAGCCGCTCCCCGGGGCCGGCGAAAATCGCGTCATGATCGCCCACCACGGTGCCGCCGCGCAGCGCGGCGAAACCGATGTCTCCGTCGCGCCGGGCGCCCGTGTGGCCGTCGCGGGAGCGCACTGCGGTTTCAGAAAGGCTCACGCCGCGCCCCTGCGCCGCCGCCTCGCCCAGCATCAGCGCGGTGCCCGACGGCGCGTCCACCTTCATGCGGTGGTGCATCTCGACGATTTCAATGTCGTAGTTCACGCCCAGCGTCGCTGCGACCTTGCGCACGAGGCCCGCGAGCAGGTTGACGCCAAGGCTCATGTTGCCCGAGCGCACCAGCGTCGCGTGGCGGGCGGCGGCAGACAGCGCCGCCAGATGCGCCTCGCTGAAGCCGGTCGTGCCGATCACATGGACGATGCGCGCCTGTGCGGCCAGCCCTGCGAGGGTCACGGTCGTGTCCGGCGTGGTGAAATCGATCAGCCCGTCCGCGGCCATGAGGGCCGCCAGCGGGTCATCGCTGACCGGCACGCCAAGCGGGCCCACCCCCGCCAGCACGCCGGCGTCCTGCCCCAGCGCGGGGGATCCTGTTCGCTCCAGCGCGCCCGCCAGGGTCGCCCCTTCGGCTGCGTGGATCGCCTGCACCAGCATACGGCCCATGCGGCCGGCGGCGCCGGCGACGACAAGGCGCATATCGGTCATGGCTTACTCCGTGCGTGCCGAGGATCGGTCGGGCGGTCTATAGCCGCCCGCCCCGGGATTGCAAAGCGCAGAGGCGCCCCGCTCAGGCGCCTTCGACGATGACGATATCGCCTTCAGACGCGCCCTTCCGCCATTTGGCGGCCTCCTGATACTCGGGCGAGTTGTAGCACTCGAGCGCCTGCTCATAGCTCTCGAACTCGATGACCACATGGCGACCGCGAATGTTGCCCTGCAGCGCCTTGTAGCGGCCGCCGCGCACGAGGAACTTCGCGCCGAACTTCTGGAACGCCGCGCCGCTGGCGGCCTTGTACTTCTCGTACGTCTCGGGATCGTTCACGTCGTTCTGCGCAATCCAGTAGCCCTTCGGCATCGCATCCTCCTTTGCAGCCACGCCGCGGCGGCTGTCACGCGGCTGTGATAATTCGCCCGTACGAGAAAGCCTAGTCGTCCCGCAGAGCCTACAGGGTCGCGCAAGCGCTCAAGGCGAGGAGGGACATGAAGCGCCGGGCCGGAGGTACGCCCGGCGCTTTTTTTTGCTCAGGCGCCGGCGATCTCGGCGACAATGGCCTGCGCGGCGGCGCGCGGATCGGGCGCCTGCGTCACGGGGCGTCCGACGACGAGATGATCCGCCCCTTCGCGGATGGCGCGGGCCGGCGTCATCACCCGCTTCTGGTCGCCAACAGCCGCTCCCGCAGGGCGCACGCCCGGCGTCACCAGCAGCATGCCGGGGCCGAGCAGCGCGCGCATGGCGGCGACCTCCTCAGGCGAGAGAATGAGGCCATCGACGCCGGCTTCGCGCGCCTGCGCCGCGCGGCGGGCCACCAGATCCTTGACGCCGAGGGCGTATCCGGCAGCCGCGAGATCCGCGTCGTCGTAGCTCGTCATCACCGTGACGGCGAGCAGCTTCAGGCCGGAGCCGCGGGCGGCCTCAGCGGCCGCGCGCATGGTCTGGGGGTAGGCGTGGATGGTGAGAAACGTCGCGCCAAGCCCCGCCACCTGCTCCGTGGCGCGCGCGACCGTGTTGGGAATGTCATGGAGCTTCAGGTCGAGAAACACCTTCTTGCCCGCGCGGGTCAGCTCCTCGACAAACGGTAGACCGCCCGCGTAGGTCAGCTCCATGCCGACCTTGTAGAAGGTGACCGCGTCGCCCAGCGCATCGACCATGCGGGCGGCATCGGCCACAGAAGGAAGATCAAGGGCGACGATGAGCTTGTCGCGGACGGCGGGGCTGATGTCGGTCATGAGGCGTCTCGTGCGAACCCCCGCTTGCCGGAGCGTTCCTGTCGGACGCCTCTATTGGAGCATCCCAGCGCGGGGTCAAGCCGTCTTCAGCGATCGCCGGGACGATCCTTCAGCTTGCGCAGAATCTCCGCAGCCTCGTTTGCGCGCGTCTCCTCGCTCACCCGCGAGCGCCGCCCGGCGATGTCGATCCGCATCCGGTCGCGCGCCAGACGAAACTCCGTCTCCAGCTTGTCGCGGGTTTCGCGGATTTCGTCCCTCACACGGCTCGTGTGCGTCTTTATGCTGCGCACCAGTTGCTGGGCGACATTCGCCTTGCGCGCGACGGGCGCGGAGGCAGGGCGATAGCACCACACCCGCGCCGGCGGCAGGTTCAACCACACCGGTTGCGACGCCTCCGCGGTGAAGGGAACGCCTTCGGACACGCGGCGGGGTATGGGGGAAATCATCCCGTAGGTGAACTGTACGAACACGCCCGACGGAGAGAGCAACTCGAAGGCGTCGCGCAGGAGCGCCATCCGGTCCGCCTCGGGGCGGTTGAGGAGGGGCAGGCTTGAAACAATGGCCGCGGCAGGAGATTCCAGCAGACCGCCCAGGGTCTTGGGCAGATCGTAGGCGTCGCCTTGCACGACCCGGACGCCGGGGAAACGGCGCTCAAGGAGGCGGCAGAAAGCGGGGTCGTATTCGACCAGCACAAGCCGGGACGGATCAATCCCCCGCTGGAGAAGCGCTTGGGTGACAGGCCCCGTACCGGGGCCAAGTTCGACCACAGGCCCGTCCGAGCCCACGTTCACATACCGCGCCATAGCCCGCGACAGGAAACGCCCGGAGGGCGAGACCGCGCCGGTCGCCACCGGGTTCTCGAACCACGCCTTGATGAAGCGCGCCTCGTCCGCGAAGCGTTCTTGAAGTGCGTCGGTTATCCGTGACTTGTAGCCATGGCCCGGGGGCTTCTGTTGCATACGCAAAGGACGGTCAGCCTCAGGTTACGCTTCGCGCGATTGTTCATAAGTCGCCTACAAACCGCCGCACGTCAAGGAAACGTCATCAACAAAGGTCGTAGGTAATTCATCCCGCAGCGCACCCTGGCCGGCGCCGCAGCGCCCACTGGCGAGGCGCGGTCCAGCTTCCATATTGATGTGATGATAGAACTGGCTCCCGGCCTGCTTTACCTCCCCGGTTTCTTCGACCGGGCCGAGCAGGCGACGCTTATCGACGATGTGCGGCGCGCCGCGGCGCAAGCGCCGCTTTTCACGCCGCGAATGCCGCGAACGGGCAAACCGTTCTCGGTGCGGATGACCAATTGCGGGCGGCTCGGCTGGGTCTCTGACGCCCAGGGAGGCTACCGCTATCAGGCGAGCCACCCGGAGACCGGCGCGCCGTGGCCTGCGATTCCCGCCCTCGCGATGCGGGCGTGGGACGAGGGCGGCTACGCAGCGCCGCCCGAGGCGTGCCTCGTGAATTTCTACGACGCAACCGCGCGCATGGGCCTGCATCAGGACCGCGACGAGGCCGCCATTGACGCGGCGGTGGTCTCCATCTCGCTGGGCGACTCCTGCGTCTTCCGATACGGCGGCCAGACGCGCGGCGCGCCCACGCGATCGACCAAACTGCACTCGGGCGACGTGGTCATCATCGGCGGCGAGTCGCGGCTGTGCTTCCACGGCGTGGACCGGTTGCTGCCCGGCTCCTCGACGCTCCTGCCGGCGGGCGGGAGGATCAACCTGACCCTGCGCCGCGTCACGGCCCCCGGCTAATCCTCGCGCGCGCCCACGGGGAAGGCCGGCAGCGACCAGTCGCGGGCGATGGCGAGGGCGCGCAGGACGAACCCCGCCGCGACGCCTGCGAGCGCGTCGACGGTCGGCGGCAGCCCCAGGTGGAACAGGGCCACGTAAACTGTGGCGCCCAACGCGGCTGCCGTGACGTAGATTTCACGATGCAGGACGAGCGGCGTTTCGCCGGCCAGCACATCGCGGGCCATGCCGCCAAACGTGGCGCTCAGCGTGCCAAGCACCACAGCGGCCACGGGGTGCGCGCCCGCCAGCAGAGCCGTCTGCGCCCCGCTCACGGCGAAGATGGCGAGGCCGACGGCGTCGGCCCACACCAGGGGACGCATCAGCGCCGCCCCGGAGCCGAGGAGCCGCGCCCCGAGCGCATAGGCGAGCAGGGCCACCACGACGCAGATCGCCGGCGCCGTGGGATCGGCGATCCAGACGACGGGCCGGTCCAGCAGGAGGTCGCGCAAGGTGCCGCCGCCCACGCCCGCGACCGCGCCCAGAAACGCGAACCCGAGGGGATCCATGCCCTTGCGGGCGGCGCAGAGAGCGCCCGAAAGGGCGAACACAGCGACGCCGAGCCAGTCAAGCCACTGAGGAAAGTGCGCAATCAAGACGTCGGCTGGCCATTCTCGCCGGAGGGCTGAGCCGCCTTGGGTCCGCCGCGGGCGACGCCCACCTTGGCCGGACGCAGGCAGCGCTCGCCAATGGAGTAGCCGGCCTCGACCACCTGCACCACGGTGTTGGCGGGAACGCTGGGGTCCGGCACCTCGAACAGCGCCTCATGCAGGTTCGGGTCGAATTTTTGCCCCTGCGGCTCAAGTTTTTTGACGCCGTAGCGGGCGAGGCGCGAGATGAAATCGCGCTCGGTGAGTTCAAGGCCCTCCAGCAGCGAGCGCAGCGGCCCGTCGGCTTCGCGCGCGTCCGCCGGCACGCTCTCGATGGCGCGGCGCAGATTGTCGGCGAAGCCCAGCATGTCGCGCGCGAAACCCGTAACGCCGTAGACCTTGGCGTCTGCGACCTCGCGCTCGGCGCGCCGGCGGACGTTCTCCATTTCCGCCAGCGTGCGCAGCACGCGGTCCTTCAACTCAACGTTCTCGGCGTTCAGCTTCTCAATCACGACCGCGGGATGCGGGGCGTCGTCCGGCCCGGCCTGCGGCGCATCCGCCTGTCCGGCGGCAGCGTTCTCGTTGGCGGCCTGGGCGCGCGCGCCGGGCTCGCCCGCCGCCTCATGGTGCTGGTTGTTCTCGGTCATTGGCTTCCCGTGAGGAGTAGAGACGTGTCGGCCCCGGATATCAGGTTCCAGCCGGCAAAAATCAAGCTTGGGCGCCCCCTGCCCCCGCCGCCTTGCGACGAGGCGCGGGCCGGGCCTCGGGCGCCGGGCCGCCGAACACATCCATGAGAGCGCGGCGGATAGCCCCCTGCCGGCTCTGGTTCGTCACCTTGAGGCCCGTGAGGTCCGTCACATAGAACGCGTCCACAGCTTTCTCGCCAAACGTGGCGATGTGCGCCGAGCCGATGTTCAGGTTCAGCCGCGACAGCGCCGAGGTGAGGTCGAACAGCAGGCCGGGCCGGTCGAGACCGGACACCTCGACCACCGTGTAGCGGTTCGACAGGTTGTTATCGATGGTGACCTCAGGCGCGAGCGGGAACGTTTCCTCCCGGATGGTCGGCTTGGCGCGCTCGGCCACCGCGTCACGCAGGCGAATCTCGCCGCGCAGCGCCTTTTCGATCACCTTCGCCACGCGCTCGGCGCGGCGCAACTCGTCCTCGTCCCGCTCAAAGGCGCGGCTGATGGAGATCGTGTCGAGCGCCAGCCCGTCCGTCGTCGTGAAAATCTGCGCATCAACGATGTTCGCGCCGGCCGTCGCGCACGCGCCAGCGATGATCGAAAGCAGGCGCGGATGGTCGGGGGCGACGACGGTCAGCTCCGTAACCCCGTGGAACGCATCCGTGGAGCACTCGGTGGCGAGGGAGCGCATCTCCTTTTCGCAGACGCGCAGCATCTCGGCGTGCTTGACCTTGTGGGCGAGATCCGCCTTGAGCCAGTAGGGCTGATAATGGCGCGCCGCATAGGCGTCGAAGTCGGGATCGGACCACAGGCGCAGCGCCGTGCGCAGTTCCTCCTGCGCGCGATGCACGCGCTGCTTGCGGTCAATCGCCGAGTGGCCGCCGCTGAGCACCAGCTCGGTCTCCCAGTACAGGGTGCGCAGCAACTGGCCCTTCCAGCCGTTCCACACGCCGGGACCGACCGCCCGGATGTCGCAAACGGTCAGCACAAGCAGCAGCCGCAGGCGCTCGAGCGTCTGCACCGAACGCGCGAATGCGGCGATGGTGCCGGCGTCCGAGAGGTCGCGGCTTTGCGCCACGTTGGACATGATGAGGTGCTGCTCCACCAGCCACGCCACGTTCTCCGTCTCCGCAGGGGAGAGGCCCAGCCGCGGGCAAAGCTGACGCGCCACCGCAGCGCCCGCAATGGAGTGATCCTCGGGGCGGCCCTTGGCGATGTCGTGCAGGAACAACGCCACGTAGAGAACCGTGCGATTGCCGATGGAGGGCATGATCTCGCTGGCGACAGGATGCTCCTCGGCCAACCGACCCGACTCGATGCTCGCCAGACTGCCGATTGCGCGCAGCAGGTGCTCGTCCACCGTGTAGTGGTGATACATGTTGAACTGCATCATCGCGACGATGCGGCCGAAATCAGGAATGAAGCGGCCAAGCACGCCGGATTCGTTCATTGCGCGCAGCACGGTCTCCGGCGAGTTGCGCGAGATGAGAATCTCCAGAAACAGCCGGTTCGCAGCCGGATCGTTGCGCAGCTTTTCGTCGATCTTCTTCAAGGACAGGGTGACGAGCCGTGTGGCGTCGGGATGGATCGGCAGCCCGTGACGATCAGCCAGCCAGAACAGGCGAATGAGGTTGACGGGATCGCGCTCGAACACATCCTTCGATGAAACAGTGACGCGGTCCACCTCCAGCGCAAAGCCCGGGTGCTCCAGCTTGCGGGCGCCGGGCTTGCGCAACTTGCCCATGAAGCGGTCGAGCATGGCGCGGGGCTTGGCTTGCCGCTCCTCCAGCGCCGCGCAGACGATGGCGGTGAGATCGCCCACGTCCTTGGCGACGAGAAAATAGTGCTTCATGAAGCGTTCCACGTCGGACAAGCCGGCGTGGGTGACGTAGCCGAGGCGCTGGGCGATCTGGCGCTGATGATCAAACGTGAGGCGCTCTTCCGCGCGGCCCGTAAGAAAATGCAGGTGCGAGCGCACCGTCCAGAGGAAATCCTCGCACTTGCGGAAGGTCCGGTACTCGCGCTGGGTGAACAGGCCGACCTTCACCAACTCTTCGGCGTCGCGCACGCGGTAGACGTACTTGGAAATCCAGAACAGCGTGTTCAGATCCCGCAAGCCGCCCTTGCCTTCCTTCACATTGGGCTCGACGAGGTAGCGTGAGGCGCCGGCGCGGGTGATGCGCGCATCGCGCTCAGCGAGCTTCGCGGAGACGAACTCAGCCGCCGTCTTGCGCACAATCTCTGCATCGAAGCGGGTGCGCATGTCTTCAAACAGCGCCTCGTCGCCCAGGATGAAGCGCGCCTCCAGCAGCGAGGTGCGAATGGTCATGTCCTCGCGGGCCTGCCGCAGGCATTCATCCACAGAGCGCGTGGCGTGGCCGACCTTCTGGCGCAGATCCCAGAGGAAATAGAGGATCGCCTCGATGACGCTCTCGCTCCAGGCGGTCTTCTTGTAGGGCAGCAGGAAAAGGAGATCGATGTCGGAGCCCGGCGCCAACGTGCCGCGGCCATAGCCCCCCGTCGCCGCGATGGCGATGCGCTCGGCCGAGGATGGATTGTCGGCCTGGTACATATGGCGCACCACAAAGCCGTGCACGGCGCGGATCAGCTCGTCCTCAAGCCCGCTGATGTGAACGACGCAATCGTAGCCCTTGCCGTCCTCCTCCAGCCATTGACGGGCCACGGCGCGCCCGTGATCCAGCGCCGCGCGAAACTCCGCCATGGCGGCGGCGCGCATGGCCGTCTTGTCCTGGGCGTGGGTCTCGGCGAGGGCGTCGAGGCGCGCCTGGAGGGCGGCGCGGTCGATGACGGCATGACGGGAACGGGGCGCGCGGGGTCGGGCGGGCGTCGTCGGCTTGGGGTCGATGGCGAGGCTCATGGCGCTATCCTAGCACGAAAGCGCGGCCGCTCATCGCGGCGGCAGACCGAAACGTTTTGCCTCAATAGCGTCCCAGATGGCGGCGGCCAGATCCGGTCCGCCAAGACGCTTGATGGCGCGCACGCCCGTTGGCGAGGTCACATTGATCTCGGTGAGATTGCCGTCGATCACGTCGATGCCAACGAAGATGAGCCCGCGCGCCTTCAGTTCGGGGCCGATGGTGGCGCAAATCTCGCGCTCGCGCGGGGTGAGGTCCGTTTCCCGCGCCGCGCCGCCGCGCACCATGTTGGAGCGGATGTCGTTCTCGGCCGGCACGCGGTTCACGGCGCCCATGGCGACGCCATCCACCAGAATGATGCGCTTGTCGCCCTCGCTTACACGCGGCAGGAAACGCTGGACCACCCATGGCTCCCGGAAGGTCGTGGAGAAGAGATCAAACAGCGAGCCGAAGTTCGGGTCTTTCGTGGCCACCTTGAACACGGCCGCGCCGCCGTTGCCATACAGCGGCTTCATGACCACCTCGCCGTGCTCGGCGCGGAACGCCTCGATCAGGGCGCGATCGCGGGTGATGAGCGTGGGCGGCATCAACTCCGGAAAGTGCATCACGAACAGCTTTTCCGGCGCGTCCCGCACGCTGCGCGGATCATTCACCACCAGCGTTTTCGGATGGATGCGCTCAAGCAGATGAGTCGTCGTCACGTAGGCAAGATCGAACGGAGGATCCTGCCGCAGCAGCACCACGTCGATCTCCTCGCCGAGGTCCATCAGACGGGCTTCGCCCAGGCTGAAATGATCGCCGACCACATCCCGCACCTCAAGGGGCTGCGCCTGGGCGACGACGCGCACGCCGCTCAGTGAAAGACGGTCGGGCGTGTAATAGAACAGGCGGTGGCCGCGCGCCTGCGCCTCAAGCAGCAGAGCGAACGTCGAGTCGCCTGCGATGTTGATCCGCTCGATGGGGTCCATCTGGACGGCGACGTTCAAGGGCATGGCAGACTCCACGGGGAACCGGATCGCGGTCCCCGACAACGCACAAGGCGCCCACCCGCGTCAACCGCAACCGTTCTGTGCTTATCGCCGGAAGCCGGCGATAAGCGGCGTCAGAATGGTCGAATAGTCGTCCGTCCACGGGCGCGCCTGCGCGTCCGGCGCCAGCGGGCTCCATTCCCCTCCGGCCAGGGCCAGGTCGCCAAGATCCTCCGGGCGCATGACAACGGCGACGACACGGCTGGGCGTCCACAAATCTTCCCGACCAGCCGATGAGCCAGAGTCAGTCCGAATGAACGACCGCAGACCGGCAGCGGCCGCGGCTCCGGCGACCGTGTCGGACAAGTCCATGACCCGGTGGGAAATGTGGAACAGGATCACCCCGTCGCTCACCAGCTTGGAGCGGTAGAGCGCGATGGCCTCGGCGGTCATGAGATGGATGGGAATGGCGTCAGACGAAAACGCATCGACGATGAGCAGTTCGCTCTTCTCGTGCTGCCCGGCGATACGCAGGCGCGCATCCCCAAGGATGATGGGCGCGTCCGGCGCGCAATCCGGCAGGAACGGGAACTTGGCGCGATCTCTTGCGAGGCTGATCACCAGCGCGTCAATCTCATAGAAGGCGAAGGTTTCACCAGGCTCGCGATGACATGCGAGGGCGCCCGTTCCCAACCCGATGAGCGCGACGTGGTTCAAGCTCCCCTTGTGCGCGCGAACCGACCGGATGACCTCTCCAATTGGACCTGAGAACGTATAATAGGTGGTGGGTTGCGGGCGCGCAGGGAGCGGCGAACCATCCGCGTTGCGCACGCGAACCCCGCCATGGATCGTGGTGCCGTGAGCCAGAAATCGCACACGGCCATCCTCGTCGTAGCTGATGCGATGCACGCCGAAAAAAGACCGGAAAGTTTGCACCTCGCTGAAGAGCGGGGGCACGACGGCCGCCGCGCCGAAAGCGCCGGCCGCAAACACAAGCATCGCGGGCGCTCGGTCACGGCTCAGCAACAGGCATACGGCGAACGCCGGCGTGGCGACTGCCAGCGCCGCGCCCCATGCGCCAAGCCTCGCAACGATCAGGACCAGAACGAAGACGATGCAGACAATCAGCGCGGGTAGTCCAAAATCGCGCGCGGAAACCCCGCGCAGCTTTGCAACGACGCTGCGGTGGCAGAGCAACGAAACCACCAGAAGCAATGGATACTCAACGACACTCGTAAATACGAGCGGCGCGAGGAGCGCCGCGAACACGCCGCCAGCCACGCCGCCCAGAGACATGAAGGCGTAAAAGGTCGTCAGCGCCTCACGCTCGGGACGGCTTTCATACAACGCGCGATGCGCAACGAAAGCCGCCAGGGTCAATGCGCCCAGATGGACGAACAGCGACAAGGCGCGCGCGTCCACAAGCAGCAGGAGCGCCAGGGCCACGAAGAAAACATGCGCCAGGCGCACCGGCATCTCGATGGCGGGCGCAAGAGGCCGGAACGCAACGACGAAAGTGCCAAGAAACAACCCGAGCGGGACAACCCACAACAGCGGCGCGGACGCAATGTCAGTCGAGATGTGGGACGTGGCGGAGACCAGCAGCCCGGACGCGACGAAAGACGGCGCCATCCATGCGAAACGCTGGGTCCACGACGTCGGCGGGGCGCGCCGCGGACGCTGATCCAGAGCAGAGCCCCCCTGCGTCATCGCCGCGCAGGCGACGAGGCACAAGGACAGGGCGACGAAGCCGACAGTCCACACCCGGCTCTGGGTCTCAAGGCCAACCAGCGGCTCAACAACAAACGGGTAGGCCAGAAGAGCGAGCAGAGACCCCGCGTTCGAGGCGGCGTACAAGAAATAGGGATCCACCGCGCGCGAATGTCCGGTGCGGGCGAACCATGCCTGCAGGAGCGGCCCGTTCGCGGCGACCGCGAAGAACTGCACGCCAGTCGATACTGCGAAAAACGCCAGCAACCAGACGCCATAGCCGCCGCCAGCAGGCGGCTCCCAGGCGGCGGGAGCGATAGGCAACATGGCGAAGGCCGCCACGCAAACGCCAAGATGAAGAAGCGCGCCAACACGCGTGGACACACGGGTGGCGAGCAGATGCGCCCACAAGTACCCGAGCAGCAGGACCCCTTGAAAAAAGACGAGGGCCACAGACCAAACCGCCGGCGTTCCGCCCAGCATGGGCGAGGCCATTTTCCCAAACATGGGCTGAATGGCGAAAAGCAGCGCCGCCGACAGGAAAATGGAAGCCGTGAACACAGCCGGCGCCGCGCGGGTGGACAACGAACCGGACGTTGAAAAATGGGAAGACATAAAAAGGCCCTGCAAAATTGAAGGCCAGACTGAAGCGCATTGGTAAACGAAGACTTCAGCCTTACCTTTTCGCGCGTTCGACGATGGCGACCGCGGCGGCGATGGCGCGCTCCACGTCGAGGTCGGTCGTATCAAGGCGAGCGGCGTCCGCGGCGGCCACGAGCGGCGCGGCGGAGCGGCCCGCGTCGCGCTCGTCACGGCGGCGAATATCGGCCAGCACGTCGGCGTAATCGACCCGCTCGCCGCGGCTGCGCAGCTCAAGCGCGCGCCGCTGGGCGCGCACCTCCGGCGAGGCCGTCACAAAGAGCTTCGCGGTCGCATCCGGGCAGATCACCGTGCCGATGTCGCGCCCGTCCAGCACGGCGCCCTGGGGCCGGGAAGCGAACTTGCGCTGCATGTCGAGCAACGCGCTGCGAACCTCGGGGATGGCCGCGACGATGGAGGCGGCTTCCCCCATTTTCGCGCCGCGCAACTTGTCTTCCTCGAAGTCCGTCAACGCCAGCCCTCGCGCGGCCGCCACCGCCCGGGCGGGGTCGTCGAGGCGCAAGCCGCTGTCCAGCAGCACGCGCGCGGTCGCCCGGTACAAAAGGCCGGTGTCGAGGTGGGCCAGCCCGTAATGCTGCGCCAGCCGGCGCGCGATGGTTCCCTTGCCGGATGCGGCCGGCCCGTCGATGGCGATAATCATTGCTTCGCTATACCGCGCCGCCCGCCCGACGGAAAGCGCGGCCGGCTGCGCCGGCGCCCGCTCACGAGCCGCTCAGGTTGCCGAAGAAATCCTTCATGCGGCCGAGAAACCCGGCGGACTCGGGGTGTGTCCTGGAGGACGACTCGGCGTCGAACTCCGCAAGCAGTTCGCGCTGGCGCTTGGTGAGGTTCTGGGGGGTTTCAACGACGGCCTGAATGTACAGATCGCCCACGTCGCGCGAGCGCAGCACGGGCATCCCCTTGCCGCGCACCTTGAACTGCCGGCCAGACTGGACGCCCTCGGGGATCTTGATGCGCGCCTCGCCGCCGCCAATCGTGTTGACCGTGATCTCGCCGCCAAGCGCCGCCTGCACCATGGAGATCGGCACGCGGCAGTAGAGGTCCGCCCCGTCGCGCTGGAAGAACGGATGGGGCTTGATGGACAGGAAGATATAGAGATCGCCGGATGGGCCGCCGCGCAAGCCCGCCTCACCCTCGCCGGTGAGGCGGATGCGGGTGCCGTCCTCCACGCCCTGGGGCACGTTGACAGACAACGCGCGCTCGCGCGTCACGCGGCCTGCGCCCGCGCACTTGGCGCAGGGATTTTCGATCACCTCGCCGCGGCCCTGACAGGTCGGGCACGTGCGCTCGATGGCGAAAAATCCCTGCTGGGCGCGCACGCGGCCCATGCCGCCGCAGGTGGCGCAGGCCTTGGGCTTGGAGCCGGGCTTGGCGCCGGAGCCTTCGCAGGTCTCGCACTTGATGGACGTCGGCACGCGGATTTCTGCCTGCTTGCCGTTGAAGGCGTCCTCAAGCGTGATCTCAAGATTATAGCGCAGGTCCGCCCCGCGCTCGCGCCCGCCGCTGCGGCCGCGCCCGCCGCCGCCCATCATGCCGCCAAACAGGTCGTCGAAGATGTCGGCCATGGAGGACGCGAACCCCTCCGCGCCAAAACCGCCGCCCCCGCCAGCGCCGCCGTTCTCGAACGCCGCGTGGCCGAAGCGGTCATAGGCGGCGCGCTTCTGCGGGTCGGAGAGGCACTGGTAGGCCTCGTTGACTTCCTTGAACTTGATTTCCGCCGCCGCATCACCCGGATTGCGGTCGGGATGGTGCTGCATCGCCGCCTTGCGGAAAGCCCCTTTCAGGTCAGCCTCGGTGCAGGTGCGCGAAACGCCCAGAACTTCATAGTAATCGCGTTTGGACATTTCAGGAGTCGCCGTTCGATGAGTTTGAGGTGCGGGCGTCGAATTCTGCGATGAAGCGCGTCACGTCTGGCTCAACTGCAGCGATAAAATCGAGAAGCGTACCGTTTGCGGTGTCCCATACGACATCCATGTCGATATCGTTATAGCCATGAGCGATGCGGTTTCGCATACCAATCATCTCTTGCCACAAGATTTGAGGATAACTGGCCGCCACGTCCGAATGCAGGCGCAAGATCCGCGACGCTCCCTCGCCGATATTGATGAGATTCATCGCTATCGCTTCCTGAGTCCTCGTGTCTTGGAGGAAATCCGCCTTCGACATTCCCTCGACGTATGATGCAGCCCGTGAAGCCGCCTCATACATCTCCGCAAGCACTATGATCGCGCTACTTCGGGTCATACCGGCGCGGCCTCGGCGAGAACCTCATCGCGGAAAAAGCGCGACAAATCGCCTGCGAGTTTGACATCGACCTTCACACCTAACATGGCTTCAAGCTCAATCTGCAGGCCACCCAGATCAAACAGTGTGGCTCCAGGCAGAGCATCGACCAAAATGTCGAGGTCGCTGTCGTCCCGGTCATCGCCATGCAGCGCAGACCCGAACACGCGGGGGTTGGCCACGCGATAGCGCGCGACGACGCCACGAATGGCCTCGCGGTTTTTCTCAAGCGCTTCTGAGGGTCTCATCGCGCAACCACCCCTCGCCCGTGAAGCCGGGCCGGCGCGAGCCGGTCCGGCGCTGATCGCACATGGCCGGCGGGAAGACCCGCCTGCCGTCAAGCTGATTATGCACCCTTCTTCTTGTCGCCGTCGACTTCCTTGAAGTCGGCGTCAATCACGTCGTCCTGCTTCTGGCCGCCGGGGGCGGCGCCAGCAGCAGCGCCCGCCGCCGCGCCTTCGGCGCTTGCCTGCTGGGCCTTGTACATGGCCTCCCCGAGCTTCATGGACGCCTGCGCCAGCTCATTCGAGCAGGTGCGGATCGCCTCCAGATCCTCGCCTTCCAGCGCGGTCCTGAGGCCCGCAATGGCGGTCTCGATCGCCGACTTCTCGGCCTCCGACACCTTGTCGCCGAACTCAGTCAGCGACTTCTCGGACGAGTGGACCAGCGCCTCGCCCTGGTTGCGGGCGTCGACCAGCTCGCGGCGCTTCTTGTCCTCGGCGGCGTGCAGTTCGGCGTCCTTCACCATCTTGTCGATGTCGGCGTCGCTCAGGCCGCCGGAGGCCTGAATGCGGATCTGCTGCTCCTTGTTGGTCGCCTTGTCCTTGGCGGTGACGGAGACGATGCCGTTGGCGTCGATATCGAAGGTCACCTCCACCTGCGGCACGCCGCGGGGCGCCGGCGGAATGCCGACGAGATCGAACTGGCCAAGCAGCTTGTTGTCGGCCGCCATCTCGCGCTCGCCCTGGAAGACGCGGATCGTGACCGCCGTCTGGCTGTCCTCAGCCGTCGAGAACACCTGGCTCTTCTTGGTCGGAATCGTGGTGTTGCGGTCGATGAGGCGGGTGAACACGCCGCCCAGCGTCTCGATGCCCAGCGACAGCGGGGTCACGTCGAGCAGCAGCACGTCCTTCACGTCGCCCTGCAGCACGCCGGCCTGAACCGCGGCGCCGATGGCCACCACCTCGTCCGGGTTGACGCCCTTGTGGGGCTCCTTGCCGAAGAACGACTTCACGATCTCCTGCACCTTGGGCATGCGCGTCATGCCGCCCACGAGCACGACCTCGTCGATCTCGCCGGCGGTGAGCCCCGCATCCTTGAGCGCCTTGCGGCACGGCTCGATGGTGCGCTGGATCAGGTCATCGACGAGCGCCTCGAACTTCGCGCGAGAGAGCTTCAGCGCAAGGTGCTTCGGCCCGGAGGCGTCGGCGGTGATGTAGGGCAGGTTGATGTCCGTCTGGGCCGCGGACGACAGCTCGATCTTCGCTTTTTCGGCGGCTTCCTTCAGCCGCTGCAGCGCGAGCTTGTCCTTGGTCAGGTCGATTCCCTGCTCCTTCTTGAACTCGGCCGCCAGATACTCGACGAGGCGCATGTCGAAGTCCTCGCCGCCGAGGAACGTGTCGCCGTTCGTGGACTTCACCTCGAACACGCCGTCGCCGATCTCGAGGATCGAGACGTCGAAGGTGCCGCCGCCGAGGTCATAGACCGCGATCGTGCCGGCCTGCTTCTTGTCGAGGCCATAGGCGAGCGCGGCCGCCGTCGGCTCGTTGATGATGCGCAGCACCTCAAGGCCGGCGATGCGGCCGGCATCCTTCGTCGCCTGGCGCTGGGCGTCGTTGAAATAGGCGGGAACGGTGATGACGGCCTGGGTGACGGGCGAGCCGAGATAGGCCTCCGCCGTCTCCTTCATCTTGGTGAGGGTGAAGGCCGAGATCTGGGACGGCGAATAGTCGGTGCCGTCGGCCTCGACCCAGGCGTCGCCGGAGGAGGCCTTCTTGATCTTGTAGGGAACGAGCTTCAGGTCCTTCTGCGTCATCGGGTCTTCGAAGGTGCGGCCGATGAGGCGCTTGATGGCGAAGAAGGTGCGTTCCGGATTGGTGACCGCCTGGCGCTTGGCCGGCTGTCCGACGAGGCGCTCGCCATCATCCGTGATCGCGACGATCGACGGCGTGGTGCGGGCGCCTTCCGAGTTCTCGATGACCTTAGGCGTCGTGCCTTCCATGACCGCGACGCAGGAATTGGTCGTGCCGAGGTCGATACCGATGACTTTACCCATGGAGGGGATCCCTTTTGAACTGAGCAGATCGCCGGCCTGCGACGATGATCGCCCCAGCCCGGCCCATGGACCGGCCCGCCCCCACCTGTCGCGGCGAACGAACCGGCATTCCACGTTCGACGGTCGTGAAACCGCCCCTTGGCGGCGTATATAGGGAGGGGGTTCCCGCCCTTGCAAGACAGGCGAGCCGATTAAGAATCGCCCCCGCGGCCGTTTTCGGCGACAGGGTTGACGGCGATCATTGCCGCCGAGTGTTGCGGATGTGCCCTTGCGTCGCGCAGCGCGACATTTCATGCAAAACGGGCCGAATCCCTTCCCGAGCGGGCTTTTCGTGATCCGACCGCCGCATGCCGCCCTCCGCCTCGCCCTGCTGGTCCTCGCCGGCACGGTGCAGGCCGCGCTGGCGCAGCCGATGCAACTGCCGGGAGCGCAGCCCTTCAATGCGCCGGGCACGCAGCAGGCCGCGCCGCCGGGCACCGGAGCCCCCGCGGCGCCGAAGCCGCCATCGATGCCGCCGATCAAGGTCGCGGGCGAGGAGGCCGTGCTCGGACGGGTGCTGCGGCACAATGGCGGCGCCGGCGAGGCGGTCTTCGAGAAGATGGCGGGAGGCTTTGGGCTGAAGCTGACCGCGGACGGCTTCCAGTCGAGCAATCTGGTCGAGCCCTGCGCGGTGTCCTTCGGCGAGGCACCGCTTCCCGTCACGTCGCTGGGCCGGCCGGCGGGCGTGCCGCGCTACCGGCTGGAGGCGCCGATCTGCCCGATCGTCTTCGACGTCCTCGACGGCGCTCTCCTGGTCGTCGAGCCGCCCCAGCCCTGCGTGGTGGAGGCTGCCGCCTGCCGCATCGATCCGCGCGGCCTCTGGGGGCCGGATGCGCGCACGCTCCCCGCCCGGGCCAAGGAAATCGAAGTCGCGCGCGGCACCGCCGAACGCGCGGTTCGCGAGGGTTATCGCGCGCTGACGGCCCGCGCCGATGCCGTCGAGCAGCGCGCCATCACCCGCGAGCAGGCCGGTTTCTCGGCCGAGCGCGAACTGGTCTGCCGCTCCTTCCAGCGCGAGGGCCAGTTCGGCTTCTGCGGCGCACGTCTGACGGAAGCCCGCGCCGCATCGATCCGGGCGAGGCTCGGGCTCGCCAACGAGCCGGCCAAGCCCGCGCCGCGTCCGGCGCGCCCAAGGCCGGCACAGCCGGCTGGCGGGGCGGGCCCGCTGCCGCTGACGCCGCAATAGCGCCACCCTCGCTTGCTGATTGCCGTCGCCTGCCGGTCGCGACGCTCGGCGCGCAGGCTTGGCACCCTCACTGCCTTGTCATTGGCGTTGCGGGCTGCGATCGGTCACTGATCTCGGCCAGTCGAGAGGATGATGACGCGGATCATGGCTTACCCCCTCACCCGACAGCTCTGGCGACAGGCGCTGCTGGCGCTGGCCCTGCTCGCGCCCGGCCTGGCGCAGGCGGCGGAATCGGCCGCGGTGACGAGCCCGCGGGTGACGGCGACGCTCCTCTCCAGCCGTGACGCCGTGGCGCCGGGCGAGCGTTTCCAGGTCGCGCTCGTCCAGAAGATCGCGCCCGGCTGGCACACCTACTGGGCCAATCCCGGCGATTCCGGCGAGCCGACCCGCATCGCCTGGACGCTGTCGCAGGGCGCGACCGCCGGCGAGATCCAGTGGCCCGCGCCGAAGGCGATCCCCGTCGAGCCGCTGGTCAATTTCGGCTTCGAGGGCACGGTCCTGCTCCCCGTGGAGATCGCGGTCCCGCCCGAGGCGAAAATCGGCGAGCGCCTGACGCTGCAGGCTGCCGCCACCTGGCTCGTCTGCGAAAAGATCTGCATTCCCGAGGAAGGCACCCTCACGCTCGATCTGCCGGTCGCACCGGCCGCCATCGTCGCCGAGGCGGCCCAATCCCGGATCGAGGCCGCCCGCGCGGCCCTTCCGGCACCGGCGGGTTTCCGCGGCCGTCTCGCGGCCGAGGGCGAGGCCCTCGCGCTGACGCTGCCCGGCCTGCCGGCGGCCGCGACGGAACTGCGCGTCTTTCCGCTGTCCGACACGCTGATCGACCACGCCGCCGCGCAGGAGATTCGCACCTCCGACGGGGCGACCGTGGTGCGGCTCGCCCGCTCCAGCGCCTTCAAGATCGCCGCCGGCGAGATCGCGGGCGTCCTGACCTATCGCGAGGGCGGGCTGTCGCGGGCGCTGACCTTCGCGGCCGATGTCGAGCCTGCTCTCGTCGGGGCCGCCTCGGCTCCGGCT
>JAIXSM010000066.1 GCA_027484655.1 Hyphomicrobiales bacterium | reverse complement strand
GGCGGGCGCAGCCCGAACCCGGGACCCAGCCATGAAACACGGCCCCTAGGCCCCGGATCGCCTTCGGCGTCCGGGGATGTGGCGCGCGGTCCAGTTGGCGCCCACCTTGCCGTCCTCCCGGCGAAGGCCGGGATCCACGGTAGGCCGCAGGGCCGAAGCGTTGGCCTGTCGTGGATGCCGACCTTCGTCGGCATGACGCTGCGGAGAGATGGGCGCCTTCTGGATCGACCATTGGACCGCGGGCGTCCTCGCCCGCAGGAGCAAGCGCGCGAGGACGCGCGCGGTCCAGCTGGCGCGCGTCCGCCCGCAGCGCTTACTCCGCCGCCGCCTTTCCCTTGCCGCGAGATGGCTTCTCCTGCAACGGCAGTGGGCGTCCCTGCATCACTTCCTTGAGGAAACGGCCCGTGTGCGAGCGCGGGGACTTCACGATATCCTCGGGCGTGCCGGCCGCCACGATCTCGCCGCCGCCGTCGCCGCCTTCCGGCCCCATGTCGATGATCCAGTCCGCGGTCTTGATGACTTCGAGATTGTGCTCGATCACCACCACGCTGTTGCCCTGGTCGACAAGCTCATGGAGCACTTCCAGTAGCTTTTTCACATCGTGGAAATGCAGGCCCGTGGTTGGCTCGTCGAGGATGTAGAGCGTGCGCCCGGTGGAGCGGCGCGACAGTTCTTTCGAGAGCTTGACGCGTTGCGCCTCGCCGCCCGAAAGCGTGGTCGCCTGCTGGCCGACCTTCACGTAATCGAGGCCGACGCGCTTCAGCGTGTCCATTTTTTCGCGGATGATGGGCACGGCCTTGAACAGGTCGCGCGCCTCCTCCACCGTCATGTCGAGCACATCGGCGATGGACTTGTCGCGGTACTTCACCTCCAGCGTCTCACGGTCGTAGCGCTTGCCCTTGCACACGTCGCAGGTGACGTACACGTCCGGCAGGAAGTGCATCTCGATCTTGATGACGCCGTCGCCCTGGCACGCCTCGCAGCGGCCGCCCTTCACGTTGAAGGAGAAGCGGCCGGGCAGGTAGCCGCGCGCTTTCGCTTCCGGCAATTGCGCGAACCACTCGCGGATGGGCGTGAACGCGCCGGTGTATGTCGCCGGGTTGGACCTCGGCGTGCGCCCGATGGGCGATTGATCGATGTCGATCACCTTGTCGAGGTGCTCAAGTCCCTCGAGGCGATCATGCGACGCGGGGATCTCCATGGCGCCGTTCAGCCGTCGCGCAACCGCTTTGTAGAGCGTGTCGATGACGAGGGTCGACTTGCCGCCGCCGGATACGCCTGTCACGCAGGTGAACGTGCCCAGCGGTATCTCCGCAGTCACGTTTTTGAGGTTGTTGCTGCGCGCGCCGACAATCTTCAGCTTGCGGCCGGGCTGCGCCGCACGGCGTTTGCCGGGGGTCGCCACCGCCTTGCGCCCGGAGAGATAGTCTCCTGTGAGAGACGCAGGATCAGCGATCACTTCCGCCGGCTTGCCCTGCGAGACGATGCGCCCGCCATGGATGCCGGCGCCGGGGCCCACGTCCACCACGTAGTCCGCGGTGAGAATGGCGTCCTCATCGTGC
The DNA here is from genome assembly GCA_027484655.1 of Hyphomicrobiales bacterium. GTDB lineage: Bacteria > Pseudomonadota > Alphaproteobacteria > Rhizobiales > Beijerinckiaceae > Terripilifer. The sequence goes on along the minus strand of JAIXSM010000066.1, from coordinate 44,287 downwards.
TCCACCACGATCACGGTGTTGCCGAGATCGCGCAGGCGCCGCAGCGTATCGAGCAGGCGTGCGTTGTCACGCTGGTGCAGGCCGATGGACGGCTCATCCAGCACATACAGCACGCCGGTGAGTCCCGATCCGATCTGCGAGGCGAGACGGATGCGCTGGCTCTCGCCGCCCGAAAGCGTGCCCGCCGAACGCGCCAGCGTGAGATACTCAAGCCCCACGTCCATAAGGAAGACGAGACGTTCTCGGATCTCCTTGAGGATGCGCCCGGCGATCTCGTTGCGCTTCTTGTCGAGCCGCGCGGGCAGGGCGCCTGCCCAGTCCACCGCGTGCTTCACGGACATGCACGCGATGTCGCCGATGTGCTGGCCGTCGATCTTCACCGCCAGCGCCTCGGGCTTCAGGCGGTGGCCGCCGCAGCCGGCGCACGGCGTGTCCGCCATGAAGCGCGAGATTTCCTCCCGCGCCCACTCGCTCTCTGTTTCGAGATAGCGGCGCTCCAGATTGCGGACCACGCCCTCAAACGGCTTCTTCACCTGGTAGGCGCGCATGCCGTCGTCATAGGTGAAGCGGATTTCCTCCTCGCCGGAGCCGAACAAAATGGCGTCGCGGGCGCGCTTCGGCAGGTCGGCCCACGCGTCATCAAGGCGAAACTTGTAGTGCTTCGCCATGGCGTCGAGCGTTTGCATATAATAAGGCGAAGATGACTTGGCCCACGGCGCCACGGCGCCCTTGCGCAGTGTCGCTCTCGGGTCCGGGATAACGAGTTCGGGGTCGATCTTCTGCTCGAAGCCGAGGCCGCCGCACTTCGGGCACGCGCCGAACGGATTGTTGAACGAGAACAGGCGCGGCTCCACCTCCGGGATGGTGAACCCCGAGACAGGGCACGCGAAGCGCGACGAGAACATGATGCGCTTCGCCTCGCCCTTCTCGTCCTTCTCATCGGCGTATTCGATGATGGCGATGCCATCGGCGAGATCGAGCGCGGTCTCGAACGATTCAGCCAGCCGCGCCGCAGCGTCTGGCCGGACCACCACGCGGTCGACGACAACGTCGATGTCATGCTTGAACTTCTTGTCCAGGGCGGGCGCGTCGGCGATCTCGTAGTAGGTTCCGTCAATCCTGAGCCGCTGAAAACCCTTCTTCATGTATTCGGCGATTTCCTTGCGGTACTCGCCCTTGCGTCCGCGGATGACCGGCGCCAGCAAATAAAGCCGCGTCTTCTCGGGCAGCGCGAGCACGCGGTCCACCATCTGCGAGACGGTCTGGCTTTCGATGGGAAGACCGGTCGCCGGTGAGTAGGGCACGCCGACGCGCGCCCACAGCAGGCGCATGTAATCGTAGATCTCGGTCACAGTGCCGACCGTCGAGCGAGGGTTTTTCGACGTCGTCTTCTGCTCGATGGAGATGGCGGGCGACAGGCCATCGATCTGGTCGACGTCAGGCTTCTGCATCATCTCAAGGAATTGCCGCGCGTACGCCGACAGCGATTCCACGTAGCGGCGCTGGCCCTCGGCGTAGATCGTATCGAACGCCAGCGACGACTTGCCCGAGCCGGACAGGCCGGTGAACACCACCAGCTTGTCGCGCGGAATGGCGAGATCGACGTTCTTGAGGTTGTGCTCGCGGGCGCCGCGAACCACGATGGACCGCTGGTCCACGACGGGCGACGGCGGCGCGGGACTGGCGGCCCGAGCTTTGGCGGCGCGGGATGTGGCGGCGGACTCGGCGCCCTTTTTCGGTTTGGACGGCATCTGTGTCAGGGTTCGCTCGGAAGGGTTGACTGCAACCTAAGGCTACGGATCGCGGAATCACAGGGTCCGAACCGCCGCAGGCTGCGAGGTTGGGTCCGAACCCCTGCGAAAGGGCAAGCGAAGTCACGCCGGGATATTACGGCCGCGACCCGCGTCTGGACCGGTCACAACGTGGGTATTGCTACCACACGGATCGCATGATAAGAACAAAAAAAGAACAAATCTGCCGGGGCGCGCGTTCCGTCGTTGACCTGTGCGCTCGCCGCGCATGAGCACAGCGGTGTGGAAAAGGGGCGCGTCAACGCGTTTTCGGGTCACAATACCCGGCGTGCGGAGTAGGGTGCGCGGGAGATTCAAGGCCTTTCTGGAGATCGGGACATGTCTGGCAGCGTCAACAAGGTCATTCTCATTGGCAATCTGGGGCGGGATCCCGAGGTTCGTCGCATGGGCAACGGCGAGCCGGTGGTCAGCTTTTCCGTCGCCACCACGGAATCGTGGAAGGACAAGAACACGGGTGAGCGGCGCGACCGCACCGAGTGGCACAATGTGGTGATCTTCAACGAGAATCTTGGCCGCGTCGCCGAGCAGTTCCTCAAGAAGGGCTCCAAGGTCTACCTGGAAGGCCAGCTCCAGACCCGTGAGTTCACCGATAAGGAAGGCAACCAGCGCAAGACCACGGAAGTGGTGCTGCAGCGCTATCGCGGCGAACTCACCCTGATGGACAGCCGCGGCCGCGGCGGTGACGACAACATGTCTTACGGCGGAGAGGGCGGGGGGAGCATCAGCCGGTCCGCGCCCACGGAGCGGCGTCCCGCTGCGGCTGGCGGCGGGCGCGGCGGCGCGCCGATCGACGACGACATTCCGTTCTGAGTCCGCGCGCGGGTCGTCCGCCCGCTCCCCCAACAGGGCGGCCTCCTCCGCATTGGAGGGTGGGTGGACGAAAATGCTTCTGAATCAATGAGTTTTCCTGCGACTGCGATCCCCCGGCGCGCTGGCGTCGGGCCGGGGAATCGGATACACAGGCGCGAGCTGTTTTTCCTCCAAGGAATTTGCCCACTTGGCCGACGAAAAAACTCCCGCGTCGCCGGATCAGCCCGGGTCTGAAATCCGGCCGGTCTCCATCGTTGACGAGATGAAGCGCAGCTATCTTGATTACGCCATGAGCGTGATCGTGAGCCGCGCCTTGCCCGATGCGCGCGACGGCCTGAAGCCCGTGCACCGGCGCATTCTTTACACGATGTACGAAAACGGATTTACGCCCGACAAGGCGCACAAGAAATCCGCCCGTGTCACCGGCGACACGATGGGTAAGTACCACCCGCACGGCAACCTTGCGATCTACGACGCGCTTGTGCGCCTCGCCCAGCCGTTCTCCATGCGTCTGCCGCTGGTGGACGGGCAGGGCAACTTCGGCTCGGTGGACGGCGACCGGGCGGCGGCCGAGCGCTACACGGAGGCGCGCCTTGCGCGGTCCGCGCTGCCGCTGCTCGACGATCTGGACAAGGACACGGTCGATTTCGTCGCCAACTACTCCGGCGAATTCGAAGAGCCCTCCGTTCTCCCGGCGAAGTATCCGAACCTGCTCGTGAACGGAGCCGGCGGCATCGCCGTCGGCATGGCGACGAACATTCCGCCGCACAATCTCGGCGAGATCGTCGATGCCGCGGTGGCGCTGATGGAGCGCCCCGACATGAGCGTGGAGGAACTGACCGAGATCGTGCCCGGGCCGGACTTTCCCACGGGCGGCTCGATTCTCGGACGCGGCGGCATCCGTCTCGCCTACCGGACGGGCCGTGGCTCGATCCTCATGCGCGCGAAGGTGGAGATCGAACAGGTCCGCCGTGATCGCGAGGCGATCATCGTCACGGAGATCCCGTATCAGGTCAACAAGTCGACGCTGATTGAAAAGATTGCGGAACTCGTGCGCGAGAAGCGTGTCGAGGGCATCTCGGATCTGCGCGATGAGAGCGATCGCGACGGTATGCGGATCGTCATCGAGATCAAGCGCGACGCCGTGGCCGACGTGGTGCTGAACCAGTTGTGGCGTTACACGCAGCTTCAATCCACGTTTGGCGCGAACATGATCGCGCTGAACGGCGGGCGTCCCGAGACGCTGAACCTCAAGGATTTCCTGGTCGCTTTCCTCGATTTCCGCGAGGAGGTTGTCACCCGCCGGACCAAGTACCTGCTCGGCAAGGCGCGCGACAGCGCGCACGTGCAGGTGGGCCTCGCTATTGCGGTGGCCAACATCGACGAGGTCATCCACCTCATCCGCACCTCGCCTGACACGGCGACGGCCCGCGCGGCGCTCATGAATCGCGACTGGCCCGCCCGCGATATGGCGCCCCTGATCGCGCTGATCGACGATCCGCGCCACAAGCTGCAGGACGACGGCACCTACCGGCTTTCGGAAACGCAGGCTCGCGCGATCCTTGAGCTGCGACTGCAGCGGCTCACTGCGCTCGGGCGCGATGAGATTTCCGAGGCCCTGAACAAGTTCGCGGCCGAGATCGCCGATTATCTCGACATTCTGCGCTCGCGCGCGCGCCTCGTCAGCATCATCCGCGGCGAGCTGGAGGAGGTGAAGACCAACTTCGCCACGCCCCGCCGCACGGTCATTCTCGACAGCGAGGCGGACCTCGACGATGAGGATCTGATCGCCCGCGAGGATATGGTCGTCACCGTGTCCCATAACGGGTACGTGAAGCGCGTGCCGCTCTCCACGTACCGGGCGCAGCGTCGCGGCGGCAAGGGCCGCTCGGGGATGCAGACGCGCGAGCAGGATTTTGTGGCGCGGCTGTTTGTGGCGAGCACGCATCAGCCGCTGCTGTTCTTCACGTCACGGGGCTACGTCTATAAGGAAAAGGTGTGGCGTCTGCCGCTTGCGGCGCCGCAAGCGCTCGGGAAATATCTGAAGAACATTCTCACCACCCTTGAGGATGGGGAGCGCATCACCAGCATTCTCGTGCTGCCTGAGGATGAGGCCCAGTGGGAAGGCCTCGACGTGATGTTTGGCACGACGCGCGGGACCGTGCGGCGCAACAAGCTGTCCGACTTCACTCAGGTCAACCGCAGCGGCAAGATCGCCATGCGGCTGGATGAGGGAGAGTCCATTGTCGATGTGCAGATGTGCACCGAGAACGACGATGTGTTGCTGACCACCGCCAACGGCCAGTGCATCCGCTTCCAGATCCGCGATGAGGTTCGCGTGTTCAAGGGCCGCGACTCCATGGGAGTGCGCGGTGTGAACCTTGCCGATGGCGACCGCGTGATTTCGCTGGCCATCCTGCGTCACGTGGAGGCGACGGCGGACGAACGCGCGGCCTTCCTGAAGGCCCGCCGCGCTGTGTCCGGCGAGCCGATGCCGGAGGGGGCTGCGGAGCCGCAAGAGAGCGGGGCTGAAGACGTGTCCACGGACGCCACCATCTCGTCCGAGCGGTATGCGGAGCTTTCCGCGTCCGAGCAGGAGATTTTGACGATCTCGGAACGCGGCTACGGCAAACGCACGTCGAGCTACGAGTACCGGGTCACAAGTCGCGGCGGCAAGGGCATCACCGCCATGGCGGTGAACGTGCGCAACGGCAAGCTCGTGGCGTCGTTCCCGGTCGAGGAAACCGATCAGCTGATGCTGGTGACCGACGGCGGGCAGCTCATCCGCTGCCCGGTGGAGGGTATTCGCGTGGCCGGTCGCGGAACGCAGGGCGTCATTGTGTTCCGCACCGCTGAAGACGAGAAGGTCGTCTCCGTCGAGCGTATTGGCGAAGAGGCCACTGGCGACGACGAGGCCGCCAATGGAGACGACGGCGCCTGAGGCGTCGTCCACGGTTCACGAGAGGGCGCGGCGGGACGTTGCGCCCCCGCGCGCGGTGTGGGACCGGCTAACCCTCGAACTCGCGCTTGCGGCCCCGTAGCAACGGAGCAATCAGCGCGTTCGGGAAACGCCGGGGCACGGTGACCGCGTAAAACGTCTCGACAAGGCCCGGCAGGCGCGCCGCGCGCACCAGCGTTCCCGTACGCACCTCATCCTTGACGACGATAGCCGGCAGGACCGCGAGGCCGATATCCTGCCGCGCCAGCAACCGCATCATCGCCATGTCGTCCGCCTCGGCCACGATCCGCGGCTCCAGGTTCAGGCGGCTGACGAGCGCCTCGAACTCGGCGCGCACGCCGCTGCGAGGCCCTGGCACAATGAGCGGATGCCGCGCGAGAAGCTGGGAGAGAGTCCCTCCGTCGCGCAAGCGGCGGGGCGTCCCGAACAACTCCACCCGCTGGCGCGCCACGTTGTGGGCGACGAGCCCGGGGCCAGAACCCGAGGCCGGCAGCCGGTCCAGCAGAACGATGTCCAGGTTAAGCATCCGCAGATCCTCCAGCAGATCGGCTGCGCCGCCTGAGCTGAGAACCAGCTGGATATCCTTGCGGTCGAGCAGCGGGCGCATGAATGCGAGCTGGAAGTTCCGCGACAGGGTGGACAACGCCCCGACGCGCAGGATTGTCCGCGCGGCGGCGGCATCTTTCAGGGTGGCGATCAGCTCATCGCCGGTTGCGAAAATGGCGTCTGCGCGATCCAGCGCGATCCTGCCGGCCTCTGTGAGTTTGAGGCCCCGACCGGCCCGCTCAAACAGATCGTGGCCCAAGCGGCTTTCAAGCGAGCGGATCTGCACCGAAAGCGCTGACTGTGAGAGGCCGAGTTTTTCGGCGGCGCGCGTGAGGTGTCCCTCGTGGGCGACGGCGCGGAAGTAACCGAGGTGTCGCAGGTTGAGCTGGCTCATATGTTCTATTTTATAGAACAGATCCATTCAAACAATGAATTTTATTCATGGCTCAATGAAAGCTAAGACCCGGCCGCTTCATCTTCAGGGGGACCGACGTGCCTGGCCTTGAGTTGCTCATGACGAATCTGCTCTCGCCCATTGTGCTGGCGTTCGCGCTTGGCGCCGTCGCGGGGTTCATACGTTCGGAACTTGAACTGCCAGAGGCTGTTCTGAAACTCATTTCGATTTATTTGCTCTTTTCGATTGGGCTCACGGGCGGGCGCGAACTTGCGCAAGTTTCATTCCGCGAGGTGTCCGCGCTTATTGTCGCAGCGGTCGTCATGACGGTGGCGATCCCGCTCACGACATATGCGGTGTTGCGGCGGGCAGGGGGCTTCGATGTTGCGAACGCCGCCGCGGTCGCCGCGCACTACGGGTCGGTGTCGAGCGTGACGTTCTTTGCTGCGATTGCCTTTGCACGCGCGATGGATAAGCCGGCGGAAGGTTACATGACGGCCGTTGTGGCGCTGATGGAGTTCGCCGTCATCATCTCCCTGATGATTGGCCGCTGGGGCGAAGCCAGCAGTGTCGGGAAAGTCAGCATCTCGGGGCTTTTGCTGGATACGCTGCGCGGACGCGGCATCCTGCTGCTCTCGGGCGGGATGCTGATCGGCTACACGGCGACTGAGTCCGACTGGTCGAAGATTGCGCCGTTCTACGAGCATCTCTTCAGGGGTTTCCTGATGCTGTTCCTGCTCGAGATGGGGATGACGGCCGCCCGGCAGATCCGCGAGTATGCGCAGGTGGGGCGCTTCATGACCGCGTTCGCGATACTGGGGCCGGTGGCCTTCGGCCTCGCCGGGCTGCTTGTGGGCTGGGTCGCGGGGCTTTCGCAGGGCGGCGCCTTCGTATTCGCGGCGATCTGCGCCAGCGCCTCCTACATCGACGCGCCGGCGGCCTGCCGCGCCGCATTGCCCAGCGCCAGCCCGGGCATCTATCTGACGGCGTCCCTTGGGGTGACCTTCCCGTTCAATCTCCTTTTCAACATGCCCTTGCTCTTTGCTGCGAGCAGCTGGCTTTACGGTTGAAAAGGATGCGCGCCGCTTCGCGGTCAGAGCCCGTAGTGGCGCGCCATCAGCGCGATAGAGGGGACGAGCGCGGCGAGGCACGTGCAGACGAACACGCCCAGCACCACGGGGTCGTTTGCGGTCTTGGGCGCGTCCGCCCTCGGGCGGTCGATAAAGGCGTCCAGGGTGAACGTCGGTCGGCTTGTCGGCGAACCTGATTTTGCAAGCTTGAACACCGGGCGGGGTGGCAAGGCAGCGAAACGCAAGGCGATACTCCATAACATTTATTGTCGCGATCAAGATAAAGTTTTATGGTGAAGGTCGAGTTAACGGACCTGCGCTTTGAAACGCATGCCGCTGCGGGCTACATTTGCAGGATGAACGATCCGACCTCGCGCGCCGTGGCGCTTTATCCGGGATCCTTTGATCCCATCACCAACGGGCACCTCGATGTGGTGCGCGCCGCTGCCGCGTTCTGTGGGCGGATCGTGGTCGCGATCGGCACGCACCCGGGCAAGACGCCCTTGTTTTCCACGCAGGAAAAGACCGCGCTCATCCTTGCGGCCACGCGCGATATCGCGGCCGCGGGCTGTGTGGTGGAGGTCGCCACCTTCGATGGACTGGCCGTGGAGGCGGCGAGGGCGCAGGGCGCGACCGTTCTCCTGCGCGGGCTGCGCGACGGAACGGATTTTGACTACGAGATGCAGATGGCGGGCATGAACGCGGTGATGGCGCCGGATGTTCAAACCGTCTTTCTGCCAGCCTCGCCGCCAGTGCGCCACGTCACGGGAACGCTCGTGCGCCAGATTGCGAATATGGGCGGCGACGTGCGCCCGTTCGTTCCTGCCGTCGCGGCGCTGGCGCTTGGAGAGCGGTTCGCGCGAGGCTGAAGCGCTGCTTTACCCCCGTGCTGTTCCTGAAGTAAAGTCCCGCTCACGCTGTGTCCGTTTGCGCAGCGGCCTTGATTTCGGGAGCATTCGCAATGGATTTTCAGACCGCCGTTCGCACCGGCCTCACCAGGTATGTTGATTTCAACGGGCGCGCCTCGCGCGCCGAGTATTGGTGGTTTGTGCTGTTTCAGGCTCTCGCGGTGGTCGCCGCAGGCCTTCTCGACATCTTCGTCGGCTTCCTGCAGCCGCTGGTGATTCTGGGACTGATCCTGCCCGGGATTGCTGTCACCGTGCGCCGCCTGCACGATACAGATCGTTCGGTACGGTGGTTCCTGATCTCGCTGGTCCCGCTGGTGGGCTTCGTGGTGCTTCTTGTATTTCTCGTCACCCGTGGCACTGATGGCGAGAACCGGTTCGGAGCGGTCGCCGACGCCGCCTGATCCCCGGGCGTGGGGCCGCCAGTCCCGCGTCGTTTTCTGGAGATTTTCTGAATGAACATGGATCGTCGCACGTTCGCAGTCGCAGCCGCCGCCGTTGCTCTTGCTGTTCCTGGCGCTGGTTACGCCCAGCAAAAGCCGGATCCGGAGAACACCGTCTTCCTCGATACCAAGGACGGCCGGATCGTGATTCGCCTGCGCCCCGATCTTGCGCCGCGCCATGTGGCCCAGATCAAGACGCTGGTGCGTCGCGGCTTTTACGACGGCATCGTGTTCCATCGCGTGATCGATGGCTTCATGGCCCAGACCGGCGATCCCACCGGCACGGGGACGGGGCGTTCGGACCTGCCGAACATTCCCGCCGAGTTTTCGGCTGAGCCGTTTCGGCGCGGCACGCTTGGCATGGCCCGCGCGCAGGATCCCAACTCCGCCAACTCGCAGTTCTTCATCTGCTTCGATGAGGCGAGCTTCCTCAATCGCCAGTACACGGTGTTTGGCGAGGTCGTCTCCGGCATGGACGTGGTGGACAAGATCAAGAAGGGCGACAAGGCCCGCAATGGAACCGTCGCGAACCCAGATCGTATAGTGAGCATGCGTATCGCTGCAGACGTCAAATGATCGCCCGCGTGACGGGCCTCTGGCTTGGGGCGCTCGCCAGCGTGGCGGGCGCTCACGCCCAGCAGCCCGTCACGCCGGGGCAGATCGCGCCCTACGTCGACACCATCTTTCCGCGGCCAAGCCTGCCGCCGGGGCCGGAGCCGCTGGACCAGCTTTATCCCCCGCCGCTGCGGCCAGCGCCCTTGCCCGACCGGTCCGTTCCCGTACCGCCGCCGTACCCGGAACTGACCGGCCCCCGGAGCAGTCCGTTACTGCCGCAAGGCTTCACCATGACGGTTCCCCGCTCGGCTCATCCGACCGTGGCGGGTCCGTTGCGCCGCGGCCGCGATGTGGGCGAACGGCTGGCGGCTTGCTGGAGCCCGCCCGCCTCGGGCAGCGAAGCTACGGTGCGCGTGGCGTTTGACCGGCACGGGCGCCTGCTCGGCGGGGTGCAGGTGACCTATATCAAGCCAGTCCCCGGCGCCGACAGGGCGGCCATTCGGGCGTCGGTCGATCGCGCGCTCGAACACTGCCTCCCTCTGCAGTTTACCCCGGACCTCGGGTCGGCTATTGCCGGGCGACCGTTCACGATCCGGCTCGTCGCCGGGGACGGCGACCGGCCTTGAGCGGCCGATATCACGAAGGAGTTCTTATGTCCGATCAAGGCAACACGCTGACGCTGGAGACCACGCAGGGCCCGGTTGTCATCCGGATGCGTCCGGATCTCGCGCCGAACCATGTGGCGCACATCAAGCGCCTCGTCAGCGAGGGCTTTTACGACGGCATCGTCTTCCATCGCGTGATCGAAGGTTTCATGGCGCAGACCGGCTGCCCGCATGGCACGGGCACGGGCGGGTCGAAGTATCCGAACCTGAAGCAGGAGTTCAACGCGGCGCCGCACGTGCGCGGGACGCTCTCCATGGCCCGCGCTGCGAACCCTGATTCAGCGAACTCGCAGTTCTTCATCTGCTTCGCCGACGCCCGCTTCCTCGACCGTCAGTACACGGTGTGGGGCGAGGTGACGTCGGGCATGGAGAACGTCGACAAGATCAAGCGCGGCGAGCCCGTGCAGAATCCCGACAAGATCGTCTCCGCCACGCTGAGCTGATTTTCGTCGTAAGGCTTTTGCGTCCGCCCGGTTCCCTCCGGGCGGATTTTTGCTGAGATCATGAGAAATCGGTTCCATGCTCGTCTCGCTCTTCGACTTTGAATTGCCCGAAGACCGCATCGCGTTGCGCCCGGCGGAGCCGCGCGACAGCGCCCGCCTGCTCATGGTCAATCCCGAGGGCGTTCCGACGCTGAGCGATCGCGTGGTGCGCGATCTGCCAGACCTGCTCGGCCCCAACGATATTGTGGTGGTCAACGACACCCGTGTGATTCCCGCGCGGCTTGCGGGAACGCGCGCGCGCGGCGACGCGGTCGCGCGCATTGAGGCGACGCTGCACAAGCGCGAGGGCGACGATCGCTGGCGGGCGTTCGTGCGTCCGGCCAAGAAGTTAAAGCTCGGCGAGCGCATCCGCTTCGCAGAGGCGTCCGAAAGCGCCGCCGGTTCTCTCGGCTCTCTCGACGCGGAGGTGATCGAGAAGGGGGAGGAGGGCGAGGTTGTGCTCGCCTTCTCGCTCGCTGGCCCCGCGCTGGACGACGCTATCGCCGCGTTCGGCCGGATGCCGCTGCCCCCCTACATCGCCTCCAAGCGCGGGGAGGATGAAAAGGACGCCGACGACTACCAGACGCTGTTTGCAGAAAAGCCCGGCGCGGTGGCGGCGCCCACAGCGGGCCTGCACTACACGCCTGATCTCGTCGCGCGCATTCAGGCCATGGGCGCGAGTTTCCGCACGGTGACGCTGCACGTGGGGGCGGGGACGTTCCTGCCCGTGAAGGCGCAGGACACCGCCGATCATAAGATGCACGCGGAGTTCGGCGTGATCACCCCCGAGACTGCGGCGGCGCTCAACGCGGCGCGGGCGAGGGGCGGGCGGATCATCGCCACCGGCACCACGAGCCTGCGCATCCTTGAGACCGCGGCGGACGAGCATGGCGTGATCCATCCCATCGCCAGCGACACGTCGATCTTCATTACGCCGGGCTATCGCTTCCGCGGCGTCGACGTCCTGCTGACGAACTTCCATTTGCCCAAATCGACCCTTTTCATGCTGGTGTCCGCGTTCAGCGGGCTCGATGTGATGCGCGAGGCCTACGCCCACGCGATCATGGGGGGATACAGGTTCTACTCCTACGGCGACGCGTGCCTGCTCTCCCTGGCTGCGTCTGCGAAACGGATGGCTCCATGAGCGCGATAACCAGCGACGAATTCACCTTCACGGTGCAGAACACGGACGGCGCCGCGCGCACGGGCATGATCTCCATGCCGCGGGGCGCGATCCGCACGCCGGCGTTCATGCCGGTGGGAACCGCCGCCACCGTCAAGGCGATGTACCCGGAGCAGGTGAAATCGCTCGGCGCCGATGTGGTGCTCGGCAATGTCTATCACCTGATGCTGCGCCCCGGAGCTGAGCGGGTCGCGGCGCTTGGCGGCCTGCACCGGTTCATGAACTGGCCATATCCGATCCTCACGGATTCCGGCGGGTTTCAGGTGATGTCGCTGGCCAAGCTGCGCAAGCTTGATGAGAACGGCGTCACGTTCCAGTCGCACATCGATGGATCGAAGCACGTCCTGACGCCCGAGCGCTCCATGGAGATTCAGGCGCTGCTCGGCTCCGACATCCAGATGCAGTTCGACGAATGCGTGCGGCTCCCGGCCTCCGACGCGGAGGTGGAGCGGGCCATGCGCCTGTCGCTGCGGTGGGCGGAGCGCTCACAGAAAGCGTTTCGCCCGGCGCCGGGGCGGGCGCTATTTGGCATCGTGCAGGGCGGCGGCAACCACGGGCTGCGGGTGCAGAGCGCCCGCGCGCTTGTCGCCATGGGGTTCAAGGGCTACGCGCTGGGCGGTCTGGCGGTGGGCGAGCCGCAGGATGTCATGCTCGACATGATCGAGACGACGGTTCCGCACCTGCCCGGCGACGCCCCGCGCTACCTGATGGGCGTGGGCTCGCCGGACGACTTGCTCGAAAGCGTGCGTCGCGGCGTCGATATGTTCGATTGCGTCATGCCGACGCGCGCGGGCCGCCACGGTCTCGCCTACACGCGATATGGCAGGGTGAACCTGCGCAACGCCCGGTGGGCGGGGGATTCGCGCCCGCTCGACACGGCCTCCAAGTGCGCCGCCGCCACGGACTACTCCCGGGCTTACCTGCACCATCTGGTGAAATCTGGCGAAATTTTAGGCATGATGCTGCTGACCTGGGCGAACCTTGCCTATTACCAGGAGCTCATGGCGGGGATGCGTCGCGCAATCCGCGAAGGCCGTTTCGAGGATTTCTACGCCGCCACCAAGGAAGGGTGGGCGCGCGGGGAGCAGGACGATCCGGCTCCTACCTGATCGGACGGATGGCACGCATCCTGCTTGGCATTCTGTAAGGCGTGTGCTACTCACTTGACACTCGGAAGTGTCAAGTGGGCTTGATTCGGGTCGGGATCGTAACAGGCAACGACGGTTCATGGCTCCGGTGAAGGGGCCAAACGCGTTCGGGTGAAAAAGGGCAAAGAAAAAGGCGGGTTCCCCCGCCCTTCAGTAAAGTCGTCAAAATTCCGGCGGCGATCTTTCCCAAACGGGACGTCGCGTGTCGGGTGACCCGACGGTGTCCGAAACTTTCCTCCCGCGACTTGGACAAAACGCTCACCGTTTCCGGCGGCGGCCTCCTTTCGATCAAGGCATGGGAAAGCTAGCCAACTTTTTGACCTCTGTCACGTCTCTTTCTTCGTTCTCGAATAAACTGTCGTTTCCGGCGCTGGAGTGTTTTTTCGTTCCGTTTCCGTAAGGTGCGTGTGCCGCTTTAGCGTGATCGTGTTCCGCTATGCGGCGCCAAGCTGCCGTTTCATGCTTAAGGTTGGCCGGTTCGGGAATCACGTTCGCCAGCGACTCGGCCGTCGACGGGCGCTCCGGCGCTTTGCGTTTCGCACGCCCGGAAGGCATAAGCGTGCTTCTTTCGCGCGCTCGCGCGCGATTCCGCTGTCGCCACTCCGTCGTTCAGGTCAGCTCCCATGCGTCTATCCCGGTTTTTCATGCCCATTCTGCGCGAAACGCCGAAGGAGGCCGAAATTGTCTCCCACCGTCTGATGCTCCGCGCGGGAATGCTGCGGCAGGAAACGGCCGGCATTTACGCCTGGCTGCCGCTGGGCCTGCGGGTGCTCAACAAGATCAACGCCATTATCCGGGAAGAGCAGAATCGCGCCGGCGCGATCGAAATGCTCATGCCCACGATCCAGCCTGCGGACCTGTGGCGCGAGAGCGGTCGCTATGACGATTACGGCAAGGAGATGCTGCGAATCGAGGACCGCCACGAACGCGAGATGCTGTTTGGTCCGACGAACGAGGAGATGGTCACGGAGATCTTCCGCGCCTACGTGCGCTCCTACAAGGATCTGCCGCTCAATCTCTACCACATCCAGTGGAAGTTCCGCGACGAGGTGCGCCCGCGCTTCGGCGTGATGCGCTCGCGCGAGTTCCTCATGAAGGACGCGTACTCGTTCGATCTCGACCAGGCCGGCGCCGAGCACTCCTACGCGCGCATGTTCACTGCCTACCTGCGCACGTTCGCGCGCATGGGCCTGAAGGCGATCCCGATGCGCGCCGACACGGGGCCAATCGGCGGCAACCTGAGCCATGAGTTCATCATTCTCGCCTCGACCGGCGAGAGCGAGGTCTTCTGCCACAAGGATTTCCTGCAGTTCGACACGCCCGCCGCCGATATCGATTTCGACGATTCCCGCGCCATGGCCGCCGTCGTTGACAAGTGGACATCCCGCTACGCGGCCACCTCCGAGATGCACGACGCGGCAGCCTTCGAGGCGCTTGCCGAAGGCGAGCGTGTCTCTGCGCGCGGGATCGAGGTTGGCCATATTTTCTACTTCGGCACGAAGTATTCCCAGCCCATGCGGGCTGTCGTGAACGGCCCGGACGGCAAGGAGACGTTCGTTCACATGGGCTCTTACGGCATCGGGCCGTCGCGTCTTGTCGCTGCGCTGATCGAGGCGAACCACGATGACGCCGGCATCGTCTGGCCGCGGTCTGTCGCGCCCTTCGATGTGGGCCTCGCGAACCTGAAGGTCGGCGATGCGGCGACGGACGCAGCGTGTCAGGATCTCTACGAGAAGCTGTCCAGCGCTGGCGTTGATGTCCTGTACGATGACCGCGACGAGCGCCCGGGCGCCAAGTTCGCCACACTGGATCTTATCGGCTTGCCGCACCAACTTATCGTGGGACCGAAGGGCCTCGCGGAGGGGAAGGTGGAAGTGAAGGATCGCCGGACTGGCGCCCGTGAAACGCTGTCGCCCGAGGAGGCGCTGAACCGCCTCGCCGCGCGCGGGGATTCATGAAGGGCGCCGGCGCCGAAGGCTACGGAGGCGTTGACGAGCCCACCGGCACGCGGCCGTTCGCGCGCTTCGAGTGGATTATCGCCCTGCGCTACCTGCGCGCGCGGCGCGCCTCCGGTTTTGTCTCGGTCATCGCCGGCTTCTCCTTCCTCGGCATCTCTCTCGGCGTGGCGACGCTGATCGTTGTCATGTCGGTGATGAACGGCTTCCACATCGAGCTGATGAGCAAGATCATCGGCATCAACGGGCACGTCTTCCTGCAGGGCGTCGAACGCCCGCTGAATGATTATGACGAGGTGATCGATCGCATCTCGAAGGTGCGTGGTCTCAAGGTCGCGCTGCCCATGGTGGAAAGCCCTGCCGGCGTGTCTTCGCCCTACCAGCAGGCAGGCGCGCTTGTGCGGGGCGTGCGCGAGAAAGACATCAAGAGACTGCCGGGGATCGCCGACAACATTCGCCTTGGCACGCTCGATGGATGGGACACGGCGGAGGGGGTGGCCATTGGCCAGCGTCTCGCAGAAAATCTGTCCGTGCGCGTGGGCGACCGGGTGACGATCCTCACCGCGCGGGGCGCAGCGACCCCGTTCGGGATCGCGCCGCGCATCAAGTCCTATCCCGTCGTCGCGATATTCCAGATCGGCGTCACCGAGTTCGACAACATCTTCGTCTACATGCCCTTTGAGGAGGCGCAGGCGTTCTTCAACAAGGAGGACGAGGCGACGGTGATAGAGGCGTTCGTTGACGAGCCGGAACGCATGGACGAAATGCGCAAGCGTCTGGATGCGGCTGTCGGCCGGCCGATGATCATGACCGACTGGCGCCAGCGCAACCGCTCGTTCTTCGAGGCGCTGAAGGTGGAGCGCACGGTGATGTTCTTCATCCTCACGCTGATCGTGCTCGTCGCCGCGCTCAACATCATCTCCGGGCTCATCATGCTCGTGAAGGACAAGGGCAGGGCGATCGCCATCCTGCGCACCATGGGGGCCACGCGCGGGTCCATTTTGCGCGTGTTTCTCATTACAGGCTCGGCCATCGGAGTCGCGGGCACGATCTTCGGCCTTGTTCTCGGGCTTGTGGTCGCGCACAACCTGGAGCCAATCCGGCAAACGTTGAACGCGCTGCTGGGATTGAACCTCTTTGATCCGAACTTCTATTATCTCAGCAGGCTGCCATCCGTGGTGGTCGCCAGCGACGTCATCATGATCGTCGCGCTGACGCTCTCGCTGTCCCTCATCGCCACGATCTTCCCCGCGCGCCGCGCCGCGCGTCTCGATCCTGTCGAAGCCCTTCGCTACGAGTAACCCGCGTGTCCCAGCCCATTTTGCATATGCACGATATCGGGCGGACCTATCGCCAGGCCGAATCCGAGCTGCGCGTGCTGAGCGGCGCGCAGCTTGCTCTCTGGCCGGGCGAATCCGTGGCGCTGATCGCGCCGTCAGGAGCGGGCAAGTCGACGCTGCTGCACCTTGCGGGTTTGCTGGAGCGCCCGGACGAAGGCGAGATTTACATCGGCGATCTGCCCACCGCGAACCTGGACGACGCGGAGCGCACGCGGCTACGGCGGCTCGAAATCGGGTTCGTCTACCAGTTTCATCATCTGTTGCCAGAATTCTCCGCCCGCGAGAACGTGATGCTGCCGCAGATGATCCGCGGCCTCTCGCGCAAGGTTGCGCATCAGCGGGCGGACGAAGTCCTCGTTTACCTTGGCCTCGGCGACCGGCTCACCCACAGGCCGGCGGAGCTTTCCGGCGGTGAGCAGCAGCGCGTCGCCATCGCCCGCGCCATCGCCAACTCGCCGCGGCTTCTGCTTGCGGACGAGCCCACAGGCAACCTGGATCCGCGCACGGCCGACCACGTGTTTGACGCGCTGACCCACATCATTCGCGTCACCGGCCTCGCCGCTCTGGTCGCCACCCACAACCTCGAGCTTGCCGCACGCATGGATCGCCGCGTCACCTTGCGCGAGGGGCAGGTGGTGGAGCTTGACTGAGGTTTCGCTCCGCTGTGGGCGCGTTGGTTGGCAACCGCTCCGCCGCCCCCGCCCGGTGGGCCTCGCGCGCGGCGCGGATCTCATCGCCGAAGAGCCGGAGATACTCCGCCAGGGACAAGCGCCCAGCCTCGACGAGAGCCCGCGCTGTAAATCGATCCATCATGGCTGCCTCCTGCATATACCCGCCACCGGGGGCGACGCCCCACGTGCGTTACTGACAGGGCGAACGCCCGCTGCTGGCTCCCGTTCCCGTGAGAGCATTTTCCGTCCAAGCGGATGCCGGTTGGACTTAAGAAAATGCGTAAAAACAATAAGCTAGAGCGGAATAGCTGATGCAATCAGGTCGGTTTCCGCTCGAGCGCCTGCGAAAACCTTCAGCGGCGTGGCTGAAAAGCAACACCTGCGACCGCGGTGGAGTGGTGGTCAGGATGGATATGTAATAGCTCGATATTCTTTAATCTTATTGCAAAGCTTCTTTCAGCCTGTAATCGCGTGTAGAAAAATCACCTCAATCATCCGAAATCGAAAAAAACGTTTCAGATCTGAATATTATGAAAAAAATAGAATGTCCTTATGAGTGCGAAAGCGTCTTTCCCGGTTCATAATTCGCCATTTATTGCAGAAGGATAGGCCGAATTCACCAGCAATGCTGATAAAATGGGTCGGCGTTGTGCCAAAATACTTTACATGACATGAGCGTGGCCATATCGTGCGGCGTGGTTTTTCAGATGAATCGATAACGCTCAGGGTCATTGACATGCCGTTTCGCGCCAGCCTGCTCGCCTCCATGTCCGTCGTTGCGTTCACGAGCGCCGTTTCCGCCGGGCCGCAGGGTGGTACGGTGGTCAGCGGGGCGGCGGTCATTGCGACCCCGGGGCCGCAATCCCTGACCGTCACGCAAAGCACGCAGAACGCGATCATCAACTGGCAGGGCTTCTCCATCGCCGCGGGGGAGAGCGCGCGTTTCCAGACGCCGGCCGGCGGGGCGACGCTGAACCGCGTGACGGGCGCGGACCCGAGCGCGATTTATGGTTCGCTGACGTCGAACGGGCGGCTGTTCCTCATCAACCCGAACGGCATTGTCGTTGGCCCGACCGGGGTCATCGACACGGCGGGGCTTGTGCTCTCCACCCATTCGGTGCGGGACACGGAGTTCCTCGCAGGGCGGGACATGACCTTCAGCGGCGCGTCCGCGGCCGCGGTCGTCAACCAGGGAACGATCCGCGCCACTGGCGGCGGGGACGTGTTCCTGATTGCGCGGCACGTTGAGAACGCGGGGTCGATCAGCGCTCCGGGCGGGACTGTCGGTCTCGCCGGCGGCTCCGAGGTTCTGGTTCGCTCCACAGACACCGGGGACGGGCGCATCGCGGTGCGCATGGGGCCCGGCAGTGTAAAGAACGCTGGAGACATCGCCGCGGTGACGGCGGAGCTGCGCGCGGCCGGCGGCAATCACTACGCGCTGGCTGTGAACAACACCGGCGTTGTGCGCGCGACCGGTGTGCAGACCCGCGATGGCCGCGTCTTCCTCACCGCGAATGCAGGCGACGTCGCGTCGTCGGGTACGGTGGCTGCGCGCAACGCGGACGGCTCCGGCGGCAAGGTGAGAGTCGCCACGGCGACGCGCCCGGCGGCGGCTCCGGCCCGGCGCGCCAGCGCTCAGCAGAATGTGGTCGATATCTCCGGGACGGTTGACGTTTCGGCCGAGAGAGGCGCAGGCGGCTCAGTCGTGATCGAGGCTGAGGCCATCAAGCTCGGCTCGACCGCGCGCATTGCCGCCTCGGGCCCCAATGGCGGCGGCGTCATCGCTATCGGCGGCGGCTTCCGGGGCAAGGACGCGACGATTCTCAACGCGGACGACGTGACCGTCGCGGCCGGCGCGCAGATCGTCGCTGACGCGAAGGAAAAGGGCGACGGTGGCAAGGTTTCCATCTGGGCCGACGGCTCCACCACTTTCCACGGGGCGATCTCGGCCCGGGGCGGCGACAAGGGCGGCAACGGCGGCTTTGCGGAGGTTTCCGGCAAGGAAAGCGTTCTGGTGTCCGGCCATGCGGACCTGCGCGCGCCGCTTGGCGCCGCCGGCACGTTCCTCATCGATCCCGGCAGCATCACCATTCAGGATGGCGATAACTCTGCCGTCAATGTGAACACGTTCAACGACGACTACATCGTTGCGCAGCTTGGTCTCGGCAACCTGACCATCGCCACGTCCGCCGCGACGGGCGGCGGCGCCGAGAACATCACCGTCAAGAGCGGCGTTTCCATCGTCTGGAACGGCGCGACGATGCTGTCGCTGCAAGCGGGCAACGACATTGTTGTCCAGAACAACGTGACCATCTCGAACACGCAGACGGGCGACGGGGTCAATACGTTCGTGCTGACGGATGCGGGCGGCGTCGAGCTTCTCGCGGGGCGCAACATCCAGATCGGCACAGTCAACGGCGCCGGCGCGATCCGCATCGGCTCGGAGTTCGGCGTCACGCGCCTTGTCGCGGGCGACAAGAAGTTCAACGCGCGTCCGGATTCCGCAGGCGTGGGCAAGGTCTCGATCATCGGCGGCGCGGAGAACTCGGGCGTCCAGATTGGCTATCGACAGACGAGCGCGCGCGGCAATAACACTGGCGCGGACTACGCAGCGCCCTCGCTCCGTGCGGAGAACGGCACGATCGAGGTGTTCGCTGGCGGCGATATCGCGCTGCTTGGCGGCTCGGGCGAAGGCTCTTTCGCGCAGATCGGCCATGGCGGCCTGACGACAGGCGGCACTGCGGCGATCCTGAGCTCGGACATCCACGTCGTGTCGACGGGCGGCTCGGTTTCGCTCGACACGCAGGGCGTGGAGAGCGCCTTCGCAAAGATCGGCCACGGCAGCTTCTTCGCCTCGCAGGCGTTGTCCGTCTCACTCGGCCAGATCTCCGGCGATATTTTTGTCGACGCGCTGAAGTCCGTGACGCTGAACGGTGCGGTTTCGCCGGCTGAGCGCGTCGCGGAAAACGCCGTCGCGGACGTGTTCCTCGCCCGTATCGGCCACGGCTCCCACGCCGTGCTTAGCGGCGCGGGAACGCTCGTCACTGGCGACATCGCCGGCGCGATCACTGTCGGATTCCACGAGGGCGCCAAGGTCAGGCCCGCGACCCGTCTCGAGAAGGTCCAACTCGGCTCCGCGATTTCGCCGGGCGAAGAGGACGATGGCCGCGAGGTCTTCTCGCAGATCGGCCATGGGACGCAGGCGCGCCTCATCAACACAACCAGCGCCGGCGGCAATTTCAGCGTCGACACGGGGGCAATCCGCTCCTACGCGGATATCAACGGCAATCTGACGACGCGTCCGGACATCGCCATCCGGGCCGACGAGATCTTGCTCAACTCCATTCTTGCGTCGCCGTTGAACGGGGTCGCCAACATCCAGCGCGCCTCCATCGGCAACGGCAACTATGTGCGCCTGCAGGCGGGCCAGCTGATCAACCTCGCGTCGACAGACACATCTGTGATTGTCGATGGCGTTGATCCGCTGGTGGACGACAAGACGCTTGCACAGGCGCTCGCTGTTGACCTCTCGAGCCTGTCGACCGAAGCGCGGGCGCAGGTCCGCGCCAAGCTCGACGCGCTCATCGTCGCCAACACGACGTTGGTGGCCTCTACGACAGCCGCAACCACGACCCAGCAATCAAGCGTCGTGCTGACGGAAGGCGACCTCTCCGGCAACGTGCTTGTGAGCACTAACGCTGGAACGGGCAAGGGCGTGACGCTCTCGTCCATCATCACGGCTGGCGATGTTGAGGTTGTGGACAACTTCGCCCTGTCGCGCATCGGTCACGGCGGGTTTATCCAACTCGAGACGGCCAATGGCGCCAACGGCGCTGCGGCTACCCAGAACGCGCTGATGACAGGGCCCGTGCGCGGCGGCGACATCACCTTCACGGAAGCGAACGTCCTGTATTCGACCATCCGCGTCGAGACCAACAACAACGACGACGTGACGGCCAACGTGTCGGCGACCGCTGGCAAGGGTTTGGTCTCGGGCAATATCGTTGGCGCCGCGATCGGCTCGGGCAACGAGGCGTTCCTCACCACGGGCAAGGGCGGCACGGGCATCGGCGAAACTGGCGTCAGCGCCTTCTCCGGCGCGCGGGGCGGCGACATCCTCTTCAAGCGCGGCACGGTGTGGGACGGCGCTTATCCGACGTCTTCGACCAACCTGACCGGTGACGACGGCTACGACACCACGATCACCATCGCCTCTCAGAACAACATCAAGTTCTCGACGTCCGCGACGGCTGGATTGGCCGAGACGGCGGAGAACGCGCTGCTCGCCCGCATCGGCCACGGCGCGGTGATCGCGCTGGCGACCGGCGACGGCGGCGCCGGCGGCACGGGCGCCAACGGCGGGCGCGGCGGCGATATCCGCATTGAGCAGCAGACGCCCGGCCGCGACTATGGGATCAACGGCGCGGCGGATGATCTCGCGTGGGGCCTGCGCGGCCAGATCACGCTGCAGGCCAGGGATCTCACCGCGACCCCGGCGCTCGAGATCACCTCGTCCGCGACGGCCGGGCAGGCGCCTGCGCGCAGCAACACCCTTTCCTCGCGCGTTGGCCATGGCGACCAGATTTTCGCGCGGACGGGCAATGGCGGCGCGGGGGGGTCCCGCGCCAACGACACGTTCGTCACCACGGCCCATGGCGGCCGCGGCGGGCATATCGACATCGATCTGAGCCGCAGGCTGATCGAAAGCTCCATCGTCGCGACCGTCGTTGGTGAGATCAAGCTCAACGCCTCCACCACGAACGCGCTCACGCCATCGACGAATAACATTTCCGAGGCAGCCATCGGCCACGGCGACAGCATCCAGGCGCTTTCCGGCGACGGCGGCGCGGGCGGGTCCGGAAACTACCTCACCAACGGGGAAACGGTGGCGAAGGCCCAGGCTGCCGCCGAGGCCTTCCTCGCGTTCGGCGTGTTCGGCGGCGAAAGCGGTTCGGGCGCGGCGCGCGGCGGCAATGGCGGCGACATCTCGATCAAACTCGGCGCCATCACCGAGCGCAACGGCGCGGTGGGCGGATTCGTCCATGACGGCGACGCCAACATTGAACTGACAATCACAGGCGCGAACCCCAACAGGCGCAGCCTGACGGTGAATTCCAGCATCGCGCCCGGCGTAGCTAACGGCCCGGGCGATCAGGTCATCGCCAACATCGGCCACAACACGCGCATTCTGGCGCTTGCCGGCGCCGGGGCTGCAGGCGGCCCTGGCCGCGCCTCCTTTGATGCGGGCCTCCTTGGCGCGCAGGCGCTCAACGCGACCACGCCGCAGCCGATCCAGAACGACGCATCGGGCGGGCGCGGCGGCGACATTCGCATCGTCGCCGGCGGCCACGACGCCAGCGACGCGCCGACGGGTTCAGCTGGCGCTCCGGCGGGAGCGTTCGTGATCGGCCGCATTCTGATCAACGCGGACGAGCAGGTGGCGGTGACGTCCACAGCGGGCCCCGGCACGGAAAGCCGCGCCCATTCGGGCATCGGACATCTCAACGACATCGTCGCCCTCACCAGCAGGGGCGGCGCCGGCGGATCGCTGCGCGGGACCAGCGGAACCGATACGAAATCAGGCGCCAACGACGGCATTCAGGACTCTGCGGGAGATATTCAGGTCATCGTCAATCGCGACGGCACGCGCGGCGTGAGCCTCGCGAAGAACGGCGTCGCGGACACCATCCAGTCGGTCGCGGCGCGGCGCACCGCTGCGCCGATCAACAACTCGACAGCCAATCCCTCGTTCTTCGACGTGAACGGCAATCCGGAGTTCATTCTCGACGCGAACAACAATCTGGTCGCCAACACCGGCGCCAACGCCGCCCTACGCTCAGCGGCCAACAACGTCGCCCGCTTCGGCCGGGTTGTCGGGGCATATAACGACGGCGTTGATATGGCCCGCGTCCAGTACGTCGACATCAACAACGATGGGCGCCCCGATGTGGTCGCCGCCGTGTTGAGCAAGGCATCCGCCCTAACGCTGATCGACGCCGACAACAACAACGTCTATGACCAGATCGCGGGCCGCGTGCGCTTGCCGGACGGCGACCTCGCTGCGCTTGCCCTTGTCGATTACGTCTACGCGACCGGCCGCACCGCCACAGTGGCCGGCAACAAGCTCGATTGGACGTACGCCGACTTCTCCACCGCCAACGGCGGGCGAGGCGGCGACGCGCGCATCGCCACGGGCCTCACGCGCACGAGCCTCGCCTCGACGCCGATGATCTCGCTGAACGCGGGCAAGGCGAACACGGGCGCGCCCGCTGCGGATGCTAACTTCTCGCTGCTGGTCTCGTCGACGATGCAGGCGACGCCAGACAGTAAAGGCCCGAACAACGTGGCGAGCGCGCGCATCGGCGTGACCGATTATCTCTACGCCGCCACGGACGCGAGCTACAATGCGAAGCTCGCTGGGGCCCTGCACGCCAGCGCCCAAGGCGGCGCGAACGGCGGCGGCGCCGGGATCAACGCGGTGAACGGCAATGGCGGGCGCGGCGGCGACGCCACGGTCATTTCCGGCGGCGTGGCGGGCGACATCGCGATCAACCTCGACGCGCCGAAAACGCGCGGCGTCAAGGTCAGCTCCTTCACCGACGACGTGACGACCGGCAACCGCTCCATCGCCGCCATCGGCCACGGCGGCCAGTCGTTCGCGAAAGCGGCGAACGGCGGCGGGTCGGGCGCATCCGACTCCGGGAACGGCAGCCTGATCACCGAGTCCGCCAACGGCGGGCGCGGCGGCAATGCGCTGATCCAGATTGGCGAGGTCAAGGGTGCCATCACTGTTCGCGCCGGCAGCGCCGAGGCGGGCGGTGATTTCGCCCTCGTGATCGAGGCGATCAAGCGCGGGTCGACGACGATTGGCGACGATGACGACATCACGTTCGCCAACGTCGGCCACGGCGGCCTTCTTGACGCCACGGGCGGCAACGGCGGCGCGGGCGACGATGGCCAGTATCAGGCGAATGGCGGCGCTGGCGGTTCGGCGGTCATCCAGACGGCGGCGGTGAGTGGCGACATCACGCTGGATGCGTTCACCTACGCTGACGCGGCCTTTGGCAACGGCGTGCGCATCGAGGCGGCCACATTGGAAGGCGGCGCGCAGAAGGTGCGCGCGCAGGCGGGCCACTACGCCTGGGCGAACGCCAACGGCGGCTCTGGCGGCGCGGGGACCGGCCAATCCGAGATCACCGAGCAATTCAATCAGCAGGCGAACGGCGGCGCCGGCGGCCTCGCCTCCATCAAGCTTGCCGGCTTCGCGGGCGCGATCGTCATTGACGCCGGCCCGGCCAAGAACGGCGATGACGCCATCGTCATCAAGTCGTCCGACAACACGGTGAACTCAGGCGCCAACAACTACCTGCTCGCGGCCGCAGGCCATGGCGCCTGGGTGCAGGCGATCGGCAGCTCCGGCGGCGCGAGCGGACAGCGCGATGCGAAGGGCGGCCTGACGCTGACTGCGGATCCCGCGTTCCATGAAGGCTTCGACGTTCCCGGCGCGGCGGGCTCAACCGCGCTCAAGGATCGCAATCCGATCATGTTCGGCACCGTGCGCGACGGCGGCGCGGGCGGCTGGGGGACTGTCGAGATCGGCGACACCAGCGGCGCGGTGACCCTGACGGCGCATGACCTTTCGGGCGGCGGCAAGGATGGGATCTTGATCTCGTCGCTTGTTGGCGATGGGGCGAACACGGGCTCCTCGCTGTTCGGCAACCTCGCTATTGTCGGCCACAACCACAACGCATCGGCGAGGGGCGGGGCCGGCGGCTCGTCCATCTCGAGCACGCTCGCAGCGACGGTCACCAGCGGCGACGGCGGCGACGGCGGCGCGGGCAAGGTTGTGTTCGGCGCGATCAGCGGCGACCTCACGCTCACCAACGTGGTCGCGGGCGAGGCCAACAAGACCGGCGGCGCGCTCGACAAGAACATCCGCATCCTTGCTTCCGATCAGGATGCGACCGACAGCGCCGACCATCGCGCCACGGCGCGGGTGGGCCACCGCACCATGGGCGATGCGTTTGGCGGCGCGGGCGGGAACGCGGCGATGCCGCCCCCCGGGCCCATGTACAGCGCCACGCTCTCCGCGCAGGGCGGGTTCGGCGGCGCGGCGACGATCACGTCCGCTGCGATCACCGGCAACATTTCGATCACGGCTGAGAACAGCGTGCTGATCGAAGCGCTGAACCCCAAGGTTTCGTCGCCGACGGTCGTGGCTGGCGTAGGCCACCACGCCATCGCCAATTCGGTTCTCGCTGGCGCTGGCGGGTTCGGCGGCCTGTCCGCAAGCTTCAACGATGCGGCGATGCTGACCGCCCTGCGGCGTTTCGTCGATCTCGGTCAGGACTTCTCGAACCTCTCGGATCTCGAGAAGGAACTCGTGGCGCCGGTCCTTCGCTACTACAAGCTGGCTGCTGTGTATGACGGCTCCGCCGGGCCCGCAGCGTCGCGCCTGCCGGGCGGCTTCGTTTCGCGCATTCTCGCCGGCCCCGCCGCCTTTGTTGCGGGAACGCCGAACGCCTATCCGCTGGCGCGCGACAACGACGCGATCGCCGGAACGGACAACAGCGTTCCGAAGGTCAGCGACAACGAGAAGAACACGCTCGTCGCGCTGTCCATGGCGTCGGGCCACGGCGGCGGCGCCTACGTGACGCAAGGCGCGATCACGGGCGACGTCTCGGTGGTCGCCAACTCGGCCAACACGGCGGACGCTGCGCGGGGGATTCTTGTCAATACCGCCGGCGTTCTCAACGGCGGCACGCAAATCGCGCACATCGGCCACGAGTCCGAGGTGTCGAACGCCTCCGGCGGCAAGGGCCAGGACGTTCGGGGCGGGACCAACGCCGAGGGCATCGGCGGCGACGGCGGCGAGGTGCGGATCGTCCAGCAGCTCGTCTCGGGCGCGATCTCGCTCACGGCCGGGTCAAGCGTGCTTGCGACCTACGGCGACATCGTGGTGAAGGCGTCCGGCACGGAAACGGCGGGCTGGCAGCGCTCGCTGATCGGCCATCGCGCGACGGTGGGCAGCGACGATCCCGGCTTCCGCACCCAGCCGGTGGCGCGCGCTGGCGACGGCGGCGGCGACCGGAACGCCCTGTCCCAGGGCAAGCTCGGCAATGGCGGCGCCGTGGTCATCACGCAAGATGGCGCGGCGGGCGCCATCACGCTCACCGCCGAAGGGCCGAGCCCGAGCGGGACATCCATCACGGTGCTCAGCACAGCCACCCAGGCAAGCGGCGAAACGCTGGCCAGCATCGGCCATGCGCTGGTCATCGACTCGGTGAAGGCCGGCGACGCGGTTCCGTACACGGTCGGTCCCGACGCCCGCGCCAGCCTCTACGGCGTGCGCGAGGGCAACGGCGGTTCGGTCTCCATCACCCAGGGTCCGATCAGCGATGCGATCATGCTGGACGCTGACGGCAAGCTGCTTGTGAACTCCGTCACAGCTTTGGCCTCCGGTCGCGCCACGACCGTGATTGGCCACAAGCAGATCGTCGCCGACACCGTTTACGGGACGCGCACGGGGACAGTGGTCGCGGGCGCCGGCGCCGACGTGAAGGACGTCGAGGACATCGACGTCGCCAACGGCGCGCCGGACTTCACCATTGGGATCCACGCCAACCACGTGCAGGATGCTGACGGCGGCAACGTCATCATCAACGCGGGCGCGGTGACGGCGAACATCACGCTGCAGTCGCGCCGTGGCGATGTGGACGTTCTCGCCAACGGCAACACGGGCAAGACGACGACCACCGTGGGCCATCAGCGCTTCGTCACGGCGTTGACCGGGCAGGGCGGCGTCACCGGCGGCCCGAGCGGACCGCGCTCGCCCGGCGAAGGCGGCGGCGCTGACATCACGCGCGGGGCTGTCTCCGGCGACATCCTCATTCAGGCGCTGGCGGCCAGGACCGTGACGGTGAAGACGACCTCGGCCCTGGGCGCGGATGCGCAGGTCCTCGTCGGCCACACGGTCGAATATGCAATCATCACCGGGCGGTCGGGCTATGGCGCCGCAGCGTTCGCGGCGCTCGACACGGCGCTCGCCGACTTCCTCGCCTTGCCCGCTTCGGGCGCCGGACAGGCGACCACGCGCGACTCGGCCGTTGTGATCCACGATCTTGAGAACGTGGTCGCGGCGCTCACCATCGCCAACCGCTACGCGGAGCATTATTCGGCCACGCAGCGCACGAACCTGTCGAAGGCGCTGGCCGACGCCACCAAGGCGCTGGCCGACGCGCGCGCCGCAACGACAATCGCCGGCGTACGGGCGGCAGTGACGGCGGCGAAGACCGCTCTCGCGCTGGGCAATACGACGGTCATCGCCGGCGGCAACGCGAACGGCATCGCCGACGCGGCGGATGGCGGTTCTATTGTCTACCGGGGCGACGCGGCCGTGTCCGGCAATATCACGGCGCGCGCTGGCGTTCCGGCGACAGAGGGCGGCAAGTATCTGGCCGGCGGCGTGGTGGCCGTGCAGGCGGAGAACGGCGACGGCGCCCGGTCCTTCGTGGAACTCGGCCATCGCCACAAGATGACGAACGCCACCGGTGTCGGCGCTGGCTTGACGACGGGCGGGCCGCTCGATGGCGGCGTGGCCGGCGACGGCGGCTCCATCAAGGTCAGCCAGACGACGACGGGCGATGTGTCGCTCATCGCCAACCGCGTGGTGGTCAACCCCACCAGCGGCGACGGCGCGTCCGTGGTGCACCTGCTGCACACGGTCGCCATGACCAACACGGCCGGCAAGGCCGACATCGAGGATTTGCTCGGACGCGGCGGCGCCATCGACGCGACGCAGACGGCCACCGGGACCGCGCACATCCGCGCCAACGAGATCTCCTCGTCGCCGACGGGCGCGGCCGACGGTCTGCTCATGGCGGACGGTGGGAAGGGAGCGTCGCGCCTGCACATCGGGATTACGGCTGACGTCACGAATGCGTCCGGCTCCGACGAGATGATCGCTGGCAAGGGCGGCCCCGACAACAACCGGGGCGGCGCGATCACCACGGCGCAAACGGTGACCTCGGCGTTCAACATCAACCTCGATCTCAACGGGTCCAGCAACCGCGCCGACCTGATCATCCGGTCGGTCGGCGAGGGCGCCAAGTCGGTCGAGATCGGCGCGCGGGTCACGCAGACCTCGCGGTCTGGCCATCCGGTGGACGACGGCTCCAACGTCACGGCGACGCAGACGGTGGCGGGCGATTTCCTGACCTCCGGTCTTGAGGATCTCGTGGTCGAGAACAACGGACTGGGCTCCGCCACCGTTCACTTGGGGCACGCGGTCGTCCAGACTGCCGACTCCGGCGAAACGGCTGGAGAAACGCCGCAGGATGGCGGGATCACCACCGCGACGCAGAACGTCAGCGGCGCGATCACGCTGCAGTCCTCGCGCAGCTTCACGCAGCAGACCGACGCGACCGCGACGGGCCTTAATCACATCGGCCACAGTGGCGTGCAGACGGCGCGCTCCGCCGACCGGCGTCTGGGCCTCACCCCGGAGGATTATCCGCTGGTCGCGGCCCCGGGCTTCAACGTGGTCGCCAGGCAGACCGTTCAGGCGAACCTGTCGGTGTCCTCGGGCGAGATTCTGGTCCAGTCCCTCAACGGACTGCCGGAAGGCGTGCGCCTCGGCAACACCGCGAGCGTCGTCGTCGATACCCACGGCGGCGGGCGCGTCAGCTCAAACCAGACGCTCGGCGGCAATATCGGCCTGACGACGGTCGCCGCGCTTCCTCAGCAGAGCAGCATCGTGACGACGCCCGTCAACGGCGACATTCGGGTGCTGACGCCCTCGAAGGCGGGCGCGGCGCAGGTGGGGCATTCCTCCACCAGCAAGGTCAGCCACAACCCTGCCGCCTATCAGCCGACCGGCGTCTTCGTCACATCGCAGAACATCGTCGACGCCATCACCGTGGCGTCGCTGCGCAACATTGAAGTTCGCGAGGGGGACGGCGGTGTGGCGCGCATTGGCCACACGATTGTGGAGACGGGCGCGCTCAGCAAGACGGACGCGGTGAAAACGTCGTCAGCCGATCCGAGCACGGTGGCGCAGTCGATCGACAGCGACATCGCGGTGACGGCTGGCAACAGCCTCGGCATGGTGACGGACAGCGGGACGGCGCAGATCGGCCATTACAGCCCGCCGTCGAACGAATGGCAGGTCACCGGCGGCCGCGTGGTGACGCCCCAGAAGATCGGCGGCGACATCACTGTGAAGGTGGGCCTCAACGCCACCCCGACCGTCGTAGGCCAGGCGCCGGCTCCCGGCGCGCTGGGCACGAACAACGCGTTGCTCGACGGCACGGCGGGCGGCGAAGTCCGCATCGGCCATAAGTTCGCGCCGGTGGAGGGCGCCGCGCTCAACGAGGTTCAGACCGCCTCGGGCGACATCTGGGTCGAGGTCGGCGCGCACCTGCACGCCAAGACCGCGAACATGGGCCACGGGCCTTACGACTTCGCGGCGGCGAGCGTGTCGAAGAACAACGCGGTGATGGGCGCCGGCGCGACGCGCAACCGTATCGCCGGCCTGACCACCATCGGCGCCGGCCAGAACACGCCTTCGCCGGAGGACGCGACCACCGAGAAGGATCTGATGCTGTTCGCTGGCGCCAACATCAACTCCGGGTACGGAGAGAATGGCGGCGAGCTGCGGTTCTTCATGCCCTCGCGGCGGAACCTGACGATTGTCGCGGGCGACAAGATCCCTGTCACGCAATTCAACGACTCGGCCTCGAAGACCGATGCGATCCCGGCGCGGTCCGACAGCACAGACATTGTCCAGGGCGCCGTGACCCATGAAAACGGGTTCACGACCATGTCGGCAGCCGCGCGCTATGTGGACACCGGCCCAGGCAACTTCGCCTTCTACTTCGGCGGGGAAGACGTTGGTCCCGTCTACATCGCAGGCCCGTGGGATTACACCCACCGCATCGACCGGCCCGGCGGCTCGTGTATCAATGTGCGCGGGGGCGGGGTCAACATCGGCGCCGCAGTCGCGGCAAGGCCGCGGAATGCGCTTGCCTGGTCCGGCCCGCTATCGGGCGGGGATGATGGCGAAGGTTGCGGTGCGCAGGCGCCGGCGGGAAGAGCTGAATCCGGCAATGCGTTCATCCCGGCGCGCATGCTGACCGGAGGCGGCCAGCCCGGGCCT
Source organism: Hyphomicrobiales bacterium (assembly GCA_027484655.1). Taxonomy (GTDB): domain Bacteria; phylum Pseudomonadota; class Alphaproteobacteria; order Rhizobiales; family Beijerinckiaceae; genus Terripilifer. The sequence continues at coordinate 14,194 of JAIXSM010000066.1, read as the reverse complement.
CGCGCGGATCTTCCGCCGGCGGCGGCTCCCATCATCGCTGGCGAGCCCCGCGTCGGTGAAACAATCGTGATCCGCACCGCAGCTCCGGCGCCGCTCGCAGCTCCAGTGACCTTCGGCTCACCGGACGTCCATGCGCCCGCGACGCCGCGCCCGATTCCGCTGCAGGCGGTGCGCGTTTCGGGCGAGCGCGTCCTGAGCTTCTCTTCATCTGGCGCCAACCTGGTTGCGAGGATTAGTCCCCGATAGGCCGTACGGCGCATTTTCCTGAATTTTTTCAAGTGAGCAGATCATGAAAAAATCGCTTTACCTGCTGACTGCGGTCGCCGTTATCGCCGCGAACGCTCCCGCCGCCGCCATGAGCGAGCAGTGGCTGACGCGCTATGCGCCGCCGTTGAGCAACGCCTCTTCGACGCCCGCGCCTGTTTCGACCGACAGCACGGCGACGCGCCCGGAAGCGCAAAAGCAGCAGGTCGTCATCAAGAACCTGCGCGGCGTGGCGCTCGTCGACAAGCCGACAATGGTTCGCAAGCGGGGCGCGAGCGTGGAGGGCGTCTCGGGCGATCCCGAAGTCTTTCCCGCCCGGGTGACGGCGGTCGCAGAGGCTTATCTTGGCAAGCCCCTGACGTTCGGCGACCTCGATCAGCTCACACGCGATCTTGTGCTTGCGTTCCGCGCTGAAAACCGTCCCGTGGTCAACGTGGTGGCGCCTGAGCAGGATGTCACGAACGGCACGCTGCAGATCCTTGTGGTCGTCGGTCGCCTCTCCGCTGTGCGTATCGAGGGCGCCCGCGCGGAGGATGTTCCGTTTTTCGCGCGGGAGGCGACGCTCGCCGTCGATGAACCGGTCGATGAGGGCGCGGTGCTCGACACGCTGCGATATCTCAACCGCAATCCGTTCCGCGCGGTCAGCGCGCTCTATCAGCCGGGCAAGCGCTTTGGCGAGACGGAGGTCGTCTTCAATGTGAACCAGCAGAAGCCGTGGATCGTCTACGGCGGCGTCGAAACCAAGGGCGACAGGGGCCCGCTCGGCGTCTGGCGTCCGTTCGCCGGCTTCATGCTGCACAACACCCTCGGGCTTGACGAGGTGTTCGGCTACCAGTTCACCATGGGCGAGGATCTGGAGAGCCTGCGCTCTCATGTGGTGTCGCTGAACCTCCCGCTGATGTCCCGCTATCACCTGCTGCTCACCTATGGTCGTTCGGATTCAACGAGCAATCTGCCCAATCCGCTGATCCAGAAGGGTGTGAGCGATGTTGCGGGCGCGTATCTGACGGCGCCGCTGCGCCATTGGGGACGCCTGTCCCATGACCTCCGCTTCGGCGCCGAGTACAAGGCGAGCAACAACAACCTCGATTTTGGCGGCAACAACGTCACCGACACGAAGGCTGTCGCCATCCATGGCGTTGTCGGCTACTCCGGCGAGCTGATTTCCGGATGGGGCGTCACGCGGTTCGACGCCAACGCCTATTTCTCGCCGGGTGATCTGGGCAGCGGAAATAACGACACAGCGTTCAATGCGCTGCGGGCCGGCGCGAAATCAAATTATGTTTACGCCCGCGCCACCATTGACCATCGTTATGATTTCAGCAGCGGTTGGCGTCTCGTTCAAACGCTCACGGGGCAGGCGTCCGATCAGACGCTCCTGCCGTCGGAAACGCTGCTTCTTGGCGGCGTCGGCTCGGTGCGCGGCTTCACCTTCGGCAAGCAGCGCGCGGACTCCGGCATCGTCTCCAACACGACGATTTACACGCCGGCGCTCAGCCTTCTGCAAGGCGCCGGCGGCTTCAACGACCAACTACGCTTCTATGCGTTCTACGACGCAGCGTTCGGTCGCAACCAGTCGCCGACCGCGGTTGATATGCAGAAAGTGAAGCTCGCGGGCGTCGGCGTCGGTATCTCGTACGATCTGGCGCCCCACGCGTCGCTGGACGTCGGATATGGCTGGCGCGTCGAGCAGACGGCCAACACGCCGAAGGATAACGGCGCGGTGCATTTTCGTCTGACGGTTCGCTACTGACGTTGTGGCAAGTCTCAAGGAGACCATGTTGAAAAGTCTTTTCCGCATCCGCCGGGGCTTCATCCCGGCGGCGCTCCTGGTCGTCGCCGCATCTCTCACGCCGGCGCCGGCGCTGGCGCAGACGCCCGACCGTTCGACCGACGTCTATCAGGACTGGATTCTGAATTGCGCCGTGCAGCGCCCCAATGCGCCGGAAGGCGAAAAGCCGAGGGACGCGGGCGCGAGGCCCATCTGCGAGATCGTTCAGACTTTCCGGAACCGAACCAACAATCAGGTGATCGCCACCATCGCCATTGGTCGGGTGGATCCCAAGTCCGAGCGCAAGATCGTGGTTCAGGCGCCCATCGGCGTTTGGCTGCCGGACGGTGTGATTGTCACGGCGGAGAAGGCGTCCGTCACGGCTCGTTTCGTGCGATGCACGCCCCAGATGTGCATCGCCGAGGCCGATGCGCGCAAGGAACTTCTCGACGCCCTGCGCAACGGTACGGCGACCGCCATCGAGTTTTCGGATGCGAGCCGCTCGAAGGCGAGGCTCTCCCTTTCCTCCAAGGGATTTGCGGACGCGCTGTCGGCGCTTGAGAAGCGCAACTGAACGGCGACCGGAAAGGACTTCTGATGCTTCCCGTATTCTATACCGACGTCGCCGCCATTGAGCGTGATCGTGATCGTGCGCGCAAGATTGACTTCGGCGACCGGCGTTTCGGCTTTTGCGCGGCGTCGCATCTCTGCCCCTGTCTTGCCGATGAGTTCGCGGCAGGGGCTCGCGAGTATCCTATTGTCTTCCTCAAGGAGAACGAACGGCACACACCTGTCTTTCTGTTCGGCTTGCGCCCTGGCCAGAACCTGATGACAACGCCGGACGGCGCGTGGCTTGGCGCGTATCTTCCACGTTATCTTGCGCGCTTCCCTTTCATCATCGCTGAGACGCCCGGCTCGCAGATGATCCTTGGCATCGACGCCTCCGCGCGTGAGGCGGGCGACGGCGCTGCGTTGTTTGAGGAGACAGGCGAGCCGTCTGCTTTTCTCAACCGCATGTTGGGCGTCGCCGAAGCTTACGCGATCGACGCGAAGGCGAGCGACGCCTTTGTGGCGCGCCTGTCCGAACTGGACCTCTTCCACCCCATCACCGTGGAGGTGAGCGATGAGGGGCGGACTTATGGCTGGACCGATCTCCATGCGGTCAATGAAGCCAAGCTCAACAGCCTGGGCGACGAAGACCTTCTGTCGCTCGCGCGCAACGGGTATCTGGCGGCGATCTACAGCCATCTTCTGAGCCTGCGCGCGTTCCGCGCTCTCAAGGACGCGGAGGCGCGCCGTACGCGTGAGCAAGGCGGCGAGGGGGGCGCCGCAGCCTGACGCGCTGCCGGTCAGCCAGTTCGCCACGGAAGGGGCCGCCGCGAGGGGGCGTCATGCTCCTGCTGCGGTGGTCTTTGTCGCCCGTCACGCGGGGGCCGAAACGCTGTACGGATACGTGCGAATGGGAGCCTTCCCCGGCCGACACTCTCGGCGCCGGGTCAATCCCGCCCACTCCAACGTGAGCGCTTGGCGAAGACGCAACCGCTCTGCAGGCTCGGACGCAATTGTTGTCAGTCTGATCCAAGCACAAAGACCCAATTTCAGGGTATTAGCCCACGCCGGCGAAGCCGCTCGCAAGCGGTCTCGCCGCCTTTGGCCGGCGTGAACCAGATGTAATCGAAAGGCGGTGCGCCATTGATCGAGGGTGGCAGGTACGTTCGCGGCTCCGACCGCGTGTCAGCTTCAATGAGCGCGATGTAGCGAATCTCGTCCGGATGGATGGACCCCGGCAGGTTGCGGTCGCGGCGCACATGGGATCGCCCCGCAACAACAATCGTCCCGTGCTCGCCCGCGACCTGCGACGCGGTCTGCAACATTGAGTCATCTCGTGCGATCTGCAATCGGGCCGCCGCGTCAAGATCAGCGGCGCTGATCAGGTCACAGTGGGCTTTGCTCATTGTATCTTGCCATGATGCGAGACGCCTTGGGTCGATCCTGTCGGCATCAGTGGAGCCTTGTCGCCTGTTGGCGTGCGCCGGGAGTTCACCACCAGCGATTTCCAACTTTGCGTGCAACGCTATCTCGAAAATCGGCTTGTAGTATTGAAACGAAGGCCAGCCGCTGCCGCCCCAGTTGAGCGCCATCGCCAGATCTGAGGCGTCCTCTGGCTGAGCACGTCGATATTCAGTAATTTTTTCCGCACCTTCCGGATCGATCATTTCCAGAACCAGCGCCGGGTAGCGGCCCCTATCGGCAAGTGCTGCAATGAGAAACGCAATTCTTCCCTGATGGGCGCTAAATCCGTGCGTCTCGCCAAGTACAACAAAACGCGAGTAAAAAATATCATTTGTAAGCTCACGTGGAGACATGAACGCTCCATCTCGCTCGCGCCATATCCGATTTTCGAGACTGTCCGGATTTGCATGTCCCGGATGTAAGTCGAAAAAAATGATTGAAAATATGATCTTAGCAATATGGCGAGTAGACATTTTCAAGTTTTCCGAAATTGAAGATCAAGAGACGTGTGGAAGCGAGCTTGACGGGCTATTGCCCTCGGGATTAACAGAATACTAAATCTGTTTTCAAGGTAAATTCGTTTCTCATTTTTCTCTTTTTTATCAAGCGGGTGATCTTTTGGCGCTTTATTGCTCGTCGAGACGAACATTTGTGTTGGCCGCCCTTGTCGCCGTGCCAGCCTCCGCGTTCGCCTCGTCGCCAACGGTTTTGATTCCGGCAGCTCCGGTGTCTCTGATCGTCAAGCCCGATGGAACAACCGCGACAACGGTTACAGGGGCTCCGGGTGGGAAGCCGAAAGTCTCCATCGCACCAGCAAATTCGTCCGGATTGAGCCACAACCGTTATGAGCAGTTCAGCGTTTCGCGTGCCGGCGTCGATCTGGATAACGCGATCAGCAATGCAAGACTCATTGTCAACGAGGTCACTGGTTCCGCACCAAGCCACCTGAGGGGCGCCTTAAGCGTTCTGGGTCCGCGGGCGCACGTCATCGTCGCTAATCCTAATGGCGTGAGCGTCGATGGCGGCGCGTTCGTCAATACAGGTGGCGTGATCCTTACCACCGGAAGAGTCAAAGCTAACGCATCCGACGTTGATATAAAAACGCATTCGGGGCGAATCGAAATCGGTGGCGCGGGCATTGCGACCGACGGCGCTCGCCTTGATCTCATTGCCAAGGAAATTGATGTCGCCGGCGCAATCGACGTGCAAACTGGCGTGGTGTCGCTGACGGCAGGCGATTCCGTCCACCACGTCAACGCGCAAGCGCCGATCGAGAGCGCCTCCGGACTCGTTCAGCGCACGGGCGCATCGGGTCGCTCCCGGTCGGAGTTCGCTATCCACGTATCCAATCCGGCGGTCATTAACGGCGGGACGGTTCGCCTCCATGTGACCGATGCGGGCGCAGGCGTCCGGCTTGCTGGAGCGACCGTGGCTGGGGCGGGCGGATTCAGCATCACGTCCAACGGGCATATCCAGATGTCTGGCGCCGGGGTTCAGTCGTCGGGCGCGGTCTCCATCACAGGAGCAACCATCGCGTTGACGCCCGAACGGGCGAAATCGTCCGTATCCTCTGCGCGGAGCGGCGTTCTGCTGAGAGCGACGTCCGGCAGCATTGCCGTTGCGGGGGCCGACCTGAATGCTGTCGCGCGCGATCCCTCTAGCTTCGCTCCCCTCGGAGGCGTCGCGCTGGATGCAGAGAAAGACATAGAAATCGGAGGGTCGTCGTCAGGCTCGGCGGTCAATCTCACTGCCACAGGCGATGGGGTCGCACTGACAGCGAGGGGCGCAATCAGGGGGCAGAATCTCAAGCTTGCATCGGCAGGCACGGCCATTCTGAGCGCGCGGGACGAATTGCGCTTCACACATCTGAGCGCAACGTCACCGGCATTCAGCTTTCTGTCTATGTCTGCAATCTCTTTGACGGCTCCTCGAATAATGGGCGAGAATGGCTTGCGGTTGCAGGGCGCCTCAATAAGCTTCGACTCATTGGCGGGTGCGCAGGGCTTCTTGCAGTCCAACAAAGCTGGGATCACCGCGGTCGCGCTTGGCGGCGACATCAGAAACCTTGGTGTTCGTCTTCAGGGATATTCAAAGACGCAGGGTGACCCGGACAGCGCCGGCGGCGCAACGCTCATCGCCAGCGGCGACATTCTCAACAAGTCGCTGGATGCGGTGCGTACTGCAGCGTTACGCGCTGATGCGGACACACTTTCGCTCAATGCGTCGGGGCTGGTCCATAACGCATCGGGGAGTATCGTTTCCGGCGGTGATCTCAGCATTGTTGCCGGCGAGGCGATCATCAACGAAACCAGCATCGTGGGGAGGTCAGACGCGGTCCTGAACCGGCGTAGTTCGTTCGGGGGTCTGCGCAGCGAGGCCAATGCGGCTTTCGACTACGGCCGGCCGGTTGCAGGTGACGCGCGCGGCGGAATGACTGCAGCGGGCAGGGCGTTTCTTTCGGCTAGGACCATAGAGAACCTCGGCGCAGTGATCCATGGCAAGGACGTCCGCGCAGAGGCCAGCGACGCGCTGGTGAACCGCAGTCTCCTCACCGGGTATGGGGCGTTCTCGCGTTCCTGCTTCGTGTTTTGTCGCGCGACCGGCCACCTCAATGTCAACCTGGTCGAGTCGCGTATTTCTGCAAGTGAGACCGTAATGATCAAGGCCGCTCGAACGGTAGAGACTTCGGGCGCACAACTCGTTGCCGCAAACGACGTCGAGATCAACACCGCCCGCTTTTCGGCGCTGAGTATTTTAATGCCGATGATTGCTCTCAGGCCGTCAGGGTTCGGCGGATTGTTTCAGGGGCAGGATGGATGGTTCGGCTATGGGTACAATGGCGGCCTCGTCGCGTCCTTCTATGGCGCGTTAAGGGTCAATGCGAACGAAATTCAGGTCGAGGGTCTGATCATCAACGCGGCCAACGGCGTCAGCTATCTTACGACGCCGGATCTTGCTGCTGTTCCGAAGGGGGTGGGTCCAGCTTTCCGTCATAGTGTCGGCATCCTGAGCGGGATGCTTCCGTGAGTCGCCTCGCATGGATCCTCGCGGTGGCTTGCATTTTCGTAGCCGCATCAGCGCTTGCGCAGGCGCCTGTTGATCCCGGCCTTGATTTGCTGCGCGAGCGGCAGAGAAATGAAAGCCTGCGCAGCCTTGGGAACGCTCCGGTCGGCAGTCGCCTGGAGCTTGAGAGCAGGGACGCCAAGCCAAGCGCTGTGTGCTTTCCGGTGGTCCGGATTGACGTCGACGGCGTCGAGTCATTGTTGGAGGGTTCCCTCCACGAAGCGACAAGCGCTTTTGCGGACCGGTGCCTTGGGCAGAGTGAAATCGAACAGCTCATCCACGCCGTCCGTAAAACGTATATCGAACGCGGGTACATCACGACCCAGGTCGTTGTGCCGGCTCAGGATCTCAAAAGCGGCATCCTGCGCCTGACCGTCGTCGAGGGGCGGGTTTCCCGCCTTGTCTACGGCGTGCTTCGGGAGGGCAAAGCTCCTGAAATAGCGCCATGGGGAAAGCGCATCACCGCGTTTCCGGGGGTAAGCGGCCGGGTGCTGAACCTGCGCGACCTTGAGCAGGGACTCGCGCAGATCAACAGAATTCCATCGTCAGCGGCGTCGGTTGATATTCTTCCTGGGGAGGAGCCTGGGACGAGTATCGTCCGCGTAATTGAAAGACGGCAGCGCGCAGTGCGCGCCTCGATGGGTTTTGACAGTCATGGGCAAGCGGCGACAGGCCGTACCCGTGCCCGGGCAAATCTGGAACTCGATAACATCCTCACGCTCAATGACAGTTGGTCTGCCAGTTACGCCGGGTCGCGCTCCTCGAATGCGCTCGCGACCACCGTGTCTTTGCCCTACGGATATTGGACGTTCCACAATGCAGCGTCTTATTCGCAGCAAAGCGCTGCCTTATCTCAGGTGGCCGATATGGTCACCGAGAGCGTGACCAACGCGGCCGCTTTGGACCGGGTCATCTATCGGGACGCCAATCATGTGGTCCGCGTGAGCCAGTCGTTCGCGTGGTATTGGAGCCGCCGGTTCATCAACGCCACAGCGCTGCAGGAACAATTCATAGCATGGTCGAGATCCGGGCTGGCGGTTGAACGCTATTTCCAGCAGTCGCGTATTTCGATGGAAGCGGGAGCCAGTTTTGGGCTGCCGGAGTTTGCGAGGGCGGGCGCGTCTTCGGCTCAAGTCGCTCAGTCTCTGACAAGCCGGTTCCGTAAGTTCGACATCTCGGCGACCTATATCACGCATCTTGGAAGCGGCTGGTCTTTTGTCGCCAACGTTACCGGGCAATACAGCGGCGACTCTTTATATGCGGCCAACCAGATCACGGCTGGGGGCTGGGACAGCGTTCGCGGGATTCAAGGCGCCAGCATATCAGGCGATACGGGCGCCTTTTTTCGCACCGAGTTGCAATGGGGGGCGGCGGTGCCCTGGGCAAGGCAGCCTGGTGATCCGCAGCTTGGAAAGCCGCCTTCTGCGGTCTGGCGTGATTTGAGTCTGGTTGGTGTCGGCCGCCAGATCGTCACAAGCGTTTCTCCCTACGCCTTCATGGATGGCGGTGTCATTCGCGGCAATGCATCAAAGGGTGAAGACAAGCTTTTGACTCTCGGCGCTGGCGTTCGCACAGGCGGTGAACGGGTGTCGTTTGATGTTGCTGTTGGAACGCCATTGATAGCGCCCTCGGGTCGATCCAGGGGCGTCGCTGCATCAATGTCTCTGAATGTGAAGCTGTGGTGATTTCGTGACCGTTAATTTGAGGACGAAGATATGAAAGCTGTTGCGATCTCGATGATTGGGGCGATCGCTATGTTGGCGTCGACTCATGCTTCAGAAAACCTGTCTCAAGGGCTCGCGGCGCTCGATTCCCGCGACTATCCGAAGGCGGCCAGGCTGCTGGCCGAGGCTTTCGAGAAGGGCGAGGCGGACGCAGCATTCTACATGGGGCGCGTTATTGAGTTGGGCCTGTCCGGTCCGCCGGATCTGCCCGCCGCGGTGGCTATGTATGTCGCAGGGAGCGCGAGAGGAAGCGCGCTTGCGAAGAACCGTCTTGGGATTCTCCACCTCGAAGGTATTGGCGTCTTGCAGGATTATGAGAGAGGCGCGGAATTGATTTGCGAGGCTGCGACGGCCGGGGAAGTGAACGCTCAGTTTAATTGCGGTGCGTTGTTCGACCAGGGACGGGGGGTCCACAGAACCCCCGCCAAGGCGTTTGAGTGGTACGAGAAGGCCGCAAACCAGGGAAGCGTGCCCGCGCGCAACGCGCTTGGGATCGCATTTCTTGAGGGAAGGGATGTTGCGCGGGATGTTGGGCGCTCCTTCCGGCTCTTTCAGCAGACTGCGGCTGTGGGGAACGCAGTCGGACTTTATCGGTTGGGTGACGCTTATCTCAAGGGCCTCGGCGTCGAGCGCGATTACGTGAAGGCTCATGGGTATTTCAATCTGGCGTCGTCGCGACAGATGGCCGAAGCTGTTGAGGCCCGGGCCTCAGTTGAGGCGCAAATGACGTCCGAACAGATCATGCAGGCTCAACAATTTGCGCGCGCGTGGCGTCCGTCCCCGGTTGCTGAAACGCCGGGAGCGGCAAGTCAGGTAAGCCCTGTTTCGCCGTCCTCGGCGTCACCCCCTCCGACCGCCGCAAAGCCGGGAGCGGCGCCGCGGGCTCCTGCGCCGCAAAAGCCGGCGCCTGCAACGAAACCGCAAGGGCAGTAACGGTCCTTCTTTCTTGTCAATTATGCGATTGCCTGAAGCCAATTTCTTGAACCCTTTCTAAATCAGGTGCGCCATGGCGAAATTGCGGAACTCGGGGCGTAGGGTGTTGAACAGCGGCGTTGCGTTGCTTGTCATCGCGGCTCATCTCAATCAGGTCGCGTTCGCCCAACAGATCACCGCCAGCCCGACTGCGCCTGCGGCGAACCGTCCGGCTATCGAGGCGTCGAGCGGCGGGAGGACGGTGGTGAATATCGTCGCGCCCAATGCGGGTGTGTCGCACAACCGTTATTCGACCTTCAGCGTTGGGCCCAACGGCGTCATTCTCAACAACTCGACAGTGGATACGGCCGCCCGAAAAGGTGGAACCGTGCGGGCGAATCCTTCCCTCCGCACAGGAGGGCCGGCCAACACGATTGTGAATGAGGTCAACGGCGCCGCGTCCTCGCTCAAGGGCGACCTTGAGTTGCTTGGCACAACCGCGAACGTGATTGTCGCAAACCCTAACGGTATCGAATGCGATGGCTGTTCGTTCACTGGCGCGCGCTCCTCGACTCTGACCACCGGGGCGGTTTCTGTCAGCGGCGGTCAGGTGGGCATATCCGTTTTCGACGGCGTTGTTTCGGTCGGCCGCAATGGCGTTTCATCCGATGGCGACCTTACTGTCTCTGGGCGGCATGTGCTCGTCGATGGCCCGAGTGCGGCCAGCGGGGCCCTTAGCCTTTTTGGCGGCGCCCACTCGATCGACCGGGTGACCGGCAATCCAGTACCGCAGCCGATCTCTACTAGCCGCACGCTTCCCTATGCGGTCGATGCGACAGCTTTTGGAGCGATGTCTGGAGGCTCAATCCGGATTATTGGCAACGAGGCCGGTCTGGGCGTCCGCGTGCTTGGGACAGCGACCGCAAGAGGGGGCGTCGAGCTGCGCTCCAATGGCGACCTGTTTTTCAATCACGCTCGGGCGGGCGGGAACTTGTCAGCTCAAGCAACGGGGTCTGTCAGGCAGTACGGATCTGTTCAGGCGAAAGGCGTCGCGCAGGTTTTGGGCCGGGACGTGTTCATTCCCGGCGGGCGCGCGCTGCAGGGAGACGCAGGGGCGCATGTGAACGCGGTCCAGTCCGCGACCATCGGCGGGGAGGTCGTCGGCCGCACGGTGGCTGTGACGTCCGGCGCGGACACTACAAACACCGGACTGCTGATTGGCGACGTGAATGTGTCGGTCAGCGCCGGGGGCGGCGTCGTCAACACGCGCGACAAGTTCACCGTCTACGAGGGGCAGGCGTGGGCCGATGCGTGGCTGAAAAGCTATCAGGAACTTTTCCAGCAATGGACGCAAAGCTCGAACCCAACGCAAGTGTACTGGGGCAACGAGTATCTCAAGTGGATGCAGACGTCGATATCCGATGAGTACCTGCTGACGGGTGGCTCGATTATCGGCGGTGACGTCAGTGTCGTGGCAGGGCAGAGCGTCAGCAACATTGCCGGCAAGATCGCCGGATCGCGCAACGTGTCAATCAGCGCCGGGCTCGATTTCATCAATACATCAAAGTCGACACTCAACCGCGTGACCGCCGCCGATGGTTGTACTGCGGCGGGCGCCGAATGTGGCCAGCGTACGAACTTTCATGAAGCCGAGGTTCTTGCCGGCAGGGCGATCACCATCGGCGCCGGTCGTGACTTGACCAATACCGCCTCGACGATTGCAGCCTATGGCGACGTAATTTTGAACGCTAAGGGCACGATCCGGAATTATGTGCTTTCGTCGGATTTCGTTATCAGGTCGTTCGAAACGCTTAGTGACAGCGAATGGTCGCATCACACGCGACAGAACAGAGCCGTCGATGTTGACTTCACCGCGGGGATCATTCGGTCGCTCACGGGTTCGGCGAACCTGTCTGCTGGTCGCGACGTGTTTTTTCTCGGGTCAACTGTTGCGGCCGGTCGCGATGTAAATGTTACTGCGGCGGGCGCCATGCGCCTCGCAACTGAAGCGGCTGTCAAATCCAAATCGGATATCCGACATTTCTATTATACAACATTTTATGATAACGGTGAGCGTCAATGGTATGAATCGAACAGCTACGCTAGCGAAACCTGGAGCGGCGAAATCTTGGCCTCGCCGTCCGAGATTATCGCGCGGAATGTGAATGTTTCGGCGCGCGATATTGTATCGACAGGGGCGCGTATCTTTGCCGCAGGCGACTTGGTTATCAGGGCGACAGGGCGCCTTGTTCTGGATGCCGGGGCGGATCCGCTTGGTTCTGATAAGGGGGAGCTCAAGGCAGAGCTGCCTGACGTTGCAGGACTAGCGGCATCCCTGCGCGGCGGCGACGCAAAGTCTCTCGCCAGCTATCGCGCGTATTTATCATCGGATCCGATTATCGAAAGTCTGGTTGCGCTCAACGGCGCTTCCGGCGGGTTACTGATCGGCGACGCCGCCCGGAAGGTCGGCACCGGATTTGATGTTTCAACATTCCTCAACACGACGGTCGCTTGGTATCGGTCGGGCCGTAGGTGGTTTCCGGTTACGACGACGACCGAGCACGCAAAGCTCAACCTGGCGCAAGGGTTCAGCACGTTGTCCGAGGCCTTGGCAGGTCCGCCGGGGTCACGCGGTTTAGCCGGTGATGCAGTTATCGAGGCGACGGCCTACGACTATGCCGTCAGCCGGGCCTCGGCATCTCTGGACCAAACCACGCGCGGCGTTGTTCACGCCGGGCGCGACCTTCGCGTGCAAACCGGCAACGACGCAATTGTGACCGGCGGCTCCGTGGTGAACGCGGGCCGCAATGTTCTCGTCAACGCCGGACGCGATTTCGTTCTGCTCGCTTTGCGCGGGACAGGTCTTGCGGACGGCTCGGATCTTCTTGATCGCCAATCAGACTTTCTCGCCGGCGTCTTCTGGAAAACGCCTTCGGAGGCGGTTGAGATCAAGGGTCTCACGCCCACCGCGGTTATGGCTGGCGGGGACATGACGATCTCCGCTGGCCGGGACATTCATAACTACGGAGCCTCTGCGGCCTCGGCGGGCTCCATTGTGCTGGCGGCAGGCCGTGACGTGCACAATGATGCAGTCCGGGTCTATTACACTTTGACAGAGAAGGACGGCTGCCAGAACTGGGCCTGCGGCATGCAGGGCCATCGCTACAAGGGCGGGGAGTTCCTCGCCGGGTCCGGCCTCCTTGTGTCCGCCGGTCAGGATATCATGAACACCGGCTCATCCATCGCAGCGGCCGGGTCGATGCTTCTCAGCGCCGGGCGCGATATTCAGAACAACGCCGTCTCGTCGCAATTCCTGATCAATTATTTCCGGAACAAAAAGAACTGGTGGAGGAGCACGACGATCGTCCAGAACCAGGGCGTCGTCCAGGAGTCCAACGTCGTCGCCGAGTTCGGCTCCATCACGGCGCAGGCGGGCCGCGACATTGTCAATATCGGATCGGTCTGGAGCGCCGGCGGCGCCGTTGACCTCATCGCCAGGAACGACGTGCTCCTCGATGCGAAGAGCGAGGAGATGCAGGATGTCTACAAGAAGTCCGGCTTCAGCGGGTTTGGCTATGCGTCCAACAAGCAATACTGGAACGGCTTCGTAAACGCCTTTTCGAAAATCGAGGGGGGATCCGTTTCGATTGACGCAGGGCGCAATCTTTCTGGCGTCGGCGTCAAGCTTGTTTCGGGAGAAGACGCGCGTCTCTCCGCGGGAAACAACCTCACGTTCGACGCGCAACAAAACAATTTCTATCTCCGCTCCAGCGGCTGGTCCATCGGCTTCACCGCGCCAGCGTTCTCAATCGCCGCCGCCGCCCTGCGCGGGGACGGCAAGGCGGAGCTGCAGCAATATGTGAACCAGAATCCGTTGCTTGCGGCGGTTCATCAGCTCGCCACGGGCAAGGGTTTTGGAACCCTTTCCAACACGCTGGCGGTCGTCACCGCCAGCGCGCGGATGATGTCCCAGGCCAACATTCAGGCGCGTGGTCCGGATGGGGATTTGGTCGGGGCGTTGGTGTCCCAGTTCAATCCCCTCGCGGGCAACGCGCTTGATCCGTTCGCGATCTACAATTCGGGGGGCGCCAGCCTCTCCACGGCCGCGTCGCAATGCGGATGGAACATTCAGCATTGCTCCTTCCTGGCGGGCGTCTCCCTGCGCTTCTCGACGTGGAAGTCGCAAAAGGAATGGACGGAATCGACCGTCTCACGCCTGCTCGTGGCGCGAGACCTCACGGTTTCCGCCGGGCGCGACGTGGCGCTGGTGGGCGGTACGGTGGCGTCTGCCGGTCGCGACGCGACCATCATCGCAGGCAACAACCTCGGGCTCGCCGCCGTGGCGGACAGCAGCCGCTCGCGCTCCTCCTCGTGGGGCGCGTCCATCGGCATTCAGCAGGGCGGCTGGTCGATCGGCGCGGACGCCAGCCGTTCGTCGGCGAACGCG
>JAIXSM010000010.1 GCA_027484655.1 Hyphomicrobiales bacterium | reverse complement strand
CCAAGACCCTTAAGGCGGAGAACGGCGAGACAATGGAGAAGCACCTGCTTCTCACCCGCTACGACGCAGGACGCGCTGCCCGCGGCGAGATGCTGAGCGTCGAGGATGTGCTCGAGATTCTCTCGATCCCCCTCATCGGGATCATCCCCGAGAGCCCGGATGTGCTGCGCGCCTCCAATCTGGGCGCGCCCGTGTCCATCAGCAACGCAACGAGCCCGGTGGCCGCGGCCTACATCGACGCCGCGCGCCGCCTGTGCGGCGTGCCGGTGCCCATGACGAAGCCCTCCGAGAAGGTCGGGCTGTTCGGGAGGTTCTTCAGCCGGAGGGCCGCATGAACATCTTCAACCTGTTCCGCCGCGCCAACTCCAGCGCTGTGGCGCGCGAGCGGCTGCAGATCCTGCTGACCCACGAACGCAAGTCGTCCCGCTCTCCGGAACTCGTTGCGTTGATCCACCGCGAGGTGCTCGCGGCGATCGCCAAGCACGTGGCGATTGATCCCGAGAAGGTCGAGGTTGAGATCCAGCATCGCGATAAGGTGTCGTTCCTGGAGATTAATCTGGAGATTCCGGCCAAGGATCTCGACCGGGCCGCCGCCTGAAGCCAGCGGTTCCCGTGAAGCCCGATGACAAGCCCTGCGGCCCCGCGCTGCAGGGCTTTTTCGCTTCCGGCCGAGGACAAACGCTGCGCGCGGCATGGCCGGGGCGTCGGTTTGGCTTGCCCGCGAAGTCAGGCAAGTTGCTGAATAGCCATGTTAACGCTGCCTGAATCCCGCCCTTCCCGGTGCGTAGTCCCCGATCCTGTCGGGTGACGCGATGGCGTCCGGTCGCCGCTGCGCCCGACGGTGCGAGCCGGATGGGGAGCGGTCGATTGTCCTTTTTGCATGTGTCAGCAGGCAAAGCTTTCGCCTACGGGCTTCTGATCCTTGGGGGGAGCGCGCTCCCGCTGCGCAACACGACCCCGGTGGCTGCGCCCCATCCCTTCATGGAGACGCACCAACTGGCGCGCCCGTTCCCGGATTCAGGCGTTGGACTGCAGGAAGGCGACGAAGCCCTGCGCGAAGAAATGCCGGCCGTCGCGCTGGGGCTGCGGCCCCATGTCGTCCCGCCGCCGGCGGAGGCCACGGGCTTCGGCGCCATCGGCTTCGAGGCGTTCGCGCTCCGGTCGCAGTCCGGCGAGCTGCGCTTTGGGTCCGAGACGATCCGGCTTCCCTTCGATCCGGCCGCCGACACGTACGCGTTCGGCCCCATGCGGCTCAAGCACACGCTCGTCGAGACGATCGTGCATGCCGCCGACCTTGCGGGAGTCGATCCGCGCCTGCTCATGGCCATCGCGGACAAGGAGTCGAGCTTTGTGGTTCGCGCCCGCGCTCCGACCTCGTCGGCTACGGGGTTGTTCCAGTTCATTGATTCCACCTGGTTGCACGCCGTCCGCGACTTCGGACCCCGCTTCGGACTGGAGGCGGAGGCCCAGGCGCTGGAGTTTGGCGCGGGGGGATCTCCCATCGCCAATGAGGCCGCGCGCCAGCGGATCCTCGACATGCGCAACGATGCGTTCCTGTCGACCCTGTTCGCCGCCGCCTTGCTGAGACGCGAGCAGGAGAAACTCTCAGCGCGGCTCGGCCGCCCGCTCTCGGACGCGGAGGTCTACCTCGTGCATTTCCTGGGCCCGGCCGGCGCCCAGAAGTTCCTCTCCGTCCTCGCCGAAAAGCCGAAGACAGGCGCGGCGAACCTGCTGCCGCAAGCCGCGCGGTCCAACAGACCGATCTTCTTCACAACGCACAAACGCAAGCCGCGTTCGCTCTCCGTCGTCCAGGTGCGCGAAAAAATCGAGTTTTCGCTTGAGCAAAAGCTTGTCCGCTACCGTGATCTCGACTTCGCCCAGGCTCGGGTGTCAGCCGCTGCCCCCGCGGGCGCGCCACTGCGCCCGTCCACGCGTCCGGAGCCGCCCTCCAGGCGCGCGAGATAGGAATACTGTAGATATACGGTTGTGAATTATCGGATATAAAGTCGTCCGAACTCTGAAATTTCCCTGTTCGGAAAAATCCGGTCGTAGAAACTCAGCAAATCTGTTTGCATCGGCGAAAGCTGGTGCTATGCACCGCCCCGCCAGCCCGGGCCCCTCTGGCGACCTTGCGTCGCGATGTCGGACTGGGGCTGTCCAGAGCGGGCTGAAACTCTCTCCCTGTCTGGCGGCCCATCAGAAAAAGACGCGCCGAGCGTCCGACGAAGACGCCGGCGCCATTCGAGCGCACAGGGAGTGCGCGAAGGGACGAGAAAGGCAACCGTATGTTTGATTTTCTGACTGCAGACGTCCTCACGGCGTTGGCCCAGGTCATCATGATCGACCTGGTGCTCGCGGGGGATAACGCGATTGTGATCGGTCTCGCCGCCGCCGGCCTGCCCAAGGAGCAGCGCGCCAAGGCCATTCTCCTCGGCATCATCGCGGCAACGGTGCTGCGCATCATCTTCGCCGGAATTACGACCCAGCTTCTGGCCATCGTGGGCCTGTTGCTCGCCGGCGGCATCCTGCTTCTGTGGGTTTGCTGGAAGATGTGGCACGAGTTGCGCGCAGGCCACGGCCATGAGCACATGGACGCCGAGGAAGCGCTGGCTAACGCCGACCTGAACAAGGACGGCCAGATCGCCGGCGGCGCGCCGCGCAAGACCTTTGCCCAGGCCGCCTGGCAGATCGTGGTCGCCGACATCACCATGTCCCTCGACAACGTGCTGGCCGTCGCCGGCGCCGCCCGCGAGCATCCGTGGGTTCTGGTGTTCGGCCTCGCGCTCTCCATCGCGCTGATGGGCATCGCCGCGAGCTTCATCGCCCGCCTGCTCCAAAAGCACCGCTGGATCGCTTACGTCGGTCTCGCCGTCATCCTCTACGTCTCCATCGAGATGATCTATCGCGGCGGCCTTGAGGTTCTGCCCTACATCATCCGCACCTGATCCGTCTGCGGACAGCTGAAAACAGGAAGCCCGTCGCCTTGTGAAAGGCGGCGGGCTTTTCGTTTCTTGTCCATGGAGATTGAGGAGAAGGCGGCCGGGGGCTGGGCTGGAAGATTGCGGCCGCCTTCTCCGCTGCCCGAAGACAGCATGTATCAATGCCCGCGGGGAGGAATTTGTTCACCATCCGGCGTGCGTTGAAGGGCCCGTCTGCGCGAGCGGCGCAGACGGTGCATGCGCTGGATACCCATCCCGGACGACCTGATGCCCGCGGCGGATTTCCTTCAGTCCGAGCTGCCTCCGAGGCGGATGGCCGAGAGGATATTGTTGAAATCGTCCGTCCACGCGGGGCCGCGCTTGGGCGCCCTCAGGGGCTCGCCCTCTTTCTCCATCTCGGCGAAGGCGAACCATTTCTCATCCGCCGCCATGACGACCCAGTCGGATTCCAGCAGAGGCGAATCCTCGTCCTCCGAGCCCTCGGGCACGTCCGTCACCAGCCTGGCGTGCAGCTTTTCCTCGATCGCCAACCGGGCGAGGGCGGGCTGCAAATCCACGAAGCGGTTGCTGATGTGGAACAGGATGACGCCGCCTTCACGCAGGTGGCGCCGATAGATCGCCACGGCTTCGCGGGTGAGCAGGTGAAGCGGAATGGCGTCGCCGGAGAACGCGTCGATGACGAGAAGATCATAGTTCTGCGGCGTCTCGCCCTCCAGCACCAGCCGCGCGTCGCCCAGCGCCAGGCTGACCTTCGCCTTGCTGTCGGAGAGATAGGTGAACTGGGATTGCGCCAGTTCGATCACCTGCGGATTGATCTCGTAGAAGCGGAACGCATCTCCGGGCTTTCCGTAGGCGGCGAGCGCGCCGGCCCCCAGCCCCACAAATCCCGCCGACAGCGGCCGCCCGGCGCGTTCGCGCTGGCGGCGAATGGCCATGGCGACGCCCGATGTTTCGCCATAGTAGGACAGCGCCTCGCCTCGCCGGGCGGGGTCCAGATATTGCGCGCCGTGCTCCACGCTGGCGTGCTCCATCACCCGCCGCGCCTCGGCGCCCGCGCCTACGTCCGCGATCCGCAGGGGCGAGTAGAAGTTGCGGGTGAGCAGGCGCGCGTTCGCGTATTCGTTGGAGATCTGGTAGGCGCAGCCCGCCACGACGAGAAGCGCCAGCCCCGCCGCCGCTGCGCGCGGCAGGGCCGCCGCAGCGCGCTCCCGCCACGCGATCGCCGCCGCTACGGCGGCGAGCGTCAGCGGCATCTCGAAGGCGGCGCTGAGAAACAGCGGCGCCAGCAAGCTGCCGGCCAACGATCCCAGGGCGCCCCCCAGCGAGACGAGAATGTAGAACTCGGTCAACCGTGAGGGATGCGGCTTCGTCGCTGCAAGCTGGCCGTGGCAATAGAGGCAGACGAAGAACAGGCCGGCCATGAAAATGGGCAGCGAGAACTGGAATTCGGCGATGAAGTCCATGTTCTGGTAGGTCGCGATCATGGCCAGGCT
>JAIXSM010000049.1 GCA_027484655.1 Hyphomicrobiales bacterium | reverse complement strand
GTCGGCATGACGCTACGGAAAAATGGACCGCGGGCGTCCTCGCCCGCAGGAAACGAGCGCGCGAGGACGCGCGCGGTCCAGTTGGCGCCCACCTTGCCGTCATTCCGGCGAAGGCCGGAATCTCCGACAGGCCGCAGGGCCAGAGCGTTTGCCTATCGTGGATGCAAGGGGCGCTTGTTGCCTTCGTCGGCATGACGCTACGGAAAAATGGACCGCGGGCGTCCTCGCCCGCAGGTGGAGAGCGCGCGAGGACGCGCGCGGTCCAGTTGGCGCCCAGATTGCCGTCATTCCGGCGAAGGCCGGAAACCACGACAGGCCGCGGGGCCGAAGCGTTTGCCTACCGTGGATGCCGACCTTCGTCGGCATGACGCGTTGGGTCCCCGGATCAAGTCCGGGCATGACGCTGCGGGGAGATGCCCCACCCCTCCAGCCAGCGCCGCCCACTGGCGCGTCGCTCAGCCGAACTGCTCGCGCAGGATCCGCTCCTCCAGCGAGTGGCCGGAATCATGCAGCAGAACGCAGCCGGTGGCGTGGTCCATGGCGATGTCGACCCGCGTGACGTTGCGGATCTCGTAGTGGTCGGCCACAGCGGAGACGGGGCGCTTGTCCGCCTCCAGCACCTCGATGGTGACGCGCGCCTTGTCCGGCAGCAGCGCGCCGCGCCAGCGCCTTGGGCGGAACGCCGAAATGGGGGTAAGCGCCATGAGCGGCGCATCGAGCGGCAGGATCGGGCCGTTGGCGGAGAGGTTGTACGCCGTCGAGCCCGCGGGCGTGCACACCAGCAGGCCGTCGGCGATGAGTTCCGCCAAGCGCTCCTGCCCATCGATGAGGATGCGCAGCTTCGCCGCCTGATAGGACTGGCGCAGCAGCGAGACCTCGTTGATCGCACGGGCGGCGAGGGTTTCGCCCTCCACGTTGGTCGCCGTCATGGCCAGCGGGCGGATCGTCGAGGCGAGCGCCGCCGCAAGGCGTTCGCGCAGTCCATCCTCCTGATACTCGTTCATCAGGAAGCCGACCGAGCCGCGGTTCATGCCGTAGATCGGTTTGCGGGAGCCCATGAAATTGTGGAGCGTTTGCAGCATCAGGCCGTCGCCGCCCAGCGCCACGATCACATCCGCGTCGGCCATAGGCGCTTCGCCGTAGCGTCTCGCCAGACGCGTGTGCGCGTCCCGCGCTTCGGGCGTGCCCGATGACAGGAAGGCGATGCGCGCGTCGCCGCGCAAGTGGTAGGCGTCTGGACTCATGGCTGCTCCCGCGCCGCCGCGCGCTGACTCATACTCTCGCCGGCGGCCTCGGGGAAGCGCCGCGCGCCGCCCTGGAGCGGAAGCCGACCTGATTGCGTCAGGCCGTCCATTCTGGATTTCTGCTTTCTCGTATTCTCTTGCGTCCGACCAGTATCTGCCCGGCCGGCAAATGCTCTATCGCGACAAGTCCAGCAGCGCCTCGGGCGTATCGACATCAAGGGCGACGGCGACGTCGTCCACGGCCACATCGAGAACGTCGCTGCGACCCGTGAGCAGCGGCCGCGCGCCAACGTCTCCCGTCAAGCGGGCCACGTCTGCAAAAAGGCGCTTGCCGAGGATCACGGGATTGCCCCGCTGGCCATTCCATGTGGGCGCGGCGGCGGCGGCCTCCGGGCGGGCGCGCCACGCATCCACAAGCGTCTGGATCAGCCCCGGGGTGACGCGAGGCATGTCGGCGAGCAGGATCGCGGCGCCCACGCACGCGTTGTCCAGCGCCGCGACGCCCGCGCGCAGGGAGGAGGCGAGACCCGCCTCGTAATCAGGATTGTGGAGGAGCCGCACCGGCAAGCTCTGAACCGCGTCGGCCACATCGTCGGCCCCGAAGCCGGTCACAACCACGACAGGCGAAAGGCCCGCGGCCAGCGCAGCTTCGGCCACGCGGCGGACGAGGGGGATTCCGTCGAGCAGCGCCACGGTTTTTGATTTGGCGGAGGGGTCGCCGGCGCGGAAGCGGCTCGCCTGACCCGCGGCCAGAATGACGCCCGCGACAGGGGCGGTCTCACTCACCGGCTGCATCCCGTGGCTGGCCGCGATCCACAATCTCCATGAGCAGGCCGCCGACGCCCATGCGGCGGATGTCGCCCGCCGTCACCTCGACGCCAGCGAAGAGGCGCTGGAGCACCCAGTCGAACCCGTTTTCCTTGGGCGAAC
Organism: Hyphomicrobiales bacterium; assembly: GCA_027484655.1. Classification (GTDB taxonomy): domain Bacteria; phylum Pseudomonadota; class Alphaproteobacteria; order Rhizobiales; family Beijerinckiaceae; genus Terripilifer. The sequence continues at coordinate 2,258 of JAIXSM010000049.1, read as the reverse complement.
GGGCGCAGCCCGGCGCGCCGAGCAGCGGCTTGGCGCCCGCATTGGCTCTCATGCGGCCGACAAGGAGCAGGTTGCCGGGATCGACCGGCATTCCCAGATGGACGATCTCGCCGCCCACGGCGAGCAGCGCCGCAGGAATGACGTCCCGCCGGTCGGTGATCGCGGAGGCGCCAAACACGACGATGATGTCAGCAGCCGGCTCCGCCTGGCGAATCGCGTCCGCCAGCGCGTCCGGCTCGTGGGCGACGCGCACGTCAGCCACGATCTCGCCGCCCCACGGGGCGATTCGTTCCGCCATCACACGCAAGGTCTTGTCGACAGTTGCGATTTTCAGGCCGGGCAGCAGCGTTGAGACGACGCCCACCTTCATGGGACGGAACGCGGCGACGCGCACCAGCCCGCCGCCCGCGCTCGTCACCGCCGCGTCGAGCGCGGGCTGGGGCGCGGCGTAGGGAATGACCTTCACGGTCGCGACCATCTCGCCCTCGACGACGGTCTTCCACGGCGAAAGCGTCGCGACGGTGAGCGTTTCATCGACATCGTTCACGCGGTCGATGCCCGCGCCGTCCACCATCAGCACGCCGGCGTGCGCCGCAAACAGGTTGCTGCGGCCAGTGAACGGCGCCGCCACGCGCACCCCGTCCCCCGCGACCGCCAGCGCAAGGCGCTCGGCGGCCTCGTCCTCGCCCACGTCGCCCGGCTCCAGTCGCGCAACCACGATCTCGTGGACGCCGGCCTCCGCCAGCGCGCGCACGTGCGCGGTCGTGACCACGTCTCCCTTTTTCAGCACGAGGTCGCCGAGGCGCACGGAGTGGGCGACGACGCCGCCCACGCTGTCCGCCAGCGGCGTTGGGCCGAACCTCACGCCGAGGCTCCCGCAACCATCTGCTCGCGCAGCGGCTTTTTGCGCAGCGACAGAACGAGTTCTGCGAGCACGGACACCGCGATCTCGGCCGGGCTCACGGCGCCGATATCGACGCCGATGGGTGCGCGGATGCGTGCAATCTGCGCGTCGGAGAAGCCTTTCTCCTTCAGGCGCTCCACCCGCTTGCCATGGGTTTTGCGCGAGCCGAGGCCGCCCACATAGAAACAGTCCGCCGACAGCGCCGCCTCAAGGGCGGGGTCGTCGATCTTCGGATCATGGGTGAAGCACGCCACCGCAGTGTAGCGATCCAGCCCGAGCCCTGGCAGCACGTTCTGCGGCCAGTCCGCAAACAGCGGCGAATCGGGGAACCGGTCGGGGGTCGCGAAGGCGGTGCGCGGATCGATGATCGTGACGTCGAAACCGGCGGTGCGCGCCATAGGCGCCAGCGCCTGGGTGATGTGAACCGCGCCGATCACAAGAAGGCGCGGAGGGGGAACCTGAACGGTGAGGAAGTACGAGCGCCCCTCGTGCTCCGCCATGCCGCTCTTGCCGCTGCGAAGCGCTGCGTCGAGCGCGTCGGCAAGCGGGTCGCCGTCGAGATCGGCGAGCTTCACCAGCCGCTGCTCGCCCTCCGGCATCGGGGTCACGAGCACGCAGGCGCGCCGCGCCGCGCGCTCCTGGTTCATGGCGGCGAGAAGTTCGAGGCGCATCAATCCACCTTTTCAACATAAACACGGATGCGTCCGCCGCAGGACAGGCCGGCCCGCCACGCTGTTTCGTCCGCGACGCCGAATTCCAGCATCCTCGCCTTGCCGTCGCCGATGGTGTCCAGCGCCTCGGTGACGACGGACGCCTCGACGCACCCGCCCGATACGGAACCGAGAAAATTGCCTTCCTCGTCAATGACAAGGTGCGACCCGACCGGCCGCGGCGCCGAGCCCCACGTCTCCGTCACCGTGGCAATTGCGACGCCCCGGCCCGCGCGCCGCCACGCTTCCGCCTTTGCGAGAATGTCGTCGTCGGTTGCGAGCACGGTGGCCTCCCTTGGCGATTTTCGGAGTGTCTTTACGTATATAGCGCTCGCGCCCCGCTTCACCAAGCTGTCTGGACCGCGAGCCACCTCCCCGGACGCCGAAGGCGATCCGGGGCGCCGCGCGCTCTTCACCTGCGGGCGAGGACGCCCGCGGTCCACATTTCCGCAGCGTCATGCCGACGAAGGCAACAAGCGCCCCTTGCATCCACGATAGGCAAACACTTCGGTCCTTGGCCTGTCGTGGTTTCCGGCCTTCGCCAGAATGACGGAGAGGTGGGCGCCCATCTCCCCGCAGCGTCATGCCGACGAAGGCAACAAGCGCCCCTTGCATCCACGATAGGCAAACACTTCGGTCCTTGG
>JAIXSM010000002.1 GCA_027484655.1 Hyphomicrobiales bacterium | reverse complement strand
GAAAACAATCAGGTTCTCGTGGGGATGGTGGTCCATCTCAATTATGAGAATCCGACTCTCTCTCCCTTCGATGAGCTTCAGCGGTTCAAGACCCATCCGGTGATTGCGCCGCTGTTCGAGGGCGGCCGCCGCGTCGCCTACGGGGCGCGGGCGATCACGGAAGGCGGCTGGCAGAGCGTGCCGAAGCTTGTTTTTCCCGGCGGCGCGCTGCTGGGGTGCGCGGCGGGCTTCGTCAACGTGGCGCGCATCAAGGGTTCGCACAACGCCGTGCTGTCAGGGATGCTGGCGGCCGAAAGCGTCGCGCAGGCGCTGGCGGATGGCCGCAGCGGCGACGAACTCGCGGCTTATGAGAACGGCTGGCGCGCAAGCGATATCGGCCGCGACCTTGCGCCCGTGCGCAACGTAAAACCCTTGTGGTCGAAGTTCGGCATGCTGCCCGGCGTGGCGCTGGGCGGCCTTGATATGTGGACGCGGACGCTGGGCTTCTCGTTCTTCGGGACCATGGGCCACGGCAAGCCCGATCACGCCTGCCTGAAGCCGCTCGCGCAGGTGAAGCCCATCGTTTACCCGAAGCCCGACGGCAAACTCACTTTTGATCGCCTCTCCTCGGTGTTCATCTCCAACACCAACCACGAGGAGGATCAGCCCGTGCATCTGCGGCTTGCGGATCCCACGATCCCCGTGCGCGAGAACCTGCCGCTCTATGGCGAGCCCGCGCGGCTCTATTGCCCTGCCGGCGTGTACGAGGTCGTCTACGGCGACGAGGCGACCAAGAGCGAGCCGCGTTTCGTCATCAACGCGCAGAACTGCGTCCACTGCAAGACATGCGACATCAAGGATCCGGCGCAGAACATCACGTGGGTTCCGCCCGAAGGCGGCGGCGGGCCGAACTATCCGAACATGTGAGGCGTCTACGTCCGCCGCGCGCGCCGCCCTGCCGCCCATAACGCCAGCGCGGCGCCGCCGAGAATACCGGCGGAGGCGAGCACAAGGCGCGCGGTCAACGGCTCCGCCAACCACACCACAGAGCCCAGCGCCGCAAGCGCAGGCACTGTGAGTTGCACAAAGGCCGAGACGGAGCGCGACATCTGCGGCAGCACCGCATACCAGATCGCGTACCCGAGACCCGAAGACACGGCGCCCGAGGCGATGGCGTACACAAGGCCGAGGGCCGTCGGCGCCTGCATCGCCAGACCCACGACGACCAGCGGCAAACTGAGCGGCAACAAGCGAATGAAATTGCCCGCCGTATCGCGCACGGGCTCACGCGAGCCCCGGCCGATCAGGGTGTAGGCCGCCCACGAGATCCCTGACACGACCATCAACGCCGCGCCGATTGGATGGGGCGCCACAAGCCCCGGCGACACGAGGTAGAGCAGCGAAGCGCCCGCCATGGCGAGGCCCGTCCACTCCAGAACGCCGGGCCGGTCGCCCTTTAGAATAGCCCAGGAAAGAATCGCGAGCTGCACGGCGCCAAACAGGATCAGCGCCCCCACGGCGGCGCCGATCAGCAGGAACGCGATCGAGAACAGGATCGCGTAGCCAAACAGCGCGGCGGCGCCCGCCCACGTACCGCCGACTGTCCGCGGCGCGCGCCCGTCACGCCAGAACAGCAACGCCCACAGCACCAGCGCTCCGGAGGCGAGTCGAACGCCCGTGTAGCCCAGCGCGTCCATCTCGCTTGTGACAAGCGCGAGGCGCGCCAGCAGCGGATTGGCGGTGAAGGCGAGCACCGCGAGGACCGTGAGCGTGAGGAGCCGCGCGCTCAAAGGCCGTTAGCCCGCACGATGGTCGCCACCGCGACGCCGACGAGCAACGCGATGGCCTCCTTGCCGGTCAGCAGCATGGCCACGGCGACGATAGGCGTCGCAATCCAGCCCGCAGGACCGCCCTTGACGGCGAGCGGAATGATGGTGGCCGCGAAAAGCGCCAGCGGCAACGCCTCCAGCGCGCGCCGGAACCGGGGCGTGAGCGGAAATCGCCCGACGATCCAGTATCCCGTCATGCGCAGGCACACGGTGACGAGGGCCATGGCGAGGATGCCGATGTAGCTGAAAGGCTCGAACGGCATACTCATCGGCGCGGCCCCACGATGGCGGCGGCCAGCGCGCCGGCGACCGCGCCGGCGGGAATGAACCAGAAGCCATCCAGAACAAGGCTCACAGCCAGCGCGACGGCGCCGCCGACCACAAACGGCAGGTAATCGCGCGAGCGCCTGAGAATGGGCGTCAGCGTCGCCATGAACGTGAACGCGATCAGCAGGTCGAGACCGTAAACGCGCGGGTCCGCGATCAGGGCTCCGATGAAGTAGCCGGGAAGCGACGCGGCGATCCACACGAGCCACAGGAAGATCGAGGCTCCGGCGACAAACCCGAAGTCGCGGCCGCCTTCCGCGTTGTAGCGGATGGACGCCGCCCACGCCTGGTCGGTGAGCACGCCGAGAACGGGATACACGAAGCCCGCGGGCGCCGGCGCAAGCCACGGCCGCAGCGAGGCGCCGGAGAGCACGAAGCGCATGTTGACCATGAACGCCACGCCCGCCACCGCAAGCACGTGCAGCCAGTTCCACTCGCCCGGCCACATCTGCAGCGCCACCATCTGCGCGGCCGCCGCGCAGACAAGCGCGTTCATGATGACCGCTTCCGCGAGCGTGAGGCCCTTCTGCGCCGCGAACGTGCCGACCGCCGCCCCCATGATGAAGAAGCCGGGCACATAGGGCAGGCACATGCGCGCGCCTTCGCGCGCCGCCCGCGCCGTGATGGGGATATGCGCCGTCCTTAACCGGGGATTGGTGCTCATGTTGTGATGCCGCCCCGCCGCCAGAGGAAGGAGGCGGCCGCGCGCGTGGTATAGCAGGGGCGCACGACGAGGAACACATGGCGAAGCCTGTGCAATTGACATGGCTGACCGGCGCGCAAGCCATACGTCTTCACGATGCGGGCCTGCGCCCGCCACGCGGGCCGTTCGCGTACGCGCTTGTCTGCGACGTGCGCGACCCCGCCCTTGCGGCTCTGGCGAACCTCGCCCTCACCGACGCCGATCTCGCTGACGAACGTGCGCCCTCCGCCAGCGCGCGCACGCACTTTCGCGCCCGTCGCTCGCTGCTGCGCGCGCTCGCCGCCGCCGCGCTTGGCGTGAGCCCGACGAGCGTGCGCATCGCCTACGATTCCGATGGCGCGCCGCGGGTGGACGGCCTGCCGGCGTTCGTCTCTGTCTCAAGCCGCGGGCCGCTGGCCGCGCTGGCGGTGGCGTCGAGCCCCTTAGGGATCGATCTGGAGCCTTTCGACGCGAGCGCGGAACCCGTGGACGCGGTGCTGCATCCGCGCGAACAGGCAATGCTGGCCGAACTCGTCAGCACAGCGCGCGCCCGCGCGTTCCTGCGCATCTGGACGGCGAAGGAGGCGTATCTGAAAGCGTTGGGCCGCGGCTTCAAGCGCGATCCCGCGACCATCGCCGCCACATGCGAGGCTGCGCAGTTTTCCATCGATGACGGCGGGCCGGCGCCTCTGCCGGTCGCGACGTTCGCCCCGACCATGGGGCTCGGCGATCTCATCGTCGCGTGCGCCGTCACGGCATAGGCGGTGAGCCTGCGAGCCCTCAGCGCCGGCCGAACAGCTTCTCCAAGTCGGCGAGCGTCAACTCCACATAGGTCGGGCGTCCATGGTTGCACTGGCCCGAGCCCGGCGTCGCCTCCATCTCGCGCAGCAGGGCGTTCATCTCCTCCACGGTGAGCTTGCGCCCCGCGCGCACGGAGTGGTGGCAGGCCATGGTGGCCATCACCTGATCGAGGCGCCGGTCGAGCGGCGTGGAGGCCGCCTCGTCGGCGAGCGCGTCGGCCACGTCACGCACCAGCGCAGAGAGATCCGCTTTCGCCAGCAGGGCAGGCGCCTCGGCCACCGCCACGGCGCCGGGGCCGAACGTCTCCAGCACGAGGCCCGATTGCGCAAGCGTATCGGCGTTCTCCAGAAGGCGGCCGATGTCGGCCTCCGGCAATTCGACGATGACGGGGATCAACATCATCTGGCGGGCGACGCCGGCCTCGGCGCGCTGGCGCTTCAGGCGCTCGTAAACCAGCCGCTCGTGCGCCGCGTGCTGATCCACCAGCACCACGCCGTCGCGCGTTTGCGCGACGATATAGGTGTCGTGGAGCTGCGCCCGGGCCGCCCCCAGCGGCGCCTCCAGCGCGGCGGGATCAACAGGCGCTGTGTGAGCGCGCGCATCGGCGGCGGGCGGCTGCACGCCGAACGCTGGGGCCGGCGCTTCCGCCAGCCCGCCGGGCGAGGCAGGCGAGGCGCGCCAATCCCAGTTGCCGGGCTGGGGCGCAGGCCGCCACGCGGATAGACCAGCCCCCTGCCCTGCGAAGGAGCGCGGCGGCGCGGACCCGCCCGCGAACGGCGCGGCGCGGGCGCTGACCAGCGCGCCGAGGCGGTCGGCGCCCGTGGCGGCGGATCGATGCATGGCGCCGGCGAGCGTCTCCTTGAGGGCGCCCACGATAAGTCCGCGCACGAGACCGGGGTCGCGGAAGCGCACCTCCGCTTTGGCCGGATGCACGTTCACGTCCACCTCGCGCGGATCGATATCGAGGAACAGCGCCAGGGAGGGATGCCGGTCTCCGGGCAGGTAATCCATGTAAGCGCCGCGCACCGCGCCTGAGAGCAGCTTGTCGCGCACGGGCCGGCCGTTGACGAACAGGAATTGCTGCAGCGCGTTGGAGCGATGCCACGTGGGCAGCCCCGCAAAGCCGGACAGGCGAACGCCCTCGCGCTCCGCATCCACCGCCAGCGCGTTGTCGCGGAACTCCGCGCCCATGGCCTGCACGAGGCGCGCGCGCAGGCCCTCCGCTCCCTCGCCGCAGGCCGCCCAGTCGAACCCGCTCAGATTGTCCCCGCCGAGCCCGAACCGCACCATCGGGTTGCCCATGGCCAGCCGGCGGACCACATCCGCCACCGCCTGCGCCTCCGCGCGCGGACTCTTGAGGAATTTCAGCCGCGCCGGCGTCGCGGAGAAGAGATCGCGCACCTCCACGCGGGTGCCGAACGGGTGGGCCGCGGGGCTGACCGGGTGCTTGCGGCCCTGATCGACCCGGATGCGCCACGCCTCCGCCGCAGCCGGTGGGCGGGAGACGATGTCGAGCACCGCCACCGAGCCGATGGAGGGCAGCGCCTCGCCGCGAAAGCCCAGCGTCGCGATTCGGGAGAGATCGCCGTCCGGGATCTTGGACGTGGCGTGCCTGTCCACCGCCAGCGCCAGATCGGCCGCATCCATCCCGTGCCCGTCGTCGGTGACGCGGATGAGGCGACGCCCCCCATCCTCAATCATCACGTCGATGCGGCGCGCGCCCGCGTCGAGCGCGTTTTCGACGAGCTCCTTCACGGCGGACGCGGGGCGCTCCACCACCTCGCCAGCGGCGATTCGGTCAACCAGAACGGGATCGAGGCGACGAACGGACATGGGGCTCGCAGACGAGAATCAGGCGCGCAGTATGCGCGAGGCGGCGGGCGAAGGCCAAAGATCGCGACCCCGCGTCCGGCGGCAAGGCGCCCGACCCATGGTCACGCGCTGGGTTTAAACACTTTTTTCACAGATCGTCGGCGGCGCCGCACGTAAGCGGGGCTTTGGTAACCAACTGTTAACCGTTCTTAACAACATTAACCCTGTTTTCGAGCGCGCTCCGGCCCCGGCAAGGGCGCGCGACAGGGATTTTGTTCATGCGATTGCGACCGATTCGTCGGCCTCTTTCCGGCTCGTTGCGCGCCGCGGCTCTCCTCGCCGCCGCGCTTGCGCTCTCCGGCTGCGCGCTGCTCCAGAAGAGCTGGCCTCCGCCAGGCGGCGGGCAATTCGGCGAACTGTTCGAAACCGAGGATGAACGCGCCCGCGCCATCGAGGCGCGTCTGATCGCGTTCGATGAACGCGGCGCCCGCCGATACGCCGCGGGCGATTTCGACGAGGCGTCGGCGCTGTTCATCCGCGTGAAGCGTCAGGTCGCCGCCGGGCTCATCCTCGACGCCGAGGACGACATGGATCGCCTGGAGCCGATCCTCACGCGCATCGATACCCGCCTGCGGAGCGCGCGGCGATGAGGCGCGCGCGGTTCCTGCTCGCTCTCTGGGTCGCAGCGGTTGCGCTTTGCGGCGGGTTTGCGCGCGCGCAGGAGGAGCCCCTGCGCCCGGGCGACGTGCTCAGCGTGCAACTGCCGGGCGAGCCGGCGATCTCGAAGGATTACCAGATCGACCGCCAAGGCCGCATCGTCCTGCCGGAAGCCGGTGCGATTGTGCTTGCGGGGCAAAGCCTTGAGGCGGGCGGCGAGACGATCCGCAAGGCGCTGGCGCGATCCTTCCGCGACCTGTCGCGGCTCTCTGTGCTGCTGAAAGACCGGCGCCTGCTGCTGAACGTCCATGGCTACGTGCGCAACCCCGGCCCGGTCGAACTGCCCGGCGAGGCGACCATCCAGATGGCGATCATGGCGGCAGGCGGGCTGGTGCCCGGCGCGCAGCTCGACCGAATCCGCGTGACGCGGGCGAACGGCGCCCGCATCGACTTCGACTACAAGCAGTATCTCGACACCGGCGATGCGAAACTGCTGCCGCAACTGCGCCCGCTCGACGTGGTGTTCGTGCCCGCATCGCCGCTCATCGGCAAGGTGCAGTCCGACTTCGATCCCCGCGTGGCGGTCGGCGACGGCGGTGACGAGGCGCGCGCCATCCGCGTGTTCGGCGAGGTGGTTGCGCCGGGCTCTTTCGCCATGCGCCCGGGCGCCAGCATCATCGACATGCTCATGCGCGCAGGCGGCGTGACGCGCTACGCCTCCGTCGAGCAGATCCGCATTCTCACCCGCGACAAGCCGTTGATCTTCAACCTTCAGGCCTATCTCGATAGCGGCGACCCGCGCCTGCTGCCGAAGATCGAGCCCGGCTCCACCGTCTTCGTGCCCAAACAGCTTGAGGAAATTCGCCGCGGCGCCCTCACCGTGTTCGTCATGGGCGAGGTCGCGCGCCCCGGCGCATTCGAGAGCAAGGAAGGCGCGTCATTCATCGACATTCTCGCAAATTCCGGCGGCCCCACGCGCTTCGCCGACACGCGGCAGATCCGCATCATTCGCGCCGGCGGCGAGATCGTGAACGTCGACCTGCCGGTGTTCACCGAGCATGGCGGCTCTTTGCCGCCCGTCAGCCCCGGCGATACGATCTTCGTGCCGGAAAAGACCCAGTCGAGCGAGCCATCATGGCTGCGCGTGCCGCCCTCGCGCGCAGTGCAACTGCTTGGCGCCGTGGTGAAGCCCGGCCGCTACGAATGGTCCGACGAGATGTCGCTTTTCGATCTTGTCGCTGCGGCGGGCGGACCGGCGGCGCGCGCGAACCTCAGCGCGATCCAGATCCTCAAGCAACGCGGCGACAGGCAAACGCCCGTCATGTTCAACATGGATGCGTTTCTGCGCAACGGCGGACCCACGTCGCAAGTGCCGCAGATCACGGCAGGCGACATCATCACGGTCCCCGAACTGCCCATCGACCCCTCCGACAACAAGGCGCAGTGGACGCGCCAGGCGCCGGAAGATTCAATCTATGTCATGGGTCAGGTGGCGATCCCGGGCCGGTACACCTTCACCGACCAACTGGGCTTCCTCGACATTATCACCGCAGCGAACGGGCCGACCCCGTCGGCGGACCTGCGCAACATCCGCGTCACCAAGCGCGGCCAGCGTGGCTCGCAGGTGATTACCGTGAACCTCAGCCGCTACTTTATGACCGGGGATGAGAAGCTGCTGCCCCGCGTGCGGCGCGGCGATGTGATCTATGTCCCAAGCCTGTCGCGGGAAAACGTGGATCTATCGCCGTCGCAGACCGTGCGCCTGATGGGCGCCATCGGCCGCCCGGGTCGCTATCCCTTCAACGACAACCTCACCCTGCTCGACCTGCTCGCGGACGCGGGCGGTCCCGGCCCCGACGCCATGCAGGACAAGATCGTCGTGGTGCAAATGGCCGGACGCCAGAAGCAGGCGCGGGTGTTCAACCTCACAGAATTCGTGAAGACCGCCGATGTGTCGCGCGTGCCCGTGGTGCGCGCGGGCGATCTTGTCTACGTGCCGCGACAGAACGAGAGCATGTGGAGAAAGGCGCTGGAGGAAATGCGCGAAACCGCATCCGCCGTGTCGCTGCTCGCCCTCGTCAACGCCCTGGGGGTCCGATGAGCCAGTCGTTTCTTCGCGCGCTTGGCGCCCTTGGCGCCCTGTTCGTCGCCGCTCAACTTGCCGGGTGCGCCCAATACAACGGCGAGTTCGCGGATGCGCATGTCGCGCCCGCAACGCAGGCCGATGCGCGCCCCGCGCCCGAGGCCAAAACAAAAGAGGCGCTGGCGGAGGACAGCGCAGCGAACCCGCCGGACCTGCTCACCCAGGCGCGCGCGATTGCGGCCGCGAAGGGCTTCGGCGAAGCCCCCGGAACGCAGGATGCGGCCCGTCAGGCCCTGATGATGGCGGCGGCCGCGCGTGGGCAGAACGCAGCCCCCGCGCCAGTTGCAACGCCGCCAAATCTCGCTGACGTGAACGAGCGAATCCGCCTCGCCGCCCTGCGCCTGCGCGCAGAGGCCCAGGGCGCAGCGCCGATCATGGCGCCCGCCATGGGCGCGCAGAACCGCACGCAAGAACGCGCCCCGCCAGACGATCCGCGGGAAATCTTTCGCCGCGCACGGGAGATTCATCTCTCCGGGCGCGCGCCCCAGCCCGCCGCGTTCGGCGGACTGACGGCGCCAGAAATGGCGGTCGTGATCGCCCCGCCCCAAGCCTCGCAATCCTATTTCATCGAGGCGGTGCGCCGTAAGGAAGCCGCGCGCGCGGGCGAAAACCTGTTCACCCTCGCGCGGTGAGCGCCCTACTCCGCTGCAATGCGCGAGCCGTCCGCCGGCGGGGGCTTCGTCCAGCGCAGCACCGGCTGGCGCGCGGCGCGCGTCTCATCGAGCCTGCGACGCGGCGCATGATACGGCGCGCCCGAGAAGCGCTCCACATCGCCGCGCTGCACGCTGAAGGCGAGATCGCGCAGCGTCATGATGAACAGATCAAGCGACGCGCGGCTTTCCGACTCCGTCGGCTCGATCAGCATCGCGCCATGGACGACGAGCGGGAAGTACATGGTCATGGGATGGTATCCCTCGTCGATCATCGCCTTGGCGAAATCGAGCGTGGTGACGCCAGACCCCTTGAGCCACGTATCGTCAAACAGCGCCTCGTGCATGCATGGGCGCTCGCCGAACGGCGCGGACATGACATCTGACAGGCACACGCGCACATAGTTGGCGTTCAGCACGGCGTCCTCGGAGGCTTGCCGCATGCCGTCCGCGCCATGGGACAGCATGTATGACATGGCGCGCACGAACATGCCCATCTGGCCGTGGAAGGCCGTCATGCGGCCGAACGCCTGCCCGCCCGCGGCGCTCTCCACGAGGGTGAACGCGGAGCCGTCGCGCCGCACGAACGGCGCTGGCGCGAAGGGCGCGAGCGCCGGCGACAGAACGACCGGACCGGCGCCCGGACCGCCGCCGCCGTGGGGCGTTGAAAACGTCTTGTGCAGATTGATGTGCATGGCGTCGACGCCAAGATCCATCGGCCGCACCTTGCCGACGATGGCGTTGAAGTTCGCCCCGTCGCAGTAGAAGAACGCGCCCGCCGCGTGCACCGCGTCCGCAATCGCCACAACCTCCGGCTCGAACAGGCCGCAGGTGTTGGGGTTGGTGAGCATCAGCGCCGCGACTTCGGGCCCAAGCGCAGCGCGCACCGCGTCCACGCTCACCGTGCCATCCTCGCGCGCCGGGATCGCGCGCACCTCATAGCCGATGAGCGCAGCGGTCGCAGGATTGGTGCCGTGGGCGCTCTCGGGCACCAGCACGATGCGACGCTGGGCGCCCTCGCCGCGCGCCTCGATGGCCGCCTTGATCGCCATCATCCCGCACGCCTCGCCATGGGCGCCCGCCTTCGGCGACATGGCGACGGCGCTGGCGCCGGTCAGCTCCATCAGCCAGCCTGCCAGCGTATCCATCAGCTCCAGCGCGCCTTGCGCGGTGGAGACCGGCTGCAGCGGATGAATGTCGCCAAAGCCCGGCAGGCGCGCCATGCGCTCATTGAGGCGCGGGTTGTGCTTCATGGTGCACGAGCCCAGCGGATAGAGGCCCAGATCAATCGCGTAATTCTTCTGCGACAGGCGCACATAATGGCGCATTGTCTCGGGCTCGGAGAGGCCCGGCAGATCGATGGGCGCCGTGCGCGCGTGCTTGCCGAGGCGCTGCGTAAACGGCTCCGGCTCGTCGATATCGACGCCGGTCGAGTCCAGGCGCCCAACCTCGAAGATGAGCGGCTCCTCCATGGCGAGGCCGCGGTTGCGCGTAAAAGTCTCGCGCGCGTGCGCGTTCTCAGCCACCGCGCCAGCGCCCGTGGGACGACCCTGATTGTTCAGCATGACCAGCCCCCGTAATTACTGTGTGAGCGCGGCGACGAGCGCGGCGCGGTCTTCGTTGGTGTTCACTTCGGTGGAGGCGACGAGCAACAGATCGTCGAGCCCCGCGCCTGGCAGCAGCCGGGAAACGGGCACGCCGCCCAGCACGCCGGCCTGCGCCATACGCTCCACGAGCGAAGCCGCATCGCCCTTCACGCGCACGGTGAACTCGTTGAAGAACGTCTCGTTGAGCACCTCGACGCCCGCATCCGCCAGCATGTCCGCAAGCTTCACGGCGTTGGCGTGATTGACGCGAGCCAGCTTTCGCAGGCCCGTTTGCCCAAGCAACGTCATGTGGATGGAGAACGCCAGCGCGCACAGCCCCGAGTTGGTGCAGATGTTCGACGTCGCCTTCTCGCGGCGGATGTGCTGTTCGCGAGTGGAGAGGGTGAGCACGAACCCACGCCGGCCTTCCGCGTCCACCGTCTGCCCGGCGAGACGGCCCGGCATCTGGCGCACGAACTTCTGGCGCGTGGCGAACAGGCCCACGTGAGGCCCGCCAAAGTTGAGCGCGTTGCCGATGGACTGGCCCTCGCCCACAACGATATCCGCCCCCATGGCGCCGGGCGGCTCGACCAGCCCGAGCGAGACAGCTTCGGTGAAGACGGCGATGAGCAAGGCGCCCTTCGCGTGGCACGCCTTCGCGATGGGCGCGAGATCGCGCAGGTTGCCGAACACATCCGGGCTTTGCACGATGACGCAGGACACATCGTCGTCGATATGCGCGGCGATGTCCTCCTGCGCGCGCACATCCGGCGGCAGCGACACCACCTCGTCGCCCGTCATCGCAGACTGCGTACGCACCACCTCCGCGTAGTGCGGATGCAAACCGCCCGACAGCACGGCGCGGCGCCGGCGCGTGATGCGATGGGCCATGAGCGTCGCCTCGCCGCAGCCGGTCGAGCCATCGTACATGGAGGCGTTGGCCACCTCCATGCCGGTGAGGTTCGCCACCTGCGTCTGGAACTCGAAGAGCATCTGCAACGTGCCCTGCGAGATTTCCGGCTGGTACGGCGTGTAGCTCGTCAGAAACTCCGAGCGCTGGATGAGATGATCCACGCTCGCAGGCACGTGATGCTTGTAAGCGCCCGCGCCGACAAAGAAGGGAACCGAGCACGCCGCCACGTTGCGCGCGGCCATGCGGGAGAGCGCGCGCTCCACCTCCAGCTCGCTCTTGCGACGCGGAAGGTCAGGCGGCGCCTGCAGCAACTTGTCGGCGGGCACATCTGCGAACAGCGCGTCGATGTGATCGACGCCAATGCGCCGCAGCATATCCTCGCGATCATCGGGCGTGAGTGGCAGGTAGCGCACGGAGGTCTCCTTGGTTGCGCGAAAGCCGCGCCGTCAAACCACGGTCTTCAGAAATTCGGCGTAGGCGGCCTCGTCCATCAGGCCATCCAGTTCCGTGCGATCCGCGACGCGCATCTTCACGAACCAGCCGCGGCCAGCGGAATCCTCGTTCACCAGAGCGGGCGCATCCTCCAGCGCGGCGTTCGCGTCGATGATTTCGCCCGAGATCGGCGCATACACCTCGCTCGCGGCTTTCACGCTCTCCACAACGGCGGCCTGCTCGCCCTTGCGAAACGCCTTGCCGACGGTGGGAAGCTCGACGAACACCACGTCGCCCAGCTGGTTCTGCGCGTAGTCGGTAATGCCGACCACGCCGACATCGCCTTCAACGCGAACGTATTCGTGGTCCTTGGTGTAGAGGGTCTGCGCCATGGGAAGCTCCTGTCAGCGAACGAATTTGTTGGGGACAAACGGCAAGGGGACAACGCGCGCCGGGAGCGGCTTGCCGCGCACAACCGCCGACAGCGCGGCGCCGGGCGCAGCGCAGCCAGCGGCCACGTAACCCATGGCGATGGCGCGTCCGAGGCTTGGCGCGAAGCCGCCAGACGTGACGCGACCAACTGCGGCGCCCGCGGCGTCGATGATCTCCGCCCCCTCGCGGGCGGGCTGGCGCCCCTCGAGCAGCAAGCCCACGCGCTTGCGGGCGGGACCGTCGCGCAGTTCGCGGGCGATGCGCTCAAAGCCGGGAAAACCGCCCTCCGTCCGCCGACGCTTGCCGATGGACCATGAAAGCCCCGCCTCCACCGGCGATGTCGCCTCGTCGATGTCGTGGCCGTAGAGGCAAAGGCCCGCCTCAAGCCGCAGCGAATCGCGCGCGCCCAGACCAATGGGCTTCACGCGGGCGTCCTTCAGGAGGCGATGCGCAAGGCTTGCGGCCATGTCCGGGCCGGCCGAGATCTCAAACCCGTCCTCCCCGGTGTAGCCCGAGCGCGAGAACCAGAGATCCGCGCCAGGGCCGCCGGAGGCTCCAGCGCTCGCCCACCCCATGAAAGGAAGCGCGGCGACTCCCGGCCAGCCCGCCGCCGCGATGACCTCGACGGCCTTCGGTCCCTGCAGGGCGATCAGCGCGCGGTCCGACAGGACCGTGAGGCCAAGATGAGGCAAACGCTCGCGCAGCAGGGCGAAATCCGCCTCCTTGCACGCCGCGTTGACGACCAGAAACAGGCAGTCCTCGCCCGGCGCGCGCGCGGGCAGGCGCGTGACCATCAGATCATCAAGAATGCCGCCGTCATCATTCAGGAACTGGGTGTAACGCGTGCGCCGCTCCGGCAGGCCGACGATCTCCGCCGCCACGAGGGTTTCGAGCGCGGCGGCCGCGCCGGGCCCCTCCAGCACCGCCTGCCCCATGTGGGACACATCGAAGAGTCCGGCGTTTTCCCGCGTCCACGTGTGCTCCGCGACGATCCCCTCAGGGTACTGCACGGGCATGTCGTAGCCCGCAAATGGCGCCATGCGGGCGCCAAGCTCCTGATGCAGATCGTGAAACGGAGTGCGCAGAAGGGTCTGGACTGGGGATGCGGTCGATAAATCTTCTGCCATGGGTCACCGGATGAGAGACGCTTCTCCGCCGCCGGCCATCGCCGGTTGCGAATTGCGCCCCCTCTGTCCCGTGACCTGAGAGATTTCCCACGCCCACCATTCGCGAATGCGAATCAGCCTGCGTGGTTACGCCCGTCGGTGGGCCGCCATCCTGCGATGGAGGCCGCTTTCCAGAGTGTCATCCCACGGCGGTCCGTTTGCCTGAGCGTTTCCGGGGCGGTTGCGCCTTCGGCGCCGGCGCAAGCGCCGGTCTCTTCCGCTGTGGGTCTTTGTCTGACAGACGGGAAGGTAAGTCCCGCCTGTGGGAAGTCAAGGCTCCGTGGGGCGCTGCCCACAAGCCCCTGGGCTCAGCGACGCCTCCGGTCGGAACCGGCTGCACTCGACGCGCCGTCGAAACCGACGAAGACCTGGTAGTCCTCGATGGCGGCTAGGCTCTTGAACGGAACGGATAATTCTTCCGTGACCAGACTGAACGTGGTGTTCGAGGCGCCCGACGGAATGGTCGCCGCCACACGGTAGGCGCGGTTGACGACGAACTGCCCATTCGCCTCGTTGCGCACCGCGACGGAGACAGGAACCGTGAACGACGACGGCGCGCCGGCCGGGCCAAGCAGAACCCGCCCCTCGATTCCCACCTTGATGACAAGCTGATCGCCGACCACGCGGCACTCGCGGGCCACGTCGGCGATGGAGAACTGGTGCCGGACGGCGGAGTTGGCCGGCTGGCCGGCGTACACCCGGTGGGCGGCCGCCCCTTCGCGCACATCCACGTATGGGCAGCTCAGCTCGCGACGGTCGAACGGGCCGCCGCCGCCAAGCAGCGCCGCGGCGCCTGAGCCGCCCGCCGCCTGAGCCGCAGGGGCGGCTGTGACGGGAGCAGGCGTCGACGCCGACGGGGATGAGCCCCAGAGCGACCCGAGACTCGCGGCGCCGCATCCGCTCAGCAGCACGCAAGCCGCAGCCACGGCGCCGGCGCGCCCTGCGCCCGCGATGCCCAACCCATTCAACCCACTCATGTCATACTCCATGCCATGCCGAGGCGGCCCGCCAACGGAGGCCGGAACCTAAACCACCAGCGCGGCGCGCGCCAGCCATTCGCCGCCCGCTTCGTCAGGGCAGCCGCTCGAACCCGTCGCGGAACCCGGTGAGGGTGAGCGGAATTCCGGTCCCCTGCTCCGGCGTTTCGAACACGATGAACGTGGCGGTGCGCCCCGCACGCAGCTCCTCGAGCAGCTTGTCGTCCATCACGACCTCAGCCACGCAGCCGGACGGCAGGCACCGGACGAACCCGGCGCGCCCCTTGTCCGCGCCGTCGATATTGAGGCCGAGCCCGGCGGGCAGCAGCACGCCCAGCGGGGCTATCACGCGAAGCAGACGTGACTTTGCGTCCGCAGTCTTCAGCACGATGACCACCAGGTTCAGGTTCGGCTTGTCGTCGGCGGCCACCGACTGGATGATCGCGCACTGTTCGCGGCTGGCCCCCGGGGGCGTCTCGCAACGCATCTCCCAGTCGCCGTGCTTGCCGCGCACCTGAACCTGCGCCTCGCCCGGGACCGCCCCGACGACGACCGCAGCGACGCCGAGGCATACCGCAGAGATGCGGGCCCTGATGCGGGGCGAAATCTGCTGGAGCATACGCATGTCTCCTCCGTGGCGCTGCGCCGACCCCTCGCTCCCGCAATCACGCGGGCGCGCTTCCTCCGCCAGACACCCTGCCGCAGGCCGACTCACAATCTCCAGTTAGCGAACGACACAGGGAATTGGCAAATAGCTTTGGGGATGAGTCGGGGCCGCGCGGTTTACGCGCCCTTATGCCGCATAGATCCCGCCGAAGGGCCGTGTTGCGCTCATGGCGGCTTTATGATTGGAACGGAAACAGGCGGCCCGTGCCCAGCGGCCGCACATGGGGCGCCGAGGGCGCCGCTGACGGAAGAAGGCGAGCGGGAGCGACGATTTCAATGCTTTTCAACACCAAGAGCGCCGGACGCGAACGAATCCCCGGGCGAATCCTCGCGACAGCCGGGGCGGCCATCGCCGCCTTGACGATGACTGGCGGCATCGCCGCAGCGGAGTTCGTGGGAGCGCCGCGTCCCGGCCAGATGGGAATGCCGGAGGCGGCAAGCCCGATCATGCGCGAGATGGTGTTCTTCCATGACGCCATCCTGCTGCCGATCATCACGGCGATCAGCCTCTTTGTGCTTGGCCTGATCGTTTACGTGGTGAGCAAGTTCAACGAAGGCGCCAACCAGACGCCCTCACGCACGACGCACCACACCGGCCTTGAGGTGGCGTGGTCGGTCATCCCGGTCGTTATCCTGATCGTGATCGCCTATCCCTCGTTCCGCCTGCTCAACAACCAGCTCACGATGCCCGACGCCGACGTGACGGTGAAGGTCACCGGCAACTCGTCGTGGGCCTGGACCTGGAGCTACCCGAAGGAGGGCGGCGGCGGCTTCGAGTTCCAGTCGCGCCTGCTCGACCAGGACAAGCTCCCGCCGGGCAAGCTGCGCCTGCTCGACGTCGACAACGAGGCCGTGGTGCCGGTAAACAAGACGGTTCGCGTTCAGGTGACCGCCGACGTGGTCGGCATCATCCATGGCTTCAACCTGCCGAACCTCGGCATTCGCATCGACGCGATTCCCGGCCGCCTCAACGAGACGTGGTTCCGCGCCGAGAAGGAAGGCGTGTATTACGGCCAGTGCTCCGAGCTGTGCGGCAAGGACCACGCCTACATGCCGATCGTCGTTCGCGTCGTGAGCGAGCAGGCCTACAAGGCCTGGCTTGAGACCGCTCGCAAGCAGTTCGCCTCCAACTCCGAGCAAGGCCGCGAGCCGGTGCGCGTCGCTGACGCCGCCGAGATCGCCCGCCAGTAAGATTGACACCTGAGGACATCGAGATGGCTACCAACGCAGCCGCCCATCACGACGACCACGCCCATGGCATCCCCACCGGGTGGCGTCGTTACCTCTACTCCACGAACCACAAGGACATCGGCACGCTCTACATCTACTTCGCGGTGTTCGCCGGACTGATCGGCGCCGCGATGTCGATTGCGATGCGCATGGAGCTTGCTGGCACCGGGCTCGGCGTGTTCCCGTGGATCTCCGGCGCACTCGCCGGCGACTCCTCGCCGGACGCCGCCAAGCACATGTACAACGTGTTCATCACGTCGCACGGCGTCATCATGATCTTCTTCATGGTCATGCCTGCGCTGATCGGCGGCTTCGGCAACTGGTTCGTGCCGCTGATGATCGGCGCGCCGGACATGGCCTTCCCGCGGATGAACAACATCTCCTTCTGGCTGCTTCCCGCCGCCTTCGGCCTGCTCGTCATCTCGATGTTCGTCGAGGGCGCGCCTGGCATGAAGGGCTTCGGCGGCGGCTGGGTGATGTATCCGCCGCTGTCGTCCAACGCCGGCCACCCCGGCCCGTCGATGGACTTCATCATTCTGGCCCTGCACGTGGCCGGCGCGTCGTCGATTCTCGGCGCGATCAACTTCATCACCACGATCTTCAACATGCGCGCGCCGGGCATGACCCTGCATCGCATGCCGCTGTTTGCGTGGTCGGTGCTCATCACCGCGTTCCTGCTCGTGCTGTCGCTCCCGGTTCTCGCCGGCGCGATCACCATGCTGCTGACGGACCGCAACTTCGGCACGGCGTTCTTTGATCCGGCCGGCGGCGGCGACCCGGTGCTCTTCCAGCACCTGTTCTGGTTCTTCGGCCACCCGGAAGTGTACATCCTGATCCTGCCGGCGTTCGGCATCGTCAGCCACATCGTGGCGACGTTCTCGCGCAAGCCGGTGTTCGGTTATCTGGGCATGGCGTACGCGATGGTCGCCATCGGCGCGGTCGGCTTCATCGTGTGGGCTCACCACATGTACACCGTCGGCCTGTCGCTCAACACGCAGCGCTACTTCGTGTTCGCGACCATGGTCATCGCGGTGCCAACCGGCGTGAAGATCTTCTCGTGGATCGCGACGATGTGGGGCGGGTCCATCTCGTTCCGCACGCCCATGCTCTGGGCGGTCGGCTTCATCTTCCTGTTCACGGTTGGCGGCGTCACCGGCGTCGTGCTGGCGAACGCGGGCATCGACCGTCACTTCCACGACACGTACTATGTGGTGGCGCACTTCCACTATGTGCTGTCGCTGGGCGCGGTCTTCGCGATGTTCGCGGCGTTCTACTACTGGTTCCCGAAGATGTCGGGCTACATGTACAACGAGACCATGGGCAAGTGGCACTTCTGGATGATGTTCGTCGGCGTGAACCTGACGTTCTTCCCCCAGCACTTCCTCGGCCTCGCCGGCATGCCCCGCCGCTACGTGGACTATCCGGACGCGTTCCTGCTGTGGAACCAGGTCTCGTCCTACGGCTCCTACATCTCTGGCGTCGCGGCGCTGTTCTTCCTGTACATCGTGTGGGAAGCCTTCGCGAAGAAGCGCATCGCTGGCGACAATCCGTGGGGCCCGGGCGCCACGACGCTGGAGTGGACGCTCTCCTCTCCCCCGCCGTTCCATCAGTACGAGACCCTGCCCCGCATCACGGGCTCTGACCACTGATCGCTTCTCCGGCGGCTACGGCCGCCGGAGCCTTCCTTCGAGAAGCGCCGCGAGCGCTTTTCCAACGAGGGCTCCGCGAGGGATAGCGCGAACGTCTCGCGCGGCGCCCTCCCACACACCAGCAGCAGGTCGAACCGATCCATGAGCTTCGTCGCCGGACAAAACGAGATGCCGCAGAACGCGCGAGTTTCGCTGGCGGAACCGCGTGACTTTTTCGCGCTGCTCAAGCCACGCGTGATGTCGCTTGTGGTGCTCACCGCTCTCGCGGGCATCATGCTGGCCCCCACGCCGACACACCCTGTGCTGGGGTTTGCGTCGCTGCTCGCCATTGCTGTGGGCGCCGGCGCCTCCGGCGCGCTGAACATGTGGTACGACGCGGACATTGACGCGCTGATGTCGCGCACGAAATCGCGGCCGGTGCCCTCTGGCCGCGTGACCGCGGGCGAGGCGCTGGCGTTCGGGCTCGTGCTCTCGGTGCTATCGGTGTTCACGCTGGGCGTGGTGTCGAACTGGCTGGCCGCAGCGCTGCTGGCGTTCACGATCTTCTTCTATGCGGTGATCTACACCATGTGGCTGAAGCGCTGGACGCCGCAGAACATTGTCATCGGCGGCGCGGCGGGCGCATTTCCCCCTGTCGTTGGTTATGCGGCCGCGACCGGCGGGATGGCGATCGAGCCCATCGTTCTCTTCGCGATCATTTTCATCTGGACGCCGCCGCACTTCTGGGCGCTGGCGCTCGCCAAGAGCGAGGAATACGCCCGCGCCGGCGTGCCGATGATGCCAAACGCCAAGGGTGACGCCCGCACGCGCAAGGAAATCCTTGCATACTCGGTGATCCTCGCGCCTGTGGGCGCGCTGCCGTGGCTCATGGGCTTCGCCTCCATCGTCTACGGCGTGCTGTCCGTCATCGGCGGCGCAGGGATGATCTGGTATGCATGGCGCGTGCTGCGCGACACGCAGGGCCCTGAGGCTCGCAAGGCGACCATGTCGCTGTTTGGCTTCTCGATCCTGTATCTGTTCGCGCTGTTCCTGGTGATCGTGATCGAAAACGGTCCCGCCGCCGCCGTGGCGCGGTTCGCCGCCCGTCTGATCGGTTGAGACAGGAGCGCCCCGTGACCACTCCCCAAGGCGAGTTTCCCCGCCCCCTCACCCCGGAAGAGGCCAAGAGCCGCCGGTCACGCAACGTCGCGATCGCTCTGGGGATCGTGTTTCTCATCGTGCTTTTCTACGTCGTAACGGTCACCAAACTCGGGCTGGGCGTCGTCATCCGCCCGTCGATATGAGAGGCGTGTCGATGCAAGAGAACAACGGGACTTCCGGATCTGCTTCCAGTCGCGGCCACGGGCGCGTCGCCTGGTCCGTGTTCGGCGTCGCCTGCTTCATGCTCGGCATGAGCTTTGCGGCGGTGCCGCTTTACGAGATGTTCTGTCGTGTCACCGGTTTTGGCGGCACGCCCATGGTGGCGGCGGCCGCCCCGGAGAATCGCGGCGAACGCATCATGCGGGTGCTCTTCGACGCCAATGTCGGCCCCGGCCTGAACTGGACCTTCGAGCCGGAAGTGGGCTCCATCCGGATCCTCAACGGCGAGACGGCGACGGTCTTCTACAAGGTCACGAACCGCTCCAACCAGCCGCAGACTGGCATCGCGACGTTCAACGTCACGCCCAACCAGTTCGGCGGGTTCTTCAACAAGATTTCCTGCTTCTGCTTCACCGAGCAGACCCTCCAGCCGGGGGAGAGCATGGACATGCCGGTCGTGTTCTTCCTCGACCCGGCGCTTGAGAAGGAGGAGACGCTGCGGCGAATGCACAGCGTCACGCTCTCCTACACCTTCATGACGGTGAAGAACCCTTCGCCGCTCGCTGCAGTGAGCAGCGATAACAAACCGCGCCTTTAGGCGCAGAAACGCTGGCGCCGCTTGACAGCAAGTCGGCGTCAGGCAAAACGCCCGGATGAGGGCGGCCGCTTCAGCGGCCAGAGGATGGACGAGGTAAGACAATGGCTGATGGCCACGCGAAACCCAATCACGACTACCATCTGGTCGAGCCGAGCCCGTGGCCGTTGATCGGGTCCATCTCCGCGTTCGTGACCGCCGTGGGCGCGATCGCCTGGATGAAGGCCATGCCGATCTTCGGCATGGCGGTTGGCCCGTACGTTTTCGGCGCCGGCATCATCGGCATTCTCTACACCATGGCTGCGTGGTGGACTGATGTCGTGCGTGAGGCCGAGAGCGGCTACCACACGCGCGTCGTGCAGCTCCATCATCGCTACGGCATGATTCTGTTCATCGCCTCCGAGGTGATGTTCTTCGTGGCGTGGTTCTGGGCGTTCTTCGACGCCAGCCTGTTCTACAACGAGGCCATTCAGGCCGCGCGCGTGGAGCACACCGGCGGCGTGTGGCCGCCCAAGGGCGTCTCCGTTTTTGATCCGTGGCACCTGCCGCTGCTGAACACGCTGATCCTGCTGACCTCGGGCACCACGGTCACGTGGGCGCACCACGCCATGCTGCATGGCGACCGCGAGGGCGTGAAGAAGGGGCTCATCCTCACCATCCTGCTCGGCGCTCTCTTCACCGCGGTGCAGATCTACGAGTACATGCACGCCCCGTTCGGGTTCAAGAACTCGATCTACGGCGCAACCTTCTACCTCGCGACCGGCTTCCATGGCTTCCATGTGTTCGTCGGCACGATCTTCCTGATCGTGTGCCTCATCCGCGTTTACGCGGGGCACTTCACCCCCAAGCAGCACCTCGGCTTCGAGTTCGCCGCCTGGTACTGGCACTTCGTTGACGTGGTGTGGCTGTTCCTGTTCGCCGCCATCTACATCTGGGGCAACTGGGGCGGCGTCATCGCACCGCACTAAGCGCTCACTACGCAGATCGGGGGCGGCCAACGGGCCGCCCTTTTTCGTTTCAGGAGGCCGCATGACCCACGATTACCCGCCGCAGTCGCCCTACGCGGTTGGCCTTGCGGGCCGTTGCCCGCGCTGTGGCGAAGGCAGCCTGTTCAGCGGATTTCTGACGGTGCGCCCAAGCTGCGCGCAGTGCGGGCTCGACCTCGCCTTCGCGGACTCAGGAGATGGCCCCGCCGTCTTCGTCACGCTGCTGGCGGGCTTCGTCGTGATGGGCCTCGGCCTCTGGACCATGTTGAAGTTTGAGCCGCCGTTCTGGCTGTTTCTCATCATCTTCGTGCCGCTCACCCTCATCGTGTGCCTGGGGATGCTGCGGCCGCTGAAAGGGCTGCTCGTCGCCCTCCAGTACTCGAACAAGGCCGAGCAAGGCCAGCTGGAGGACAAGTGAGCGCCACCGCCTCCCGCGTGCGGGGCCTGATCGCGCCCGCACTCGCGACGCTCATTGCGTTCGCCATCCTCGTCTCGCTCGGCGCATGGCAGTTGCGGCGCCTCGAATGGAAAGAGGGCCTGCTGTCGCGCATGCAGGCGCGCATCCACACAGCGCCCGTTCCTGTGCCTGCGCCGGCGCGCTGGTCGCAGCTCCGGCCGGTTGATTACGAGTACCTGCGTGTCACCGCGCGCGGCGTTTTCGAGCACGCCCACGAGATGCTGGTGTTCCACGCGGGCGGCTCGGGCGTGCTGGAGCCGGGCTGGCTCGTAATGACGCCGCTCCTGCTGCCCTCCGGCGAGCGGATCATCGTCAACCGCGGCTTCGTGCCTACGGCTCTGGGAGACGCCGCCAGACGCGCCTCCGGCCAGATCGCCGGCGAAACCGACGTGACCGGGCTGATGCGCGCGCCCGAGCCGCGCAACCCGTTCACCCCGGCGGACCAGCCGGACAAGCGGGTGATGTACGTCAAGGATCCCGCCGCCATCGCGACGGCTCTGCGGCTGGAGGGCGTCGCACCGTTCCTGATGGACGCCGACGCCACGCCCCTGCCCGGCGGCTGGCCGAAGGGCGGCCAGACCACGATGTCGATCCCCAACAACCATTTCTCGTATGCGCTGACGTGGTTTGGCCTCGCGATCACGCTGCTGGTCGTGTTCGGATTTTTCGCGGCAAAACGCCTGCGCGGCTGACGGTCACGCGGTGCGCGGCTTCCACGTGACCATCGCCACCGCGATCACCACGAAAACGGTTCCCGCGAGGGATATGGCCGCAAGCCGCTCGCCAAAGATCAGCCACGCGAGCGCCGCTGTCGTGGGCGGCACAAGGAAAAACAGGCTCGCAACTTCAGCCGCCGCGCCCCGGCGAATCAGCACGAACAGAATCGTAATCGTGCCGACGGACAGCACCAGGCAAAGCCAGCCGAGCGCGAAAACGAAGGAGGGCGTCCACTCCACGCGGAACCCCTCCATCCACGCCAGCGGCGCGACCACCACGGCCGAGGCCAGAAACTGGACGATGGAGCCGGTGCGCAGGTCCATGGCGCCGCCGAACTTCTTCTGCCACAGGGTGCCGGCGGTCATGAACACCGCCGACAGGAACGCGAAGCCCATGCCCAGCGGCGTTCCAAGACCAAGGCCCAGCTTTTCCCACACCACGAGCGTCACGCCGAAAAAGCCCAGCGCAAGGCCCGCCCACTGGCGCGCGGTGACGCGCTCGCCGAGAAACGGGGCGGCGAACACAGCGGTGAGAACCGGCTGAAGACCCGCCATCAGGGCCGAGACGCCCG
Organism: Hyphomicrobiales bacterium; assembly: GCA_027484655.1. GTDB lineage: Bacteria > Pseudomonadota > Alphaproteobacteria > Rhizobiales > Beijerinckiaceae > Terripilifer. The sequence goes on along the minus strand of JAIXSM010000002.1, from coordinate 67,903 downwards.
CCTCGACGCCAACAGAAAGCGCGCCGAACGTGGCGCCAAGGTAGCCCGCATGAACCAGAACGCCGCCAATCGCCAGCGGCAGCAGGGCGCGGCGCGGCGGCCAGGGGGCGCGCCAGATCCACGCGACGACCCACAAGACCGCCGCGACGATGAGAAAACGCAGCAACAGGAAGGTGAACGGCGCGGCCGACTGAAGCCCCAGCTTGCCGCCAATGAAGCCCGTGGACCAGAACAGCACGAAGAGCGCTGGCATCGACGCGTAGAAGAGCGCCATGCCGCGGTCATTCTCCTGCTTTTTCTTGTCGTCCATCCCCGCACCGCGACTCGGCTTCCGTCACCTCAGCCGTCATACGCGGGCGCGCACGCGCACGCCAGTGTGCGGGGTCTCTCCCCCGCCATAGCGGGAGAGAGAAGCAGCGGGGAGATATGAAGCGCTCTCCCACTTTCCCGGGGCGGGCGAAGCCCGAACCCGGGACCCAGCGCAGCACGCAATCTCTGGGCCCCGGATCGCCTTCGGCGTCCGGGGATGTGGAGCAAACCGGGTGAATGTTGAGACCGTGGCCTGCCGTGGATGCAAGGTCGTTCTTGCCGTCGCAGGCATTACGCTGTGGGATCCCGCCGAATGGGCGCGCGGGGCCCCGGATCGCCTTCGGCGTCCGGGGAGGTGGCGCGCGGTCCAGCTGCTTGCCGGGTCCAGTGGGCGCCAACCTCGCCGTCATCCCGGCGAAGGCCGGGATCCACGACAGGCCGGAAGCGCAGTGTTTCCCGCTTGAATCACACCCGCCACTTTCCCGGGGCGGGCGAAGCCCGAACCCGGGGCACAGCGGCATCTATCTCTGGGCCCCGGATCGCCTTCGGCGTCCGGGGATGTGGCGAGTGAGCGTCCGCGGATGCGGAGGCCGAGCGTCAGACCTGACCCAGCATCGTGACAGCGCCGGAGGCTTCAGCGCCCGGGCCTTCCTCGATGTTCAGCGTCTTCACCACCCCGTCCTCGACGAGCATGGAGTAACGCTTGGAGCGCAAGCCCATGCCGCGCTCGGTAAGATCAAGGCCGAGGCCGATCGCGTTGGCGAACTTGGCGCTGCCATCGGCGAGAAACTCGATCTTGCCTTCGCAGCTCTGCGACTTCTGCCACGCGCCCATGACGAACGCGTCATTGACCGACGTCACGGCGATGGTGTCCACACCCTTCGCCTTCAGCGCGTCGAAGTTGTCGCGATAGCCGGGAACGTGGTTGTTCGAGCAGGTGGGCGTGAAAGCGCCGGGCAGCGCAAACAGCACGACCTTCTTGCCGGCGAAGATTTCGTCGGTGGTGCGGGGCTTGGGGCCTTCGCTGGTCATCACATTGAACGTGGCGCTGGGCAGACGATCGCCGACCTTGATCATACAACTCTCCCTGGAATGTTCCGGAGCCCGCAGGGCTCTCCGCCACAGACTTAGTGCGCGTCTCCCCCGGCGTCGAGCTTCGTTTCGTACTCCACGGCTCCGCCGGGCCGCGTCAACGTCAGGCGCACAGCCGCAGGGCCTACCGAATTGGCGGGTTTTTCCGCCAGATGCACCTCGAACGCCCCGTCCACCGCCTTCGTGTCGAAGAACCAGCCCTCCGGCCCCTCCGCGAAAAGATCGGCGCCGTCCCCGGGCTGGGGCGCGACGCGCACGCTCCACGCGGGCTTGGCGGCGCTGCTGATCTGCCGCACGTCGAAGCCCACGCCCACAGTCGCCGCGAGCCGCGGCGCGCGCGCGCGCCAGGCGGCGATGCGCTCGGCGTGCCGGTGCACAGGATCTTTCGGCGACAGCGTCAGGCGCATCCGACCTTCGGATGGGACGCAAATCGCCTCGCAGGCGGCGTAGCGGAACATCAGGTCGAGGGTGACCGGGCGGGCGGGATCCGCCGGGCGCACCGTAATCGGGAACACCACGGTCTTGCGCCAGCCGAACGCCTGCGCGCCGCCCTCATCATGGCGCTCGGGCGCGGGGTATGTGACCTCGGCGGCGGCGAGATTGGCGGACGCTGCGAAATCAAAGCTCGGCGGAACGCCGGCATCGCCGGGATTGCGCCAGTACGTGAGCGCCTCGCCCTGAAGCAAAATCTCGACGCCGGCCGCGTAGACGCCCTCTTGAGCCGGGCCGGAGCTGATGAGGCGCGCCCGGGATTTGGGCGAGACGGCCCACGACGACGCGCCGGCCTCCTGCTGCGCGCCCGCAGGGGCGGGAGCGAGGCACGCGAGCGCCAGGGCGGCCGTCAGCAAGACCTTCAACGCAACCCCTCTGACCCACATCCGTCTGACCGTCATGGCAACTTCATCCATGGGGCGAGCTTCGCCAACAAACGTTTACGTGAACTTCCCATTCTTGCGGCGGCCGCCTTGTTCCCAAGTCCAGAGCGCCTTACCTTCGGCTCATGAGCATAAACCGCCTCATGATCGGTCGCCCCGAAGTCGGGAGCCTCGAAGGGCAGATGCTGATCGCCATGCCTACGATGGGTGATCAGCGCTTCTCCCGATCGCTGGTGTACCTTTGCGCCCACTCAGCCGAAGGGGCGATGGGCATTATCGTGAATCGCCGGTCAAAATCGATCAAGTTCACGGATCTCCTTGTCCAGCTTGAGGTCATCGGCGAGGAGGACGCCATCCGCCTGCCGCCCTCATTGGGCGCTGTGCAGGTGCTCCGCGGAGGGCCGGTGGAGAAAGGGCGCGGCTTTGTGCTGCATTCGCCCGATTACCATGCGGCGGCCGCCACGCTCTCCATCGACCCATCAGTGTCGCTGACCGCGACCGTGGATATCCTGCGCGCGATCGCGCAAGGCGCGGGGCCCCGGCGCGCGGTCCTCGCGCTCGGCTATGCTGGATGGGCGGGCGGACAGCTCGAGGAAGAAATCCAGCAGAACGGCTGGCTCACCTGCGCCGCCGACGAGAACCTTTTGTTCGATCAGGACCATGCGTCCAAGTACGACCGCGCGCTCAGGAAGCTGGGGATCAATCCCGCCGCGCTCGTCAGTGAAGCCGGGCACGCCTGATCGTCAGCTCGCGACCCTCGTTTCCGGCAGCTCCGACACCGCGCCGACCAGACGACGGGCTTCCGCTGCGCTGAGCGGGTTGCCAAAGGCGTAGCCCTGCGCGAACTCGCTGCCCAGCTGGAACAGCTCGATGGTGTCGCTTTCCGTTTCCGCGCCTTCGGCGATCACCTCCATGCCAAGATCGTGCGCCAGCGAGATCAGCGAGCGCAGGATGGGCGGGCGGGCGCCGGCGGCGTCGGAGCGCACAAATGTGCGATCCAGCTTGACGATATCGCAGGGGAAACGCTGAAGGTAGGCGAACGACGACTGGCCCGCGCCAAACTCGTCCAGGCAAACGCCCGCGCCAATCTCGCGAATACGTTCCAGAATCTGCACGCAGTATTCCGGGTTCTCCATAATCAGACGTTCGCTGATCTCCAGCAGCAAAGTGCCGGGAAGAACTCCAGAGCGCGTGATCACGCCCTTCACCTCGTGGAGGAGATCGTGGCGCAGGAGCCGCCGCGAGGTCAGGTCCACGCTGGCGAAAATCGGCGGATGAACATCAAGGGAGCCTTGCCAGGCCGCCAGTTCGCGGGCGGTGCGCTCGAGCGCGAACAGCGTGAGATCGACAATGAGGCCGCTGTCTTCGGCTATCGGCACGAAATCCGCCGGTGTGAGGCGGCCGAAGCGCGGGTGATCCCAGCGCATCATCGCCTCAAAGCCGGCGATAGTCCGGTCCTCCAGGCGCACCACCGGGCGGAACGTGAGGTTGATCTCGCCCCTGTCCATGGCGCGCTGCAGGTCAGCCTGCAGCGAGAGGCGGTCTGAATGCTGGGTGCGCATGGCGGCGCGGAAGAACTCCACGCGGTTGCCGCCGCTGCGTTTTGCGCGGGCGGTCGCGATCTGGGCGTCCTTCAGCATGTCGTCGCGCTGCTGGTGCAGGTTGGGATCGAACAGCGCAATGCCGATGGATGCGGTGATCGACACCTCGCGGTCGTTGAAGGTGATCGGCGTCAGGAGCGTGCGACGGATCGCTTCCGCAATGGCGATGATGGCCTGCGGGTCGCGCTCGGAGCGCACGATCATGGCGAACTCGTCGCTTGTGATGCGGGCCAGCGTGTCCTGTGTTTGCAGCAGGCGCAGCAGCCTGCGGGCGATGGTCAATAGAATCGAGTCGCCACCGGGGCGGCCGACGAGATCGTTGACCTGCCGGAACCGGTCAATATCGATGGAGATGACGGTCGACCGCTCTTCGCGATTGGCGCGCGCGATGTCCAGCGCAGTGTCGAGCCGGTCGAAGAAAATCTCACGGTTGGGCAACCCGGTAAGATGGTCGCGCACGGCGTCGTGGAGCATACGCTCTTCTGCGGTGCGGCTCTCGGTGATGTCGGAAAGCGTGCCGACGACGCGAATCACCTCGCCGTCCGCGCCGACCACGGGCCGGGCCTTGAGGAAGTACCAGAGGTAATGCCCGTCCGATGAACGCAGCCGGAAGTCGAGGTTGATGCGTCCGCGGCGCTGCTCGAGGATCGTGTCCAGACAGGAGCTGTAGCGGTCGCGATCGAACGGGTGCAGCACCTCAAGCCAACCGGCCGCTGGCCCTTCCAGCGCGCCGCGACGCAGACCCAGACTGTATTCGGCCTCGGGGCTCACGTAGATCCGGTCGGACGTCACGTCCCAGTCGAACACGAAATCGCCGGAGCCGACCAGCGCCAGAGCGCGGCGCTCCCCGTCGGAGACGGCGCCGTGTGAGAGGCCCGCGCCAGCGAACGCATTCTGCATGACCGTGAAGCCGATCAGCATCACGATCAGCACGAGGCCGCCCAGCAAAGCGGGGGCGACGAGATCATGGTTCAGCGTGCCCGTCACCGTGAAGCCGCCGGCCGTGAGCCAGAGCAGCAGCAGGAACCACGTGGGCATCAGCATCACGGCGCGCTCGACGCCGTGCAGCGCCAGATACAGGACGAGGGCGAACCCCGCCCCCGCTATGGCGGCGAGCGAAATGCGGGCGACGCCCGCGGCCACCGGCGCATCGAACACCGCAAGCGCGACGAGCGCCACAAGGAACGCGAGCCAGACGGCGGCCACGTGGGAGGCGCGCACGTGCCAGCGGTTAAGGTTGAGATACGCGAACAGGAACACCAGCAGGGTTGCGGCGAGAATCGCCTCGGCGCCGGCGCGCCACACCCTGTCGGCTTCGCCCTCAATGCCGAAGAGCTTGTTCCAGAACCCGAAATCGATGCAGACATAGGCGAGCACGGCCCACGCGAGCGCCGCCGCCGCGGGGAAGATCACGGCGCCCTTCACTACGAAGACGATGGTGAGGAACAAGGCGAGCAGACCCGCCACGCCGATCACGATGCCCTTGTAGAGCGTGAGGTTGGCGACCTTGTCGCGGTAAGCCTCGGGCTCCCAAAGGTAAATCTGCGGCAGGTCGAGGGTGCGCAGCTCGGCCACGTAGGTGACGGTGGCGCCCGGATCCAGCGTCAGGCGGAACACGTCGGCGCCGGCGACCTCCTCGCGCTCCGGCGGAAAGCCTTGGCTGGTGGTGATGGCGGCGATGCGGGACGAGCCGAGATCCGGCCAGACGACGCCCGATCCCGCGAGCATGAAATGGGGCGCAACGATCAGGCGATCGAACTGCTCGTTGCTGTCGTTTGTGAGAGCGAACACGATCCAGGACGGCTGCGTGCCGGTCTCGCGCGCGGACACCTCGATGCGGCGCACGATGCCATCGGCGCCGGGCGCGGTGGAGACCTGAAGGCGGTCGCCCTGCCCTGAGTAACGGTCAATCGCGCGGGTGAGGTCAATCGCCCGCGCGTCGATGGGCACGCGCACAGACTCCACCGCGAACGCGGGGCCGGCTGCCAACGCGAGGACGAAAATCGCACAGATCAGGTGTAGAAGCCGACGCACAATCTTCCTGTCGTCTCGGCGGCGCGAGCGCCGCAGGTCGCATAGCGCCGAAGCCGTGGACTTCGACCGTGTCGGAAGTGTGATTGGTACGACCTGGCCCGCGCCGGAGCAAGAGTTCGCGCATCCCGGACGCATCGTGGTTGTGGTTAACTGTGAGAGGCTTGCGGCGCGCCCGGCGCGCGGATCGGGTCAGACGAAAGAATGGCGAACAGAAGGTGATCCTGCCACGCGCCATTGATGCGCAGGTAGGAGCGCGCGTAACCTTCCTGCTGGAAACCGCACCGCTCCAGCAGCCGCTTCGAGCGCACGTTGCCGGGCACGCAGGCGGCCTCCACCCGGTGCAGCCGCATGGCGCCGAAGCCGTACCCCAGCGCCGCGCGCACGGCCTTCGACATATGGCCGCGGCCGGCGAACTCGTGCCCCATCCAGTAGCCCAGCGTCGCGGCCTGGGCGACGCCCCGGCGCACCTGCCCAATCGTCAGCCCGCCCATGAGCGCATGGTCGGCCTCGCGGAACAGGAAAAAGGGATAGGTCTCGTCCCGCTCAATCTCGTCGGCCTGCCGCCGCAGACGCCGCCGGAAGGCGGAGCGCGTGAGGTCGTCCGCGGGCCAGACGGGCTCCCATGGCGTCAGGAACGCGCGGCTGCGCTCCCGCAGTTCGGCCCATTGCTGGAAATCGCGCATCTCGCCGGGGCGCAGGTACAGCCCATCGCCCCGGATGAGATACGCCTCATCGACAGACGCCCTGATCCCGAACAGCGCCATCCCGCACCACTCCCGCGGCCGACCGCTCCGCGTCAGCCGCCTGCCCGCACCACTCCCGCGGCAGACCGCTCCGCGTCAGCCGCCTGCCCGCGCCCGGTCGCGCACGAACCGCTCAATCGCCGCCTGATCGTTCGGCAACACGGTGAAGTGTTCGCGCGCGGACATCAATTGCGCAAGATGGGGCGGCAGGGGCGCAGCCTGCCCGATAGCGCCGCGCACCGCGTCCGAGAACTTCGCGGGATGAGCCGTACCCAGCACCACCATGGGCGTGGCCGGATCCTTTGTCAGCGACTTGCGGGCCGCGTGGACGCCCACCGCCGTATGCGGGTCGATCATCACGCCGCACTCGGAGAACACCCGTTCGATTTCCTTGCGGGTTCCGGTCTCGCCGGTGCGGAAGGCGTCGAACTCGTCACGGATGACCGCGAGCGGGCCGGCTGGAATCTCGAAGCGTCCGCTCTGGCGCAGGCTCGCCATGAGCGCGCGCACCATGGCGGCGTCACGGCCGCAGGCGTCGAACAGCAGGCGCTCAAAATTGGACGACACCTGAATGTCCATGGAGGGCGAAGTCGTCGGCTGCACGCCGCGCACCTCGTAGGCGCCAGTGTCCAGCGTGCGCGCCAGAATGTCGTTCTCGTTGGTGGCGATCACCAGCCGCTCGACGGGCAGGCCCATGCGCTTGGCGATCCATCCAGCGAGAATGTCGCCGAAGTTGCCCGTGGGCACAGCAAACGACACCGGCCGGTGGGGGCCGCCGAGCACCACGGCGCTCGTAAAATAATAGACGGTCTGCGCCACCACGCGGGCCCAGTTGATCGAGTTCACGCCCGAAAGCCTGAGCTCGTCGCGGAACGCGTGGTTGTTGAACAAGCCCTTCAGGATCGCCTGGCAGTCGTCGAAGGTGCCTTCCAGCGCGATGGTGTGGATGTTGTGGGCATCGACGCCGGTCATCTGCCGGCGTTGCACCTCGGACACGCGCTGGTGCGGGTACATGATGAACACATCCACCTGCTCCAGCCCACGGAACGCCTCGATGGCGGCGGCGCCCGTGTCGCCGGAGGTCGCGCCGACGATGGTGGCGCGCTCGCCGCGCTCCTTCAGGGCGTGATCCATCATGCGCGCGAGCAGCTGCATCGCCACGTCCTTGAACGCGAGCGTGGGGCCGTGGAACAGCTCAAGCACGAACAGATTGTCGCCGATCTGGCACAGGGGCGTGACCGCCGGGTGGCGGAACCCGGCGTAGGCGCTCTCCACCATATGCTGGAACGCGGCCGGGGCGATGTCGCCGTCAACGAAGGGCGAAATCACCCGCTCGGCCACCTGCGCGTAGGTCTTGCCCGCGAAACCGGCGATCTCATCGGCGCCGATGACGGGAAACGACTCGGGCATGTAGAGCCCGCCGTCGCGCGCGAGGCCTGCGAGCATGGCGTCGTTGAAGGTCAGGACGGGGGCTTCGCCGCGGGTGGAGATGTAACGCACGGTGCTCTCGGCTGCTGGGTGTGTTGTTGGGCACGTGTCTAGCGCAGGCGCGGGCAAAGGTCACCCATGGCGGCAAGGTGGGCGCTACACTGGACCGCGCGCGTCCCCGCGCGCACTTGCGTCACATCCCCGGACGCCGAAGGCGATCCGGTCCGGCGGTTGTGTGGGAGGCTGGGTCCCGGGTTCGGGCTGCGCCCGCCCCGGGAAAGTGGAGCCCCATTCTGATGGACCGCGCGCGTCCCCGCGCGCCTCTTCCCCAAGCCTCAAACCCGCCGGCCGCGCACGATCAGATACGCGCCGCCGTGGCCCTCGGCGCCTTTCGCCAACTCGCGGTCAAGCCGGTCGATGGACGCGCGCACCTTTGCGTCGCCCAGCACCTCGTCCGGCAGAACGGCCGCAATCTGCGGAAAACTCGACACCGCATCGACCGAAAGCGTCCCGGGCAAGGCCGCGCGCACATCCCCCTCCGCGTAGAGCTGCGCGTGAACGGGCGCGAGCGCGTCGCCAATGCGCACATCGAGGCACATGGTGTAGGGGTTCACCACCGCCTCCAGGCTCGCGACCCACGGCAGGAATCCCATTTTGTAGAGCAGCGCATCGGCGTTGTAGAATGTGAGCAGGAACCGCCCGCCGGGCTTCAGCGCGCGGCCTATCTCGCCCAGCACATGGGGCAAGTTCGCCACGTCGCTCGCAGTGCCCATGTTCATCACCACGAACGAGGCGCTGGCGTCGACTTCCGGCAGGGGCTGGGCGTCAAGATCGAGCGCGGCGAAGCGCGCGTTGCTGGCGCCCCGCGCCGCCGCCTTGGCCTGCGCCGCTGCGACCATATGCGGGCTCACGTCGTAGCCGGCGACCGCCTCGAACAGGGATGCGAGATCAAGCGCCACGCGCCCGGTGGCGCAGCCAAGATCGAGCGCCAGCGCGCGGTCGCCGCTGGCCTGCGCGTCGGCGCGGATCAGCTCCATCTCGTAGGCCGCATAGGCCTGCGTCGCGAAGGCGCGGGAGAGATCACGCTCGTCGTAGGAGGCCGCGACCTTCTCAGTGAGGCGCAGAAGGTTTTCTTTCAGCCGGTCCGCGTCCGGCCGCGCAGCCGAGCCCTGCTGCGACTCGATGAGGATCGTCTGCTCCTTGCAGGATTCAGCGATCAGGAAATAAAGCATGGCGCGCGCCATGTGCGGGTTGAGGCCGATGGAGCGGGCGTGCTCGCCGATGGCGGCGATACGCTGGTCCTCGATCTGCGGACGATACATGAGCCCGCCGGTGCGCTGTTTCTCCTGGGCGACGAGATGGGCCACGTCCATGCGGCGCTTCACAAGGTCCATGATGAGGCTATCGATCTTGCGGAGATCCTCGCCAAGCTGCGCCAGATCGGGCATTCCACTCTCCAGTTCGCACGCCGGTTTCGCGCTCGCCGCCGCCACTGGCGGCCTCGCCTGGGAACGCTGTATATCTGGAAGGCGAACGCCGCGCGACTGTGGCGCCCAGGAGGAGACGTCGTGACCCAGGCGGAGCTTGTTGAAGAGGCCCTCAGGATCGCCCGGGAGAAAGCGTTTCCCGGCATGACCGAGGAGGACCGCGAGGAACTCATCGAAAAGGCCATGCTGTCCCTGATCGACCGCAAGGCCATGACGCCCTACTTCGCCAAGGTCGGACTCACCGCGACCGGCGGCTTCAACGCCTCGTCGGGCCTCTACCTCATGCATGAGGAGCCGCGCCTGCCGGCCATGCCGGACAAGCCGACTCTGATCGACTATTTTGAACGCCGCATCCTTCTCAACCGGCGCGGCGGCACGCACCTGCTGCAAAGCGCGGCGCTCGCTAAGAAGAAGGGCCTGTCCGACAACATCATCCTCGCCTGCCTGCTGCACGATGTGGCGGTCGTCGCCCACGTGCGCTGCGACCATGGCTACTACGGCGCGCAGCTCATCGAGCCCTACGTGGACGAGGAGGTGACCTTCGCCGTGCGCTATCATCAGGCGCTGCGGTTCTATCCCGACCCCGAGAGCGGCTACGAGTATCCCGATCTCTACAAGCGGGCGTTCGGCGAGGACTATACGCCGCCCAAATACATCGAGGAGGCCGCAGCCTACGCCCGCAGCCACAAGCACTACATGGCCGCCCGCCTTGTGACGGCGAACGATCTCTATGCGTTCGATCCCAACGTCGTTGTGGACGTGCGCGAGTTCGAGGATGTGATCGGCCGGGCGTTCCGGCAGCCGGAAGAGGGACTGGGCTTTGATGCGAGCCCCTCGGCGCACATGTGGCGCAGCATGATCTGGCCGAATAATTTTTTGTGAGGCAGCTCCACTTCCCCGGACGCGGAGCGATCCGGGGTCCAGAGAAGAAGTCGCTGGGTCCCGGGTTCGGGCTTAGCCCGCCCCGGGAATGTGGGAGTACGGTAGCCTCAACGGGACTTGAAGGGCGCCATGCCTTTGCGCGCAAGCTCGTCGGCGCGTTCGTTCATCACATCGCCGGCGTGGCCCTTGACCCAGTGCCACTTCACCTCGTGACGCGCCTGCGCCTCGTCCAGACGCTGCCAGAGATCGACATTCTTGACCGGCTTCCTGTCAGCGGTCTTCCAGCCATTGCGCTTCCAGCCGTTGATCCAGCCCGTGACGCCGCCGCGCACATACTGCGAATCGGTGTGAAGATCGACCGCGCAGGGCCGCTTCAGCGCCTCAAGCGCCATGATCGCCGCCATCAGCTCCATGCGGTTGTTGGTGGTGAGCGCCTCGCCGCCGCACATGTCCTTTTCGAGATCGCCGAACGTCAATACGGCGCCCCACCCGCCCGGGCCGGGATTGCCGGAGCACGCGCCGTCCGTCCAGATCGCAACCGTGGAGGTCATCCAACGAGCCCGTAGTCGCGCGCGCTCGACGCCTGCTGATGGAAGCGCAGCTTCTTCAGGTATTCCATGGGATCTTTCTTCTTCACGAGCGCCCCGCCGCGGGTGTCGAGCCAGTCCACGAGACGCGTCAGCAAAAAGCGCAGCGCAGCGCCGCGCGCAAGCACAGGTAACGCCTCGATCTCGGCCGGCTCAAGATCCCGCGCGCGGCGGTAGCCCTCGATCAGCGCCATGCCCTTGGTGACGTTGAACGAGGCGTCCGGCTCGAAACACCAGGCGTTCAGGCAGATGGCGAGATCGTAGGCGTAGAAATCCCGACAGGCGAAATAGAAATCGATCAGCCCCGACAACTTGCCGCCGAGAAAGAACACGTTGTCGGGAAAGAGATCAGCGTGGATGACGCCTGCGGGAAGTCCGGTCGGCCAGTGGCGCGCGAGGTATTCCAGTTCTCCAGCAAGGGTGGCCGAAAGCCCCGGGGCGACGGCGTCGGCGCGGGGCTCCGCCTCGCGGTACAGCGAGGACCAACCCGCAAGGGACAGCGCATTGTCGCGGCTTAACGTAAAATCGGATCCGGCCCGGTGCAGGGCGCCCAGCGCCTCGCCAAGCATCCCGCAATGGCGCGCCTCGGGCCGACGCACGGACATGCCCTCAAGAAACGTGACGATGGCGGCAGGGCGTCCCCCGAGACGGCCAAGCGCCTGCCCAGCCCGGTTGCGGACCGGAAGCGGACAGGTGACGCCGCGGTCGGCGAGATGCTCCATGAGGCCGAGGAAGAACGGCAGGTCGCCTTCCGCCACTCGCTTCTCGTACAGGGTCAGGATGAAGTAGCCCGCCCCCGTATGGAGAAGATAGTTCGTGTTCTCCACACCCTCGGCGATGCCCTTGAGGGACATGAGGGGACCGATGTCATAGCCCGCAAGGAAGGCCGAGAGGTCTTCGTCGCTGACTTCAGTGTAAACGGCCATAACGTGATTCCGCGCGGATTGCCCGTGTTAGCCATGGGCCGGCGGCGGGTCAAACGGCGGGTGGGCGGGCAAGCATCCTCAGGGCCAAGCCACGGATCTTTGCGCGTCTGCATGAACCAGCAGGCTATCATGAACCGGCTCAGCAGGGGGCGGAAGTTGGGCGATTACGACTTCAAGGCCAGCCTTGCGGGCGTGCTTCATCGCCGGAATCATGTCGGTATCGCCTGAAACAAGAATGATGCGCTCCACTGTCCGCTGATCCGACATCGTGGCGATGTCGAGGCCAAGGCGCATATCCACGCCCTTTTGCTCGAACACAGGCGAAAAATCCTCGTCAGCGAGCACATGCCCGGCAATTGGCGACGTCTTCGGTTTCCAGCCCCGGAAGGCGAGCGTTCCCCGCCTCACCGCAAATCGTTCGTGGCGAGCAAGCTCAAGAAGCCATCTGTCGCTTGCCTGGAAGGTCTTCGTCTGGCCTGAAACAGGCAATTGCACAGAGCCGCGGAACAGAGGCGAGTCGTAGTACAAGACCCGAAAGAGGTACTCGTCGGGGGCGGCGCAACCTGCCGCAAACGATGTGATCAGGGCATTGTCGTAGACTTTGCCGGCTTTCCGCGCACAGGCCCGCAAGTGCCCACCATCGATCAAAATGGACGTTCGCATATCCGGATCTTCTGATTGAAATAACTAGAAAAACAAAACTCCACCCCGCATCAGCGGAGTGGAGCCTGAGAATAATCGCCCGTAAAACGAGCGGCAAGATGCTTGAACGTCACCTATCGTGCGCGCCTTGTCAAGACCTTGTCAGGCGCGCTTCCCCTCACACCCGCGTGCGCAATTCCCGCGGCAGGGGAAAATGCACATCCTCCGTCGCGGTGACGACCGTCTCGATCGTCACATCGAACCGTTCCCGGAAGGCGGCGATCATCTCGTCCACCAGGATTTCCGGCGCGGAAGCGCCCGCCGTGAGGCCAAGGGACCGGACGCCCTCAAGGGCCGCGAAGTCGATGTCGCCCGCCCGCTGGACCAGTTGCGCGCGGGGACACCCGGCCTGAAGCGCAACCTCGCGCAAACGTTGAGAATTGGACGAGTTGGGCGCGCCCACCACGATGACCGCGTCCACCTTGGGGGCGACCGCCTTCACCGCCTCCTGACGGTTCGTGGTGGCGTAGCAGATGTCATCCTTGTGGGGCCCGACGATGGATGGGAACCGCCGCCCCAACGCCTCGACGATGGCCCGGGTGTCATCGACCGAAAGGGTCGTCTGGGAGCACCACGCCAGATTTTGCGGATCGGCGGGAGCGAGCCGCTCCACGTCCTCGACCGTCTCCACAAGGAGCACGGCGCCGTCAGGCAGCTGGCCCATGGTGCCGATCACCTCGGGGTGGCCGGCGTGACCGATGAGAACGATGGTGCGTCCCCGCCGATGGTGGATCTCGGCCTCGCGGTGGACCTTGGTCACCAGCGGGCATGTGGCGTCGATGGTGAAGAGATTGCGCTGCCGGGCGCCTTCCGGAACGGCCTTCGGCACGCCGTGAGCGGAGAAGATCACAGGCGCGCTCGTATCCGGCGCTTCCTCAAGCTCGTCGATAAAGACGGCGCCCTTGGCGCGCAGACTCTCGACCACATACTTGTTGTGGACGATCTCATGGCGCACGTAGACAGGCGCGCCGTAGCGCTCAAGCGCCTTCTCGACAACGTCGATGGCGCGAACCACGCCCGCGCAGAAACCGCGCGGCGCGCACAGCAGGATTTGGAGCGGCGGCCTCGGAGACATGCCCCTGCATGGGGCCGCGGGCGTGCGGGTGTCAAGGCGCAGCTGGCCGACGAGCGTCAACCGGGCTCGCAATCGCCGCCTTTATCGCTATGGTCGATGCCTCCGCGATGAGCCCTATGCCACTTCGACCCGATCAGGGAGCGATCCGCTCCCCCTTCCCCGTTCCCATCGCCGCGGCGCTCGCAGCGGCTCCGGCGCCTGTGGCCGCTGCACCCCGTAAGGACGCCTGATGAACGCCCCCGCCTCCGCCTCGCGCCACCGTGGCGTCTTCACCGAAGGCTCGATCATGCGCCACGTGGTCGTGATGACCGCGACGGGCTCCATTGGCCTGATGGCGATCTTTCTCGTGGATCTCCTGACGCTGATTTACATCTCTTGGCTGGGCGATGCCCAACTCACCGCGGCCGTTGGCTTTGCGGCGCAGGTGTCGTTTTTCCTCATTTCGGTGAACATCGGGCTCAGTATCGCCATATCGGCCCTCATGGCGCGCGATCTGGGCGCGGGAAATCGCGAGCGCGCGCGCCGCTACTGCGCGTCGGGACTCATCCTCACGGTCGTCATCGCCGGCGGCATCGTCATCGTGGCGCTGCCATTCCGGCGGGAGATACTGGCGCTGTTTGGCGCAAGCGGGCACACGCTGGACGTGGCGGACACGTTCCTGCTCATCACCATGCCCGCCAACGTGATGATGGCGATCGGCATGGCGCTCTCGGGCGCGCTGCGCTCGGTGGGCGACGCCAAGAGGTCGATGTACGTCACCCTGTGGGGCGCGGCGGTGATCGCCGTCCTCGACCCGCTGTTGATCTTCGGCGCGGGGCTGGGCGTGCCGGGGGCCGCCATTGCCACGGTCGTGTCGCGGACGGTGTTCGCCGTCGTCGGACTCTGGGGCGCTGTGAGCGTGCATGACCTTATCGGTCGTCCGCGAATCGCGCACGCCATCGCCGACCTGCGCCCGCTGATGGGCATCGCGGCGCCAGCCATCGCCACCAATCTCGCGGCGCCCGTCTCCACCGCCTACGCCTTGCGGATCTTCGCGGAGTTCGGCGAGCCGGTGGTCGCCGCCTTCGCGATCATCGACAGGCTGGTGCCCGTGGCTTTCGGGGTGCTGTTCGCGTTGTCAGGCTCCATCGGACCGATCATCGGCCAGAATCTGGGAGCCGGGCTCTACCCGCGCATCACGCGCACGCTACGAGACAGCCTGACGCTGGTGGCAGGCTACTCGCTCGCCATGTGGCTGATCCTGTGGCTCGGCTCGCCCCTGCTGGTTCGTATGTTCGCAGCCGAAGGCGCGACCGCCGATCTCATTGTTTTTTTCTGCCTCATCGGCGGCCTGCAATGGATTTTCCTCGGCGGGCTTTTCGTGGCCAACGCCTCGTTCAACAACCTTGGGTACGCCTTCCTGTCGACGCTGTTCAACTGGGGGCGCGCAACGATTGGCACAATCCCGTTCGTCTCGCTGGGCGCCAGCTGGGGCGGGCCGGAAGGCGGGTTGCTGGGCATGGCCATCGGCGCGGCGTTCTTCGGCGCGGGCGCAATGGTCACGGCGTTCTACGTCACGGGCCGGATCGCCCGCCGCGCCCCTGCGCACGGGGGCTGAAGGCGGCGATTTGCCTCGAGGGCGCCCACGGCCTATGAGAAACGCAGACTTCTGTGTTCGAAAGCTTGTGAAGCATCCATGGCGCGCGACGTCACCGACACCACCCCCGTCACCTCCCGCGACGAACTGGTCGCCTGGCTGGAAGCGGGGTGCAAGCGGGACGGCGCACTCAAGCTTGGAACAGAGCACGAGAAATTCCCCTACTACGTCAATGATATGTCTCCCGTCCCTTATGAGGGGCGCAACGGGCGCGGCGGCATCGGCGCCCTTCTGGAGGGCGTGCGGGTGCGCACGGGCTGGGAGGCGATCGAGGATTCGGGCGCGCTGATCGGCCTGTTCGATACGAAAGGCGGCGGCGCCATCTCGCTTGAACCCGGCGGCCAGTTCGAACTCTCCGGCGCGCCGCTCGACAACGTGCACGAAACAGAGGGCGAGCTGACCGCGCACCTCGATCTCGTCAACGCGGTCGCCGCCGAGCACGGCATCGCGTTCGCGGGGCTGGGCATGAGCCCCATGTGGAGCCTCAACGAAACGCCGCGAATGCCCAAGAGCCGCTATCGCATCATGACGGCTTACATGCCGAAGGTGGGCTCGCGCGGGCTCGATATGATGTACCGCACCTGCACTGTGCAGGTGAACGTCGATTTCACGTCGGAAGCGGACATGGTGCGCAAGCTGCGCGCCTCCATCGCGCTTCAGCCCATCACCACCGCGCTGTTCGCAAACTCCCCGTTCACAGACGGCAAGCCGAACGGCCTCTTGTCCGCGCGCTCGGAGATCTGGCGCGACACGGACAACAATCGCGCAGGCATGACGCCATTCGTGTTCGAGGATGGGTTCGGCTTCGAGCGATACGTGGACTGGGTGCTTCAGGTGCCCATGTATTTCGTCAAACGGGGCGCGACGTACCACGACGTGGCGGGCGCCAATTTCCGCGACTTGCTGGCGGGGCGCCTCGCCGCGCTGCCGGGCGAACGCGCGACCATGTCCGACTGGGCGAACCACATCTCGACGATTTTTCCGGAAGTGCGCATGAAGCGCTATCTGGAGATGCGCGGCGCCGACGCCGGCTCCGTCGCGCACACCCTCGCCCTGCCCGCATTTTTCGTCGGCCTCCTGTATGACAATGCGGCGCTCGACGCCGCCTGGGAGTTGGTGAAAGACTGGACTGCGGAAGAACGGCAAGTCCTTCGCGACGACGTGCCTCGCCTCGGCTTCGATGCAGTGATCGCCGGGCGCAGCGCCCGCGATGTCGCCCGCGACGCGCTTGCGATCTCCCGCGCCGGCCTCGCGCGCCGCGGCCGCAAGGACGCCGCCGGGCGCGATGAAGGTCGCCACCTGGACATCCTCGAAGACCGGGTGGAGCGCGGGAGCACCGGCGCGCAGGATCTGCTGACGCTCTATCGCGGAGAGTGGGGCGAAAGCGCCCAGCCAGCGCTGCGCCACTGCCGCATGTGAGATTGCGTCAAATTTGATGCAATCGGGTGAGGACGCATCGACCACGCGCGCCGAAACAGTCGTAAAACCCCCACTTTCAGAGCATGTTAACCAGCCCGGTTAGGGCTCTTGCCGCCCCGCCGTCCCATGATGCGCCCATGACGGGAACACCCGCGCACACAGGGACGACAGATGCAGCCTGCTTTTCAGCCCATCGAAGCGCCGCGCAGCGCGGCCGCCTACCGCGACCCCCGCGCTGACGGCGGCGAACGGGATGTGACGCTCACGCCGGGTGAGGTGACCATCGGACGGCGCCTGCGGGGCGTGCGCATGAAGATCCGCGTGCCGACCCAAGCCTATCGCGGGATCGTGCTGGAATTGCAGGCGCTCTCAAGCGGACGGCTCTGCTACACGATCACCCTGCGCCATGCGGACGGCGATCTCGACGTGGCTCTGCACGAGACGTTCGAGGAACCGGAAGCCCTCGCCATGTGGCGCGCGTGGGCGAAACATCTCAGCGTGCCGCTCTTCGTCGCCCGGCCGGATGGACGGCTCCAGCGGTTTGCCCCCCAGACGCACGGCGAGCATCGCGGCCGGCGCGCGCAAGGCGTGGCGACGAAGCGCAGCAGGGGCCGGTTTCAGCGCCGCCGCCGCGTCGGGGGCGAGATTTCCGACGCGGTCTCGCACAAGGGCGAACGCGAGATCATTTGCTACGAGTAGACAAGAAACTCAGCCCAGCGACTTCGCCAATCCATCCGCAGCGAGGCCCGCAAACAGCAGCAACCCTGCGTCGCGGTTGGCGCGGAACAGCCGCAGCGCAAGCTTGGGATCGCCGGGCCGCACGACCATCACTTGCCAGCTCAGGTGCGCGGCGAAGGCGAACACTCCGGCGAAAGCCAGCGCGCCGCCCCCTGCAAGGGCGACCGCCGAACCCGCCGCAACAACTGCAAGACCGTAGAAGCAACCAACGCCCGCGCGCACGTTGTCGCCGAACAGGCGGGCCGTGGAGCGCACCCCCACGATGGCGTCGTCCCGCGCGTCCTGAAGGGCGTAAATCGTGTCGTAGCCGATGGTCCAGAAGATCGCGCACGCATAAATCAGCAGCGCCGCAGGCGCGAGCGACCCGAAGGCCGACGCCCACCCCATCAGGCCGCCCCACGCAAAAGCAAGCCCCAGCACCGCCTGCGGCCAGAAGGTGAAACGCTTGGCGAAGGGGTACACCGCGACCACCAGAAGGGACGCCAGACCCACCCCCACGGCGAACCAGTTGAACGACAGCAGCACCGCCGCGCCGATGAGCGACAAGGCGCCTGCGAAGGCGAGCGCCTGCACGGGCGTCACCCGCCCCGAGGCGATGGGCCGGTGACGGGTGCGCTCCACCTGCGCGTCGATCTTGCGATCCACGAGATCGTTCCAGGCGGAGCCCGCCCCGCGCATGGCGACGGCGCCGATAAGAAACAGGAAAATGTGGGACCAGAAAGGCCCGCGACCCGCCGCGACGCCAGCCAGCGCGTCGGACCACCAGCACGGCAGCAGGAGCAGTTGCCAGCCAACGGGGCGATCAATGCGGGCTAGCTGAACGTAGGGGATCCAGGCGGCTGGCAGGGCCCGAACGAGGGCGTTGGGCGCGACGGCGTCCGGCAGCGCGGGCGGCGGGGCGTCCCGCGCGCCCGCTTCGCTCACAACGGCCCTCGGGGAAGAGCCGGGGCAGCCGGGGCCAAGGGGCCGCCCGACTGCTGCTGACGCGCCTGCGCCGCAATCTTGCAGGCCTGGCCCGCGACCTCGGCTGTACGGGTCGCGCCGGCTTTCACCTGCTCGATGATCTGCTCGGGAATAGAGCACCAGGACTGGTTTTTCTGCATGTAGGCCAGCATCTCGCGCTCAATGGTGGCGAGATTGCGCAACCGCGGGCACGAGGCGGCCGGATCCAGCTTGCCCTGGTTCGCCTTCGTCATCTTGTTCAGCGCTTCAAGATGCACGTTGCGCCGCTCCTGAAAGCCGCCAATGTCATCGTTGCAGCTCTGGGCAAGCGCGGTAGAGGCCCCTGCGGCGAGCGCGGCGACGACGAGCGCAGCACGCACGCCGGCTCGAATAGGGGTTGTCATTCCTGCGACGGCGCGTTCGATCATCTCGGTCACCCTTTCAGGATAGGGCTCAAGCCCCGCGCACGCCCCCCTCGGGCGAGGCGAGGAACTCTTAACAAGGCCGGCTTGCGCTCCGCAAGCGCTTCATCGCACCTTGTAAAGCTCACGCCTGCCGGATCACGCCCCGCAACAGCCCCCATGCGCGGGCGTGCGCGCTCTGCCATTGTCGGGTGCGATTCGCAGGAATGGACGACACTTTGGCCCAGTACGACTTCACCGCCCAGAGACTCTACATCGACGCCGACCTCGCCAGCGGCGCGATGGTCGCAACGAGCCGCGAGCAAGCCAATTATCTCCTGAATGTTCTGCGGCTTCGCGACGGCGAGACGATCCATGTCTTCAACGGACGGCATGGCGAGTGGCGCGCGCACGTAAGCGCGAAAGGCCGCCGCGACGCCGAACTGGCCATCGGGGAGCAGGTTCGTCCCCAGCCCCCCGCCGGCGATCTCCAGTATCTGTTCGCGCCGCTCAAGCACGCGCGTCTGGATTACATGGTGCAAAAAGCGGTGGAGATGGGCGCCTCACGGCTCACGCCAGTCATCAGCCGCCGCACCCAGGCCACCCGGGTCAACACGGAGCGGATGCGGGCCAACGCCATCGAGGCGGCCGAACAATGCGGCGTGCTGGCGATCCCCGCCGTCGATGAACCCGTTCGCCTCGACAAGGCGCTGGCGGACTGGCCGGCGGACCGGAGGCTGATTTTCTGCGACGAGGACGCGACGCCCGGCGACCCGGTCAGCGCCGTGCGCGCCGCATGGACCGGGGACGGGGCCGCGGTCGCCGTGCTTGTCGGCCCGGAAGGCGGCTTTGACGAAGGCGAGCGGCGCACGCTGCTCGCCATGCCCGCGGTGATCGCCATCTCCCTCGGGCCCCGCATCCTGCGCGCGGACACCGCGGCTGTGGCCGCGCTGGGGGTCGTTCAGGCCGCAGTTGGCGACTGGCGCTGAGGGCGGCGGGCAGGTCATCGGCGGGCAGGTCCACGGCGGGCGCAACAGCTTTCATCCACAAGGTTTGTGGATTTCGCCATGATCCTGCCGTGAGCAAAGAGCGATATAACCGAATGGTGATTCGCTCGGATAGTCATATGAACGTAGCCTCCATCTGCACGGCGACGCTGCGCGGTCTGGCCGCCACTGGGCTCCTCTGGAGCGCGGCGGCGGACGACGGACCCGGCGATGGGCGCTTGCGCCTGGCGCAGGCCAACCCGTGCGCGATTTATGGCTCTGGTTATGTCACAGTCCACGGCGGGAGTGAGTGCGCCCAGATCCGCGGCCGGCTGCGCGTCGAACAGAACGAGAGCCAGACCCCGATTCCCTACGCGCCGGAGCCCGGATACGCGCCGGCGGGCGTGGCGCCGGGGGATGAGGCCGGGCGCGCGCATCTTCGCCTGCCCGCCGCCGCCACTCGCCCGGACGCGCCCCGGACCCGCTGACGCCACAGGATTGCCGGGCCGCCCCGCCGCTTGCCCCCTCGATCCCTGACCGCTACCACCACCATCAGGCGCAACGGCGAGACCTCACCCCATGCGACCCGACCTCGGGGAGCTTCTTCCATCCATCCGCCACGCGGCTGTTGAAGCTGGCGCGATAGCCCTCGACTGGTTCCGCGCCGGCGCCAAAACGCATGCGCGCGTCGAATGGAAAAACGGCAGCTCACCGGTTTCAGAGGCGGATTTCGCGGTAGACCGGTTCCTGCGTGATCGGCTGGGCGCCTTGCTGCCGGACGCCGGCTGGCTCTCCGAGGAGACGACCGACGATTCCGACCGGCTGAGCCGCGAGCGCCTGTTCATCGTCGACCCTATCGACGGCACCCGGGCCTTCATCTCCGGCGATCCGCGGTGGGCGATCTCCGCGGCGCTGGTGGAGGGCGGGCAGCCCGTGGCCGGCGTGTTGCACATGCCCGCGGCCGGGCTCACCTTCGAGGCTGTGCGCGGCGCGGGCGCGCTCCTCAACGGGAGGCCCATCGCCGCATCCGGGCGCGAGGCGCTGACCGGCGGGCGCGTCGCCGGGCCACCGCGCATTCTGGACGAGCTCGCGCGCAACGGCCTTGAATTTGTTCGCGAAGCGAAGATTCCGTCGCTCGCCTATCGGCTGGCGCGGGTGGCGGCGGGCGAAATCGACGTCGGCATAGCCTCGACCGACGCGTGGGATTGGGATATAGCGGCGGCCGATCTCATTGTTCGGGAAGCCGGTGGGCTGGTGACCGACCTCGAGGCACGACAGCCGGTCTACAATCGCCCGACGCCGCGCCACGGCGTGCTGGGCGCAGCGCCGGCCAGACTGCACGGGACGCTCATCGCAGCCCTTCGGAACGCCGCCGCAGAGGGGCGGCGCTAACCCGCGCGATCAGGAACCACCAGATAAAGAGCGACACCGATGTCCGAGCATCACAACCAGCGCGACTCCCAGCAGCTTCTTCACCTCGTGTTCGGCGGCGAACTGGAGAGCATCGGATCCACCACGTTCAAGGATCCCAACGCGCTCGACATTGTCGGCATCTATCCCAACTACGCTACGGCCGAGAAGGCCTGGCGCGGCAAGGCGCAGCAGACCGTCGATAATGCGATGATGCGCTACTTCATCGTGCATCTGCATCGCTTCCTCGACCCGGCCTGAAGCTCCGAACGGAGAATATCGCGGGCATGCTCAGGATGGTCAGCCGCTCACGGGCGGTGCAGGGAACACTTGCGCTCATCGCCGCCAACTATCTGCGGCTGGTGGAGCGCACAACCCGCTTCACGATCGAACCGCCCGACTTCCAGGACAGCGTCCGCGCCGAGGGTCCGGTGATCGCCGCCCTCTGGCATGGGCAGCATATCGGCGCCCACTTCGCGTGGCCCCACGGCATGGCGGTCGCCGCGCTCATTTCCCGCAACCGCGACGCAGAGGTGAACGCGCTCGCGCTTGAGCGGCTGGGCGTGCGCCCGATTCGCGGTTCGGGCGGGGGCGCCAGTGGGATGCGCCGGCGCGGCGGTTTTGCGGCCCTGCGAGAGATGCTCCGCCAACTCGCGCAAGGCGTGTCGCTCGTGCTGACGGCGGATGTGCCGAAAACTGCGCGGGAGGTCGGAATCGGAATCGTGACGCTCGCCAAACTTTCCGGACGGCCGATTTACCCGCTGGCGGTGGTGAGCGCGCGGCGCATCGACTTCAACTCATGGGACAAGGCGAGCCTGCCCTTGCCCTTCGGCCGCGGCGCCATCGTGGTGGGAGATCCCATCCGCGTCCCGGCGGAGGCTACAGAAAACGAAATGGAAATCATGCGGCTGGACGTGCAGCAGGCGCTCGACAGAGTCCATGCGCGGGCGTACCAGATTGTCGGCGGGCGCGACCCTGGCGCAGACATCAGAGCGATGCGCGCCGCCCGCGGAGGCGACGCTTTGTGACGCGCTCAACTCTTGTGATTCGAGCCTACACGGCGCTGACAGCGGCAGTGACGCCCATTGCGCCGCTCGCGCTCGCCTGGCGCCAGCGCCGCGGCAAAGAAGATTCGTCCCGGCTGCGCGAACGCATGGGCTTGCCCGCGACGCAGCGGCCGAAGGGGCAGCTGGCGTGGGTGCATGGCGCGAGCGTGGGCGAAGGCCTCGCCCTGTTGCCGCTGATCGTGCGCCTGCGCGCGCGCGGGTTCCTGGTTCTGTTGACGACGGGCACGGTCGCCTCGGCGCGGATTCTCGCTGACCGTTTGCCCGACGGCGTCCTGCACCAGTACGCGCCGATTGACCTGCCGCGGTACGTCCGCCGCTTCATGGATCACTGGTCCCCGGACATCGTGCTTCTTGCTGAATCGGAACTCTGGCCGAACCTGCTCACGGAGGCGGAAGCGCGGGACATTCCGCTGGTGCTCGTGAACGGCCGTATGTCCCAGCGCTCCTACGAACGCTGGAAGCGCATGCCGCGCTCGATTCGCGCCTTGCTTGAGCCCATCGACCTTTGCCTCGCCCAGAGCGTCGCGGACGCCTCGCGCCTGATCGATCTGGGCGCAGCGCGGGTGCAGGTGTCCGGCAATCTGAAATACGACGTCCCCGCCCTGCCGGCTGATCCCATCGAGCTGGCGCGGATGCGGGCGCTGGTGGGCGCGCGGCCGGTGTGGCTCGCAGCCTCCACCCACGACGGCGAAGAGCGCATCGCGCTGGCGATCCACAAGGCGCTTCTGTTACGCTTTCCAAACCTCGTGACCATTGTCGCGCCGCGCCATGCGGCCCGGGGAACGGACATCGAGCGGCAGGCCCAGCAGTACGGCGTCAGCGTGGTGCGTCGCAGCTCCGGCGAGCCGCTGGAGGCGGCCAGCGCCCAGTTCTATATCGCCGACACCATGGGCGAACTGGGACTCTTCTACCGACTCGCCGGCGTGGTTTTCGTCGGCAAATCGCTGGCGGGAGGGGGCGGCCAGAACCCGATTGAACCGGCCAAGCTGGGCGCGGCCATCCTGCATGGCCCCGACGTGTCCAACTTCACCGAGGTGTACGCAGAATTCTCGCGCCGCGGCGGCGCGCGGCAGGTGAACGACGTGGAGGATCTGGCCCGGGCCCTGAGCCAGTTGCTGGCGGATGCCGCGCGGATGCGCGACATGGCCCGCGCGGCGGCGGAAGCCGTGGAGGCTCTCGGCGGCGCCTGCGACAACGTGATGAACGCCATCGAGCCCTACGTGCTCCAGATGCAAATCGCGAGGAAGTGATGCGCGCGCCGGCGTTCTGGTGGAAAACCGCCCCGGACGCGCTCGCCCTTCTCCTGTCTCCGCTCGGCGCCGTCTACGGCGCGGCGACCGCCCGTCGCATGGCCCGCCCGGGGGCGCGCGTCGGCGCCCCGGTGATCTGCGTCGGCAACTTCGTGGCCGGCGGCGCAGGCAAGACGCCCACGGCCATCGCCCTCGCCAAAGCTCTTCAAGAGATTGGAGAGACACCATTTTTCCTGACGCGCGGCTATGGCGCGCGGGAGCCTGTCACAACGCCGCTGCGGGTCGATCCGGGCAAGCACGATTCCCAGCGGGTTGGCGATGAACCCCTGCTGCTGGCGCGCGCGGCGCCCACCATCGTCTCGCCGGACCGCGTCGCGGGCGCGCGGTTCGCCATCGCGGAAGGCGCAAGCGTTCTGGTGATGGACGACGGGTTGCAAAATCCTTCTTTACACAAGGACTTCTCCATCGCGGTCGTGGACGGCGCAGCCGGTGTCGGCAATGGCCTGTGCGTGCCCGCTGGCCCGCTGCGGGCGCCGTTGGCGGCGCAGACGCCCTTCATCGATGCGGCGCTGGTCATTGGCGAACCTCGGCCGGGCCTCGCCCTGCCCGGATCGCTGCGGATCGTCGCTGCCAAGCTGGAGCCTGAGCGCTCTGCGGTCGCAGCGCTCAAGGGCCAGCGGGTGTTCGCCTTCGCCGGCATTGGCCGGCCGGAGAAGTTTTTCGACACGCTGCGAGCCGCTGGTGCGATTGTCGTTGGAGCGCAGGCATTTGCCGACCATCATCCGTTCAGCGCGGCCGAGCTTGCGCTCCTCGCGGAACAGGCGCGCCGCCACGGCGCGCGGCTGGTCACCACCGAGAAAGATTTGGTGCGGCTGCCGGCTGGTGCGGACGTCGCCGCCCTGCCCGTCACGCTGCTCACCGACCCCGCCGACGCCATGAGCGCGCTGGCTGCGGCTGCGCTCGCGAAAGCAGTATCTAGAGGCTGACCTTCACCCCGAGCCGCTGCAACTTGGCCTGGGGATCGCGGTAGGCTTCCTGCAGATCCACATCCCAGTAGCGCAACTCCTCGATGGGTATCGGCTCGGCTGTCACAGCGCAGCGCACGAACGAGCCAGGCGCAACGACACGGAAGTCGCCATCAAGGAAGCGCACCTGCGCTTCGATGCCCATCTGCGGCGACTGGCGGTCCATGAGGTTCATTCCTTGATCCTTCGGGGTGTTGGCCAGAACATAAGAGCCGCGCGCGGGAAGTGAAAGGCGGATTCCAGACTATTCCGCTACAGCGGCGACGCCGGCGCCAGGCTCACCTGCAACGTCGGCTGTTTCCTGTTTCGCCGCGCTTGGCGCCTGGGCGCGCACCAGCGTCACCGTGCATGGCGCCCGCGCCGCCACCTGGGACGACACGCTGCCGAGGAAGCGGCGCATGTTCGACGAGCCGCGGGCGCCCATGAGGATCTGGTCCGCATAATTCTTTTCCGCAAATTCCAGAATGGCTTCGGCGGGATCCATGTGTTCGAGCACATGGAAGCTGATCTTCTCCGTCGCCATGCCGAACGGGCGCGCCCAGTCCTTCAGTTCGACGAGGCGCTGCACGTGGATGTTGCGGCCTTCCGCGTCGAAGGGATCGTTCACGAACACGGCGCTGAGCTTCAGCACGTTGATGCAGGCCAGACGTACGTCGCCGGCGGAGGAGAGCGCCCGCTGGGTCTGGATGCGCAACGCCTCGGCGAGGTATTCGAACCCCTCCTGAAGATCGACCGCGACCACCACGATGGAGCCTGCGTCTGCGACATATGGCGAGGGCTCGGGCGGGGGCAGCGCGCGCGCGCGAAGCCAGCGACGAAACGCCGTAGGCAGAGGATCGCGCTTCATCTTTTCAGCGCGCGCCGTGAGAAGCACCGCATCGGGGTTCTTCAGCGCGAAGGCGAGGCGAGCCGGCGTCTGGTAGCGCTTGGTGGGGTCAACCTCGAGGCAGCGCAGCACGATTTCCTGAAGCCACGGCGGCACGTCCGGCCGGATCTTGCGCGGCGGCACGGGATCGCGCCACAGCCGCGTCTTCAACGCTTGCTGGGAGCGCGGCAACCCGAACGGCCGTTCGCCGGTGGCGAGGTGATAGAGCAGGACGCCCAGCGAGAAGATGTCCGAACGCGGATCAGAACGGTACTGGCGTATCTGCTCCGGCGAGATGTACGGCGCCGTGCCCATGGGCAGGCGAAACTCCGCCTCCAGCAAGTCTGGCATTCCCAGATGCCGGGAGAGCCCGAAGTCGATGAGGCAGGCTTCGCCCGTCTCGCGGATCACGATGTTGGACGGCTTGATGTCGTGGTGGATCACCTTCTGCCGGTGCAGGTCCACGAGCGCGGTGGCCACCTTGGCGCCGATGGCGGCGACATCCATGGGCGGCAGCGGCGACTTCTCAAAGGTTGGGTAGAGCGTCTCGCCCTTCACGAACTCCATGGCGATGTAGGGCCTGCGCGCGTAATCGCCCACGGCGTAAAGTTTGGGCACATGCACGCCCGACAGGCGCGGGAGAATCATCATCTCCATTTCAAAGCCGACGATGACGGTGGGATCGTCGCCGTCCTCGATCTTCGGCACCTTGAAGAGGACGGGCCCATCCACATCAGGGTGCGAAGCCCGGAAGATGATCGCCATGCCGCCGACGTGAAGGCGCTCCTCGATCAGAAACCCGTCGATGGTTTCGCCGACGATGACTTCCATCCTGTTCATGCAATCATCGTCCGATATAGAGCCTTGCGGCGAGGATCTGCGGCAGGCCGGCCGCATGGATTTTCCGCGCGGCCCGCTCGATGTCGTAGGGCACGCGCATGTAGGTCATCTCGTTGCGCTTCGCATCGAGAAGACCGTAGGCGGCGGCGGGATTCTGATCGCGCGGCTGCCCGACGGCGCCTTGCACCATCAGCCACTTGCGGCTGGCGACCAGCGGAATCGGAGAGTTGTTCTGGGGCTTGAAGCCGACCGCAGGCTTCTGGGGCGCCATGTGATAAAGCTGCGGCACATGAATGTGGCCGCAGAACGTGAGCCGCTGCGAGGCGGCGCGCAGCGAGCGCTCGGCGCTGGAGGCGTCCGTCACGTAGCGCCACTCGGAAGGCGCCGCGGCTTCGGAATGGACATAGAGGCGTTCCTCGTCCTCGACCCTCATGGGCAGCGCCCGCAGGAAATCGCGCGCATCGTCGTCGAGTTCGTCATAGGTCCACGTGATGGCCTTGCTCGCATGCTCGTTCATGCCCGCCGAGACGCCGGCGGACGCCGCAGCGTCGTGGTTGCCCTTGATGACGATCCCGCCGCGGGCCTCAAGCTCGCGCACGCGATCCACCACATAGGCGGGGTCCGCGCCGTACCCCACCAGATCCCCCAGCACGACGAACTGATCGACCCCATGGCGCTCCGCATGAGCGATGCAGGCGTCGAGAGCCTCCCGGTTACCGTGAATGTCCGAAAGAAAGGCGATACGCATAAACCAGCCGTCTCCGCGAACTTTTATTGTACAGATCTCTTGCCGTCATTGACCTGCCACAAAGGGATGAGGCGGTCACCCTTTTTGAGATACCGTGCGCGGGGCTGAAGAGGCCCCGGAAGCGGCGCCGAGCCGACGCAAGCATCGGGTTGAAGATGTCTGCAACGCTGTCATTGTTACGCTTGGTTCAACGACGGCATGGTCATAAAGACTGCCGCAGAAGCGAGGCTTCAAGGATCAAGCCAGTGAGCCAGAGTATATCCCCGGATACCCGCCACCTTGTCGCGTCGATGGAAACTCTCGGGTTGGTGCTGACTTTTCTGACCCGCAGCAAACCATTTTCGGAGTTCCCTGCGGCCACCCTGGTGGCGGCGGTTCAGCACCAGTTGTCTGAGCGAAACCACCTGTGCCTGATCTCGGACGGCCGCCTCGCCGGATACCTTGGCTGGGTTCCCGTCACGCATCGGATTGCGCAGGCGTGGATGGCGAATGAGGGGCCACTTGACATCGCCCCTCGCCAACATGCGGAGGCCTTAGCCCTGACGATCCTCTCGAGCCTCAGCACCAAAGGAACAAGCGCATTAATTGCAGCCGCACGCAATCTGGCCCCCGGCCGCCGGATCTACTTTCGCAGGGAAAACCAAGATGGGGTCGTGCGCAAGGCGAACGTGCTCAACGTCCGCCGAGGGGCACGGTGAAGCGCAAGACGGGCCCGTGCGACAGCGTGGGCGTTCCCCAGCGCGTCTCGTAAGCTCCGACATAGGAGATTCCGGTGTGAAGGGCCGCCAGGTTCCTCCAGTGCTCCACGCGGTAGCCCGCAGTCAGACTGGCGCCGTCGCCCAGATGAAGCGCGACGCCGGCCATGGCGTCGGCGCCCATGATCCATCTGTTGTCGCGAGTGCGTACGTTGCCGAGCGTGTAGTGGCTGCGCGAATGGCCATTCAGCGCTGAGACCGATCCCGAGGCGAGGAGGTCGATCCGTGAACTCACGGGAATGGTCACGTCGGCCCCGACACGAGGGCCAAGCGCATGGGTCGTGTCGAAGAAGCTGCCGAGTTTATCACTCGCCGACGTCGCCCAGTGGCCTTCAGCGGTCGCTCGAAGGGCCCTGAAGCCGGCGAAAAGACGCACGTCGAGCACCTCTACCGGCTTGAAGCGATGCCCGACTTCACCGTCGAGAACGATGGCCCGCGCGCTCTGCCGCGCCGTGGATACATTGCTGCTGGACAGGTAGGGCGCGGCCTTCTCGTCCTCGCCGGCGTAGAGCATGGACGCGGAGATGCGCGTGTCCCATGCCTCGTCGAAGGCGTGCGTCAGGGATACCCGGCCCTGCAATCCGCGATCTCCCTGCTGAAGAGCGCCAAGGTTACCGAGCTTTGAGTCCGCCGAATCAAACCGAAGCGCCGGATCATTGCGCACAAACAGCGGCATCGCTTCGAATGTGACGCTCGTGCGGGGGCGCACGCCCTGCCCGCCGCCCGGCGCCGGCTCATCCGCAACCGCCAGGCTGACGTGACAGGCGATCGCGACAGCGATAGCGAGGCTGGAGCATGTTGACCTTAGCGCACGCACCGGATGATTCCCAAGATCCAAGCCCTCCTCCTGCCATGCTTTCTATCTGCTTGTAAGCATGGCTTTTAACTTTCCGGGCGATGCGTCGGCGGCTTCCACAGCAGGCGAACCCGCGTGGCGGCCGGCGCTTGATTCCCGCGCCGCCGGACGGCAGAATCTGTCGGGTTCGCAATGCATCCACCGCAGGGCCATGAACGACGCCAGTCTCACCTTCGTCTGCCCCGAGTGCGGCGCCGTAAACCGCGCGCCGGCGGCGCGCCTTGCGGCGGGGGAGAAGCCCGCGTGCGGCAAATGCGGGGGCAAGCCGTTTTCCGGCGTCGCGATTGAGGTGGAGAACGAGGCGGATTTCGACCGCCATGTCAGCCGTTCCCAGATTCCCGTCGTCGTCGATTTCTGGGCTGAATGGTGCGGCCCCTGCCGGGCGATGGCGCCCCAGTTC
This sequence comes from Hyphomicrobiales bacterium, assembly GCA_027484655.1. GTDB lineage: Bacteria > Pseudomonadota > Alphaproteobacteria > Rhizobiales > Beijerinckiaceae > Terripilifer. The sequence continues at coordinate 38,824 of JAIXSM010000002.1, read as the reverse complement.
GCGGTGGCGGCACGCGCGGGGGAGCCCCGGGCGCGGTTTCTCAAGGTGGACACCGAGGCCCTGCCGAACCTCGCAGCGCGTTATGGAATCCGCAGTATTCCCACGCTCATCGTGTTTCGGGACGGGCGCGAGGCCGAGCGACGCTCCGGCGTGATGGACGCGGCCGCCATTCAGCGCCTCGCCGGCGTGTGAACAGTCAGCGCCCGCGGCGTGGGTTGCGCGCCTGGACGCGCACGGGAACAAGCGCCAGCGCTTGGTCGTGGCGCGCGCCGCGCCCACCGTCGCGGTCGTCGTCATCGTCGGGCAGCAGCATGATCGCCGTTGCGGCGATAACCGCGCCGAAGGTTATGGCGAAGCCGCCGAACAGCAAGGCGAGGGCTGGCGCCGCCATGTCGGCGCCCATGATGAGCGAGCGCATGCCGCCCACATCGGCCACGAGCAGCACCAGCGCAAACGCCACGCCCATGCAGGCGCCCACGACCCAGTTGACGATCATCATGCGCACCAGCGGATCGCGACCGGGGGGCGGCGGACGAAGAGCGAGAGCCATGCGGGTCACCCTGACTTGATGTTGCAACAAAGCGCTTGCCGTCTTGCCGTTCCCTACTCACGCGGCTCGAAAGTCAACGCGACGCCGTTCATGCAATATCTGAGCCCGGTTGGCGCCGGGCCGTCGGGGAAAACGTGGCCTAGGTGCCCGCCGCAACCGCTGCAATGGACTTCCGTGCGCGCCATGAAGAAACTGCGGTCCTCAGACGTCTCCACCGCTCCATCGATGGGAAGATAAAAACTCGGCCAGCCGGTCCCGGACTCGAACTTCGTATCGGCCTCAAAGAGCGCCTGCCCGCAGCCCGCGCAGTGAAACACGCCGCCGCGCTTCTCGCGGTTCAGCGGGCTCGTGCCGGCGCGCTCGGTGCCATGCTCGCGCAGCACGTAAAACTGTTCGGGCGACAGAAGCTGGCGCCATTCGTCCGCCGTTTTCTCGACCGGGAACTCCGAGCCCTTGGCGTCTTTCGCCGATTTTCCGAACAATGAACCGATCCCAGCCATCACCGACCTCCGCGCGCACTCACAGAAGATAGGCGCGCCGCGCGGTTTCGCCAGCGCGTTCCTGCGACTGGCTTTGCTCAGAACAGGCTGCCCTGCCCCTGTTTTGCGTCGGCGGCCCGCGCGCGGGCGGGCTTCGGCCTGGCGGGAGGCGCGCCGCCGGGCGCGGGCGACGGAGCGCCCTCCCCGGCCACCGCAGTAACGGTCCCGTCTGAAAACTCCAGCGTCACCGCCTGCCCCAGCGTCACCGCCGACGCCGAGCGCAGCGGCGCGCCGTCCGCCCCACCGTCGCGAACGATCGCGTAGCCGCGCGCAAGCACGCTCTTGTGGCTGAGTGAGACCAGCAGCTTCACCGTTGCGGCCAGATGGCGCGCCCGGGCCTCGTTGCCGGCGCGCTGGGCGTTGCGCAGGCGCGCTTCAAGGCTGGCGAGACGTCGGCGGCCATTCTCCACCCGCTCGCCCTGCGTGCGCAACGTCGCCGCGAAGGCGCCGGCCAGGCGCGCGCCGAACTGGGCGAGGCGTTCGCGGCGGCGGGCGAGCTCGGCGCCGGGCGAGTGACGGGACACGAGGGCGCCAAGGCGGCCAAGCCGCACCTGCCGCGCGCTCAGACCCGCGCGCAGGCGGGCGGGGAGCATGTCAGCCGCTCGGTCGAGGCGCTGACGCGGGGTCGCGAGCAGATCCTCAGGCCCCGGGAGCGCGCGAACGAGGACGCGCACATCGGCCCGTCGGCGCTCCCGCAGGCGGGCGACCGCGCCAGCGAGCCTGCGACCCAGCGCCGCCGTCTGCGCCAGCATTTCCGAGCGCACCGGCACTGTGATCTCGGCGGCGGCAGTGGGGGTAGGCGCGCGCACGTCCGCCGCATGGTCAATCAGCGTCCAGTCGGTTTCGTGACCGACCGCCGACACCAGCGGAATCATGCTCTCAGCCGCCGCGCGCACGACGATCTCGTCGTTGAAGCCCCAGAGATCCTCCAGCGAGCCGCCGCCGCGCGCGACGATGATGACGTCGGGCCGCGGAATCCGACCGCCCTCCGGCAGCGCGTTGAAGCCACGAATGGCGCGCGCGACCTCCTGCCCGCAAGTGTCGCCCTGCACGCGCACAGGCCATACGAGCACATGCAGCGGAAAGCGATCCGCCACGCGGTGAAGAATGTCGCGGATCACGGCGCCGGTCGGCGATGTGACGACGCCAATGACCGCCGGCAGATGCGGCGGCAACTGCTTGCGCGCGTCGTCGAACAGCCCTTCGGCGGCCAGTTTCCGCCGTCGCTCCTCAAGCTGGGCGAGCAGGGCGCCGACGCCCGCGGGTTCGATGGTCTCGATGACGATCTGATAGCTGGACTTGCCGGGATAGGTCGTCACCTTGCCGGTGGCGATCACCTCCATGCCTTCTTCGGGCTTCACCCGCAGGCGCTGGTAGGATCCCTTCCAGATCACCGCGTCGATCTTCGCGCCCTGATCCTTCAGGCTGAAATAGACATGGCCGGAGGAGTGCGGCCCGCGCCACCCGGAGACCTCGCCGCGCACGCGCACGAAGCCGAAGCGATCCTCCACCGTGCGCTTGAGCGCGGAGGACAGTTCCGTGACGGTGATCTCGGGCGCGTTGCCGCCTGTGTCGGTCATGGGCGGGTCGCCGGCACAGGCCTTGGCCGGCCCTGATCGTCGATGGCGACGAAGGTGAAGGTCGCGTCCGTGACCTTCTCGCGCTCTCGCGTCTGGAAGCGGCGCGCCCAGGCCTCAATGTGGATCTTCATCGACGTGCGGCCAACGGACTCCACTTGCGTATACACGCACAGCACGTCCCCCACCCGAACCGGGCGGATGAACGTCATCGCCTCCACCGCGATGGTGACGACGCGGCCCTGCGCCCGCTCCACGCCGGCGATGCCCCCCGCCTGATCCATCTGCGAAAGCACCCAGCCGCCGAAAATGTCGCCGTTGGCGTTGGTGTCGGCGGGCATGGCGATGGTGCGGACGGTGAGTTCGCCCCTCGGCTCGGATGTTTCTGTGGTCATCGGCGTTGTTCCGGAATCAGTCGCAGCGATCCAACCCGGGGAAGCGTCCGGAGACAAGCTATTCCTGCGCGAAGCAGGCAAGCTCCCAAGCCCCGCGCGGAACGCATGGCTCGCGCGCCAATGGCTTGACCCGCCAAGCGGAACAGGCGCAATGTTACTGAAATTCGTTCGCAATTCGGGCCAGGGAGGCACCATGACCGCAGTCGTCAGCGCATCGGAAGGAAAAGCGGGCGCGGAACGCTCGTTCCTCGAGGTCTGGATCATCACCATCGGCCACTCGCTGACGCACTGGTATCCGGCGACTTTTTACGTCCTGCTGCCGCTGATCGGCGCGGAGATGGGCCTCTCGTATGGCCAGATCGGCATGATCCTGACGGCCCAGTACATCGCCGGCGCGATCTCCAACCTGCCGGGCGGCATTCTGGTCGATTCGGTGGGTCGCAAGGGCCTGCTCATGGCGGCGTCGCTGTTCTGGATCGGCGTGCCCTATTTCATCATGGGCTACTCGGACGCCTACTGGGTGCTTCTGGTGTGCTCGGCCCTGATCGGCGTGGGCAACAATCTCTGGCATCCGACAGCGATACCGTGGCTCGGCCGTCGATACCCTGAGCGCAAGGGTCTCGTGATGGCCTACCACGGCATGGGCGGCAATGTGGGCGACGCGCTGGCGCCGCTAGCCGCCGGCGCGCTGCTCACCACGTTCGCGTGGATGACATGGCGCGACGTGGTGGTGATGAACATCGTCCCCGGCGTGGTGATGGCTGTCGCCATTCTCTGGTTCCTCGGCAAGCTCACCGCCGAGCCGAATCCGGCCAAAGCGCGCCCGCAGCAGAAAAGCATGGGCGAGGTGATGAAGGCGTTGCCGGACCTGTTCCGCAACAAGACGCTCATCTTCCTCTCGTCGAGTTCGGCGTTCCGCTCCATGACGCAGAATGGCATCATGGCCTTCCTGCCGCTCTATCTGGCCAAGGAGCTTGGCTACAATCCGTGGTGGGTCGGCCTGTGCATGTTCCTGCTGCAGGCGGCGGGCTTTGTGGCCGCGCCGATCGCAGGCCACCTGTCCGACAAGATAGGCCGCCGCAACGTCATCATGTCATCCATGGTGATGACCGGCCTTGTGCTGGCGATGATGTTCTTCGCCGGCGGCACGTCGCTGTTCGTGATGTTCGTCGCGCTGCTGGGCTTCTTCCTGTTCGCGATCCGCCCTGTGCTGCAGGCGTGGCTGCTCGACGCCACGCCCAAGGACATGGGCGGCTCGGCCATCGGCGCGATGTTCGGCATTCAGGCTGTTGGCTCGGCGATTGGCCCGTTCTTCTGCGGCATGATCGCCGACAAGTGGGGCCTGCTCGCCACCTTCTGGTTCCTGGCGTTCACGATCATCATCGCGAACCTGCTGGTGTTCTTCATGCCGCAGACGCCCGCGCAGGAGAAGGCGGCGTAACAAAGCTTTGGAGCGCGAGCGGCCTCGCTCGCATCCCTTTTGAAGGCCCTCACCCCGGCGCCATCCGGCGCCGACCCTCTCCCATCAATGGGAGAGGGTTTGACGCCCTCGCATTGCGCGCTGTGCCTGCTGGCTTTATTCAGGCGCCAGCATCGGCTCGCGGGAGCGGCAGAACCCATGAACATCCTCCTTATCGGCTCGGGCGGGCGCGAGCATGCGCTGGCGAACGCCATTTCGAAGTCGCCGCGCGCCCGCAAACTGTTTGCAGCACCGGGCAATCCCGGCATTGCGACGAAGGCCCAACTGGTCGATCTCGACATAGCGGACCATGCGAAAGTGGCCGCGTTCTGCGCGGCCAACGACATCGATCTGGTGGTGGTCGGCCCAGAGGCGCCCCTCGTGGCGGGCCTTGCGGATGATCTCGCAGCGGCGGGCGTCGCCGTGTTCGGTCCTGGCAAAGAAGCCGCGCGCCTTGAGGGCTCCAAGGGCTACACCAAGGATCTGTGCAAGGAAGCTGGCATTCCCACCGCCGCCTACGAGCGGTTCGACACTGCGCAGGCGGCCAAGGCGTACATCCGCAGTCGCGGCGCCCCCATTGTGGTGAAGGCGGATGGGCTCGCCGCCGGCAAAGGCGTCATCGTCGCCGAACGCGTGCCTGAAGCGGAAGCCGCCGTGGACATGATCTTCGGCGGCGCGTTCGGATCGGCCGGCGCGGAAGTGGTGGTCGAGGATTTTCTGGAGGGCGAGGAAGCCTCGTTCTTCGCGCTATGCGATGGAGAGCGGGCCATCGCGTTCGCCTCGGCGCAGGATCACAAGCGCGTGGGCGACGGCGACACCGGCCCCAATACGGGCGGCATGGGCGCGTATTCCCCCGCGCCGATCATGACGGACGAGATGGTTGAGCGCACCATGCGCGAGATCATCGAGCCGGCTGTGGCGGCGATGAAGGCGCGCGGCGCCCCCTATCGCGGCGTGCTGTTCGCTGGACTGATGATCGGCCCGAAAGGGCCGCAACTCATCGAGTTCAACGCGCGCTTTGGCGACCCTGAAACACAGGTGATGCTGCCCCGCCTTGACGAGGATATCCTGCCGCTTCTGCTGGCGTGCGCAAACGGCGGCTTGCCTGATGCGGTGCGCCTGAAACCGGAGTGCGCGCTCACTGTGGTCTACGCCGCGAACGGCTACCCCGACGCGCCCGAGCGTGGAACGCAGATCAACGGCCTCGATCTCGCCGCGCAGTCAGAGGGCGTCGAGATCACGCATGCGGGCACGAGGCTGGAGGACGGCAAGCTACTCGCCAATGGCGGGCGCGTGCTCAATGTGACGGCGCTCGCCGACACCGTTTCAGGCGCACGCGCGAAAGCTTATCAGGCGCTCGCCATGATCGACTGGCCGGGCGGCTTCTACCGCAGCGACATCGGCTGGCGCGCGGTCAAGCGCGAGCGCGGCGAGGCGTGAGCCCAGGCGCCCGAAGGCGCCCGGGCAGTCTTTTTTCTTAAAGTGCGTCCTGCCAGGGCAGCATGTCGAGGCGATAGCCGCCGCCATCGCGCGACACCTGCCCCACCGCCGGGAACGGCCCGTGATAGAACGCGCTGCGGATGCGGTCCGCGGAGACCATGTCGAGCAGGCGCTTGCGCGTCTCGATGGCCTTCTGCGCATCCATATCAAACAGCACCTGCCACTCGGGATGACGCGCGAACAGAACCGGAGTGTTGGTGATGTCAGCCATGAACATCATGCGGCCGGCGCCCGACGCGATCACAAACACCGTGTGGCCCGGCGAGTGCCCGTCTGCGCGCACGCTGGTGACGCCCGGCGCCACTTCCTTGTCCCAACCATAGCGCGTCACCTTGTCGGCGCTCGGGCCGAACACGCGACGCACGTTCTGGAACGCGGGCTTCATGGCGTCGGGCGCGTTGTTCATGCGCGCGTCGTCCATCCAGAAGGCCCATTCGGCCTCCGGCGCCATCAGCTCGGCGTTGGGGAATACGAGCTGGCCGGCCTTGTTGCGCACGCCGTTGATGTGATCGCCGTGGAAATGGCTGAGGATCACCTTGTTCACCATCTCCGGCGTGAAGCCGGCGGCGCGGAAGTTCGCCATCCACTGGCCGGAGTTCGCGCCCGGCGCGAAGTCGCCGTTGCCGGAATCCAGCAAGATGACCTGCGAGCCGGTGTTCACGACAAGCGTGGTGTAGGGAACGCGGATGTGAGTGCCGGGAAGGCCCTGCGCCGCAAGCGTTTTCTGAACCTCTGCAACCTCAACGTTCCGCACAAATCCTTCAAGCGGACGCTGCACGAAGCCGTCGCTGATGGCGGTGATCTCATAGTCGCCCACCTTGGAGCGGAACCATCCGGGCGCTTGCGCGCCAGTGCGGGCGGGCGGGGTGTTGGCGAAGGCGGGCGCAGCGGACACTGCCGGCAAAGCCGCCGCAGCCGAAGCCATAACAAGAGCGTTCCTGCGTGTAATCATCACGAGTGTGCCTTCCTTCGATGCGCCCGATTGCGGGTTGCGGGCGACAATTGAGCCGAGGCTGGGCGGATGCGCCAGCCCCTGCGCGTTCACGAGCGCGCGAGCCGTTACGATAGCTAGAGCTTGCGGCGCGCATTGCCAGACGAAGCCCGCGTGTCCATCTACGAAGTTGACCGAACGCGAGGCCGCACGATGACCACCGCCGAAATGTTCGCAGGCTTTGAGGCCCACTGGATCGACACGGACGGCGGGCGCATTTTCGCCCGCAGCGCAGGCGCGGGAGAGCCCCTTGTCCTCCTCCATGGCTTCCCGCAGACGCATCTGATGTGGGGCCGCATCGCGCCAAAGCTCGCGCAGCGTTTCTTTGTGGTGGCGATGGACCTGCGCGGCTACGGCTGGTCGTCGGCGCCGCGCAGCGAAGCGGGCGCGCTCTACGCCAAGCGGGCCATGGCGGCCGACGTGGTGCAGGTGATGGAGCGACTGGGGCACGTGCGTTTTCGCGTGGTCGGGCATGATCGCGGCGCCCGCGTGGGCTATCGACTCGCGCTCGATCAGCCCGGCCGCGTGGAGAAACTTGCGCTGCTCGACATTCTGCCCACAAGCGAGGTCTGGCGTAGCATTGAGGCGGGAGACATCCCTGCAGCCCACTGGGCGTTCCTCGCGCGCCCTGCGCCGGAGCCGGAGAACGAGATCGCGCGACTTGGGCCAGACGCCTACTTCGGCGATCTCATGCGCAATTGGGCCAAGGACGATCAGTTGCGCGGTTTCGACAAGCGCGCCCTTGCAGCCTACCGCGACGCCTGGCGCGACTCGACGCGCATCCATGCGTTCTGCGAGGACTATCGCGCCGGCGCCACGCTGGACAGAGCCGCGGATGAGGCGGATCTGAAGGCGGGAGCGACGCTGCCCTGCCCCACGCTCATCCTCTCCGGCGGGTTCTTCCTCACCCGTGGCAAGCGCCCGGCGCTGGAGGTGTGGCGCTCGACCTTCGCGCCCCATGCGGAGGGCGAGGAGATTGACGCGGGCCACTTCCTCGCCGAGGAGAACCCGGACGCCACGCTCTCGGCCCTGTCGGCCTTTCTGTGACGCGAGGCCCGGCGAAAACATGATGGAACCTGCAAACAGCGAGCATGTGCGGACGCGCGGCGTGGCCGTGGCTCTGGGCGCCGGCGGCGCGCGAGGCATCGCGCATATCCTCGTGATCGAGGCGCTGGACGAGCTTGGCGTGCGGCCAAGCGCCATCGCGGGCGCCTCCATGGGCGCCGTGGTGGGCGCGGCGTGGGCTGCGGGCGTGTGCGCCAAAGACATGCGCGCCCACCTGCAACGGCTGCTGCGCAACCGCGCTGAGGTGATGGCGCGCATCTTCCAGGCCCGGGTGGGGCGGCTCACGGGCCTGTTCGCCGGAGGGCTGCAAAATCCGATCCTGCTCGACGGCGAGCGCATCCTCGATTTCTTCTGGCCGCAGGCCGTGCCGGACAGATTCGAGGATCTGGCGGTTCCTTTCACCGCCGTATCGACGGACTACTACGCACGCAGGGCGCGCCGGTTCCAGACGGGGCCGCTGGCCCCCGCGGTGGCTGCGTCCATGGCCATACCCGGCCTGTTCAAGTCGATCGAGATCGATGGCAGCGTCCTGCTGGACGGGGGCGCCACCGATCCCCTGCCCTACCGCAGCCTGATGGGCAGCGGCGATTTCGTCATCGCCTGCGACGTGACCGGCGGCCCCGCCCCCCAGACGAAGGCCGCGCCCTCCGCGTTTGAAGCGATGTTCGGAACCGCCCAGATCATGCAGAGCGCCCTCACGGCGGAAATGCTGAAAGGCGCCCGCCCCGACCTCCTGCTGCGCCCGCAGGTGGATCGCTACCGGGTGCTGGATTTCTTTCACGGCGCCGAAATCCTCGCCGCCGCCGAGCCCATCAAAGACGAGATCAAGCGCGCACTGGATCAGGCGCTCTCGAAGGCATTGTAAAGTCGAGCACTCTGCGTCGCGCGCCGGTCCAGTGGGAGAAGATTGACAGCATACATACGAAACGTATGCTTACTTTCGACAGACGCCGCCGCGACGGCGCGGGGAAGGAGCATTCGAGGATGAGCACGAGGGAAAACACCATCGTCGTCGTGGGTGGCGGCATCGGCGGCATGGCCTGTGCGCTGGCGCTCAATCAGGCCGGCTTCGACGTGGAGGTGCTGGAGCAGGCGCCCGAGATCGGCGAGATCGGCGCCGGCATCCAGTTGGGGCCGAACGCGTTTGCGGCCATGGACGCGCTGGGCTGCGGCCCCCGCGCCCGCGCCCGCGCGGTCTACACAGACGACCTCATCATGATGGACGCAGTCGACGAGTCGGTGGTCGGCCTCATCCCCGCCCGTGAAGAATTCCGCCAGCGCTTCGGCAACCCGTACGCGGTCATCCACCGCGCGGACATCCACAAGTCGATCTACGAAGAGGTGCAGACCAAGCCGAACGTGCGCGTTCACACCTCCACGCGCATCTCCTCCATGGATGTGAGCGACACGGGCGTGCGCGTCACGGACGAGAAGGGCCGCGTGTTTGAAGGCGCTGCAATGATCGGCGCCGATGGCGTGCACTCGGTTGTCCGCAAGCAGATGCTGGGGGATGGGGGCGCCCATGTGCCCGGCCATGTGGTGTACCGCGCCGTCACCCCGCGCGATGACTTTCCAGAAGAACTGCGCTGGAATGCGGCCGCCATCTGGGTGGGCCCGAAGTGTCACATCGTCCACTACCCCCTGCGCGGCGGCGAGCAGTACAACATCGTCGTCACCTTCCACAGCCGCGAGAAGGAGACGTGGGGCGTGCGCGAAGGCTCACAGGAGGAAGTGGAGTCCTACTTCACCCACATCGCCGACAAGCCGCGCCAGCTCATTCGCAAGCCCACCTCCTGGAAGCGCTGGGCCATTGCCGACCGCAACCCGGTGCTGAAGTGGGGCGAAGGCCGCTACACGCTACTCGGCGACGCCGCCCACCCCATGCTGCAGTACATGGCGCAAGGGGCCTGCATGGCCATGGAGGATGCAGTGACCCTGCGCGAGGCGCTGAAAGTCACCGACCGCAACATCGAGCAGGCGTTCCGCCTGTATGAGACGAAGCGCATCCCGCGCACGGGCCGCGTGGTGCTCTCCGCCCGCGAGATGGGACGCATCTTCCACGCGGACGGCGTGGAGCGCCTCATTCGCAACGCGTGGTGGAAGGACCGCACCCCGCAGAACTACTACGACGCCATCGAATGGCTCTACGGCTGGTCCGTGGACAAATGTCTCGATTAAAGGACGGCGGCGCGCCGCAGCGGGCGTCCCACGAGACGCCCGACTACGCTGACACGGCGGCGAGCGACGTGGCCCTGCATCGTATGCCGGGCCACCACATCCGCCGCCTGCAACAGGTCGCCGTGCGCCTGTTTTGCGAGAGCGTCGGCCCCGAAATCACGCCCGTGCAGTACGCAGCGCTGGCCGCGATTGCGCAGCGGCCGGGTGTTGGACAGGCGGGGCTCGCCGCCCTCATCGGCTACGACCGGGCCACCATCGGCGGGGTGATCGACCGGCTTGAGCAGAAGGGCTGGGTCGCCCGGGGTGCCTCGACGGAAGATCGACGCATCAACGTGCTGGCGGTGACTGACGACGGCCGCGCCGCGCTGGCCCGCGCGACCCCGGCGGTGAAGGACGCGCAGGAGCGGCTGATCGCGGCGCTGGATGCCGACGAGCGTGCGGCCTTCGAGCGCATGTGCCTGAAAATGCTGGCGCATCATCTGGGCTGAGGGCTCGCAAAAACGGAAAAAGCCCCGGGGCTTTCACCCGAGGCTTCCCAGCGCTTGCATGAACGGCCGCCAGTACATCCGTGGTCGACACATCCGAAGCGCGACGGTCGCTGCGCTCGATTGGGGGGCTGGGGCTCTCGCGCCGCGACCGATTGATCTCAATTTGATGTCGGCCGCGAATTTCTGCAAGAGCCGCGGCAAACTTTTTGTGCAAAATTTGTTACTCAGCGTCCGGCTGCTTTTCCGGCGCCGCCGCGGCGAACGCCGGGTGGGCCAGGCACGCCGCTTCAGCCTGCAGAAGCCGCGGGAACGCTGAAACGTCAGCGCCGAAGCGCCGCGCGTTCACAAGCTGCGGCACGAGGCAGATGTCCGCCATCGTCGGCTGGTCGCCAAAGCAGAACGGCCCCGGCTCTTTCGCGATCAGGCTTTCGCAGGCGGCGAGGCCGTCGAAATTGACCTCCTTCGCCCACTGGTTGGCCTTCGCCTCATCGAGGCCATACGCCTTCAGCTTGTTGAGGACGCCAAGGTTCTGCACCGGATGCACGTCGCACGCGATGGCCAGCGCGAAGGCGCGCACGCGAGCCCGGGCGATGGGATCCTTCGGCAGCATGGCCGGCGCGGGGTGGGTCTCCTCCAGCCATTCGAGAATGGCGATGGACTGGGTGAGCGCCTGCCCTTCGTCGGTAAACAGCGTCGGCACGAGGCCCTGCGGGTTCACCTCGAGGTAGTCGGACTCCTTGTGCTCGCCCTTGCGCAAGTGCTTGAACGCGTGCTCGACGCCGATCCCCTTGAGGTTCAGCGCGATGCGCACGCGATAAGAAGCGCCGCTTCTGAAGTATCCGATGAGTTTCATGAGATGTTTCCGCCCTCTTTGGCTGCGTTCACGGTTGGCGCGAGGATAGTCGCGCGCGCTGTGGGGTCAACTCAGTGGCGCCTCTCCAGCGAGGCGATCATCGCGGCGCGCTGGGAGGCTAGGGCTGCGAGCGCCACGAAGCAGGCCACGCCCGCCAGGGCGAAGGTCCAGCGCAGGCCGATGAACTCGGCGGCGACGCCAAACACCAGCGCGCCTGCGGCCGGCAGCCCGCGATAAATGAGCGTGTAAAGGCTCATCACGCGCCCGCGCAGTTGATCCTCGACGGAGGTTTGCACAAGCGCCTGCACGCTCGTTGAGAGATTGTTGAGCGCGTAGCCAGACACCGCGGCGAAAGCCAGCCCGAGCGGAAACCAGTCGGTCGCCACAAGTCCGATCAGCGACACGCTGGACAGGGCCGTGCCAATAAAACAGACGTTGGTGAGCCCGCTTGTGCGCCCGTGCACCGCGACCCACGCGGCGCTGACCATCGCGCCCACGCCCATGGCTGAAGTGAGCCAGGCAAGGCCTGAAGCGCCCGAGCCATACACCTCGCCAGCAAAACCCGGCAGCATGTCCTGCAAGGGCCGGACGCACACCGATGCGGCCGCCAACATAATCATGAGCGGCCAGATGCCCGCGTGAGAACGCACGTAGCTGTACGCTTCTTTCACATCGCCGAGCAGCTTGCGTGACCGGTGACGCAGCGCCTCCCCTGAAGGCTCTGTCATCATGTGCATGAGTCCCGCGAACACAAATGTGCCGATGGCGTGCGCGAGAAACGCGCCAAAAACGCCCCACACGGGGATGACAAGCGCGGCGATGGCCGGGCCGATGAACCGGCTCGCCTGAAAGAACGCTGAGTCAAGGGAGACCGCGGTCGGCACCTCGCTGCGCGGCACCGTGAGCGGCACAAACGCATGGCGCGCCGCAGTGGAGAACGCGTGGACGACGCCCAGCGCCAGGGTGAGCGCAAGCAGCAGGGTCACACTCATGAGCCCGGCGTAAGTCAGCGCCGCCAGCGCAGCCGCGTGGATGAACTGCATCCATTGCGTCACGCGGATCAGGCGCAACGACGACATGCGATCCGTCACAGCCCCCGCAAGCGGCGACAGCAGAAGGATCGGCACGAGATCAGCTGCTGCGATGATTCCAAGCCAGACCGTGGATCCGGTCAACTCCCACGTCAGCCAACCGACGCCCACCCGCTGCATCCAGGAGGAGATCGCAGCAGGCGTCAGCCCGACCATAAAAATTGTGAAGTTGCGATGACCCCACACGCTCAGCACGCGAGGTCGCGGTTTCAGATCCGGCGCCGCCATTTTTTTGGACTAAACCTTTCGCCCGGCGAACGCCCGAGCCATGGACCGCATGAACGCAGGCGCGGCCAGCGCGGACAACACATGGATGCGTTCGCGTTGGACAAAGGCCTGTCGCGAAACTAGCCGAGCCGCTGGTGGATGTCGAAGGCGCCTGCGGACTGGCGAACTCGGGCGCACGCATAAGCAGACGAGGCTTGCGCGCGGACCGGGATCGGGCTCAAGTCCCGCCCACGTTGCAAGCCTGCGGAGCGCCGATGAAGCCCATCGTCACACTCACTCTCAATCCGACCATCGATGGCGCAAGCGAGGCCGACGTGGTGCGCCCCATTCACAAGGTGCGCACGCGCAACGAGCGCTTTGATCCCGGCGGCGGCGGCATCAACGTCAGCCGCGTTGTGCGGGAGCTGGGCGGCGAGACGCTGGCGATCTACCTCGCCGGGGGCGCCACTGGCCCCGTGCTGGACGCGCTGCTGGAGCGACGCGCGGTGCCGCGGACGGTCGTGCCCATCAAGGGTCACACACGGATCAGCCAGACTGTTTTCGAAACCTCAAGCGGCCTTGAGTTCCGCTTCGTGCCCGAGGGGCCGCGCATCGCGCCGGACGAAGCGCAGCGTTGCCTGGAGACGCTCGCGCACCCGGATTGCGACTGGCTGGTGGCGAGCGGCAGCCTCCCCCGCGGGCTCGACGCCGGCTTTTACGCGACAGTGGGCGCGCAGGCCCGCGCGAAGGGCGCCCGGTTTGTGCTCGATACGTCCGGAGACGCCCTGCGCGAAACGCTGGCAGGCGGTGGCGTGTTTTTGTGCAAACCAAGCCAGGGCGAGTTCGAATCGCTTGTCGGCCGCAAGCTCGAACCCGGTGAACTTGAGCGCGAAGCGGCAGCGCTTGTGGCGTCGGGAAAAGTCACCCTGCTGGCGATTACGCTGGGACATGAGGGAGCCGTGCTGGTCGATGGCGACGGAGCTTTCCGGCTGCCGGCCCTACCCGTGGAGGCCCGCAGCGCCGTTGGCGCGGGAGACAGTTTCGTTGCGGCCATGACGCTGGGGCTTGCAACCGGCCGCAGCGCCCGGGAGGCCTTCGTGATGGGTCTCGCCGCAGGCACAGCGGCGGTTCTCACGCCCGGCTCGGACCTGTGCCGGCGGGAGGATTTTGAGCGATTGCACGTGCAGGCGACGCGCGCAGCCGCAGCAGCGAGTGGGGGCGCCTGAACGCCCCCCACCACCGTTCCTACAGCTCGACCGTCTGGACGAGGAACCAGACGGAGAGAAACACGCCCATCAGAGCTGTACTAAGCACGACGACATCGTCACCACGCATGATGAACCTCCGGGTTAGCGCCGCCTCAATCCCAGCAAGAACCGTTCCAACCAAATGGTTAACGGAAAGTAAACCAGCTCCCGATCACAAATTGTTCATTGGGCCGGAGCGCAGCGCGCGCGTAGCTCACGCCGTAACGGGCGTCAGCGCAGGAGCCGGCTCCGCAAACTTCGCCAGATACGCAAGCGCATCCGCCACCGGGATCACGTCAGCGTACTTTTGATGCATGTCGAAGAGGTTCATCGCGTGGGTCGCCTCGTGGCGATCGAAGCAACACTCCTCAACCACCTGCACGCGATAGCGGTGAGATGCCGCTTCAACGACAGAGGCGCGCACGCAGCCGCTTGTCGCCTCGCCCGCCACAATCAGCGTATCAATGCCATGGAACGTCAGGTGGCCAGCGAGAGGCGTGCCCCAGAACGCGCTTGGCGCAGTCTTTTTCAGCACGACTTCGCCGGGAACAGGGGCCACCTCGTCAACGATGTCAGCCGCGCGCTTCTTACGGTCAAGAGCCGCTGCATCTAGGTCGGCGGCGAGCGACCGGCCAACAGATCCACGGCCGCCGCTGTCACGGTGGGCTGCGTCGTACCAGCCGAGCATGCCGGAGTCGGCGAGCATGGTGATGTGGATCACGGGGATCTGCGCCGCGCGCGCGCCTGCGAGCAGCTTCTGGATATGCGGCAGCGCGTTCCAGCCCGCCATGCCGCAACTCGATGGCCACGTCTTGATGGCCTCCATCAGGGGCTCGGGCTTGTCCCCGAACACGGCCCTGTACAGATCGACGAGAAGCAGCGCGGGCTTGCGGCCAAAGCCGACGCGCCGGTCGCGGGAAACGGCCAGATGCTCCCTGTCGGAAGCTGTCAAATAAGGATCCCAAACACGCGCCATGGCCCCGCTCCCGCGACTGATTTTCACGATTTGAAATGTCGCAAGGGGCGAGAGGCCGCGCAAGGCGGATTTGTGGGCGCCCGCGCGCTTCCATGGGACGGCGGCGCAATGCGAGGCGCGCAATCTGACCGCGCGCGCGGTACAGCGGCGACAGAAGAACGGTGGACAGGCGAGGGGGCGCTTATCCCCCTCCCTGTCTCTTGCTCAGTCGATGCGCATCACGCGCCGATGACGCCGCCATCCTCGCGCGTGATGACGAGCGTGGCCGAGCGCGGGATCGCGCCCTGACCATCCGGCCAATGCGAGGTCAACTTGCCCACCGCAAAATCCTTCGGCGAGGTTGTTGCGCCGGGATGCTGCACGCCCACAAACATCGTGCGCATGTCCGGCGTGGTGATGACGCCGGTGATCTCCTGACCCGAAGGCCCCGTGAGGAAGCGGCGGATTTCACCCGTTGCAGGATCGGCGCAGAGCATCTGGTTGTTGCCCATCGGCTCAACGGCGCCGCGGTTTTGCTCGCTTTCGCCGATGTCGGTCTGGATCCACAAGCGACCGGCGCCGTCAAACCAGAGCCCATCGGGACAAGCGAAGATGTTGTCCTCACCCAGAGCCTGTCCCGCGAAGGTGCGGCTGGTGGCGCGGTTGCCGGCGATCACAAAAAGCTCCCAACGGAACTTCGTGGCGCCGTGATCGTCGCCATCCTCACGCCAGCGCACAATCTGGCCGAACTGGTTCTGCGCGCGCGGGTTCGCCGGATCGACCTGCGCTTGCGTGCGCGCGGTGTTGTTGGTGAGCGTGAAGTACACTTCGCCATTGGCCGGATGCACCGCGCCCCACTCGGGACGATCCATCTTTGTGGCGCCGGCGCGGTCGGCGGCGAGACGGGTGTTGATGAGAATGTCGGCCAGATTGGCGAAGCCGTTTTCGGGGGTGAGCCCATTCTGGCCGGGCGCCAGCGCGAGCCACTCACCCGAACCATCCGCGTTGAACTTCGCTGCGTAAAGAGTGCCCTCATCAAGCAGCGCGCCGCTTGCGGTCTTCGCATCGAAGGGCTTGGCGGAGACGAACTTGTAAATGTACTCGAAGCGCGCGTCGTCGCCGGAATAACAAACCACCGGCTTGCCCTGCTGGGCGGGGGCGAACACAACGCCTTCGTGGGCGAAGCGGCCCAGATGCGTGCGCTTGACAGGCACGGACTGCGGGTTGAACGGATCGATCTCGACCATCCAGCCAAAGCCGTTCGGCTCGTTGCGGTAATCTTCGCGCGCGCTCGCGCCCTTCGGTGTGGCATCGAAACGGGCGAACTCGTCAGCGCCGCCTGCGGCCAGCTCCCAGCCATAGCGGCCCTGCTTCGGGC
The DNA here is from genome assembly GCA_027484655.1 of Hyphomicrobiales bacterium. Lineage (GTDB taxonomy): Bacteria > Pseudomonadota > Alphaproteobacteria > Rhizobiales > Beijerinckiaceae > Terripilifer. Next base: position 22,351 of record JAIXSM010000002.1, on the reverse strand, counting down.
TCACGCCGTAGCGGGATTGCTCACGCGGCATTTTCTCCGCGTTGCGGAAGTAGCCGGCCCAGTTTTCCTCGGCCGTCATGAAGGTGTTCCAGGGCGTCACGCCATGGGCGCAGTTGTTCAGCGTTCCGCGCGTGGCGACGCCATCCGTGCTGTACTTCGTCACAAGGTGCGCCGAGCCGCGCACGGGCCCGGAAAACTCGATGCGCGTTGCGCCTGTGATGCGCCGGTTGCGCGGGTCAGCGACGACGCTCCAACGGCCGTCAGCCCCACGGCGCGTGCGATACACGGCCACGCCCTGGGCCGCGAGTTCCTTGGCGACCTCTTCCGCATCGCGCGCGCCATTCGTCAGCACGAAGGCTTCGGAGTTCAGCTCCTTGCCCTTGGCGGCGGCGTGCAAAAAGCGCGGCTCGACGTACTCATGGTTCACGACGATGAGTCCATCCGTCGAAGAGCCGTCAATCGCAAAGAAATGCATGCCGTCGTGGTGCATGCCGATCTGCTGGCCCTGCTCGGCCGCGGTGTTGAGGCCGGGCCGGAATGCAGGCATGGCGCCGGTGATCGGCTCACCCCAGGCGCCAAGCACCTGCACGCGATAGCCTTCCGGCACAGTCACCGTATCGGCGACACTCACCTTCACCGGCTTGAAGCCCATGAGAGACGGCTTTTGCGCGGCGCCCTGCGCGCGCGCTTGCGAGCCTGCGCCAGCCGCGAAAACTCCGGTCACCGCCGCAGCGAGACCGCCGAGCAGGAACCCGCGACGGGACGCGCGCGCGTCCACCACATCGTAGAAGGTGGGATTTGAAGAGGCGTTGCAGGGCGGCTCGTCCCCGTGCGCATAGCCCGGCGTGGCCGTGTGATCGGGATAGTCATGCTCGTAGGCGCTCATGGGGAGGCTCCTCATCAGCGGCCGATCCGGGAAAGCCCGCGCCGCGTCGCGTGCCTACCCGCGTTTTATGACACTTCGTTTACGGTCGCGCACCAGTGCGCTTCCTGCAAACCATCGGCCCAAAAATGACAACGCCGCGCGATTGGCTCGCGCGGCGTGTTTCATGGTGTCTCTCGTTGGTGTTTTGCGCGCTCAAGCCCAGCTGAGATCATGCAGCCGGAACGGCGTCGAGCGGATGCGCTTGCCGGTCGCCGCGAAGATCGCGTTGGCCACCGCAGGAGGCACCGGCGGACCAGCGGGCTCGCCCATGCCGCCCCACTTTTTGCCGCCCGTGAGCGCGAAGTGCGACTCAATCTCCGGCGCCTGATCGATGCGCAGGAGATTTTGGGAGTCGAAGTTCGTGTTGACGAAGCGACCCTCCCGCATCTCAAGCCCGCCGAACCATGCATGCGAGAGTTCGTAGCATGCTGCGCCCTCGATCTGCTCGGTGGCGCCGCGCGGGTTGATGACGTGGCCGCAGTCGACGACGATCACGATCTTCTCAACCGCGAGCTGGCCGCGACGGCTGACCGTCACAGACGCGCAAGCGGCTGCAATGGTGCCATGACACGCAACGACTGCAACGCCCATGCCCTCGCCGCGGCGAAGGTCGGTGCGATAGCCGGCCTTCTCCTTGAGCGTCTTCAGCACGCGCTGCCAGTCGTCCTTGTCCTTCGTCATCTCGATGCGCCAGTCGAGCGGGTTCCAGCCGCCGGCCAGCGCCATCTCGTCGGCGAAGACCTCCGTCATGAAGCCGGTCTGGTTGGCGCCCGGCGCGCGGTGCGTCGAACTCGGCACGTGGGTGGCGAGGTTGTGACGCTCGTGGTGCCGCAACGGAATATTGTAGGGCATGTTGCGGATGCCATAATCCGCCGTCGCAGGCCCGATCTGGTTCATCTTGTCGATGGCGAACCAGAGCGCGCGTGTGCTGATGGCTTCGGGCAGGCCGTTGGCGCCGATGGACGCTGTGAGACGCGCAGCGGCCATGGGCCGTTGCTTGTCCTGCGCCACGTCTTCCTCGCGGCTCCAGAGCACCTTCACGGGCCGCTTGAGGCGCTTCGAAAGTTCAGCCGCCTGACGCGTAACGCCTGTGCCGCCGGCGCCGTTGCCGCCGAACCCGCCGCCAAGGAACATGGTGTGGGCGTAGACATTCTTCGGATCGAGACCAAGCTGGTCGGCGACCAGAAGAATAGCGGCGGACTGATCCTGCGTGGGCGACCACACATCGACGCGATCATCCTGCACATGCACCGTCGCGTTGATCGGCTCCATGCGCAGATGCGCCTCGAAGGGACGCTCGTAATCAGCGGTGACGACCTTCTTCGAGGCAGCGATCGTCTCCAGCGCCTTCGGATCGTCCTTGGTGAGAAGTCCCTTCTCTCCAAGGGCCTTCTTCGCTTCGGCCGAAAGTGAGGCGTTGGAGACTTTGGCGGCGTCGCCGAAATCCCACTCGATGGGGAGCAGGTCGAGCGCTGTCTTGGCGCGATACCAGGAGTCGGCGACAACGGCGACGCAATCCTGGAGATCAGGCTGTCCGCGCTTGCCCTCAACCGCGCGCAAGTCGAACGCCCCAACCACACCGGGACGATTCTTGATCGCCTCAGCGTTGAAGCTCTTGAGCTTGCCCCACGGCACAGGGCACGCGCGCACGGCGGCGTAGACCATGCCCGGCAGACGCGTATCGCTCGCGTACTGCGCGCTGCCGTTCGTCTTGTGCTGAATGTCGAGGCGCAGCACATCCTTGCCGAGCAGCCACCAGTCCTTCGCCTGCTTGATGGCGGGCTCTTCCGTCAGCTTCACGCCCGCAGCCGCGGTCGCGAACTCGGCGTAGGTTCCCTGGCGGGCGCCGGCGCGCAGAACACCCTGCTTCGCAGTGACTTCCGAGCGCGGCACGCCCCACCGCTGCGCAGCCGCCTCCTTCAGGCGCTCACGCGCGGAGGCGCCAGCGCCCATGATATGCGGATGCTGCAACCACACGAGCTGCGAGCCGTGGGTCGACATCACCTTGTACTCGCGGTTGTTGCGCAGGTGCCTGTTCGGATCCGCGAACACCGCCTGAATCTTCGACCACTCCACATCGAGCTCTTCAGCGATCATGAGCGCGACAGATGTCATGCCGCCCTGGCCCATCTCGGTGTGCGGCACGCGGATCGTCACCGTCCCGTCCTCGCCAATGGAGAGCCACGCATTGATCTCGACGCCCTTTGTGGGCGTGGTCCACGGACGCGATTCTGTTTTCGCAGCCTCGGCCTCAGGAATATGGAACCCCAGCAGCAATCCACCGGCGGCGCCGACCGAAGTGCGGATGAAGTTGCGGCGTGAAAGATTTGTCTCGACCATCGCTCGCCTCCTCACGCGCCGGACAGTTGCGAGGCGCGGCGGATGCCGGCCTTGATGCGCTGGTAGGTGCCGCAGCGACACAAGTTGCCCGCCATGGCTTCGTCGATCTGCCGGTCAGTCGGCTTCGGCGACTTCTGCAACAGCGCCGCAGCGGACATGATCTGGCCAGACTGGCAGTAGCCGCACTGGGGAACGCCCACCTCGCGCCACGCCTGCTGGACGGGATGGTTGTTGTCTTTCGACAGGCCTTCGATGGTTGTGACCTGCTTGCCCACGGCGGCGGAAACCGCTGTCTGGCAGGATTTCACGGGTTGCCCGTCCACATGCACGGTGCAGGCGCCGCAGCGGGAGATGCCGCAGCCGTATTTGGTTCCGGTCAGGCCGATTGCGTCCCGCAATACCCAAAGGAGCGGGGTTTCCGGCTCAATGTCCACTGAGTGGGACACGCCGTTGATGTTCAGCGTCATCGCCATGGAGCGTTTCCTCGATGTCGGGTCTTTTCAGCGACCCTGACAACACGCTATAGCTCCCCGCAGAAAATGGCAACGTCGCGCCAGGGCGCGGGAGTCTGCAGAGAGGGAGGAATTGAGCCCCATGAGGCGCGCGGTCGCATTTCTTTTCATCCTTGTCGTTGTAGCGCTCGCCGGCGTCGCAGGCGCAATGTTTGCGATTACGAAACCGGAGATCGCCGCCTCAAGCGACGCTGCGAACTTCGGCCGCAAGACTTTGGCGCGCGGAGAGACGCTGGCTGCGCTCGGCGGTTGCGGCTCCTGCCACACGCGGGACGGCGGCCAGCCATATGCGGGCGGGCGCGCCATGGAGACGCCGTTTGGCGTGATCTATTCAAGCAACATTACGCCGCACAAGGAAAACGGCATTGGCGCGTGGTCGCTTGCAGCCTTCACCCGCGCCATGCGCGAGGGCGTGAGCCGCTCGGGCGCATACCTTTATCCGGCGTTCCCCTACGATCACTTCAGCCGCGTCAACGACGAGGATATGGAGGCGATTTACGCCTACTTCATGCAGGCGGTTCAGCCCCGCCCTGACAAGCCGCCGGCGAACGCCATGGCGTTTCCGTTCAACATCCGGCAGGGCCTCGCCGTGTGGAACGCGCTGTTCCTGGATCCGAAGACGCCCACGCCGCCGGCTGGCACCGATCCAGACTGGGCGCGCGGCGCCTACATCGCTGAGGGCCTCGGCCATTGCGGCGCGTGCCATTCGCCGCGCAATCTTCTCGGCGCTGTGGATCAATCGCGTGCGTACGCCGGCGCCTTCGTCAATGGATGGTATGCGCCAGCGCTCGACAAGAGCGCGCCTGCGCCGATTCCATGGACGCAGAAAGCGCTCGTGAACTACCTCATGGACGGCTGGGACAAGCACCACGGCCTAGCCGCCGGCTCCATGGCGCCTGTGTCTTCGGCTTTGCGCGACCAGCCGGAAGACGACGTGTTCGCGCTGGCCGCCTACATCGTCTCGCTCACAGGCCAGCGCAGCGCGCAGGATCAGGCCGCCGCCGAGGCGAAAGCGCTCGCGTTGGTCGACCGCACAGAATGGGACGCCGCCCGCGACAACGCCCCGCCCGACGCGAAGGTGGATGCGGGCCAAAGGCTCTTTCAGAACCGCTGCGCGGAATGCCACAAGAAGGGCGGCAAACCGGCGCCGCTGGCGTTGAACACGGCGCTGAACCTCCCCGATCCTACGAACGTGGTGCGCGCGACCCTGGAGGGCATCAAGCCGCCGCGTGGCGCTCTCGACCGCTCCATGCCGGCGTTTGGCCACCAGATTTCCCAGGCGGAAACAGTCGCCGTCGTCAACTTCATGCGCGCACGCTTCACCGAGCGCGGACCGTGGTCCAACGTCGAGGACGTTGTACGGCGCGAGCGCCAGAGAAAGTAAGCAGATGCAAGGCGCGCGCGATCAGCGCGCGCCCTCCCGCCCGGACGAAGGCTTTTCGCCAGCGGCCTCGCTGCGAGCGATTTCAGTCGCCCGTGCGATCACCTCCTTCGGCGTCGAATAGACACGACGCAGCAACGTGTCGATCGCTTCGCCGTCGATGGGATCAAGCTCCACATCCTGCGTCTTCGTCGATTCAATGAACTCGGGATCTTTCGTCGTGGCCATGAACGCCGCGCGCAGGGCCTTGAGGCGCTCGGGCGGAACATCCGGGCTCGTGACGAACGGTCGGCTCATCTCCTGCCGCGCGAAGAAGAACTCCATGATCTGCCGATCCTGCGGCGTCTTCGCGTAATCGATGGCGAGCGGCACATCCGTCAACTCAGGATGTTTGGAGAGCGAAAGCTGCCAGATGGGGACGATCTTGCGGTCCTTCACCCAGTCGGGCCGGGCGACGCGCAGGCTCGACCACGACGGGCTCGGCCGGCCCTGAATCTCGCCGCGCTCCATGGCGAGGTTGACGTCGTTCGCGCCGGGATAACCAGAGACAAGCTGGATCTTCGCGCCAAGCAGGTTGTTCATGAGCAGCGGATAGATGGCGCTGTCAGCGCCCGAGCCGGTGCCGCCGACAATAAGGCCGCGCGTGAACAGATCATCCGCCGTTTTAACAGGCGACGTATGCCACGCGATCGTCACGTTGACTTCTTTGCCGAGACTGCCGATCCAGCCGAATTTAAGCGCGTCGAACTGGATCCCCTGCCCGCCCGTCAGCGGCTCAAAGGGAATGCCGCGATTGATCGCCCCGATCACAGTGCCGTCGCGCGGCGCCGCGTTATAGAGCCAGTTCGTCGCCAGCAGGCTGCCAGCGCCGGGCATGTTCTGCGGCACAACCGACGGCGCGCCCGGAATGTGTTTGCTGATGAAGCGCGCGAGCAACCGGGCGTAGGCGTCATAACCGCCGCCTGTGGAATAGCCGATGACCATGCGCAAGCGCTTGCCGTTGTAAAAATCCGCAACCGGGTCAGCGTTTGCGGGAGCCGACGCCCCCAGCAAAGCCACGCCGATCAATAAGCCCGCGGATATGCTTGTGCTGCGCGCCATGGTCATCTCCTCCCGCTCTTTTTTGATGATGATAACCGGATGCCCGCCGGTTGCAATGACCGGCGGGGCGCGGACGCGACCTCGCGAACCTGTGTTATCCTCGCCCCGCGCCGCGGCGCGGCGACAAGAACAGGGGGAAGCGCAGATGAAAAAAGTAGTTCGCTTGCTTGCGTCCGCGGTCGCAGCCGCCGCGGCCGGCGTCATGTCATTGTCGGCCAGCGCCCAGACGCCCGCGTGGCCGCAGCGCAATGTCCAGTTCATGCTTCCGTTCGGGGCGGGCAGCGCCACCGACATCGCAGCGCGGCTGCTGGCCGAACGCCTGCAGACCCGATGGGGCAAGCCGGTCGTGATCGAAAATCGCCCCGGCGGCGACGGGTTGATCGCCATTCGCGCGTTCCTGCAGGCCAATGACGAGCACGTTCTGCTTTACGCATCGAGCGCGTCGTTCATCGCGCATCCCTACACGCTGCCCCAGAAGCCGCCTTATGAACTGGCGCGTGATCTCGCGCCCATCGCCCGCGTCGCCGACACCTTGCTGGTGGTCTCCGTCCCCGTGGACATGAAGGTCGACTCGCTCAAGGACTGGGTCGCGATGGTGAAGGCGAGCCCCGGCAAGTTCGCCTACGCGGGCGCGCCCGGCCTGCCGGAGCTTGCCCTCAACGCCTTCGTCAAATCGGAGGGCCTCGACGTGGCGCGCGTTCCCTACAAGGATATCGTGCAGGCTGGCAGTGATCTCGCAGAGAGCCGCATCCACATCCTCGCGACATCCTACGCCATCGCGCAACCGCACGTTCAGTCTGGAAGGGTGAAGATCCTCGCCATTGGCGGACGCGAACGTTCGCCTATTCTTCCCACCGCGCCGACAGCGATGGAGGCGGGCTATCCGATCCTCACGGTGGAGACCACATCGGCGCTTTATGGCCCGGCCTCCATGCCGATGGATCTGCGCAAGCGCATGGCCAATGACGTGATCGAGGTGCTGCGCGACCCGGTCATCTCAAAGCGCCTGATTGAGACCGGACAGGCGCCGAACGGTCAGGGCCCGGAAGATCTTGCAAAGGCGCTGGTGCTTCAGGAAGCCGCGGCCGCTGCGATCGCCAAGGAGCTTGGCATCACCGCTCGCTGATCCGCCTGAGAGACTACACCCTCCCCGGGACCGCCGGGGAGGTCGCCTCACGGCGGCAGCCGGATGGTTTCGCGATGTCCGACGGCAGGAGAACGCTGCTGGGATGGTTGCTTGCGGGAGCGAGTGGTACCGCCTCCCCGGATTGAACGGGGGACCTCCAGATCCACAATCTGGCGCTCTAACCAACTGAGCTAAGGCGGCCCGAAGCAGGGCGGAACCTAGTGGGGGCCGCGCAGGAATGCAAGCACGGCTTGCGATGTCGCTGACAGAAAAAGAAAGCCCCGCCAGAGCAGGGCCTCCGTAAGGGTGGAAGCGCAGCGCAAATGCGCATGGCCAGTGTCAGGCGGCGTTACCGAACGTCTTTCCGAGGGACTGGCTGAGCGGCGAAAGCGCGTCCGACGACACCTTGCGGGCGAGTTCGGCATACTGCTTCATCTGCTCGTTCATGGTCTCGAACTGCTTGCGAGCATGGGCGGTCTGCAGCTCGACCATTTCAGACACCGTCTTAGCGGCCGCAAGCGAGCGCGCCAGCTCGAATGCCGCCTCGGCGCTGGCCTGAACCACGTCGATGGCCTTCAGGTTCAGCTCCTTCGCGCCCGTGTTGGCGGCCGTAAGCGCCGCTTCCAGGTTGCCGGCGGCCTCGCCGGCAGCTTCCTTCACGCTGTCATAGGACACGCGCGCGTGTTCCAGTCCAAGCTCCCCGGACCGGCGGACGAGCTCGCTCACGCCCTCGATCTGCTCGGTAATGGTGTCAACAATTTCAATGGGCTCGACGCCCGGCTCCGCCAGCGGGTGCGCCGGCTCAGCGGCGGCGTGAGGCGCCGAAGCGACAGACGTGGCGCTGGCCGCCGTACGGCCAGACGACTTCGGTCTCGGGGCGTTCTTGCGTGGCGTCGCCATGGAAGATCCTTTCAATCGAGCGGATTACTTCTTCACTCCGGCGGCCTTTTGGACGGCGTCGCCGAGTTCGCGGGTCTGCTGCTGGATGGAGTCCATCTGATGCTTCAGATACTCGGCCTGAAGCGAAAGAACTTCCTGCACGTCTTTCGCCTTCACAATCTTCTCGGCGAGGTCAAAAGCCGCGTTCACGTTGGATTCGGCGAAGGAAACCGCCTTTTCACTCACATCGTGCGCGCCGTTCTGGCCAACGCTGGTGGCGGACTGCACGGCGCCGGCGGTCTTCTGCACAGCGCCCATAAAGCCCTCAAACGCCTTGCGCGCCTGCGCAACGCTGCGCTCGGCGAACTCGCGCATTTCGGCGGGAACTTCAGGCTGCATGCCGTTCGTCATTTCGATACCCTCCTCGCAGGCGCCCTTCCGGACGCCCCGCCCGATCTTCCGGCGCGATAGCGACGGTATAAACGGTTTCATGCTGCAATGCAACATAAGCAATCCGTATATAATGCGTCGCACAATGAACATTAAGTATGAACGCAGACCGACCCGGGAGCCCGCGCTGTCGGCCATGGACCGGGGCGCTGAGGGGGGTTAAGAATTGGTTAAGCCCGTGACCGCGGCGTACGTGCGGACGCAGAAGGAGAACCGGCGATTACTATGGTTGAGACCCCGATCGATCCGAGACGGCTTGAGGCGGCTCTGGCCGACCCTCGGCTGGTTTCGCTCGCGGCTGGTCCTCTGATCCTCGCCGCGGGCGCGCCTCTGCGCCTCCTGTACGCAACGCCGGCGGCGCTTCGCCTGTTCCGCGCAGCCGACCTGACCGCCCTCACCGCCCGCCTGCTGGAAGGCGGCGAGCCGGGCGCCCGCAGGCTTGTGGATATTGCGGCGTCACTCGCGCCAGATTCGCCCAGACTGGAGCGCCTGCGCTTTTTCCTTGGGGGAGGGTCCGAGGCGCTGACCTTCCAGTGCCTGCGCCTTGCTGGAGCCGATGGCCTCTTTGCCGCAGCCGCGATCGGCGTGCGTCCTGCCCTGCTCGATGGGCCGCCGCTGGCCGCGCCCGGACGCCAGGCGCCTGCGCAGCCAGAAGCGGCGCCGCAAGCGACCCGTCGCAACGTGCGTTTTCTATGGCGGACGGACGCGGACCTGCGCTTCACAATGGTCGATAGCGCCCTCTGCGATGTGCTGGGGCGACACCGGGCGGACCTGATCGGATCCAGCTTCCTTGAGCTTGCCCGCGATGCTGGCCTCGATCCGGACGGGACGCTCCGCGCCGCCCTGTCCCGCCGCGAAACGTGGAGCGGGGTTCGGGCAGTTTGGAAAGCACCAAGCGGCGCCGCGGTTCCCATGACATGGGGCGCATTGCCGCTTTTCGACCAGACGCAAGGTTTCGCCGGCTTCAGCGGATTCGGCGTGGCGCACATGGACGCCAGCGCCCTTCAGGCGACAGTGATTGCCGAGGCCACGCCCATCGCGCAGCCTCTTGAGGAACAGCTTGTGGAAGCGCAGCCTCATGAAGCGCAGCCCCGCGCCTATGAAGCGCCGGCGGAACAGCAGGCGTCCCACGCACCCGCGGCCGGGTTCCGCGCGCCGAACGTCGTGGCGCTCAGCGCCTGGAAAAGCTCAGCCGCCTTGGCGCCGGCGGCCTTTACGCACGTCGCCGCCGGAGATCCGCCGGGCCGCGATGCGCACGCGGAGAACCAGCCGGCTGGTGGCTTAGGGGACGACGAAGGCGAACTGGTGCGGCTCACGCCCGCAGAGCGCAACGCGTTTCGCGACATCGCCCGCGCGCTCGGCGCCCGCATGGAAGAAGCCGAAAAGCGACGCGCCCACCGTGAGGCCGCAGGCCCACTGGGAGGCGACAGCGAGGATGAGCCCATGGAGCAGCAACCCGCGGTCCCGGGCGACTGGGACGCCGCGCGCAAGCTGCTCGACCGCGTCGACGCGCCCATGATGATCTGCCGAGGCGGCGAGGCTGTGTTTCTGAACCGCGCCCTGCTTGGACTTCTGGGCCACGACACCTTCGCCAGCTTCAACGACGCGGGTGGACTTGGCCGCATGTTCCGCGGCCGGGCGCCGGACGATGAGCGCTCCGCTGGCGCGGTTGCGGTGACCACGCGAAACGGCGACATGATCGCGCTGGAAGGCAAGCTACAGGGCGTTGAGTGGGACGGCGGGCCCGCCACGCTCACCACATTCCGCAAGCCATCGGACTGCGAGGCCAGCGCCCGCGCCGAAGCGCTCGCGCTGGAACTCGGCGCGCAAAAGGCGCGCGCAGCCGAACTGGCCGCCATCCTCGACGTGGCCACCGATGGCGTTGCGACGCTTGACGCGAGCGGGCGCATAGAACGTCTGAACGCGAGCGCGGAAGCATTGCTCGGTTATGCCCAGAACGAAGCCGCGGGCGACGCGTTCACGCTCTTGCTGGCGCCTGAGAGCCACCATGCGGCCGTGGAGCGCCTCGCCGAGGCGGCGCAGGGCGCGCCCGAAGGCGTCTTCGCGGAGCTGACCGGGCGCCGGCGGGATGGTTCGCACCTGCCGTTGTCCGTGCGCATCGCTCGCGTGGGCGAGGACAGGTTTTGCGCCGTCATGCGCGACGCCTCGTCATGGAAGCGCGCGGAGCACGACCTTGTGGAGGCGCGCCGCCAGGCCGAACACGCAAGCGCGCTCAAGTCCGATTTCCTAGCCAAGATCAGCCACGAGATTCGCACGCCGCTGAACGCCATCATCGGCTTCGCGGAAGTGATCCTTGAAGAGCGGTTCGGCCCCATCGGCAATGACCGCTACAAGGATTATCTGAAGGACATCCACGCCTCCGGCGCCCACGTGATGAGCCTTGTGAACGACCTGCTCGATCTCTCAAAGATCGAGGCTGGCAAACTTGAGCTTCATGTGAGCCCGGTCGACGCCAACCGCATCGTGAGCGAATGCGTCTCGATGATGCAGGCGCAGGCGCTTCGCGAGCGCGTCATCGTGCGCGTGTCGCTCGCGCCCCAGGCGTCGAGCCTGCTCGCCGACGAGCGCGCGCTGCGCCAGATCGTGCTGAACCTTTTGTCGAACGCGGTGAAGTTCAACCAGCCCGGTGGACAGGTGATCGTCTCCACCGCCCTCACCGAGGCCGGCGCCTTCGTGCTGCGCGTGCGCGACACCGGCGTGGGGATGAGCGAGGCCGACATTGAAACCGCGCTGGAGCCATTCCGCCAGATCCGATCCGCCCGCCAGACGCCCGGCACCGGGCTCGGCCTGCCCCTGACAAAGGCACTCGTGGAGGCCCACCGCGCCTCATTCACAATCACCAGCGGGAAGGGCGAAGGCACGCTGGTGGAGATCGCATTTCCGCCGGAGAAAACAGCGACCGTCTCGGAGGCGCGCGCCGGGTGCTAAAGCGGAAACCGACCTGATTGCACCAGGTCTTCCGCTCCAGCTTCGTCGTTATTCGTATTTTCTTGCGTCCAACCGGCATCCACTTGGACGGAAAATGCTCTAGAATGCTGCGACGCAGCATGGAGCATCGGCCCTCGCCATGAGCATCCACAATCTCGACCGGCTGTTTCGCCCGCGCTCCGTGGCGCTGGTGGGGGCGAGCGCGAGGCCCGGCAGCCTCGGCGCGGCGCTGCTCGCCAACCTGCGCGCCGGCGGGCTCACGGGGCCGATCCATCTCGTCAATCCACGGCACACCCAGATTGACGGGCTGCCCTGCGCCGCGCGGCTGTCGGACCTGCCCGAGATCCCCGATCTGGCGGTGATCGCCGCGCCGCGCGACCATGTGGCCGCGCTGGCTGAAGAAGCTGCAGCGATTGGCGTTCCGGTTGCGATTGTCATCACGGCGGATCCAGGCCACGGCGATGACTCGCTGCGCGCGCAGATGCGCGATCTCGCCCAGCGCACCCCCATGCGCATCGTCGGCCCCAACTGCCTCGGCGTGCTGGCGCCGCGCGCGGGGCTCGACGCCAGTTTCGCTGCCGACAAGGCGATTCCCGGCGATCTTGCAGTCATCTCCCAGTCCGGCGCTGTCACGGTGTCGCTGCTCGCCTTCGCCGCCGAGCGCAAGGTCGGCTTCTCGGGCCTTGTCTCGGTGGGAGACATGGCGGACGTGGACTTTGACGACTTGCTCGACTGGTTCGCCATTGATCCCGCAACGCGCGCCATTCTCATGTACGTGGAAGCCATCGGCGACGCCAAAGCGTTCATGTCGGCGGCCCGCGCGGCTGCGCGCGTCAAACCCGTCATCGTCATCAAGTCTGGCCGCTCGCGCATTGCGGCGAAGGCCGCAGCCACGCACACGGGCTCGCTTGCAGGCGCGGACGATGTGTATGGCGCTGCGTTCCGCCGCGCCGGCGTGCTGCGCGTCAACGACATCGAGGAGTTGTTCGCCGCCGCCGATACCCTTGGCCGTGTGGCGCCGTTCGCCGGCGACAGGCTGGCGATCCTCACCAACGGCGGCGGCCTCGGCGTTCTCGCAGTGGACGAACTTGCGAGCCTCGGCGGCAAGCTCGCGACGCTCTCGCCGCAGACCATCGCCGCGCTCGACGCGACAATGCCGCCCACATGGTCGCGCGCCAACCCGGCTGACATTGTGGGCGATGCGGACGCGCAGCGCTTTGCGCAAGCGTTGGCGCAGATTCTGGAAGATCCCGATGTGGACGCAGCGATGGTGATCCACTGCCCCACCGCGCTGTCACGCGCGGCGGACGTGGCGCGCGCCGTGGCGGACACAACCATCGCGCACCGGCGCGCCTCGTTTCGCCCGCGACCTGTGTTCGCGGCCTGGCTCGGCCACGACGACGCCGCCAACGAAATCTTCGAAAACGCCGGGATTCCGCATCATTCCGCCGGCGCCATGCGCGGTTTCATGCATCTGGTGAAGTGGCGCGAGAACCGCGACGCGCTGATGGCGACGCCCGCCGGGGCTCCCGCAGAGCAGCCGGACTCGGACACAGCGCGCAAGATCGTCGCCGACGCGCTTGCGCGCGGCGAACGTTGGCTAGACGCCATCGACATTGCGCAAGTGCTGAAAGCCTATCATATCCCCACGCCGCCTGTGCGCCTGGCGCGCACGCCACAGGAGGCTGCGCAACTGGCGCAGCCCTTCATCGCGGAGCACGGCGCGTGCGTGGTGAAAATCTTCTCCCGCGACATCTCGCACAAATCGGATGTGAGCGGCGTGATGCTTGATCTCACCACACCCGAAGCCGTAACCGCCGCCGCCGAACAGATCATCGCCCGCGCGCGCGCCGCGCGGCCGGACGCCACCATTGAGGGCGTCACGGTTCATCCGATGGTGCGCCGGCCAAATGGGCGCGAGCTTATCGCCGGCGTGGCGGAGGATCCGACGTTTGGCCCGGTGATCCTGTTCGGACGCGGCGGCACGGCGGTCGAGGTCATCAACGACAAGGCGCTCGGACTGCCGCCGCTCGACATGAGCCTCGCGCGCGCGCAAATCGAGCGCACCCGCGTGGCGCGCCTGCTGCGCCGCTATCGCGACAAGCCGCAGGCCGACATGGACGCCATCGCGCGCGTGCTTGTTTACATCGCGCAATTGTCCGCCGATGTTCCAGAAATTGCTGGCCTCGATCTCAATCCGCTCGTCGCCGATGAGAACGGCGTGGTGGCGCTGGACGCGCGCGTGGAGATTGCGCCATGCGCTGCGCCGGGCCGCGGCGGCGCCAACCCGCGTTTCGCCATCGCGCCCTATCCACGCTGGCAGGAGCGCAACCTCACGCTGCGCGACGGCGCGCAAATTTTTCTGCGCCCCGCACGCCCCGAGGACGAAGACCTCTACCGGCGCTTTTTTGCGCGCGTGACGCCGGAAGACATGCGCCGGCGCTTCTTCACCACGGTGAAGGATCTCAACCACGTCTTCATCGCGCGTCTGACGCAAATTGATTACGCGCGCGCCTGCGCCATCGTCGCCATCGACGAGGCGGATGGAGAAATGGCTGGCGGCGTGCGTGTGCTGCACGACCCCGGCGGCGAGAGCGGCGAATACGCCGTGCTCGTGCGTTCCGACTTCAAGGGGCGCGGCCTTGGCTGGGCGCTTATGCGTTGCGCCATCGCGTACGCGCGCGAGGTGGGCCTCGCGACCATTCGCGGACATGTGCTCAGCGAGAACCGCGCCATGCTGGACATGTGCGCAGGGCTCGGATTCGACATCGCCGAGGAAAAAGAAGATCCGGGCCTCAAGCTTGTGACCCTTGATGTGGCGCGCGCGTTCGAAAGCGAGAGCCCGCTCAACCCTCGACGATGAGAATATGCAGGCTCCGCGGGCCGTGGGCGCCGAGCAGCAGCTTCTGCTCGATGTCGGCGGACCGCGAAGGCCCCGTAACGAAATTGACCGTGCGCGGCAGGACGCCGGCCCCGTAACGCGCGCGCAGGCGCGTCCACACGGCCTCGTAATCGGCCTCGATATCCGACAGGCGCACAACGGCGAAGTGGTTGTCCGGCAGGAAGTTGAGCGTGGTCGGGTTATGCGGGCCGGAGACGAACGCGAGCGTGCCTGTCTCCGCCGCTGCAGCCTCCGCATGGGAGATGGCGTTGACGTCGTCACCCGCCGAAGGCCCGCGCGAGATCGCAAGCTGCGTGGCCTCCCACGGCAGGCCGACAAGCCGCTCGTCATCCCCCATGCGCAACGTGGCCGGCAGATTGCGCTCGCGCAGATAGCGCGACACGGCTGCAGGAACATCCGCCGCGGACTTCAAGCGTTCGACCGTGGCGTTCACGGCCTGCGCTTCCTGCTCGAAGGTTTGCGCACGCGTCTGCACGTCGCCCTGCCCGCGCTGCGGCCGCAAGCCCGGCGCGGCGCCCGCAACCCGCGCCTGCGCGGTCGCGCGGCGGGCCTGGTCGCCCTCCGATGCGCCGAGCGAACGGCGAACGTTGGCGAGAATTTCGTCGCGCGCGCTCATCAGCGTTTCCTCTTCTTCCATTGCGCCTGGAACGTGGAGCCCTGCGGCGCAGGCATATCGCGATGCTGCGTCCACCCGCTCGCAAACGGTAGCGAAGCGAAGCGACCCTTGTCGCGGCCGAGAAACGCCAGCGCGCGCATGGCGAGCGATGTGGCGGCGCGATAGAGCGCCGGCCTGCGTGCGAAGAACGCCCAGAAGCGCAAGCCTCCGCGCGTAACCGCTGGCGCCAGATGCCGCTCGAACTCGCGCTCGCGCCAGTTGCGCATGAGTTTGGGCAGCGGAATGCGAACGGGACACACGCTCTCGCACCGGCCGCAGAAGGTGGAGGCGTTGGGCAGGTGCCCCGCCTTATCGACGCCGATCAATGAGGGCGTCAGCACAGCGCCCATGGGGCCGGGATACACCCAGCCATACGCATGGCCGCCGACCGCGTGATACACGGGACAATGGTTCATGCAGGCGCCGCAGCGGATGCAGCGCAGCATGTCCTGAAACGACGTGCCCAGCATGTTGGAGCGGCCGTTATCGACCAGCACCACATGATATTCCTCCGGCCCGTCCGGATCACCCGCCCGGCGCGGGCCGGTGGAAAGCGTGGTGTAGACCGACATGTCCTGCCCCGTGGCGGAGCGGGCGAGCACACGCATCAATGCTGACGCATCCTCCAGCGTCGGCGCGATCTTCTCGATGGAGGCGACGACCACATGAACCTTCGGCAGGATCTGGGAGAGATCGCCGTTGCCCTCGTTGGTGACGATGATCGAGGTTCCCGTCTGCGCCACGAGGAAGTTCGCCCCCGTAACGCCGACCTCCGCGGCCAGAAACTTTGCGCGCAATTCCGCGCGGGCTTCCGCAAGCAGGGATTCAGGCTCGTCGAGATTTCGCTCCGCGGGCAGATGCGTATGCGCGCGGCGGAACTCCGCCTCCACATCCTCGCGGTTCAGATGCACCGCCGGCATGATGATGTGTGATGGCGTCTCGCCGCGCAGCTGGATGATGTACTCGCCAAGATCGGTCTCCACCGCCGCGACGCCGGCGCGCTCCAGCGCTGCGTTGAGCCCGATCTCCTCGGACACCATCGACTTGCCCTTGACCACAGAGCGAGCCTCGCGCGCCCTGGCGATATCAATGATGATGCGGCAGGCCTCATCGGCCGTTCGCGCCCAATGCACGTGGCCGCCCGCCGCGATGACGTTGCGCTCGTACATCTCAAGGTAGACGTCGAGATGGGCCAGCACATGGTTGCGGATGTCGCGCGCCTGATCGCGCAGGGCCTCGAACTCCGGCAGGCGCCCTGCGGCCACGGCGCGGCGCGCCACGACGTTGGTGCGCACGTTGCCCAGCGCTTTCTGCAATTGCTGATCTGCCAGGGCCTCGCGCGCGTTCTCGCGGAAGGCGGGCGATGTGGCGTGCAAAGTCATCGGCTCGTCCCCAGATTGAGAATGCTCATCAGGTTGCTGCTCTTGTCGGTCCACACAACTTCGGAACGCCCGTCGCCGCGCCATGGCGAAATCGCCTGCGCCACGTCCGGGATCATGAAGAACTCTTTGTCGCGCGTATAGAGCGCCCACGAGATCGGCGCGGGACAATCGACGCCCTTGCGGGTTTCAAACCAGCGCGCCTCAAGCCCGAACGCCCGCGCCATGCCGCGATGGAGGGGCGCCATCTCAAAGGTGTCGAGTTCGAAGTTGATCGCCAGAACGCCCTGCGGCGCAAGGTGCGCGAGATAAATCTCGAACGCCTCACGCGTCATGAGATGCATGGGCGGCGAGCCCCCGCGAAAAGCGTTCATGACGATGATGTCGAAGTTCTGCGGCGCGCCCTCGGTAAGCTGGCGCTCCATCATCAGCCGCGCGTCGCCGATCAGCACGTCGGCCTTCGCCTTGCCGTCGCGCAGGAACGAGAAGTAACGGCCGGCGAGGTCGACCACAGCCGGGTTCAGCTCGTAGTAGCGCAGGACATCGCCGGTGTGCCCGAGACCCGCGACCATGCCCGCGCCAAGCCCCACGACGCCAATGCGCAAGGGCGCATCCGGCCCCTCGGCGCGCCGTCGCGCCTGATGACGCAGGGCGAGGCCCAGCGCGCTCGACTCGTCGTATCCGCACGGCGGGGTGAGACGAAATTCGTCCTTCTGGAACTGCCAGCCCTGATCCACCCCGCCCTGGCGCAGGGCGAGCGTGTACTTCTCGGGATCGCTCTCGCGTTCCTTCACGACTTCAAGAACGCCATAGAAGTTGCGCACCCGCTCCACCAGAATGCCGCGCGTGTCCAACTCCTCGCTGATGGTGGACGCGAGGCCGATGGCGAAGAACGCGCCTGCGGCCGCCAGCGCGCCCCTGAGCGCGGGTTTGCGCGCGCGCAACAGCAGGCGCAGCGCCACAAGCGCAATCGCCACCAGCACGAGTTCATGCTCGAAGTACGTATTGAACGCCATGGGCGCGATGATGGCGGTGAGCACGCCGCCCAGGGCGCCGCCGGCCGCAACCGCCAAATAGAATTTGGGCGCCCGCTCGGGCGCTGGCTGCAAACGCGCAAGCTCGCCATGACAGATCATGCAGCCCGCGAAAAGCGCGGCGGACTGCACCACAAGGTGCGCCAACAATTCCGTGGGCGTGACGGGCGTGCCCAAAAGCAGCGCTGCGCCGCACGCAATGAGGAACACGACCGCGTAAAGCGGCCGCGCGTACGCGCGCTGCGCGCCGAAGGCGAGAACGAACGAGAGCAGGTAGAGCGCGAGAGGCAGCACCCACAGAAACGGCACAACCGCAGAGAACTGCGTCACGGCGTTGGAGCCCGCAAGCAGCAGAACGGAACCCATGGCTGCGTACAGAAGCCAGGCGCCGAGCGGATCGCCGTCACGCGCCGCCGGCGGCGGGACTTCAGTCAGTTTCAACCGGCCAGCGGCGCGGATCGTCACCGCAGCGCACGTCATGACCAGGGCCACATACACGACAAACCCGGCCGACCACGCCAGCGACTGCTGGCGCATGGAGAGGTTCGGCTCCATGAGGAAGGGATAGCTCAACAACCCCAGAAAGGCGCCGGCGTTGGCGGCGGCGAAGAAGCGCGCGGGGCTCAGGCCCGGCCGCACGCAGCCGAGCCAGCGCGACAGGAGCGGCGTGGTTGTTGAAAGCACCACATACGGGGCGCCCACGGTCGCGGCCAGCAGCGCGATGATCCGCCATGTGGGATCGTCGGCGCTGGCGGCCTTCCAGCCCTCCGATGGCGAAACGGGCAGCGCAACAAGCGCGGCGAGCACGACGGCGATCTGGATTCTCGCTTGCGTCGCAACCGAGAGGGGTCGCGACAGGCCGTAGGCGTAGACGTAGCCGGCAAGCAGCGCGATCTGGAAGAACAGCATCGACACAATCCACGTCGATGCGCTGCCGCCAAACCACGGCAGGATGAACTTGCCCGCCATGGGCTGCACGAGGAACAGCAGAAATCCCGACAGCGCCATGGCGGCGCCGAACAGCGCGGCGGCCGCCGTTTGCGACGGCGGACTTTGCGCGTGGATGCGCTCCATCTTCACGCGGGCTTCTTCCCCGGCGCGCCAATGGGCGGCGCATCGGTCATGCCCGCCAGCACCTCAGCCACATGGCGCACCTCGATGGACGAGCCGCGCCGCGCAAGCTTGCCGGCCATGTTCATGAGGCAGCCGAGATCGCCGGCAAGCAGCGTGTGGGCCCCCGTGTCCTCCACGTTGTTCGTCTTCTCGCTGACGATGGCGTCGGAGATGTCGCCATACTTCACGGCGAAGGCGCCGCCGAAGCCGCAGCAGACATCGGCATCCTTGAGAGGAGCAAGCTCAAGCCCGGTCACCGTTCCCAGCAACTTGCGCGGCTGGGCCGCAACCTCAAGCTCGCGAAGCCCAGAGCAGGAATCGTGATACGTCGCCTTGCGCGGAAACGACGCGCTGACGCGCTCAACCTTCATGACGTCGACGAGAAAACTCACCAGCTCGTGGGTGCGCGCGGCGAACGCGCGGGCGCGGGCGGACAAGCGCGGATCGTCCGCGAACAGCTCCGGAAAATGCTTCACCATCATGCCGCCGCAAGAGCCGGAAGGCGCGACGACGTAATCCACGTTGGCGAACGCATCCATGACCTGCAGCGCAAGATCGCGCGCAGCGGCGCGGTCGCCGGCGTTGAAGGCGGGCTGGCCGCAGCAGGTCTGCGAGGGCACGCTCACCTCGCAGCCGGCGTCCTCCAGCAATTTTACTGCCGCAAATCCCACGGATGGGCGGAACAGATCCACGAGGCAGGTGACAAAGAGCCCCACGCGGGGTCGGACAGGCGGTTGCACGATCTTGCGTTCCCTGGCGTCCGGCTGTCCCGCCGGGTGGGCGCGACATTGCCGCGCAGCCGATCCCGTGACAAGGGAGGCCGCGCGCCTTTGCCGCTATGGCTGGGCTCCTGTATGGTGCGTGCAAAGCGACTTTGAAAGGCCTGCCGTGAGCGAAATCCGTTTTCCGGACCCCGACGCCCGCATTCTCGCCCGCCGGGACGAGATCCTCGCCGGTCTCGCGGCGCTGCTGCCCGCAGACTGCCTCATCACCAGCGAGGACGAACGGCGCGCGTTCGAGACAGACGCGCTGACCGCATACCGGCGGCTGCCCTTGGCGGTCGCCCTGCCCCGCACCACTGCGGAGACCGCGGCGCTCCTGCGCTTCTGCCGCGAGGCGGGCGTCAACGTGGTGCCGCGCGGCGCCGGCACCTCGCTTGCGGGCGGCGCGATCCCGCAGGAAGACGCCATCGTCATCGGCCTCTCAAAAATGAACCGTATTCTCGACGTGAACTACGTCGACCGCGTCGCGCGCGTGCAAGCGGGCGTCACGAACCTCTCGATCTCCGAGGCGGTGTCAGCGGACGGGTTCTTCTACGCGCCCGATCCCTCCTCCCAGCTCGCCTGCACCATCGGCGGCAACATCGCCATGAACTCCGGCGGCGCCCACTGCCTGAAGTACGGCGTGACGACAAACAACGTGCTCGGCGTGACCCTCGTCACCATCGACGGTGAGATCATCGAGATTGGCGGCGAGGCCATGGACGCGCCGGGCCTCGATTTGCTGGGTGTTATTGTGGGCTCCGAAGGGCAGCTGGGCATCGTCACCGAAGCTGTCGTGCGCCTGGTGCGCGCGGCTGAAGGCGCTCGCCCCGTCCTGTTCGGCTTCGAGTCGAGCGAGGCGGCGGGCGCGTGCGTCGCCGCCATCATCGGCGCGGGGATCGTGCCCGTGGCCATGGAGTTCATGGACAAGCCGGCGATCCACATCTGCGAGGCGTTCGCGAAGGCGGGTTATCCGCTCGACGTGGAGGCGATGCTCATCATCGAGGTGGAGGGCTCCGAGGCGGAGATGGAGGCCGAACTCGCGCGCATCGTCGAGATCGCAAAAGCGCACCGCGTGAGCGTCGTGAAAGAATCCCGTTCCGCGCTGGAGACGGCGCTGATCTGGAAGGGTCGCAAATCCGCGTTCGGCGCCACCGGCCGCGTCGCGGATTACATCTGCATGGACGGCACAGTGCCCACGGGCCAGCTCTCCTACGTGCTCAAGCGCACGGGCGAGATCGTGGAGAGTTATGGCCTGCG
Organism: Hyphomicrobiales bacterium; assembly: GCA_027484655.1. GTDB lineage: Bacteria > Pseudomonadota > Alphaproteobacteria > Rhizobiales > Beijerinckiaceae > Terripilifer. The sequence continues at coordinate 1,584 of JAIXSM010000002.1, read as the reverse complement.
CGTCGCCAACGTCTTCCATGCGGGCGACGGCAACATGCACCCGCTGATCCTCTACAACGTCAACGATCCCGCCGATCAGGCGAAGGCGGAGGCCGCGGGCATGGACATCCTGCGCCTGTGCGTGGAGGCGGGCGGATGCCTCACCGGCGAGCATGGGGTCGGCATTGAAAAGCGCGACCTGATGCGCGCGCAATTCACGCAAATCGACCTTGAGCAACAAATGCGCGTGCGCGCCGCGTTCGATCCGCAATGGCGCCTGAACCCGGCCAAGGTGTTCCCTCTCGACGGCCGGGTGAGCGGATGAGCGCCGGTTCGAACGCAACCCACTTTCCCGGGGCCGCGCAGCGGAACCCGGGACCCAGCGCCACAGAAACAAGGCCCATGGCTTCTGGACCCCGGGTTCGCTACGCGCCCCGGGGATGTGGCGCCCGGACCGGCGCGGTGATTCCATGACGACTTTTGCGCCAACATCCGAGAAGGACGCCTGCGACGCCGTGCGCACGGCCCGCGATGCAGGTCGCACGCTGGAAATCGTCGGCGGGGGCACGCGCGCCGGTCTCGGCCGTCCCGTGCAGGCTGACGATGCGCTCTCCACGCGGGCGCTCAGCGGGATCACCATTTACGAGCCGGCGGAACTGGTGCTCTCCGCGCGCGCCGGCACGACGCTGGCGGAGGTTGAGGCGGCGCTGGCGGAAAAAGGGCAGATGCTGCCCTTCGAGCCCATGGACCACCGGACTCTCTACGGTTCAACCGGCGAGCCGACAATCGGCGCCGTGGCGGCGTGCAACATCTGCGGCCCGCGCCGGGTGAAATCCGGCGCCGCGCGGGATTCCCTTATCGGCGTGCGGCTGGTCAACGGCGCCGGCGAGGCGGTGAAATCAGGCGGGCGCGTGATGAAGAACGTCACGGGGCTCGATCTCGTGAAGCTCGTGTGCGGCGCCCACGGCACGCTGGGCCTTCTCACGGAAGTGACGTTCAAACTGCTGCCGCGGCCGGAGCGCACGGGAACGCTTGTGCTGGACGGCCTGAGCGACGCGGACGCCGTCGCCGCCATGTCTGCGGCGCTGGCGACGCCGTTTGAGGTGAGCGCCGCAGCCCATCTGCCGGGCGAGACGCCTCGCACGCTTCTTCGCGTCGAGCACTTTACGAACTCGGTCGATTACCGGCTGGCGGAACTGCGCAAGCATCTCGCCCGGTTTGGCGGCGCGCGCACGCTCTTCGACGACGAAGCCACCGCCCTCTGGCGCGAGATCCGCGACGGCGCGCCGCTGCGCGCATCCGCTGACGAGGCCGTGTGGCGTGTGTCGCTGCCGCCGAGCCGGGCGGCCTCCTTCATCGCGGAGCTGAACGCAGCGGGCCTTGCGCGCAACCATTTCTACGACTGGGGCGGTGGTCTTGTGTGGCTGGCGACCAGCATTGAGGCGGTCGCCTCCGGCGCCGTGCACAAAGCTGCCGCGCTCGCCAGAGGCCACGCGACGCTTGTGCGCGCGCCGCAAGACGCACGGGCGCAGGCGCAGGTGTTCCAGCCTCTCGCGCGGCCGCTGATGGAGCTTTCGGCGCGGGTGAAGGCAAGCTTCGATCCCG
>JAIXSM010000044.1 GCA_027484655.1 Hyphomicrobiales bacterium | reverse complement strand
TCGGCATGCGGCGGCAGGCATACCCAGGGTCCGTCCCGTGGCCGCACCGGCACGGGTTCATGGCGGCGACAAGATGGAAGCGCGCCGGATAGACCGCGCGATGATTGGCGCGGGCGATAGTGACATCCCCGGTCTCCAGCGGCTGGCGCAAAGCGTCCAGCGTCTGCGCCTGAAACTCCGGCAACTCGTCGAGAAACAGCACGCCATGATGGGCGAGAGACACCTCACCCGGCCGCGCATTGGCGCCCCCACCCACGAGCGCCGGCATGGACGCGGAATGGTGCGGCGCACGGAACGGCCGCCGATCCGTGAGCTCGCCGCCCGCGAGCGCGCCAGCGACCGAATGGATCATCGACACTTCGAGCAGTTCGCGCGGGCGCAGGGGCGGCAGGATCGACGGCAGCCGCGCCGCCAGCATGGACTTGCCCGACCCCGGCGGCCCGCTCATGAGCAGGTTGTGGCCCCCGGCGGCGGCAATCTCCAGCGCGCGCTTGGCGCTCTCCTGTCCCTTGATGTCGCGCAGGTCCGGCATCGCCGCCCCGGCCGCGCGAACCGTTGGCTGGGGGCGCGCCATCACCTGCACGCCGCGCACATGGTTGGCGAACTGGATCAGCGAGCGCGGCGCGAGAATCTCGATGTCCGGCGAGGCCCATGCGGCCTCAGACCCGCAGGCGTGCGGACAGATGAGCCCGTGGCCCCGGGCGTTGGCCGCGACCGCCGCGGGCAGGCAGCCGGCCACCGACGCAATGGCGCCATCCAGCGCAAGCTCGCCCAGCACGGTGAAATTCGTCAGCGCGTCCGACGGGATAGCCCCGATGGCGGCCATCACCGCCAGCGCGATGGGCAGATCGTAGTGGCTGCCCTCCTTCGGCAGGTCAGCTGGGGCGAGGTTGATTGTGATCTTGCGCGCTGGCAGCGCGAGGCCCGAGGCGTTCAGCGCCGCGCGCACCCGCTCGCGGGACTCCCCCACCGCCTTGTCCGCGAGGCCGACGATGGAGAACCCCGCCGCGCCGCCGGAAATCTGCACCTGCACGTCGACAGGCCGGGCCTCGATGCCCTCGAATGCAACGGTCGCGACGCGCACCACCATGACGGCTCTCCGATGAGCTTATAGCCTAGCCCATGTCGCAGCGTCACGCAAGAACGTTTCAAGAACGCTACGGGGCTTCAGCCAAGCTCTTCTGCATGATGACGGAATCGAGCGTGCGCCCGAACTTCAGGCCCACTCCCTGCAGAACGCCGACAGGCCGGAAGCCCAGCGCGCGGTGCAATCCGATGGAGCCTTCGTTGCCGGAATCGCCGATGATCGCCACCATGCTGCGGTAGCCGGCGCCCGCGCACTGGCCCAGCACCTGCGTAAGCAACGCCCGCCCCACGCCGCGACGTCCGCCATCCGGCGCCACGTAAACGGCGTCCTCCACCGTGAACCGGTAGGCGCTGCGCTCATGATAGGGCCGCGCGTACGAGTAACCCACGATGGCGCCGTCGATTTCGGCCACGAGCCACGGCAGTCCGCGCTCAGCGACCGCCAGCCAGCGCTCCTTCATCACGTCGACCGATGGCGGCTCCTCCTCGAAGGAGCCTGTGCCGTGCAGCACATGGTGCGCATAGATCGCCTGAATGGCGGGAACATCGGAAACGGTGGATGCGCGCACGCGCATGGGTTTTCTCCTCAGGTTCCGCGCGGTTTTGCGCGGGTTGTGGGCGCGGCGGCGGCGGGATCGTCCGGCCACACATGGCGGGGATAGCGTCCCTTCATCTCCGATTTCACCGCCGCCCACGAGCCGCGCCAGAACCCGGGCAGGTCGCGGGTGATCTGGATAGGCCTGTGCGCCGGCGAGAGCAGATGCAGCGTGATCGGCGCGCGCCCCCCCGCGAGCGCGGGATGGACGGCGAGGCCAAACAACTCCTGCACGCGAATGGCGACGACAGGCGCCCCATCGGCCTCGTAGTCGATGGCGACGCGGGAGCCGGTGGGCGCCTCGAAGTGGGTCGGCGCCTCGGCGTCGAGCTTGCGTTGAAGATCCCACGGGATCAGGGCGGCCAGCGCCTGTCCGAGATCATCGGGCGTGATCGCCGCAAGGGACGCGCGCCCTTCGACAAACGGCGCAAGCCAGTCTGCGGCGGCAGCTGCGAGCGCATCATCGGAGAGATCCGGCCACGCTTCCCCCTGCGCCGCGCGCACAAACATCACGCGGTCACGCAACTGTGTCTGCGCCTTCGTCCACGGCAGGCGCGACACGCCCAGCGAGGCTGCCCCCTCCGCCAGCGCGCGGGCGGCGGCGGGCCCGGCGACCGGCAGCGGCTGACGACCCAGCGCGATGGCGCCGAGACGGCGAACGCGCGCCGCCTTGAGGGCGCCGCTCGCCTTGTCGAACGTCAGCTCCTCGGCGGCGACAATGTCAGCGCCGGCGATCTCCTCCACCTCCGCCGCGCTCAGGGGCGCAGCGGCGAGAATACGGGCCGCCGCCGCGCGCCCGGCGATTTCGGCGATGGCGAGAAACGGCTCGCGGGCAAGCGCATGATGCGCCTCGATGGAGGCGGCGCGGCCATTCGCCATGAGGAAATCCCCCGGCGCCCCGCGCGCCTTCGCGATGCGGTCGGGCCACGCCAGCGCCAGCAGCGCCCCGGCGCGCTCCGGCGGCGCGTCTACGGGGGCGGCGGCGCCAGGGACTTTACGCGCCTCGGCTGCGAACCCGCGCGCCATCCGCCGGGTGGCGTCCGCGCGCTGGGAGCGTTCGCGCCGAAACCGGCGCACGCGCTCGCCAAGATCAACCTCCGATCCGCCGAGCCCGCGCTCGACGATGACAGCGGCGAGATCGGCGGCGAGATCAGCCTCGCCGGCGCGGGCCGCATCAACCACCATGCGGGCGAGGCGCGGCGGCAGGGCGAGCGCGCGAATGGCGCGGCCCTCATCGGTGAGCGCGCCGTCAGCATCCAGCGCCCGCAGCTTGCGCAAGAGAGCCCGCGCCTCGTTGACGGCGGGCGCCGGCGGCGGATCGAGCCACGCCAGCGCTGCCGGATCGCGCACGCCCCATGCGGCGAGATCCAGAAGCAGGGAGGACAGATCGGCGGACAGAATCTCGGGCGTGGTGAACGCCGGCAGCGAGCCCGTGGCCGCCTCCTCCCACAAGCGATAGCAAACGCCCGGCTCGGTGCGCCCGGCGCGCCCCCGGCGCTGGTCGATGGCGGCCCGCGACGCGCGGACGGTCTCCAGCCGCGTGAGCCCGATGTCGGGCTCGTAGCGCGGCGCACGGGACAGGCCGCTGTCCACCACCACGCGCACGCCCTCGATGGTGAGCGACGTCTCGGCGATGGAGGTGGCGAGCACCACCTTGCGACGGCCCGGCGCCGCGGGCCGCACCGCCCGATCCTGCTCGCCCCGATCCATGGCGCCGTACAGCGGCGCGATTTCCACAGCGGGATCTGTGACGCGCTCCCGCAGGCGCTCGGCCACGCGCGTGATTTCCCCCTGACCGGGCAGGAACGCTAGGATCGAGCCCGGCTCGGACGCGAGCGCGCGCATGACAGCCCTGACCATGGCGTCTTCCAGCCGCTCGGCGGAATCGCGGCCGAGGTAACGGGTTTCCACAGGAAAAGCTCGCCCCTCGCTGGCGATGACGGGCGCATCCGACAGCAGCGAGGCGACCCGCGCGCCGTCGAGCGTCGCGGACATCACCAGAATACGCAGATCCTCCCGCAGCCCGGCCTGCGCGTCGAGCGCCAGCGCCAGCCCCATGTCCGCATCCAGCGAGCGTTCGTGGAACTCGTCGAACAGGACGGCGGACACCCCCTCAAGCGACGGATCGTCCAGGATCATCCGGGCGAACACCCCCTCGGTGACCACCTCGATGCGCGTGCGGGCCGAAACCCGCGACTCCATGCGCACGCGAAGGCCCACGCGCCCGCCCACGGCCTCGCCCAGGGTCGCGGCCATGCGCTCGGCTGCGGCGCGGGCGGCGAGGCGGCGGGGCTCAAGCATGATGATGCGGCCGCCGCGGATAAACGTTTGATCCAGCAACGCCAAAGGCACGCGGGTCGTCTTGCCTGCGCCGGGCGGGGCGACGAGCACGGCAGCGTTGCGGGAGGACAGGGCAGCCAGCAGCGCGGGCAGCGCCTCATCAATTGGCAGGGGTTCTTCGAAAATCATGGGTCGCTGATCGCAAACGGGCGACCCAACCGCAAGGGCCCCGGCGCCGGTTCATCCGCAAGGCGCGTTGTGCAGCGCGGCCAAAGGGAGTATACGGCCCGCCGCGCGGAGTTTTCAACGCTCGCGCCCCTCGGCCTGCGCCGCGCGCGCCGAAGACCGCAGGGGGCTCATCAGGCTCTCCCATGCTCCCGGATACGGCCACGCAGGCGTCTCAGCCAACAAACGGCCCTCACCACAACGGCTCGGGCCACGGCAAGTCCAGCACCCTCGCCCTCGCATTCGCGTCGGTGGGCGTGGTGTGCGGCGACATCGGCACGAGCCCCCTTTACGCGCTGCGCGAAGCGCTCACCCATGCGGGCGGGCCGGGCGTGAGCGACGGCGAGGTGATCGGCATCGTCTCCCTGATGATCTGGGCGATCTTCATCGTGGTGACGGTGAAGTACATCATCTTCGTGCTTCAGGCGGACAACCGCGGCGAAGGCGGAACGCTGGCGCTGATGGCGCTGGCGCAGAAGGCCTTCGGGCGACGCAGCACGTTCATCTTCCTGCTGGGCGTTATCGGCGCCGCGCTGTTCACCGGCGACGCCATGATTACGCCGGCCATCTCGGTGCTGTCGGCGGTGGAGGGCCTGAAGCTCGTCACACCCCTGTTCGAGCCTTACGTGATCGCGATCACCGTCGCGATCCTCTGCTCGCTGTTCATGGTGCAGCGGCACGGGACCGCGGGCGTGGCCCGATGGTTCGGGCCGATCATGCTCGTCTGGTTCCTTGTGCTCGCCATACTCGGGCTTCTGCACATCGGCGACGAAGTGCGCATACTCTATGCGTTCAACCCGTACTACGCGCTGACCTTCCTGTTCTCGCACGGCGTCATCAGCTTCATCGTGCTGGGCGCCGTTTTCCTTGCGGTGACAGGAGCGGAGGCGCTCTACGCCGACATGGGCCATTTCGGCCGCAAGCCTATTCAGGTGGCGTGGATCGCGCTCGTCTTCCCCTCGCTGATTCTCAACTATCTGGGCCAGGGCGCCCTGATCCTCGCCGACCGGAAAGCGATGGAGAATCCCTTCTTCCTGCTCGCTCCGGATTGGGCTCTTCTACCTCTGGTGCTGCTCGCCACGGTCGCCACCGTCATCGCCAGTCAGGCCACCATCACCGGCGCGTTCTCCCTCGCCCGCCAGGCGATCCAGCTCGGCCTGTTGCCGCGCCTCGAGATCCAGCACACCTCCGATTCGCAGGAAGGCCAGATCTTCATCACCCGCGTGAACCGCATCCTCCTCCTCGGGGTGATCCTGCTGGTGCTGATGTTCCGCACGTCGTCGAACCTCGCCTCGGCCTACGGAATTGCGGTCACCGGATCGATGGTGGTCGACTCGCTGCTGCTGTTCTTCGTCGTGTGGAAGCTGTGGCGCTGGCCGGTGTGGGGCGCGGCGATGTTCGTCTCGGTGTTCCTCGTCATCGAACTCGCGTTCTTCACCTCCAACCTCATGAAGCTGTTTGATGGCGGCTACGTGCCGGTCCTGATCGGCGCCACGATGATCGCCATCATGTGGACATGGAACAAGGGGACGCGCCTTCTGGAAGAGAAGACGCACAAGGATTCCATCCCCACCCGCGACCTGATCCGCATGCTCGAGAAATCGAAGCCAACGCGCGTGACCGGCACCGCGATCTTCCTGACGAGCAATCCGGAGATGGCGCCGGCCGCGCTTATGCACAACCTCAAGCACAACAAAGTGCTGCACGAGCGCATCATTCTCGTGTCCGTGCGCACGGAGGAGGTGCCACGCGTCTCTCCATCGGCGCGGTGCGAGACGGAGAAGCTGTCGGAAGACTTCACCCGCATCACCCTGCACTTCGGCTTTATGGAAAGCCCGCGCGTGCCGGTTGCACTCGCCTCCCTGCGCAAGAGCGGATTGAAGTTCGACATCATGACGACATCGTTCTTCCTGGGCCGGCGCACGCTCAAGATGTCGCCAAACTCCGGGATGCCGAAGTGGCAGGACCGGCTCTACATCTCGCTGTCGAAGCAATCGGCGAACGCCACGGACTTCTTCGCCATTCCGTCTGATCGCGTGGTGGAGCTGGGCGCTCAGGTCACGATTTAACTGTCGACTTGAGTTGCGCGCGGTGATCGGGAGGGACGCAGCGCCCCTCCCCCAACGCGGCGGCCTTAACCGCCGATGTTGAACGCTGCCAGCGCCGCCATATTGACGATGTCGCTATCGCGCGCGCCCAGCGGCACGATCTGCACCGGCTTGTCGAGGCCAACGATCAGCGGCCCGATGACCGTCGCCCCGCCCATCTCCTGCAGCATCTTTGTGGCGATGGAGGCCGAGTGGAACGCCGGCATCACGAGCACGTTCGCGGTGTCGCTGAGGCGGCAGAACGGATAGGCCGCCATTAGCTCCTTGTTGAGCGCCACGTCCGCGGCCATCTCGCCATCGTATTCGAAGTCCACGCGCATGTTGTCGAGAATGCGCACGGCCTCCTGCACACGCGCCGAGCGCTCACCCTTGGGATGACCAAACGTGGCGAAGGCGAGAAGGGCCACGCGCGGCTCGTAGCCGAGCCTCCGCGCCACGCCGGCCGCTTCAATGGCGATCTGCGCGATTTCATCCGCCGTCGGCATTTCCGTGATCGCGGTGTCGGCCACGAGCACCGTGCGGCCGCGGGAAAGCACGAGGGAAGCGCCCATCAGGCGATGTCCGGGGCGGCCATCAATCACGCGGCGCACTTCATCCAGCGCGATGGAAAAGTTGCGCGTGACGCCTGTCACCATGGCGTCCGCGTCGCCCAGCGCCACCATGGCGGCGGCGAAATGATTGCGGTCCTGATGAATGAGACGCACGCAATCGCGCTGGAGGTAGCCCTGACGCTGCAGACGCTCGTACAGATACTCGGTGTAAGCCGCGTTGCGATGGGAGATGCCTGCGTTCTGCACCTCGATGTTCTTGTCGGCGATGTCGATGCCGGCGAACGTCGCAGTCTGCGTGACGCGATCCTCGCGACCAACGAGAATCGCCGTGCCGAGCCCCTGGTTGACGAAGGAGACCGCGGCGCGAATGACCTGCTCTTCCTCGCCTTCCGCGAAAACGACGCGCTTGGGATAACGGCGCACGCGCTGAATGATGGTCTGCAGCGCGCCGGCGACCGGATCGCGCCGCGCCGACAAGCTTGCCTCATACGCCTTCATGTCGACGATGGGCTTGCGGGCGACCCCGCTTTCCATCGCAGCGCGGGCTACCGCCGAAGGCACCACGCTGATGAGGCGCGGATCGAACGGCGCGGGGATGATGTACTCGCGCCCGAAACGGGGGCGCGCGCCCTGATAGGCGGCCGCAACCTCGTCGGGCACGTCCTCCTGCGCAAGGTCCGCAAGCGCGCGCACGGCGGCGAGCTTCATTTCCATGTTGATGGTGGTGGCGCGCACGTCGAGGGCGCCGCGGAAGATGTACGGGAAGCCCAGAACGTTGTTCACCTGGTTGGGATAGTCGGAGCGGCCCGTCGCCATGATGACGTCGTCGCGCACCGCGTGCGCCTCCTCCGGCGTAATCTCCGGATCCGGATTCGCCATGGCGAAGATGATGGGATCCTTGGCCATGGACGCCACCATCTCCGGCGTCAGCGCGCCCTTGACGGAGAGGCCGAAGAAGATGTCCGCGCCCTCCATGGCGTCCGCCAGCGTGCGGCGGCCCGTCTCCACGGCATGGGCCGACTTCCACTGGTTCATGCCCTCGGTGCGGCCCTTGTAGACGACCCCCTTCGTGTCGCAGAGCAGGATGTTGTCGTGGGCGAAGCCGAGCGCCTTCACGAGATCAAGGCACGCGATACCGGCCGCGCCGGCGCCGTTGCACACAAGCTTGGTCTGGCGGATATCGCGCCCCGTGAGCTTGAGCGCGTTGAGAATGCCCGCCGCAGCGATGATCGCCGTGCCATGCTGATCGTCATGGAACACAGGAATGTCCATGAGTTCGCGCAGCCGCTGCTCGATGATGAAGCACTCGGGGGCGCGAATATCCTCAAGGTTGATGCCGCCAAAGGAGGGCCCGAGGTAACGCACGGCGTTGACGAACGCGTCCGGATCTTCGGTGTCCACCTCGATGTCGATGGAATCGATGTCGGCGAATCTCTTGAACAGGACGGCCTTGCCTTCCATCACCGGCTTGGAGGCGAGCGCGCCCAGATTGCCGAGCCCCAGAATGGCGGTGCCATTGGAGATGACAGCCACAAGATTGCCACGGGACGTGTAATCGAAGGCGGTCGATGGATCCGCAGCGATGGCCTTCACTGGCGCAGCAACGCCCGGCGAGTACGCAAGCGACAAATCGCGCTGCGTCGCCATGGGCTTCGTCGCGACAATCTCGATCTTGCCCGGCTTGCCGCGCGCGTGGAACTGCAGCGCTTCCTGATCGGTGATGATGGCGCGCTTCGGGCGCTGTGGCTTGTCTGACATGTCCGTCGCGTGGTCCTGGATCTTGCGTCGTAAGCCCACGAGCTTAACCGCTCAGCCCCCCTGTGAACAAGCGGATTTGCAACATCGCGACAGGATCAGGGGCGGCAGGCTCCTCACCCGCTCCGAAGCGTTCGTGGGGCTGCGCTGTCCCGGCGATGACCAGAGCGCAGAATGTGACGGCGGACCCACGGCGGAAGACGTGGCGCTGGCGCGTGATGTACTGCTATACACACGCAGCGCAGAGATCGCAGGCGCACGCTGTCCATCGCGGGGAGCGGGACGCGCGCAGCGTCGTCAGTTGGAACACTTGTTCAAAGCCTTTTACGCAATCATTTTGAAGCGGGCCCCACATCTCACCGGATCACCGCTCCTGCTCGTGGCGTTCTTTCGTTTCTCGATGAAGTGGCCAATCCATGACGACATCACAGAGGCGAATCACAGAAACTGCCGCGAGCGAGGCGCTGGCGGATGACTGGCGCCGGGATCCGTTCGCGGTTCTGGGCGCGCACGCGGTGGGCGCCGACGTGTGGGAGATCCGTGTCATGGCCCCGCACGCGCTGGCTGTCACCGCGCTGTCGAAGACAGGGGACGAACGACTCGTCGAACTGCGCCGCATCCACGACATGGGACTCTACGCAGGGCGGCTGAAGAGCGCCGATCGTCCCCGCTACAGGCTGCGGGTGGAGGACGCCGGCGGCGCCCACGTGATCGAGGATCCCTACGCGTTCGGACTGCTGCTCGATGAAGACGCGTTGCGCGCCGTGCGCGGCGAGAGCGAGCGGCCTGCCTACGAGGTTCTGGGCAGCCATCCGCGCGACCATGAAGGCGCCACAGGCGTTGCATTCGCCGTGTGGGCCCCGAACGCGCAACGGGTGAGCGTCGTCGGCGATTTCAACAACTGGGATGGGCGCCGGCACGCCATGCGCCTGCGTCACGATGCGGGCGTCTGGGAGTTGTTCATTCCCGGCGTGGGCGCAGGCGCGGCCTACAAGTACGAGATCGTTGGGCCTGCCGGCGACGTGCTGCCGTTGAAGGCCGATCCGTATGCGTTCTGCGCCGAACGTACTCCGGCGACGGCCTCCATTGTTGAACCCACTCCACGCAGCGCATCGCCACGGGCGCCACGCGACCCGCGCCCTGCCCGCGAGCAACCCATCTCGATCTACGAGTGCCATCTTGGCTCCTGGGCGCGCGTTGCGGCGGAGGGCGGCCGCTACCTGACATGGCGCGAGATGGCGGAGCGGCTGCTTCCTTACGTCGAGGAGATGGGCTTCACGCATCTTGAGCTGCTGCCGATCACGGAGTTCCCGTTCGACGGATCATGGGGCTATCAGCCGATCTCGATGTACGCGCCGACAAGCCGTTTTGGGCCCCCGGACGATTTCAGGTTCTTTATTGAGGAAGCGCACCGGCGTGGGCTTGGCGTCTTGCTGGATTGGGTGCCGGCGCACTTTCCGAACGATCCCCACGGCCTTGCGCAGTTCGATGGGACGCACCTCTACGAACATGCCGATCCGCGCCAGGGCTTTCATCAGGACTGGGGCACGCATATTTATAATTACGACCGCAAGGAGGTGCAGGCCTATCTGATCTCCAACGCGCGCTTCTGGCTGGAGCGTTATGGCCTCGATGGGCTGCGCGTCGATGCAGTGGCGTCCATGCTTTATCTGGACTACTCGCGCAAACCCGACGAGTGGATTCCCAACAAGCATGGCGGAAACGAAAACCTCGAAGCCATCGATCTCCTGCGTCGCATGAACGAAACGGCGTACGCGACCGCGCCGCACGCGATCACCGTGGCCGAGGAGTCCACGGCATGGCCAGGCGTCTCACGCCCCACATGGACAGGCGGGCTCGGCTTCGGGTTCAAGTGGAACATGGGCTGGATGGCCGACACGCTGCGGTTCATGAGCCACGACCCTGTTTACCGTCGCTATCATCATGACGAATTGACCTTCGGTCTGCTCTACGCATTTTCGGAGAACTTCATCCTTCCGCTCAGCCATGACGAGGTGGTTCACGGCAAGCGCAGCCTCATCGGCCGAATGCCCGGAGACCGCTGGCAGCGCTTTGCAAACCTGCGCGCCTATTTCGGCTTCATGTGGGGACATCCTGGCAAGAAGCTTCTGTTCATGGGCGGCGAATTCGCACAGGAGCGCGAATGGAACCATGACGCGGGGCTCGATTGGGAGTTGCTGCATGATTCCATGCACAAGGGCGTTCAGAACCTTGTTCGCGACCTCAATGCAGCGTACCGGCGAACGCCGGCGCTCCATGAGCGCGATTGCGAAAGCGACGGCTTCCAATGGCTCGTCTGCGATGACCGCGACAACAGCGTGATTGCATTCGCGAGATTTGACCGCAAACGAGAGAGCGTCTGCATTGTTGTCTGCAACTTCACGCCTGTTGTGCGCCACGACTACATGATCGGCGCGCCGCGGCCGGGCTTCTGGGCCGAGATCGTCAACACGGACGCATCTTTTTACGGCGGCGGCGACGTTGGAAACGCAGGCGGTCTGAAAGCAATCAACGAGCCGAGCCATGGGCAAAACCAGTCGCTGCGCCTCACTCTTCCGCCGCTCGCCACGCTGATCCTTGAGTGGCGCAAGGACTGACGACAACGACACGCTGACTGGCGCCGGGCCTCCCCGCGACCCTTCAGGCGTCGAAGGCGCCAGACGCGTGGGGTGTGCGCGGCGCAGGCGCGCGCACCACGAAATCCACAAACAGCGGCAAATGATCGGACGCGATGCGGGCCTCTTGCGTGCGCAGCGTTTCCGCCCGCGTGATCTCGATTGATCGACTGACGAATACATGATCGAGCCGCAAAACCGGCAGCCGCGATGGGAACGTCGCCTTCGGCCGCCGCGCCGGCCCAAGGGTTTGCGCATCGCGCAACCGTGCCGCGATACGCGCATACACGCGCGAGCGCGGAATGGCGTTGAAATCGCCGGTGAGCAGAACAGGCTCGTGACAGTGAGGCGCGCCCATCCAGTCGCGCCCAAACAACGCCTCAACCTGCGCAAGGCGCTCATACCCGCGCAGGCCAAGGTGGGTGTTGAACACCTGAAGTTCAACGCCGCTGATGTTGACGCTCACCCACAAGGCGCCACGGGGCTCAAGGCGTGAGAGCGGTCCGATGCCGGGCAAGGCGGCGCCGCGCACAAAGCGAGCCGGGCGCGCGGTCAGAATGGCGTCGCCGTATTCCTCTTCCATGACGCGGTAAGCGGGATGGAAATGGTGCGCCATGCCAAGTTCGCGAGCTATGGCGCCCGCCTGATCGATGCGGCCCGTGCGCGCGCGACGCACGTCCAGCTCCTGCAACGCAACGATATCGGGCTGAAGCGAGGCCAAAACACGCGCCACCCGCGCCGGAGAGCACACCCCGTCGCGGCCCACGCAGCGATGAACATTCCACGTGACGATGCGCGGCAAACGAATACTCCAAAAAGTATACGCTAGAGCGAAAACCGACCTGATTGCATCAGGTCGTCCGCTCTAGCTTATTGTTTTTACGCATTTTCTTGCGTCCAACCGGTATCCACTTGGACGGAAAATGCTCTAGCGCCCGGCTCACGCGAGCGCCGCCAAGTAGATAAAAACGTTGTGCGCGCCGGTTCGTTGCGCGGCGATTATTTCGCCAGACCGCCGCTCTTTTCGATGAATGACGCGATCACGTCGAGGCCGACGCCCGTTCGCATGTTGCTGAAAACATATGGCCGTGCGCCGCGCATGCGCTTGGTGTCGGCCTCCATGACGGTGAGATCGGCGCCCACCATCGGCGCCAGATCAATCTTGTTGATGACGAGCAAATCCGAGCGCGTGATGCCCGGGCCGCCCTTGCGCGGGATCTTTTCACCCTGCGCCACGTCAATCACGTAAATCGTGATGTCCGCGAGTTCAGGGCTGAACGTAGCCGCCAGGTTGTCGCCGCCGGACTCAATGAGGATAAGATCCAGCGTCGGGAACTTCGCCCGCATCTGCGAAACGGCGTGCAGGTTGATGGAGCAATCCTCGCGAATGGCGGTGTGCGGGCAGCCGCCCGTCTCCACGCCCATGATGCGCTCTTCCGGCAAAGCGCCCGCGGCGGTAAGGATGCGCGCGTCTTCCTTGGTGTAAATATCGTTGGTGATCGCGCAGATATCATAAACATTGCGGAAGCGCTTGCACAGCGCCTCCATGAGCGCGGTCTTGCCGGCGCCCACAGGCCCGCCGACGCCAACACGCAAGGGTCCGTTGTTGCTCATGAGCGGAATAACCTCGAATATTGGGTTTCGTGATGGAGAGATGCGAGATCGGCGCGGAACGCAAAGCCGCCAAGGTCGTCGAGCGTTGCAGCAGCGGCCTCAGTAGCGACGGCTGACACGGATGCTGCGAGATTCGCGATAATCACCTGCCCGGCCGTCTGGCCGATGACGCTCATGCGCACCGCGGCTGACACGAGGTTGGCGACAAACGCGGAGAGATATCCATCCAGCGCCGGACGCAACGGAACGCCGTGAGCCGCCGCAGCCGCGGCAAAACAAACCGCGTAAGCGGTGTGCGGCTCTATGCGCGCGGCGGCGCGCTCCAGCGCCTCGCACGGCCACGCGGCGCGCGTGGCGGCGAGGAACGCAGCGCCCTGTTGCAAGGATTCAAGCCGTCGCTCGCTGGAGGATGCAAGCGCGCACGCCAGTTCCGCAATGTCCGTCAGCGCGTCGCTGTCCCCAGCCCCATGGGCGGCTGCGAACAGGATCGCATCGTTGCGCGCGGAGCCATGCCGAAGCACAGTCTCCACCCACTGCGCCAGCGTATCGGCGTCGCGCACATCGCCCGCCTCGACAGCCCACTCGACCCCGTGAGAGTAAGCGAAGGCGCCCACCGGATAGGCGGGCGACAGCCACGCGAACAGCGCAAGGGCTGGGTCTGTGCGACGATCAGTCGTGCTTGTGGCCATGGGCGCCGTGCGAGTGATCGTGTTTGTGGCCGTGCTCGTGCTGGTGGTCATCGTGGGAATGGGAGTGCCCCGCCTCGTCGCAGCCGCATGAGTCATCGTCCACATGCTCATGACCATGTTCATGACCATGCTCATGGTCGTGCTGATGCCCATGGCCGTGATGCTTGTGGCCGTGGCCCTTGTGATCGTGGCTGTGTTCAGCCGCAGGCTCGTAGGCGCCTGTGTCGGGCTCGAACGGCGCCTCGATGTGGGCGACCTTCGCGCCGAGCCCGCGCACCATGTCTTCCAGCACATGGTCGCGGCGGATGCGGATTCGGTTGGCCAGAATCTCCGCCTGCACATGGCGATTGCCGATGTGATACGCGACCCGCGCAAGCTGGCGCGCATCGCCGCAACGCACTTCAGCCAGTTGCTCGGGCGCAGCGACAATCTCGATCAGGCGCCCGTCCTCGAGGATGAGGGCGTCGCCGCCGCGCAGCGCCACGGCTTCCGGCAGATCGAGCAGAAACTCCGTGCCGCGCGTGCCCGTCATCGCCACGCGCCGCCGGTGCCGGCCCTCATAGTCGAGCACGATGGTGTCGGCGGGGGTCGCCTGCCAGGCGCCCTTGGTGCTGATGAAATTCGCGCGGATCATCGGTCCATCCCTGTTGAGCGGCCCTTTGTGGCCCCGGAGCCTCCAATAGGTCTCCGCGGGCCCGCTGGCGAGGCTTTTCGGCGCCTCAGTACATGAAGTACCGCTGCGCCATGGGCACCACGGTCGCCGGCTCGCAGACGAGGATCTCGCCGTCGGCCTTCACCATGTAGGTTTCGGGATCGACCTCGACCTTGGGCGTGGCGCCGTTGAGCACCATCGACGCCTTCGAGATGCCGCCGCGCACGTTCTCAACCGCCACAAGCTGCTTCGATACGCCCAGCCGCTCGCGCAAGCCCGCATCCACCGCCGCCTTGGACACAAAGGTGAGCGAGGTTGTCTGCACCGCCTTGCCAAACGCGCCGAACATCGGCCGGTAGTGAACCGGCTGGGGCGTGGGGATCGACGCGTTGGGATCGCCCATGGGCGCGGCGGCGATGGCCCCGCCCTTGATGACCATTTCCGGCTTCACGCCGAAGAAGGCCGGCGCCCAGAGCACGAGGTCCGCGAGCTTGCCCGGCTCCACGGAGCCGATGTGCCGCGACACGCCATGGGCGATGGCCGGATTGATGGTGTACTTGGCGATGTAGCGGCGAGCCCGATAGTTATCATTGTCGCCGGTTTCTTCCTTCAGCGCGCCGCGCTGGCGCTTCATCTTGTCCGCGGTCTGCCATGTGCGGATAATGACCTCGCCCACGCGGCCCATGGCCTGGCTGTCCGACGACATCATCGACAGCGCGCCGATGTCCTGCAGAATGTCCTCGGCCGCAATGGTTTCCTTGCGGATGCGGCTTTCGGCGAACGCCAGATCCTCGGTGATCGACGGATCGAGATGGTGGCACACCATGAGCATATCCAGATGCTCATCGATGGTGTTGACCGTGAACGGCCGCGTCGGGTTGGTGGACGACGGCAGTACGTTCGGCAGCCCGCACACCTTGATGATATCAGGCGCATGGCCGCCGCCCGCGCCTTCCGTGTGGAACGCGTGAATCGTGCGGCCCTTGAACGCGGCGACCGTATCTTCCACGAAGCCGGACTCGTTGAGCGTGTCGGTGTGGATCATCACCTGCACGTCCATGGCGTCGGCCACGGAGAGGCAGTTGTCGATGGCCGCAGGCGTTGTGCCCCAGTCCTCGTGCAGCTTCATGGCGCAGGCGCCCGCCAGCACCATTTCCTCAAGCGCCTTCGGCAGGGCCGCGTTGCCCTTGCCCGCAAAACCGAGGTTCATGGGAAACGCGTCCGCGGCCTCAATCATGCGCGCGATGTGCCACGGCCCCGGCGTGCAGGTGGTGGCGAGCGTGCCGTGCGCAGGGCCCGTGCCGCCGCCCAGCATCGACGTGACGCCGGACATCAGCGCCTCTTCAATCTGCTGCGGGCAGATGAAATGGATATGCGCGTCGAAGCCGCCAGCGGTAAGGATCTTGCCCTCGCCCGCGATGATCTCCGTGCCGGGGCCGATGACGATGTCGACGCCGGGTTGAATATCCGGATTGCCGGCCTTGCCGATCTTCGCGATGTAGCCGCCGCGCAGGCCCACATCGGCCTTCACAATGCCCCAGTGATCGAGGATCACCGCGTTGGTGATGACCGTGTCCATGGCGCCGTCAGCGCGGGAGGCCTGCGACTGGCCCATGCCATCGCGGATCACCTTGCCGCCGCCGAACTTCACCTCCTCGCCGTAGGTGGTGAAATCCTTCTCCACCTCGATGAAGAGTTCCGTATCCGCGAGGCGAATCTTGTCGCCCACCGTGGGGCCGAACATGGCCGCGTAGGCGGACCGGGAAATGCGAGCGGGCATGTGTGCCTCCGAAGTGGTGCGAGCGCGCCGCGCTCAGAGCTGTCCCATGATCTTCTGCTGAAAGCCGTACACCGTGCGCGTGCCTGAAAGCGCGACAAGGCGCACTTCGCGCGTCTGGCCGGGCTCAAAACGCACCGCCGTGCCGGCCGCAATATCGAGGCGGAAGCCGCGCGCCTTGGCGCGGTCAAAGCGCAGCGCGTTGTTGGCCTCAAAGAAGTGATAGTGAGAGCCAACCTGGATGGGCCGGTTGCCGGTGTTGGAGACGGTGAGCGTCACTGTCTCGCGGCCCGCGTTGAGTTCGAGGTCGCCATCCTTGGTGATGATTTCGCCGGGGATCATGGACGTCTCCTTAACGAACCGGATTGTGAACGGTGACGAGCTTGGTTCCGTCCGGGAACGTCGCTTCCACCTGCACGTCGTGGATCATTTCGGAGATGCCCTCCATCACCTGCGCGCGAGTGACCACGTGGGCGGCGGCCTCCATAAGATCAGCCACCGAGCGCCCGTCGCGCGCGCCTTCCACCACGAAATCGGTGATGAGCGCGATGGTCTCGGGATGATTGAGCTTCACGCCGCGCTGCAGGCGGCCGCGCGCCACCATGGCGGCGAGGGAGATGAGAAGCTTGTCCTTCTCGCGAGGCGTGAGATTCATGAGGGCCGAACTCCGGAAATCATGTGGACCAGGATCGCGGCAACGCGCCGCCTTGCAAGCCGCCGCTGTACAAGCCGCTGAGCGCGCGCACCACGGCGGCGCGCGCCCTATGGCCCTCGTGGGCCACGATGCGCGCGACGATCAAGCCATCGAACGCGGTGGCGGCGGCCTCACAGCCGGGCGAGGCCGCAAGCGCTTCCCTGAGAGGCGCAAGGCGCTCCGCCGCATCGGGCGCCGCGTACAAAACGGTGGCCAAGGCGCACGCACCGCCCCCGGTGGCGGGGCTCGCCAGCGCGGCCGCCGCGTCGCCTTCGATGCGGGTAGCGTCGCCCCACACGAGCGCGCCGCCCCGGCGCAGACGCCATGCATCCCGCCAGATAAGCGAGCGCACGGTTTCGCCCATCGCCGTGCGGCCGAGGATCACCATATCGGCCAAAACGAGCCGCGCTGTTGCGTCGAGATCAATCTCATAGCGCCGCGTCAGCCGCGCGCCGTCGAACAGGATCGTCTCCTGCGGCAGAAAGGCGAGGTGCGCGGCCTCGCCCGCATTCAGGCGCACATCTGAGCGCGTGGGGGCGCCGAGCGCGCGATACACCTTCTCCGCTGCGGCGGACGAGACCACAAGACGCGCGCCGGCCTGCGCCTCGAAGGCGCAGTCGTACACGTCGCCGCCCGCCATGCCGCCGGCGACGTTGACGATCACCGCATCAAGCCGCTCGCGACTTTCGTGGGGAAACCGCATGCGCAGCGCGCCGGCCTCGCGCACACGCACCCGGCGCGTGACGCCATCGGCCACGTGGGCGGTGAGCGCAAGGACGCCGCGCGAACGAACGGAGGCGAGCGGATCGAAATCCGGCTCCACCCTGTCAGATCGCAATGCGGCTGCGTACATCATCGCCCTTCAGGTCGGCGTCCGTCCCGGCCATCACCACCTCGCCGCGCTCCAGCACGATGAATCGGTCGGCGAGTTCACGCGCGAAATCGAAATATTGCTCCACCAGCAGGATGGCCATGTCGCCCTTGCGACGCAAGTAGTCAATCGCCCGGCCAATGTCCTTGATGACGGAGGGCTGGATTCCCTCGGTCGGCTCATCAAGCACAAGCAGCTTGGGCCGGGTCACCAGCGCGCGGCCAATGGCGAGCTGCTGCTGCTGGCCGCCGGACAGATCACCGCCGCGGCGATGCATCATCTGCCCAAGCACTGGAAACAGTTCGAAAATCTCATCCGGGATGTAGCGCTCGCGGCGCGGCAGCGGCGCAAACCCCGTCTCCAGATTTTCGCGCACAGTAAGCAGCGGGAATATTTCGCGCCCCTGGGGGACATAGGCGACCCCGCGCCGGGCGCGCTCGAACGCGGGCAGGCGCGAGATGTCGGCGCCGCCCACATGGATGGAACCGGCGCTGATCGGCTGATGGCCGACAATGGCGCGCAGCAGCGACGTCTTACCGACGCCGTTGCGTCCCAGCACGCAGGACACCTGACCAACGGCGGCTTCCACGCTGACGGATCGCAGCACGCGGGCCGCGCCGTAGGCGAGATCGATGTTGTCGACCTTGAGCATGGGCTTGTCCCTCAGCGTCCGAGATACACTTCGATGACGCGCTCGTCGGAGGCCACCTTGTCGATGGAGCCTTCCGCCAGCACAGAGCCTTCGTGAAGGCACGTCACCTTGCAGTTGAGCGCGCGCACGAACGTCATGTCGTGCTCGACGACGATGACGGTGTGCGACTGGTTGATATCGCGCAGCAGCGCCGCCGTCTGCTCGGTCTCCGCGTCGGTCATGCCGGCCACGGGTTCGTCGACGAGCAGAATGGCGGGATCCTGCGCGAGCAACATGCCGATTTCCAGCCACTGCTTCTGACCGTGGGAGATTTCGCCCGCAAGGCGGTCCCGGTGGTCGATGAGGCCTGTGGTGGTGAGAATTGAATCGATTTTCTCCCGCTCCACCTTGTTGCGCCAGCCAAACAGCGAGGCGAACGGCCCGCGCGGGCCTTTCAGCGCCAGCAGCACGTTGTCGGCGACGGTGTGGCTCTCGAACACCGTGGGCTTCTGGAACTTGCGGCCGATGCCAAGCTCGGTGATGGCGGTCTCGTCGAGCTTGGTGAGATCATGCTGGCCGCGATCAAACAGCACGTCACCCTCATCGGGACGGGTCTTGCCCGTCACGATGTCCATCATCGTGGTTTTACCGGCGCCGTTGGGGCCGATGATCGCGCGCATCTCGCCGGGTTCGATGAACAGGGAGAGGTTGCGGATCGCCTTGTAGCCGTCAAAACTGACGCTCACGCCGTCGAGATACAGCAGGGCGGAGGTGACTTTCTCGTTGGTCATCGGGTTACTCCGCCGCCTGCGCCACAGGGGGCTTGGCTTCGTCCGCCTTGCCGGCCCGCCGACGACCAGCCCACTGCTGGAGCGTTCCAACAATCCCGCTGGGCATCGCCAGCGTCACGAAGATGAAGATCCCGCCGAGCACGAACAACCAGTAAGGCGCCAGCGCGCCGGTCGTGAACCACGTCTTGGCGAAATTGACCACGACGGCGCCCACCGCCGCGCCCACCAGCGTGCCGCGACCACCTGTTGCGACCCACACCACCGCCTCGATGGAGTTGGCAGGCGCAAATTCGGACGGGTTGATGATGCCCACCTGCGGCACATACAAGGCGCCGGCAAGCCCCGCCAGCGCGGCCGATACGGTGAACGCGACAAGCTTGTAGTGCTCGACCCGGTAGCCAAGGAAGCGCGTGCGGCTTTCCGCGTCGCGCACCGCCACCAGCACCTTGCCAAACGAGGTGATCGTCATCCACCGGCACAGCATGTACGTGCCGATGAGCGTGAGAGCGGTGAGGAAGAACAGCGTCGCGCGCGTCCCCTGCGCCTGCACCGAAAAGCCGAGGATGTCCTTGAAGTCGGTGAGGCCGTTGTTGCCGCCAAAGCCCATGTCGTTGCGGAAGAACGCGAGCATCAGCGCATAGGTGAGCGCCTGCGTGATGATGGACAGGTAAACGCCCGTCACGCGGGAGCGGAACGCGAGCCAGCCAAACACGAACGCGAGCAGGCCGGGCGCAAACAGCGCCATGACGATGGCGAACGGGAACAGATCGAATCCGTACCAGAACCAGGGCAACTCCTTCCAGTTCAGGAACACCATGAAATCTGGCAGGACCGGGTGCGCATACACGCCGCGCGTGCCGATCTGGCGCATCAGGTACATGCCCATGGCGTAGCCGCCCAGCGCGAAGAAAGCGCCGTGGCCCAGCGAGAGAATGCCGCAGTAGCCCCATACGAGATCAAGCGAGATCGCGAGGATCGCGAAGCAGAGATACTTCCCCATGAGCGACATCACGTGTGTGGGCACATGAAACGCGGACGAGGGCGGAATGAAGAGATTCGAGAGCGGAACAAAGATCGCTAGCGCCGCCATCACAATAAGGAAGGCGAGGCCCGTCTTTTCATACCGGGACAGGAGATACTGGATAATCATGCTTCCACCGCCCTGCCCTTGAGGGCGAACAGTCCACGGGGGCGCTTCTGGATGAAGAGGATCAGAAGGACCAGAATGAAAATCTTCGCGAGCACAGCCCCGGCCATAGGCTCAAGGAACTTGTTGGCCACGCCCAGCGCGAAGGCTGAAACGAGCGTGCCCCAGAGGTTGCCCACGCCGCCAAACACCACCACCATGAACGAGTCGATGATGTAGGTCTGGCCAAGGTTCGGCGACACGTTGTCGATCTGCGACAGCGCCACCCCGGCGATGCCGGCGAGACCGGAGCCGAGACCAAACGTCATCGCGTCAACCCACGGCGTGCGAATGCCCATGGATGCAGCCATGCGCCTGTTCTGGGTGACGGCGCGCATGTGCAGCCCCATGGGCGTGTACTTGAGAGCGAGCAGCAGGGCGACGAACACCACAAGCGTAAAAACGATGATCCACAGCCGGCCCCAGGTGATGGAGACACCGAGCAGATCGAACGCGCCCGACATGTAGGAGGGCGAACCGACCTCGCGGTTGGTGGGGCCGAACGCGGTGCGAACCGCTTGCTGCAGGATGAGGCTGATGCCCCACGTGGCGAGCAACGTCTCAAGCGGGCGGCCATAGAGAAAGCGGATCACGCCGCGTTCAATGGCGACGCCCACAAGGCCGGTCACCAAAAAGGCAAGCGGCAACGCGATGGCGAGCGAGTAATCAAACCACTGCGGCGCAGTGGAGCGCAGGAACTCCTGCACGATGAAGGTGGTGTAGGCGCCCAGCATCACCATCTCGCCATGGGCCATGTTGATGACGCCCATCACGCCGAAGGTGATCGCGAGACCGATGGCGGCGAGCAGCAGCACGGAGCCCAGCGAGAGCCCGTACCACACGTTCTGCACGTATCCGATAAGCTTGAGGCGCTGCTCGATGTCAGCGACAGCCTCGGCCGCGAGCGCCTTCGCCTGCTCGTCCGCCTTGGCGTTGATGGAGCGCAGGGACGCGATGGCGCCCATATCAGCGCGCTCGCGCAGGACGGAGATGGATTCGATGCGTTGCGCTTTCGGCGTCTCAGCCGCCGCAAGCATGATCGAGGCGCGCGCTTCGCGGAAAGCCCGCGCGACGGCGGGAAGTTTCTCGGCCTTCAGCGCGTCTTCAAGCAGCGGCAGCGCGGACTCATCGCGCGAACGGAACAAGGCTTCGGCGGCGGCGCGACGGCGCTGCGGCTCAGGCGCCATGAGGGTCAGCGCGCCGATGGCGTTCGCCAACACGCGACGCAGGCGATTGTTGATGCGCACCACGTCCATCCCGGCGGGCGCAGCGGCGACAGGCTCGCCGCTCAGCGCGTCATGAACGACGCCGGCAGGCGTGCGCCAGAAGACTTTCTTGGTGGCGGGTTCGATAAAGAGGCGCGCATTTGATAGCGCCGTGAGGATCGCCTCAGCGTGGGGCGCGCCAGAATCGGCAATCTCCTCGATCGCCTGCGCGGTCTCGGTGAAATCATCTGCGGCCAGGCGCGTGAGGGCGGAAGGCAGATCGGCGGCGCGTACGGCATCCGGCATGGACAGGCAAGCGAGCGCCGAGAAGAGCAGCGCGCAGAGCACGCGAGCGAACGACATTTTTCCTCCGCGCGGAAACATGATGATCGAAGAGCTTTACACAAAGGGGGCCGCCGTGAGGCGACCCCCCGGTCTCGTCAGCGCGTGAGCGCGTCAGTTACCGCACCTGTTGGTCTTGATGTTGAAGTTGCCGCACTTCCTGCCGACCCAGTCGGCCTCGAGATCGCGCGAGCCTTCGAGGAAGTCGGACCAGGCGTCGCCGGGAACGAGATCCTTCGTGCGCCACACCACGTCGAACTGCGCGTCGGCGCGGATTTCACCGATCATCACCGGCTTGGTGATGTGGTGGTTGGGAAGCATGCGCGAAATGCCGCCCGTCAGGTTCGGCGCCTCGGTGCCCGGCAGCGCCGCGATCACCTTGTCTGGATCAATCGTGCCAGCCTTCTCGACGGCCTTCACCCACATGTTGAAGCCGATGAAGTGGGCTTCCATGGGGTCGTTCGTCACACGGCGCGGGTTCTTGGTGAACGCCTTCCACTTCTCGATGAACTCGGCGTTGGCGGGCGCCTTCACCGACTGGAAGTAGTTCCACGCGGCAAGGTGGCCGACGAGGTTCGAGGTGTCGACGCCGGCGAGTTCTTCTTCACCAACCGAGAACGCCACAACCGGAATGTCGGTCGCCTTGATGCCCTGGTTCGCCAGCTCCTTGTAGAACGGAACGTTCGCATCGCCGTTGATGGTCGACACGACCGCGGTCTTCTTGCCAGCCGAGCCGAACTTCTTGATGTCGGAGACGATCGTCTGCCAGTCCGAGTGGCCGAACGGCGTGTAGTTGATCAGGATGTCTTCGGCGGGAACGCCCTTGGCGCGCAGGTAGGCCTCAAGGATGCGGTTCGTGGTGCGCGGATACACGTAGTCGGTGCCCGCGAGCACCCAACGCTTCACTTCGCCGCCTTCCTTGCTCATCAGGTAATCGACGGCCGGAATCGCTTGCTGGTTCGGCGCGGCGCCGGTGTAGAACACGTTGCGCTCGCTCTCCTCACCCTCGTACTGCACGGGGTAGAAGAGGATGTTGTTGAGTTCCTTGAAGACCGGCAGCACCGACTTGCGGGAGACCGAGGTCCAGCAGCCGAACACGGCGGCGACCTTGTGCTGCGTGATGAGTTCGCGCGCCTTTTCGGCGAACAGCGGCCAGTTGGACGCGGGGTCGACAACAACCGCCTCAAGCTTGCGGCCGAGAAGACCGCCCTTCTTGTTCTGCTCCTCGATGAGCATCAGCATGACATCCTTCAGCGTGGTCTCGCTGATCGCCATGGTGCCGGAGAGCGAATGCAGGACACCGACCTTGATCGTCTCCTGCTGCGCAAGGACAGGCCCGCCCGCCGAAAGCATCATGGCCGCCCCGGCCATGCCGGCGAGAACGCCGCGCCGATTAAGTTTGAAGTTCATGAGAGGACCAACCCCTGTAAGGCACGATTGCCGAACCAGTCCCAGCAAGCGGCGTGCCACCGGGTGCGCGCGCTGCGCATCGTTGGAGTCGGCCAATAAATGCTCGATTTCAGACGATTCATGCGCTCTGCAGCGCCTGATAGATAAAAAACGGGCGCCATCTGTGCAGATGGCGCCCATATCTCAGGCACACCGCCTCATTGACCAGGCATTTCACCGCTCTGCTTACAAATGCGGCAGAAACGATGCGGTTCGTCCTTAGGTAGCAGTTGATCCGGCAGCCTTGGCTTCGCGGCGACGGGCGTGCAGAACGAACTCGGTGTAGCCGTTCGGCTGCTCGCAGCCCTTGAACACCAGGTCGCAGGCGGCGCGGAACGCAACGCCGTCATACGCGGGGGCCATGGGCTTGTAGAGCGGATCGCCTGCGTTCTGGCGATCCACAACAACCGCCATGCGCATCATCGTCTCAAGCACCTGGTCGCGGTCGCAAACGCCGTGGCGCAGCCAGTTGGCGATGTGCTGGCTGGAGATGCGCAGGGTCGCGCGATCTTCCATCAGGCCGACGTCGTGGATGTCAGGCACCTTGGAGCAGCCCACGCCCTGATCAATCCAGCGCACCACGTAGCCCAGAATGCCCTGGGCGTTGTTATCCAGTTCCTGCTGCACGGCCTCCGGCGCGAAATTGGACTGTGAGACCGGGATGGTGAGGATGTCGCCCAGCGGCGCCGGCGCGCGGGTCGCCAGTTCGCGCTGGCGCGCAAACACATCGAGCGCGTGGTAGTGCAGCGCGTGGAGCGTCGCCGCTGTGGGCGAGGGCACCCAGGCGGTGTTGGCGCCCGAGCGCGGGTGGCCGATCTTCTGGTCGAGCATATCGGCCATGCGGTCGGGGGCCGCCCACATGCCCTTGCCGATCTGCGCCTTGCCGGGAAGGCCCATGGCGAGGCCAACATCCACGTTGTTGTCCTCGTAGGCCTTGATCCATGCGGTGGCGCGCATGTCGTTCTTGCGCACCATGGGGCCGGCTTCCATCGACGTGTGGATCTCGTCGCCGGTGCGGTCAAGAAAGCCCGTGTTGATGAACACAACGCGTTCAGACGCGGCGGCGATGCACGCGGCGAGGTTGACCGTGGTGCGGCGCTCCTCGTCCATGATGCCCATCTTGATCGTGTTGCGCGGCAGGCTGAGCACATCTTCCACGCGCGCAAACGTTTCGGCCGCGAAGGCGACCTCGTCCGGCCCGTGCATCTTCGGCTTAACGATGTAGACCGAGCCTGCGCGCGAATTGCGCACGCGCCCGGCGGCGTTGATGTCATGGCGCGCGATGAGCACGCTCACGGCGGCGTCGAGCATCCCTTC
The DNA here is from genome assembly GCA_027484655.1 of Hyphomicrobiales bacterium. Classification (GTDB taxonomy): domain Bacteria; phylum Pseudomonadota; class Alphaproteobacteria; order Rhizobiales; family Beijerinckiaceae; genus Terripilifer. The sequence goes on along the minus strand of JAIXSM010000044.1, from coordinate 46,162 downwards.
CGGGATCTCTTCGCCCGCCGCGTCGAGCACGGCGTCGGTGTACATGTGCAGGCCGACGTTGCGGATCAGCATGAGGCTGCGGCCATGCAGCCGCACCTCGCCGCCGTTCGGCCCGGCATAGACGCGATCCTCATTGAGGCTGCGCACCACAACGGCGCCGCCCTTGTCGAAGTTCGCCGTCAGGTCGCCTTTCATGAGGCCGAGCCAATTGCGATAGACGATCGTCTTGTCTTCGGCATCGACCGCTGCGACGGAGTCTTCCATATCGATGATGGTCGAAATGGCCGCTTCCATCGCCAGATCCGCAACGCCGGCGGGATCGGTCTTGCCGATGGGGTGCGCACGGTCGATGACGATTTCCATGTGAAGGCCGTTGTGGGCCAGCAGAATGGCGCGCGGCGCGGAAGCCTCCCCGGCGTAGCCCTTCAGCTGCGCTGGCTCCTTGAGGCCTGTGCGCGCGCCGCCCGGAAGCGTCACGACGAGAGCGCCGGCCTCGATGGCGTAGCCCTGCGCGTGCGCGTGCGAGCCGCTCGCCAACGGCGCCGCGGCGTCGAGCGCCTCGCGGGCCTTGGCGATGACCTTCGCGCCGCGAACGGGGTTGTAGCCGCGGCCGCGCTCAGCGCCGTCGGATTCGGAAACCGCATCGGTTCCGTACAGCGCGTCATACAGCGAGCCCCAGCGCGCGTTGGCCGCGTTCAGCGCGTAACGGGCGTTGGAGGCGGGCACCACGAGTTGGGGACCAGCGATACGGGCGATTTCATCATCCACGTTCTGCGTGGCGATGGCGCTGACCGCCGGGGCCGGACGCAGGTAGCCGATCTCGCGCAGAAATGCCTCGTAGGCAGCGGCGTCGTGAGGGCGGCCGGCGCGCTCGCGGTGCCAGCCGTCAATGGCCGCCTGGAACCGGTCGCGCTCTGCAAGCAGCGCCCGGTTGCGCGGCGCAAGATCGCGCACGAGCGCGGCGAACCCGCGCCAGAAATCCGCGGACGAGACGCCAGACCCCGGCAGCGCTTCCCTCTCAACAAATGCATGCAAACCGGGGTCGACCTGCAACCCCTCCACAATCACTCTCGCCATCTGTCTGTCTCCCCAATCTTGAAGATTAATCGAGCGCGCCGACCGCGGCCTCAACCGCAGCGACCATCGCCCCCGAGCGAACCAGTTCCAGCGCCTGCCCCATTTCCGTCGCGTACCAGCGATCTCCCGACAGCGCGGGCGCAATCACCGCGCGCACGGCGGCCATCGCGGCGCTGGAGCCAACCCCGATGGGGTGATCCTTCGCCACGTCCTCGACCAGCGTCAGCGCCTGCGCCGCCATCAGAATTTCGCCGGCGACGATCTGCTCCACGTTTTCCACGATCGTGCGCGCCTTGCGGCCGCACCACGTCGAGTTCGACACATGGTCCTCGGCGTTGGACTTGCCGGGAATGGAATCCACCGATCCCGGCATGCTGAGCGTGCGGTTCTCCATCACCAGGGCCGACATGGTGCATTGCACGGTTGCGTAGCCCGTGTTGAGCCCGCGCTTGCCAGCCAGCAGGTTGCGCGGCAGGCCATAGCTCATGGTGGGATCGACGAGGCGCGCCAGCCGGCGCTCGCAGATCGAGCCCAGATCCGCCATCGCCATCGCCAGCACGTCCATGGCCTGCGCCACGTACTGGCCATGGAAGTGGCCGCCGGAGATGATCTCGTAGCCGCCGCGGCCGTTGTCGAAAACGAGCGGGTTGTCCGTGGCCGAATTGGTCTCGACGCCGATCACCCCGTCCACATAGCGGATCGCCTCGCGCACGGGCCCGTGAACCTGCGGGCCGCAGCGCAGCGAATAGACATCCTGCACGCGGGGCGCCGGCGGCTTTGCGGGATCGCGGTTCTCATCGGGAAACACCACGTGGCGCGCGGGCTCGGCGCAGCGCTTCGACCCCTCGATCATGCGCAGCACGTTGCGGGCGGTGGCCGCCTGCCCGGGGTGCGGGCGCGCCGCATGAACGCGTGGCTCGAACGCCGCGCGCTCGCCGCGCAGACATTCCAGCGACAGAGCCAGCGCCACGTCCGCCGCCTTCAGAATGCGCCGGGAGTCCTCCAGCGCCAGCACCGCAAGGGCGAGCGACACGGTGGAGCCGTTGATGAGGCAGGACGCATCCTTGGCCGAAAGATCGAACGTGGGCGAAAGACCCGCCGCCGCCAGCGCTTCGCGCGCAGGCATACGCTTGCCCTGCCAGAACATTTCGGCCTCTTCGAAGCCACACACCGCGCCCGACATATGGGCGAGCGGCGCGAGATCGCCGGAGGCGCCCACGGAGCCACGCTGGGGAATGACCGGCGTGAGGCCGGCGTTGAGGCACGCCAGCAGACGGTCAATCACCTCCACCCGCGGGCCGGAGTAGTTGGAGGCGAACGCGTTCGCCCGCAGCAGCATGGTCGCGCGGGCCACGTCCTCGGAGAACGGCTCGCCGACGCCGGTGGCGTGGGCGTAAACCGTCTTCGTCTGATACTCGATCATGTCCTTCATCAGGACGCGCTGGTCCTTGAACAGGCCCACGCCGGTGTTGAACGAGTACATGAGCGGCGCATCGTCGTTCATGAAGTTCTCGTCCAGCCACGCGCGGGTCGCAGCCACCCGGGCGCGCGCCGCCGGATCAAGCGCCACCGGCGCAAAGCGGCCCGAGGCGTCGCGGCGGGCGACGCGGGCGACATCCGCGCCGGTGAGGGACACGCCGTCGATGGTTACGGTCATGGGTTTGCTCCAAGTGATTCCAGAAAGGCCTCAAGCACGGACAAAGCCGCGGCGATGTCGGCCTGCGAGGCGAACTCGTCCGGCCGGTGGCTGATCCCGCCCCGGCACCGGACAAACAGCATGGACTGGGGGATGCGGCCACGGAACGACATGGCGTCATGGCCGGCGCCGCTGGGCAGGCGAAACGGCGCATGGCCCTGCGCAACCAGCGCCCGCTCGAATGCATCCATCAGCCACGGATCGCACGGCGCGGCGGGCATATCGTAGCTGATGGAGACGTCAGCGGCGACGCCGCGCCGTCCGGCGATCTCGGCGATGCGCGCGCGGATTCGCGTCAGCGCTTCCGCACGGTCCGCGTCGGAAGGGCTGCGCACGTCCAGCGACAGGCGGGCCGCGCCCGGCACCACGTTCACGGCGCCGTTGGGAACCTCCATGCGGCCCACGGTGGCCGCCAGGTCCGGCGTACCCTTGCCAACCTCCTCCACCGCCAGAATGATTTCGGCGGCGGCCGCCGCCGCGTCCCGGCGCATGGCCATGGGCACGGTGCCGGAGTGACCCGCCTCGCCCTTGATGAAGATTTCCCCACGGGAGGCGCCGTTGATCGCGGTGACGAGGCCCAGCGCCAGATCACGCTGCTCCAGCACAGGCCCCTGCTCGATATGCACTTCCACATAGCCGAGCGTGGACGCGGGATCGCGCGCCTCTGCGCCGATGAGATCGGGATCGCAGCCGAAGGCGACCAGCGCCTCGCGCCGCGACACGCCAGCCGCGTCCCGGGTGTCGAGGGAGGCGGGATCGAATGTGCCGGCAGCGGCGCGCGAGCCCGTGAGCGAGGTGGGAAAGCGCACGCCCTCCTCGTCGCCGAACGCCAGCACCTCCACGGCGAACGGCAGCGCGACGCCGCGCGCCCGCAACTGATCGAGCGCTTCAATCGCGATCACCACGCCCAGCGGGCCATCAAACATGCCGCCGTTGCGCACGCTGTCGATGTGCGAGCCGATGAGCAGGGTCTTCGCCGCGCCCGTCCGCTGCGATTCCAGCCGCCCCACCAGCGTGCCGGTGGGGTCGAGGCGCGTGTCGAGGCCCCCGGCGCGCATCCATCCAGACACCAGCTCCACGGCACGCTTGTGCGCAGACGACAGGGTAAGGCGCTTCAGCCCGGCAGGGTCGTCGCTAACCGCATTCAGCTCAAGCAGACGTGAGACGACGCGCGCCGCGCTCATGCGGGCAGCCTGTCGGCGAGGCGCAACGCGGCGATCCGCTCGATCTGCGCCAGCGCCTCAGCGAACTCCGCGTCGGCGTCGTGGGCGATGCGGCGCTCAAAAGCAGCGAGAATTTCCTCTTTCGTCGCGCCCTTCACGGCCATGATGAACGGGAAGCCGAAGCGCGCCTTGTAGGCGTCGTTCAACTGCGTAAAGCGCTTGAGTTCATCCGCCGTGAGCCGGTCGAGGCCGGCCGAGCCCTGCTCTTTCAGCGAGTCCGCGGTCAGTTGCTTCGCCAGCGCGAGGCGGCCCGCGAGATCAGGATGGGCAAGGATAAGCGCGCGCTTCTCATCCACGGTCATGGCGCGCATGTGCGCCACCATCGCCCCATGGAGGCCGGCGGCGGTGTCATGCTCGCCGCGCAAGCCGGCGGCGTGGGCGCGCGCCGCGATCTGCGGCGTGTGCTCGAAAATGTCGCCGAACACTTCGACGAAGAGCGCCGGCGACATGCGGCTCGGACGGTAGCCGCCCTGCGGCGGGTGATGCTTGATCCAGTGCCGGGCGATGTCGAGACGCCGCGCCACCCACACCCGTTCATGGGACGCGATGTAGTCGAGGAAACGCGCCAGCGCCGCCGCGCGCCCGGGACGCCCGACGAGGCGGCAATGCAAGCCGATGGACATCATCTTCGGAGCGGTGGCGCCCTCCGCGTACAAAACGTCGAACGAGTCCTTCAGATAGCTGAAAAACTGGTCGCCGCTGTTGAAGCCCTGCGGCGTGGCGAACCGCATGTCGTTGGCGTCGAGCGTGTATGGCGTGATGAGGTGCGGCCCGCGCGGGCCGTCCACCCAGTACGGCAGTTCGTCCGCGTAGGAATCCGCCGAGTAGAGGAAACCGCCCTCCTCCATGGTCAGCGCGAGCGTGTGCTCGGACGTGCGGCCCTGGTACATGCCCAGCGGGCGCTCGCCCGCCACCTCCGTGTGGATGCGGATCGCCTCAAGGATATGCCGGCGCTCGTCCTCGGGACTGAAGTCCTTGTACTCAATCCACTTCAGGCCGTGGGTAGCGATTTCCCAGCCGGCCTCGTTCATGGCCGCGACCGCATCGCGATGGCGCGCCATGGCGGTGGCGACGCCGAACACCGTGACGGGCATCCCGCGCTCCACGAACATGCGGTGCAGCCGCCAGAATCCGGCGCGCGAGCCGAACTCGTAGATCGATTCCATGTTCATGTGACGCTGGCCGGGCCACGCCGCAGCCCCGACGATCTCCGACAAAAAGGCCTCAGAGGCAGCGTCGCCGTGGAGAATGCTGTTCTCCCCGCCCTCCTCGTAGTTCACCACGAACTGCACTGCGACGCGGGCGTCGCCCGGCCAGCGGGGATGAGGGGGCGTGCGGCCGTAACCGACGAGATCGCGAGGGTATCCGCTCATCACGACCCCCGATAAGTGGAGTACGACCACGGGGAGCACAGCAGCGGCACGTGGTAGTGCCCGTCCGCCCCCGCCATGCCAAAGCGCACCGGCGCCACGTCGATGAACGGCGGATCCGGGAGGGTCACGCCGTTGGCGCGAAAATAGGCGCCCACATGGAAGCGCAGTTCGTAAACGCCAGGCGCGTACGCGTCGCCAGCCAGCAGCGGCGCGTCGGTACGCCCGTCCGCGTTCGTGACGGCGCGCTTGATGAGGCGCTCGCCCTCGGCCGAAATGGCAAACAATTCAATGGTGACGCCCGCGGCCGGGCGGCCGGAATGGGTGTCGAGCACGTGGGTGGAAAGGCGGCCCATGCTAAATCGTCCTCAAGATGATCCGCAGAGATATAGCGCAGCCGACGCAGCAGCGCAGGGAGGAAGAGCGCGCCAATCAGCGCGGGAAGTAATCCGCCAGCACCCGGCCGAAGATCGCGGCCAGCGTGTGCAGGTCGGCGACCGACGTGCGTTCGTCGACCGCGTGCATGGTCTGGCCCACAAGACCGAACTCCAGAACCTCCGCGTAACGGCAGATAAAACGGGCGTCCGACGTGCCGCCGGTGGTGGACAGCGCCGGGCGCCGCCCGGTTTCAGCCTCGACCGCCCGCGACAGGGTTTCCACGAACGGCCCCGGTTTCGTGAGGAACGCCAAAGCGTTAGTTGGCTGGAACGTGACCTCGTAGCGCGCCGCGCCCGCCGCGTCCGCAAGCCTGCGCCGGATTTCGGCGGCGAGCGTCTCGGGCGTCCACAAGTCATTGAAACGGATATTGAATTGCGCCCGGGCGCTGGCCGGAATCACGTTCACCGCCGCGTTGCCCACGTCGATGGACGTAACCTCCAGATTCGACGCGTCAAAATGGGCGGTCCCGGCGTCGAGCGGCGCAGCGCGCAGCGCCGTGACAAGGCGCACGATGTGGTGGACCGGGTTATCCGCCAGATGGGGATAGCCCACGTGCCCTTGCTTCCCATCCACCACGATGGCGCCCGAGAGCGAGCCGCGGCGGCCGATCTTGATCATGTCACCCAGCGCGTCGGGGTTGGTGGGCTCTGAGAGGAGGCAGTGGTGGAACCGCTCGCCCCGCGCGTGCGCCCACTCCAGAAGCTTGATGGTGCCGTTGACGGCGGGGCCTTCCTCATCCCCCGTGATGAGGAACGAGATCGCACCGTTCAGGGCGCCATTGCGGGCGATGTGGGCCAGCACGGCGGCAAGCGCGCAGGCGAGCCCGCCCTTCATATCGACCGCGCCACGACCCCACAGCATGCCGTCCGCCTGCTCGGCGGAGAACGGATCGAACCGCCACCGCGCCGCGTCACCCGGCGGCACCACATCCGTGTGGCCGGCGAACATTAGGCTCGGGCTCGCCCCGGAAGCGTCGCCGATGCGCGCGTACAGATTGTCGATGTCCGGATAGCCGGCTTGCGAGAACTGCACCCGGTGCGTTTCAAACCCCGCGCCGGCCAGCAAAGTCTCGATGTAGCCCAGCGCGCCGGCGTCTGCCGGGGTGACCGAGGGGCAGCGGATGAGTTCGCGGGCGATGGCGAGGGCGTCGGGCGGGTTCACGGGCGTCCTGTGGCTTGTTTGAAAAACGGGACGGTGGACCGATCCGCCCGGGTCGTCAATTCGGCGAAGGGTGACGCGCGAGGCGGTGGCGCCCCGGCCCTTCGGCGTTTAGGGTGCTGCGACGATTTTTCCAGGGGAGCTGCACGAGTGACTGCCGAAACCGCTTCGCCACACCAGACGCTGGACCAACGCAAAGAGGCCGCCCGCGCCTGGTTCGAGGCCTTGCAGGGGCGCATCATCGCGGCCATCGAGTCCATTGAGGATGTTTGCCCCGGCCCGTTCGACCCCGAGGCCCCGGAGGCCCCGGGACGATTCGTGCGCAAGACCTGGGAACGCACGGACCACACCGGCGCGCCGGGCGGCGGCGGCACGATGGCGATGCTGCACGGCCGCGTGTTCGAGAAGGCGGGCGTTCACGCCTCCACCGTGTTCGGCACATTTGCGCCCGAGTTCGCCAAGCAGATCCCCGGCGCCGATGAGGATCCCCGGTTCTGGGCGTCGGGGATTTCGCTCATCATGCACCCGTGGAACCCGAACGTGCCCGCTGTGCACATGAACACGCGCTTTGTGGTCACCTCGAAATGCTGGTTCGGCGGCGGCGCCGACCTGACGCCCGTGCTCGACCGGCGCCGCGTGCAGGATCACCCCGACACCGTGGATTTCCACGCCGCCATGCAGGAGGCCTGCGAAAAGCACCCGGGCGTGGCCGATTATCCGAAGCTGAAAGCCTGGTGCGAGGAGTACTTCCACCTCAAGCACCGCAACGAGCCACGCGGAATCGGCGGCATTTTCTATGATTGGCTCAACAGCGCCGGCGACAAGACGAACTCCAACTGGGATGCGGATTTCGCCTTCACGCGGGATGTGGGCGACGCGTTCCTCGCGATATATCCGACGCTGGTGAAGCGCAACTTCGCCCATTCATGGACGGCGGCTGACCGCGAGGAGCAACTCGTGCGCCGCGGGCGCTATGTGGAGTTCAACCTGCTCTATGACCGCGGCACCATCTTCGGCCTGAAGACGGGCGGCAACGTGGAGTCGATCCTCTCGTCCATGCCGCCCCGCGTGCGCTGGCCGTAACCTTCACGCCAGCGAAAACTGGTGCGCGCGCATCCCCGCGCGCCTTGCTTTGAAGCCACTTACCCGGACGCCGAAGGCGATCCGGGGTACAGACCTGCTGCTGGGTCCCGGGTTCTGCTTCGCAGCCCCGGGAACGTGAAGCTGAGAGCTTCGCTTACTGCCGATCGAAATACTTGCGGGCGCGCTTGCGCACGTCTTCCGGCGTGGCGAACAACTCCTGCACGATGTCGCGCATCTCCTGCGGCTCGACCGGATCGATCTCGATCTGCGCGGCCGTCGCCTCCTTGATGAACTCGGGGCTCTTCAGCATCTCCATGAACGCCTTGCGCACCGCCTCCAGTCGGTCGGCGGGAACGCCGGGCGCCATGGCGAACGGATGGCCAAGCTGCGCGCCCGCCGTCACCACCTTGAACACCTGCCGGTCGACCGGATCCTTGATGACATCCTCAAGGTGGGGAACGCCCGCGAGATCCGGCTGGCGGCGACCTGAGTAGGCGAGGACGGTCACATCCTTATTTTTGATCCACTCGGGCTTGTTGGCCTTGATGCTGCCCCATGAATTGTTGCGCCCCTCAACCTCGCCGCGCTCCATGGCGAGGTTGAGATTGCCGGAGCCCGTGTAGCCGGCCACCATCTTGAATCGCGTGCCAACCATGTCGTTGAGCATCAGCGGATACATGAAGGTGATGCCCGACGAGCCGATGGAGCCGATGATGACCTCGCGGTTGCGCGCGTCCTCGATCGTCTTCACGCCCGTCGTTTTCCAGACGAGCATCGTCTCGATGGTGGGAGCGGGCGAACCAATCCATTCCAGCCGGCGCGAATCGAACTGCGCGCCTTCCATGCCCACGGCCTGAAAGGTCGGCAGCCCGTTCTGAATGAGGCCCATGAACGTAGCGTCCTTGGGGGCGACGTTATAGAGATAATTCGCCATCACGAGGCCGGTCGCGCCGGTCATGTTCTGGGCAACTGGCGTCGGCCGCCCGGGAATGAACCGCACGATATGGCGCGCCACGAGGCGCATGGTGAGGTCATAGGCGCCGCCGGCGCTCACGCCAACAAGCAGGTTGAGGTTCCTGCCCTTGTAGAAGTTCTCGACCGGATCGGCTTTCGCCGGGGCCGCCAGTGCGGCCAGGCCGACAGCCGCCGCAACCATGAGTGCGCGCATGATCCTCCCCTCTTTCTTGGATGAGCTGGCGCCAACGCGACGCGCTCCGTCACGGATATTTGAACGCAACTGGGCGGCCCGCACAAGGGCCGCCGGAGGCTTTGCGGTCAGTCGATGCGAATGCCGCGACCCTTCGTGTCGCAGTACGGACAAGCTGAACGGCGCACCAGATAGTTGAAGACATTCGTGTGCAGATCAGCGCGGTTCGCCTTTTGCGCCTTCGCCGCCACCTCTTCCTCGCGCACCAGCAGCTTGGGGCCGCCGGCGGCTTCCGCCGCCAACTGGATGCGGCACGCGCGCTCGAGCTTGAGACCGATCCATACGGTCTCCTCGATGCTGGGAGAACACGTGACGATGCCGTGGTTGCGCAGGATCAGCGCGCGCTTCTCCGGCCCCAGCGTGCGCGCCACCGCCTCCCCACGCTCGCGGGTGGTGATGAGATCGGTGGTCTCCGAAAACACCGGCACGCCGTTGTAGAAAATCGATCCGTCGTTACTCACCGGCAGAAGCGGCTTGTCGAGCGACGAGAACGCAACAGCGGCTTCCGGGTGAGCGTGCAGCACGGAGTTGATCTCCGTCCGTGTGCGCAGGATTTCGGAGTGGATCCAGACCTCGTTGTGACGCGGCGAGGGACCGTCCGTTTTCATGCCGTCGAGATTGACCGTAATGATGTTCTCGATGGTCATCTCGTCGAGGCCCATGCCGGCGGGCTTCATGAGGAACTGGTCCGGACGATCAGGCAGCCGCATGCTGATGTGCCCGGCGACATAATCGCCGAGCCCCTCGTGAACGAGGACGCGGCCGGCGTCACGCAGGCGCTGCTTGAGATCGTCGTACATGCTCTCTCCCTTCGCGCGCTGGCGCGCTTATTGTTCGATCAGTTTCTTGTAAAGATCGATCACGTTCCTGGGCGTTTTCGCGGCGCGCTGGATGATGGCGAGCACCTCGTCGCCGGAAATCGGATCAACAACGAAGTTCATCTTCTTCGCCTCTGCGAGGAAGTTCGCGTCCGTCGCCATGGCGTCGAAAGCCTTCTTCAACACGGCGGCCCGGTCCCTGGGGATGTTTGCCGGCGCGGCCACAGGCAGAGCCATTTCAAAGGGCATCTCTGCAAATTCAAGAAGCGCCTTCATCTCAGGCGAATCGGTGAGCTCGCGCGCGAGCGGGACATCCGGCAACTCAGGCAGGCGCGTGCGACGGCCTGTCTGCACCAGCGTGCGCAGGCCCCCCTTTTCCCAGATGTCGCGCATGTTGGTCTGGAAGAAACTCACGTCCGCGTATTGTCCATCGACCTCGCTGCGCTGCTGGGCGAGGTTGATGTCGGCGGCGCCGGGATAGCCGCGCACGATCTCATGCTTCAAGCCAAGCGCATGCTGCACCACAAGAGCGATGGTTAGATTGGTCGAACCCGAGCGATTGGAGCCGATGCGCAGCAGCGGCGCGCCGGGGCCGCGCAACTCCTCGATGCGCTTGACCTGATGACTCGCGTTGATCGCGAGGATGTAGGAGTCTGTAGCGTAGGCTGAAAGCGAACCAATCCACGTCAGCTTCAATGGATCAAACCGCACGTTGGGATCGCCGGTGAGAGCAAGTTGCGGCAAGCCGCGCTGCAAGGTGCCGAGAAGGGTGCCGTCATTCTCGCCAACTGCGAAGCGGTTCGCCAACCCAATGCCGCCACCCGACGGCTGGTTCTGCACCACAAGGTTCGGCTTGCCGGGAATGTACTGGCCGATGTGGCGCGCCAGCAGGCGACCGCCAGAATCATAATAGCCGCCCGCCGAGAACGGCACGATCACGGCAATCGTCTTGCCCGTATAGAACTGCTCAGGCGTTTGCGCGTGAAGCGGCGCGGCCAGCGCAAGTCCGCCAGCGACGGCGCATACTGCGGTGATGCGGCTCAGGATGCTGCTCATTTGTCACTCCCCCCCCTGCGTCGGCGACCAGCGCTCGCGCCCTCTTCTTTACCTATGCCAGTTCAGTCGGGAACAGTCGGCGCCAATCCTCCCCGATGGGCGCCATGCCCTCGCCGCTGGCGAGTTTTCGATAGTCCGCAGGACTCGCAAGACCCACAGGATTCGCGCCATCCCGCGCGAGTCGCTCCGCCGCATCGATCATCGTACGCCGGAAATGAATGACCGCCAGATCGCTGGCGCCCAGATGCTCGCGCGTCCGATCTACGATCCTTCCCATGCTTTCCTGCACGGCGAAATCTTCCGTGTTGATGCCAGGAATGCCCGAGAAGCTTCGACCGCTTTGCATCAGCTCGCGATCCTGAAGCCAGTTGTTGTCCCGATTGCCGAACTTGCGGAAGTTCTCATCCATATCGACGCCGACCTTCATGCCGTGCTGGATGAGGTAGCGCTCGCGGGTCTCATCGTCGATGGGCGCGTCGCGCTTCCACAAAACGTAGTAGAACATGGTGCGGTCATCATCGATGGGGACGAACATCTGCATGGACGCCCAGCCTTTCGGGGCCGGGAAGATCGCATACACAGGCGCAACGAACAGCGTGATGCGCACATAAGTGTTCACATCCGGATCCTTCAGCGGACGACGGAGCGCAGCGTAGCGGAACCCGTAAGGCTGCGGCTCCACCTCCAGGCGCGGCGCGCCATCATTCGAGGGGCGCGCGAACTGCGCAAGCTTCAGATCCGCCTCCTCGGTGAGCGCAAGACCGCCCTTCGGCTTGATGCCGTCGGAATGCAGATAGTTGGAATGGGCGGAATCAAGGACGCCCTCGATGCATTGCGCCCAGTTGCACTCCTCGACAGAGCGCATGACAAGCACATGGGACGCAGGCAGATCCGCGAACTCGAAGTCGAGCGGCGGCGGCGCCAGCTCCCGCGGCCCCATGCAGGCGAACACGAACACCCCGGATTCCCGCAAGGGATAAGACGAGAACCGCACGCGCTCCTTCATGCGGCTGCCTTCGGGCTCCGCGGGCGTCTCCACCACCTGCCCGTCGCCGTTCATCACCCAGCCATGATACAGGCAGCGCAAGCCGCATTCCTCGTTGCGGGCAAGCGCCAACGACACGCCGCGATGCGGGCACGCCTCCTCAATAAGACCAATCGAACCGTCCGGACTGCGGTACGCGACGAGATCCTCGCCAAGCAACCGCACGCGTTTGGGGGCGCCGCCAGCGACGAGATCGGAGCCGAGACAAACGGGAAGCCAATACCGCCGCATCAGCCGGCCCATCGGCGTGTTCGCGCCTGTGCGGCAGAGCACATCGTTCTTCTCGGCGGTGAGCATGTTCGTTCTCCCGGGTTTTTCTTAGTCTTGCGCGACGGCGTCGAGATAGAAATTAGCGGCGTAGGCGGCGCGGATGCGCGCCCAGTCGTCGGTTGTAAGCGGCGGAAGCGCCTCGATCCGCGCAATCTCCTGCAACTGCGCCATATCGGAGAAACCGCCAACAATGGTGGAAACCGCCGGATGAGCGAGCGCAAATTGATATGCGGCCTGCGGCAACGTGCGGCTCTCCTGATGCAGAAAAGCGAACGCGCGCCCTCGCTCGATCTCGGGCCGGAACGTGGCGGGCTTGCGCGTGTAGATTCCGCCCGCGTGACGATGACGCCCCGCGGCTCCGGCCTCGATCACCTGCGGCGTGAGCGCGCCGCCAGAAAGCGGCCTGATGACTGCGACGCCCACATCATGCTCCCCTGCATGGGTGATGATGCCATCGTAGTTATCATAACCTTGTCCGTAGCGCACACCGTCGGGCATGATGAAGCCGGCGGTGGGGTTCACCATGTTGTACCAGCAGTTGATGACGTCATAGCTTCCCGAGGCGATCACCTGTTTGACCGCGGAGGCTTCCGCATTCTCGCATGTGAAGCCGAACCAACGGACCTTCCCTTGTGCGCGAACCTTCTCAAGCCCTTCAAGCGCTGGTCCCAGCATGTCGTCTGGCGTGAGCGGATGCCAATGCGCGACAGAGGGATCACGCACATGCCGCGGCGGATTGTGGATCATCATCACATCGATGGACTCAACGCCAAGGCGGGCGAGGCTCGCCTCCGTGGAGCGCACCACAGCGCCCGCGATGTCATCAAAGTCGTTGGCCATGATCTCCACCTTGGTGGAGACATACAACGGCCGCCCGGCTGCGCCTGCAAACCGCCGCAGGGCCCGCCCAAGATTCTCTTCAGCACGGCCTTTGCCGTAATCAGGAGATGTGTCGAAGTAATTTACGCCAATCTCCAGGGCGCGCTCGAACGCGCCGAAACGATCCTCTTCAGGCGCAATGGTCATGAGCCCGGCGTTATCGCCCGTGCCAAACGACACTTCCGAAACCTCGAGCCCGGTGCGGCCCAGACGGCGATACTTCATGTGTGCGACTCGCCTCCCGCTACGACCGGTTTCGGTCGTGCGTCCTCCCGTTTCCGGCTTCAGCCCGGATTGCGGCGGAAAATAACACGCTGCGCCCGGGACACAAGCTCTCGCGCGATTGCTTGAACACGAGGCCGAATTCGCCTAGCCTCGCTTCGTTCGTCAAAGCCGCGACCAGAACGCGGGCCGACAGGGGGAAACGTCATGAGCGCACGTCTCGCGCTGGCGACCGCATCATGTGTGTGCGCGTTAGCTACCTCGCCTGCATTCGCACAGGCTGATTTCTACCGGGGCAAGACCATCTCCGTGGACATCGGAGCCGATGTTGGAGGCGGTTTCGACGCGTACGGCCGCGTAATCGCGGAGTTCCTCGGCCGCCACGTCCCAGGCTCTCCCACCGTCACGCCCCAGAACAGGCCGGGCGCCGGCGGGCGCGTCACTGCGAACTGGCTTTACAATGTGGCGCCGAAGGACGGCACGAGCATCGGCGTGTTCGGCGGCTGGATCGCTTTTGAGCCCATGTGGGGGATCGCCGGCGTCCAGTTCGACGCCACAAAGTTCAACTGGCTCGGCAACGCCAACCGCGAAGTGACCACCTGCGGCTTCTGGAACCGCGGCAGGGGAACTTCGCTCGAAAGCCTGAGGGCGACGGAAACGCTGGTCGGCTCCTACGGCGCCACAACCTCGATGACGCAGGACGCCATCGCGCTCAACACGCTGCTGGGCACAAAGATCAAGATCATCCACGGCTACAAGGGGACACGCGACGTGGTTCTTGCCGCCGAGCGCGGCGAGGTGGACGGAAGCTGCGGTCTCTGGATGTCCAGCGTGAAGTCATCGTACCAGAAGTATCTCGACACCGGCGAGTTGCGCATCGTTGTGCAGATGGGGCTGGAGCGCCACCCTGAATTGCCGAACGTGCCCAACGCCGCTGATCTCATTAAATCCGATGATGATCGCCAAGCGTTCAACCTCATCTTCGGTCAGCTTGAAGTGGCGCGGCCGGTCGCTGCGCCGCCCGGCGTCCCAGCAGAGCGCGTCGCCATTCTGCGCAAGGCGCTCGCAGCCACTCTCGCGGACCCCGAGTTCGTGGCGACCGCCACCAAGCGCGGCCTCGAAATACGTCCGCTCGATGGAGAGCGCATGCAATCGTTCGTGCAAGAACTCTACGCCGCGCCCAAGCCGCTTGTCGCGCGCGTCACAAAGATGATGGGCTACTGACGCGGGCGCTGGCGGCGACTTGACACGATGCAAGGCCGCTCCTTACTTGGTGGCGCAATAAAAAAGGGACGCCAGAGCGTCGCGGGAGGACATATGCGTATCGGCACCGCCGAACCGGGAAGCACATTTCTCGCCCAAGGCGTAGCGCTGAAGACCTTGCTGGAAAGCAAGGGCGTCGCGAGCAAAGTCGATGTGGTGACCGCCCTGTCCGCGAGCATTGAAAACGCGGAGGAGCTTGATCGCGGCTCCATTGATTTCGGCTTCATGGCGTCGAACTGGATCGGCCGCGCGCTGCGCGGCGAGGCGCCCTTCAAGGCTCCCATCGACCTGCGCATGGTTGCTCCAGCGAACGCAGGTCCGCTTTTCTTCATCGCTCGCGCCGACTCTCCGCTCAAAGCCGTCTCTGATCTGCGCGGGCGACGCGTCTGCGTGGGGCCGGCGAAAAGCGGCATGGCGCAGCACGCCGACACGATGTTTCGCGCGCTTGGCTTCGAGGCGGGCGACGTCACTGTCATCAATCTCGACTTCGCCCAGGGCGCGCAAGCGCTTCGTGCTGGCGAGGTCGATGCGCAACTGCAATGCCCGATCCCCAACCGCGTGATGAGCGCCCTGGATCAGGACACAGACCTGCGTATTCTTGAATGGGGCGACGACCTCGCACGCGTACTCGCTTTTCAGCCTCTGTATCGGCCGACGCGGCTGTTGCCGGGCCAACTGCGTTGCGTCACGCATGAAACAGCGCAGCCGGCGGTGGTGAATGTGATCGTAACCCACGCGCGCGCTGACGCCGCCATGGTGAAGAGCGTCGTGGCCGCCATTGTCGACAACGCAACCGCGCTGACGCAACTGGAGCCGCTCTATACAGGGCTGCCGGATCTTTTCGAGCCCCTGCGGACGCAGGGCGCCAGCGCATTCGAGTTCAGCGGCGTGCCCTTGCATGAGGGCGCGAAGGCGGCCTATCGCGCCGCCAGACTTCTGGCCTGAGGCACTCATTCGCAAGAGGAAGATGATATGACCGAGGCGAAGGCGATCACGCCCAACCTGCAATACGAAGACCTTCGCGAGTGGCTTGCGCTTGCCGAGGAGATGGGTGAAGTCAAGCGCGTCAAGGGGCTCAGCTGGCAGCAAGAGATTGGCATGGCGGCTGAGGTCGTCCTGCACGAAGAGTCCGCGCCATGCATCATCTTCGAGGATGTGCCCGGCACATTGCCTGGCAGTCGCGTGCTGGTGAACTTCTTCGGCGGAGACCGCCAGAAGATGACACTCGGCTTCCCGCACCATCTTAACAAGCTCGAACTCAGCGAAGCCTTCCGCACAAACTACATGGCGGACCTGAAGCGCATTCCGCCTGTCTTCGTCAACGACGGCCCCATCTTCGAAAACGTGATGAAGGGCGAGGACGTGGACGTGACGAAGTTCCCCACGCCCATGTGGCATCCGGAGGATGGCGGACGCTACATTGGAACTGGCTCTTTCAACGTCACGCGTGATCCAGAAGAGGGCTGGATCAACTGCGGCACCTACCGCGTCATGATCCATGATGAGAAGCGCGTCGGCTTCTACATCTCGCCCGGCAAGCACGGGCGCATCATGCGCGACAAGTACGAAAAGCGCGGCGAGCCCATGCCAGTGGCGATCGTCGTTGGCTGCGACCCGATGTCGTTCCTGATGTCGTCGAGCGAAATTCCCTACGGCGTTTGCGAATACGAAGTCATCGGCGGCCTGCGCGGCAAACCCGTGGAACTCGTCAAAACGCCGATCACGGGGCTTCCCGTCCCTGCGAACGCCGAGATCGTGATCGAAGGTTACGTGCAACCCGGCAACGTCGCTCCGGAGGGTCCGTTCGGCGAATGGTTCGGCTATTATGGTTCCGATGTTCGCGACGAACCGGTGATGGACATCAAGGCCATCTACTATCGCAATGACCCCATGCTGCTGGGCTGCGCGCCACAGCGCCCGCCGGATGAAATCTCGCGCTACCGCGCGCTCACGCGCTCAGCCATCGTGCGGGAAAACATCACCAAGGCTGGCGTGCCCGACGTCACCAGCGTCTGGGCCCATGAGATCGGCAACGCGCGCCTTCTCCTCGCTGTGGCGATCAAGCAGCGGTATGGCGGCCACGCCAAGCAGGCCGGCCATGTGGCCGCCATGTGCCATTCGGGCGCGTATGCGGGGCGATATGTGATCGTCGTCGATGACGACATCGATGTGTCGAGTCTTGAGGAAGTGATGTGGGCCGTGCTCACCCGCTCGGACCCGGCGACGTCCATCGACATCATCACGAATGCATGGTCGACGCCGCTCGATCCGCGTATTGAGCCGGAACGCAAGGCGAAGGGCGACTTCACCAACAGCCGCGCCATTATTGACGCGTGCAAGCCGTTCTACTGGAAGGACCAGTACCCGAAGGTGAACCAGCCGCCGCCCGAGATGCGCAAGCTGGCGCGCCAGAAGTTCGGCCACCTGCTGAAGTAAAGGCTTTGGCGGCGCCCGCGCGGGCGCCGCACATCATGCGGCAAACGCGGCGAGGGTCTGCGCCTCGAACGCGACAACGTCGCGTACACTCGGACGCTGCGAGATACGATCAAAGTACGAGAGGCAATTCGGCAGACCTGCAAGGTCGAAGCCGAGTTGCTGCGCACGGCGCAGACACCAGAACATGTGAGCATCCGCCGCGGTGAAGTGATCGAATAGAAACTCGCGGCCACTCAGCATCTTTTCAAGAACCTGAAAGTTCTCGTCCAGAAACCGGTAGCCCAGGGCTTTGGCCTCTTCTACGGAAACATCTGCGCAACAGTACTTCTCCGGCGAATTGATGCGGCTGAGGTGCGGGTGGATCCCGGAGGCGCACCACGAAAGCACCGAGATAGCCTCAACCTCGCGCCAGGGATCTTGCGGCAGCAGGCGGGCTTGCGGGAACGTACGCGCGATCCAGAGCTGAATGGCGGGATTTTCCGTAAGCCCGCGCCCGTCCACGATGAGCAGGGGCACCTTATGCTTCGGAGTCATCGCCATGTAGTCGGCCGCCATCTGCTCCTTCTTGCGAAAGTTGAGCGCTTTCACCTTGAAGTCGGCTCCCGCCTCCCGCAACGAGATAAAAGGCGCCAGCGCGCATGTGTTTGGCGCGTAGTATAGCGTGATATCCATGGGCTCCTCCCGCCGCTTCTTCGGAGCGGCGCGCCTATGCTAGCAGTCGCCGCCATAAGGATGAAGCCTCAGCTTTCCTCATCCTCATCAACGCCGATTTCGAGCGCGTAGCCGAGCGCCTGCATGATGAAAAGCGATACCGCGTAGATCTCCAGAGACCGCCGACCGATCCAGTGAACGCTTCGCGAGAGGGGCGCGGGAAAGCTCCCCGGCGCGTCCACGCGACGAAAATGCAGGAAAGCCGCCGTCAGCGCCGCCATCAGCCCAAATAGCGCGCCTGTCTGGAGCGCGTCGAACTCAAAGTCGATGCTCTCGCTGACGACATATGCAGACAACGCAATCGTCGCGACCATGTTGCGCATGCGGCGGATATGAACGTCGCGCGAAACAAGGGCTTCGCGCGCGGCGAAGCCCACCAGCGCCCAAAGCCAACCGGAAGCGCCGTATTCAAGCAGCAGGCCAGCGAGCGGGATCAACGCGACGCAGAGAATCGCAAGCGCCGGCAGTCCCCATCGACGTTCGAGGACGTGACGCTCGATCCATGGAGAGACCAGCCGGATGAGAGCGAAGTTGAACAGGATGTTGAGCGAGACATCCTCCAGCCCATCCGAGACGAATGCATCAAGCGCGGTCAGGATCGCCCCAAGGACGATCCACATCCACGGCACGGTGCGCGTGCGCGCGAAGCCGATCAGGAAGAAAAAGACTGGCGCAGCCCCGCGTCCGACAACCCGCCACCAATCGGCGTTGGGGTCAAAAAACAGGCCGTAATGGTCGATCAGCACCAGCGTCAGGCCGGCGAGCTTGAGGAGATCGGTCGTGGTGACAGGAACTGGCGCGCGCATGTATCCGGCTTCAGTGGCGAGCCGCAGCATGGCGCCTGCGCCGCGCAGGCGCAAACATTCAGAGGCCGGACGTTCGCCGATCCCGCATGGCGGCAAGCACGATGGCGCACGCCCCCTGGATCAGCAACGCGGCGCCGAACACATCCAGCGCGTACTCAGGCCAACGGACGCTCGCCGTCCGTGTCGCCCACGTTGCGCCGGCGAACACCGTGGTCGCGATCACCGCGTTGCGCGTGGACACCCACGTGGCGCGCACCAGCGGATTTTCATCGCGCCGGAAGCGAATCAGCGAGAGTAGAATCACATAGCCAATTGCTGCGGCGCTGATCGCGGAAAAGCCGATGACGAAAGGCTCGATGGGCCGCGGGTTCGAGATCTTGTCGGCCAGATCGTAGAGGGTGTGGACAGCGGCCGCGGCGAGAATTGCCGCGATAGCCAGCGCGCTGGCCTGCTCCGCGCGCGCACCACGACCGAACACGAACGCGGCGAGCGCATAGATCGCCACGTCGTAACCCCAATCGAGGGCGTCCTTCAGCAACTGCCGCGATCCCAGATGAAGCGCCAGCGCCGCCTCCCCTGCCGCAAAAAGGCAGACGCCGCCCGCGATGAGCCAGATCGTGCGTCGGTAGGCGCGGGAGGTGGCGTCTGCGGACGCCGGCGCGTTCAGAGGAACGTCCATCGATCAAACGTGGCGGCCTGTCCCCGAGGCGCGCCGCTCTCGTCCTGCACATTCCAGATGATGGCGTTCTCGATGCGAAAGCGACGGCCGGATGAACTGATCCTGACGCCGGCGTAGTCGTCGATGTAACCCTTCGCAGCGGCGACCGCGAGCAGGCGCTCGCGCTCTTCCCGCAACATGGGCTCTGCGGTCACGCGGGAGGGCATTCGCGTCAATTCGGCGAAATCCATCTCCCACAAGGCCAGCGCCGCGCGGTTGCCGTAGTTGAGCACGGGATCAGCCTCAAGGCCGTGAGACAGAACGACGAAGGGCGCGTCGCGGAGCATGACCGCAAGGTTCGCCGGAGCCGCAGCCGGCGGAAGAAGATCGCGGCCGACCAGATGGCGAAATGAGCGCACGATGTCGCCTGCATGGCGGACAATGCCTGGCCTCTCCCACACTGAAGTGCTCATCCCCGCCTCGCGCGCGCCACACGGTCCTTCTAGACCAGAGCCGCGCCGGATGGTAGCCGCGCTCGCAAATCGACGCGGGCGCGTTATCATACGCCAGCACGGAGAACGACGACACATGCGGTTCGACAACACCTACGCGCGGCTGCCGGAGCGTTTCTACACACGCACCTCGCCAACCCCTGTGAAAGCTCCGCGCATTTTGAAGTTCAACCGCAAGCTTGCGGACGAACTCGGACTTGCGCCGCCAACGGACGACGCGGCGCGCGCCGCGATCTTCGCGGGAAATGTCGTCCCGGACGGCGCGGAGCCTGTCGCACTCGCTTACGCCGGGCACCAGTTCGGGCATTTCGTGCCGCAACTGGGGGACGGACGCGCTGTGCTTCTGGGCGAGGTCCTCGCCGGCGGACGCCGCCTCGACATGCAGTTGAAGGGCTCGGGGCGCACGCCGTTCTCACGCAGCGGCGACGGACGGGCTGCGTTCGGGCCGGTTCTGCGCGAGTATGTGGTGAGCGAGGCCATGCATGCGCTCGGCATACCCACCACACGCTCGCTTGCGGCCACCGCCACGGGGGAAACTGTTCTGCGCGAGGAGCCCCTGCGCGGCGCAGTGCTGACACGGCTAGCAGCCAGCCACCTGCGCATCGGCACATTCCAGTTCTTCGCCGCGCGTCGGGACGAGGAAGCGGTGCGCCTGCTCGTGGATTATGCGATCACGCGGCACTATCCGCATCTTCAAGGCGCGGAAAATTCCGCGCTGGCGCTCTTCAACGCTGTTTTGCGCGCGCAAGCCAGGCTCATCGCGCAGTGGCTCGGCGTCGGTTTCATTCACGGCGTCATGAACACCGACAACACCTCGATCGCCGGCGAGACAATCGACTACGGACCTTGCGCGTTCATGGACGCCTTCAATCACATGGCTGTTTTCAGCTCCATCGACATGCAGGGACGCTATGCGTTTGGCCAGCAGGCGCCCATCGCCCAATGGAACCTCGCCCGTTTCGCCGAAACCCTGCTGCCGCTGATTGACGCAGACAAGGACGCCTCGGTTCGCAAGGCGACGGAGGCCCTTGAAACATTCATGGATGTTTTCCGCGGCGAGTGGCTTCGCGTCATGCGCGCGAAGCTGGGCCTTCTGCGCGAGGAGGAAAGCGACTTCGATCTCGCCAACGCCCTCCTCAACGTCATGCACGACGCTGACCTCGATTTCACCCTCACGTTTCGCAGCCTGTCCTCGCGACTGGAGGGCGAAGCAAGCGTGGAGGAAGACCCGCCGGCTCTCAAGGAATGGCTGGCGACGTGGCGCGCGCGGTGCGAGCGGGAGACAGCGCCAGCGGCGGAGCGTCGGCGCTTGCTTGACGCAGTCAATCCGCTCTTCATCCCCCGCAACCACCAGGTGGAGCGCGCGCTGCAACTCGCCGCGCGCGACGATATGTCAGCGTTCGATCTGCTGCTGGAGGCGGTGCAAAACCCTTATGAAGCGCGCGAGGACTTGCTGCATCTCGCGATTCCGCCGAAGCCGGGAGAGCGCGTCCTGCAAACTTTTTGCGGCACCTGAAGGGCAACTGCCGCGCAGCTATTTGCCGCGCGGCTCGCCCGGCTTCTGTTCGCGGCGCAAGTTCATGCTGTGTTTCTGGGTGTTCACGTGCTCGCGGAAGAGCGCTTCGGCGCGCGCGCCCTCGCCATACCTCAGCGCCGTGACGATGCCATGATGCTGGCGATGGCCGTACCAGAGGTCATCATACATCTGCATGAGATTGAGCTTGTCGAACGCGATGGTGCGCGGCGAGGTGAACGGCACACGGTTCACGCGCTCAAGAAGCTCATCGACAAGGGGCACATTGGCGGCGCGCACGATGGCGGCGTGGAAACGCTCGTTCATCTCGCCGTAGCGTTCTTCATCCGCCTCCACGAGGTGGCGTTTGGCGAAAATCTCGTCGCCTTCAGCGAGCAAGCCGTCGAGATGCGCAATGATAGCCGCGGGCGCGCCGCGTTCCGCGAGAACGCGGGCGGCGAAGCCTTCGAGGGCGCCGCGCAGCTCCACGCCTTGCGCAATGTCGTTGATCGAGAACGAGCGCACCGCGTAGCCGCGAGCGCCGGAGCGCACGAGGAGCCCCTCCTTCTCAAGAACCGGGAGGGCCTGACGCACCGGCGTGCGCGACAGGCCCAGCATCTCAGCCACCTGAGCTTCTGGAATGCGCCGCCCCGGCGCAAGCGAGCCATCCAGAATCATCTGCCTCAAGCGCACCAGCGCTTCCGGATCCTGCTTCATAGCCTCTAACCCTCAACTGGCTAAAAACTGTAGCAGGTTCCCGGTCCAGTTCGTAACGGGATACAATTGCATGTCTTATGGCGGACCGACGCGCAATAAGAACCCACTGGACGCATTGACGGGATCCCGTTTCACGAACTACGGTTCAACTGTGCTGAGACCGTCGAACTGGCGCCACGCCTGGGATGGATTGCACGCGCCGCGCCTGCGGCAGCCAGGGAGAGGGAATGCATGTCCATCAATCGCAGACTTCTGATCGCCGCGACGGCGCTGGTCGTTGCAGGCGCCGCGCCGGGCGCGCCGGCCGCCGCCCAGGAAACGGTTAAGGTTGGCCTGATCCTGCCCCTAACGGGGCCGCAGGCGGCCTCCGGACGGCAGATGCTGGCGGGCGCGCGCCTGTTTATGGCGCACAACGGCGACACCGTGGCGGGCAAGAAAGTCGAACTCGTGGTGCGCGACGACACCGGCGTCGCCGACCAGACGCGCCGACTCGCGCAGGAGTTGATCGTCAACGACAAGGTTGCCGTGATCGGCGGCTTCGGCCTCACCCCCCTCGCGCTGGCGGTGGGCCCCATCATCACGCAAGCGCGCGTGCCGGCCGTCATCATGGTTGCAGGCACCGGCATGATCGTTGGCACGTCGCCCTACTTCGTGCGCGTCAGCTTCACATTGCCCCAGCAGACGATACCAATCGCGCAATGGGCTTCCGCGAACGGCATGAAAACCGCTGTCTCTCTGGTCTCCGACTACGGGCCGGGCCTTGATGCGCAGAACGCATTCAAGACGCGCTTCGAACAACTCGGCGGCAGGGTGGTCGAGCAGCTCCGGGCGCCGCTCGCGGCGCCGGAGTTCGCGCCCTTTCTCCAGCGCGCGAAAGATCTGAAGCCGGATGCGCTCATGCTGTTCGTGCCGGCCCCGCAGGCGGGACAACTGATGCGCCAGGTGCTCGACCGCGGCCTGATTCAGGATGGCGTGCGGATCATCGGCCCCGGCGACGCGCTCGATGACGAAGCGTTGAACGCGATGGGCGACGGCGTGCTCGGCGTCACCACCTCCTACGCTTACTCCGCAGCCCACGACTCCGCCCTCAACCGCAGGTTCGTCGCCGATTTCCGAAAGGCCAATAACGATCTGCGACCCAACCTGATCGGTGTGGGCGGCTACGACGGCATGAAAGCGATCTACATGGCTGTCGAGAAGAACAAGGGCAACACAGAGGGGCCGAAGCTGATCGAGTCCTTCAAGGGGCTTTCGTGGGAAAGCCCGCGCGGGCCGATCTCCATTGATCCGCAGACCCGCGACATCGTGCAGAACATCTACATCCGCAGGGTCGAGCGCAAGGACGGCGAACTCTACCATATTGAGTTCGCTGTCTTCGAAAACCAGAAGAACCCGCAGTAATTCGCACGACGGGCGCGGCATTTCCCCCCGCGCCCGCACTCAACCAAGGAGCACGATATGAGCCGCGGACCCTTCCGGGCCGATCACGTTGGCAGCCTTCTGCGCCCTGCCTATCTCAAGGAAGCGCGCGCGAGGCGAGAGGCTGGAGCGATCTCCCCGGAGGACCTGCGCGACATTGAGGACAAGGCGATCGCCGCTGTCGTGACGATGCAGGAAGAGGCCGGACTGGAGGCGATCACGGACGGAGAGTTCCGGCGGGCCTTCTGGCACGTGGATTTTCTCACCGCCTTCGAAGGGATCGAGGCGACGCTGTCCGACTACGCGGTCAGCTTCAAAGGCAAGGACGGCGCAAAAGCCCAGACAAAGTCCATGCTGGCCGTGACAGGCAAGGTGGGGCGCACGAAGCCGATCATGCGCGACTCCTTCGAGCGCCTCAAATCCATGACATCGCGGACGCCCAAGGTCTGCATCCCCTCGCCGACCTACATGCACCTGCGGGGCGGACGAAAGGTTGTCGCCGACGCCGCTTATCCCGACCCTGACGCGTTCTGGGCGGACATGATCGCAGCTTACCGGGAGGAGGTCGCAGACCTCGCGGCAGCGGGTCTCACTTACCTGCAACTCGACGACGTTTCGTTCGCGACGATCTGCGACGAAGGGGTCCGCGCCCAGGTTTCCGCAGACGGACTTAACCCTGACGCGTTGCCAGCCGCCTACGCGAGCATTGTGTCGCAGATCGTGGCCGATCGCCCGGCGGGAATGACCGTGACCATGCACACCTGCCGCGGCAACCACGAAAGCATGTGGATGGCCGAAGGCGGCTATGACGCCGTGGCGGACGCCATGTTCAACCTTTGCGACGTGGACGGCTTCTTCCTCGAATACGATACGGAGCGGGCCGGCGGCTTCGCGCCCCTGCGCTTTGCGCCAAGGAACAAAAAGATCGTTCTCGGCCTCGTCAGCTCAAAGGAAGCAGAGCTCGAGACAAAGGACATGCTCAAGCGGCGCATCGACGAGGCGGCGCGCTACGTCGCCCTTGAGCAGCTTTGCATCAGCCCCCAGTGCGGATTCGCCTCCACCGCGCCCGGCAACCGGATCACTGAAGACATCCAGAAGCGCAAGCTGGCGTTGTGCGTCGAGGTGGCGCGGGAGGTCTGGGGCGACGCCTGAGGCGGCTGCGGCGCATATCTTTTTCTGCTTGAACCCAACGCGCTTTGCGCCGAAAGTTCCGCGAGAGCATCAACAAATCTCGGGGGAGGATATGGCGGAATCGAAGCAGGCAGTCACGACCAGCGAAGGCGCGCGCGTTTTTCTTGATCCTTACATGGATTGGGTGAAGAAGCAGGGCGTTCCCGTTCATCTCGATTTCGGCCATGACCTGCTCGCCCTTGAGACAGGCGACTGGGCCCATTATGAGGCCCGGGGTTGTTTTGCGCACACCCATGGGCGCGGCGATTTCTGCGCGAACTATGTTCTCGAAATCAGCCCCGCAAAGAAGACAAAGCCCGTCAAGCATGTGCATGAAGCTTTCTTCTTCGTGCTGGCGGGCTTCGGCTCAACAACGGTGTGGCTGCCCAACGGGGAGAAAAACACCTTCGAGTGGGGGCCAAAGGCGCTCTTCGCCATTCCCCTCAACTGCGAGTACCAGATCTTCAATACGTCAGGACGCGAGACAGCGCGCCTGTCCTGCACCAATGACCTGCCGCTGGCGCTCAACCACTACCACAACGAAGACTTCATCTTCGCCAATCCGTTCAAGTTTCCAGAGCGCATCGGCGAACCAAGCCGCTTCAAGGGCGAAGGCGAGCACAGCGCCTTCGACAGACTGAAGGGCGCGGGCCAGATCAACGTGTGGGACACGAACTTCGTGCCCGATCTCACCAGCTTCAAATTGTACGACCTGAACACCCGCGGAAAAGGCTCGCGCAACGTGTTCTTCCAACTCGCTGATGGGACCATGCACTCGCATACCTCCGAGATACCCGTCGGACGGTACAAGAAGGCGCATCGCCATGCCGCGGGCACCCACGTTCACGCGGTCAGCGGTCAGGGTTATTCACTGCTCTGGTACGATGGCGACTCCGAGTTCGTCGAACTGCCCTGGCGCCACGGCATCATGTACACGCCGCCGTTCTGGATGTTTCACCAGCACTTCAACACCTGCGACGAGCCGGCGCGGTATCTTGCCTGCAGCATCGGCAGCGCGCGCTATCCCTTCATTTCTCTGCGCCGCGTGAGCAACGAGGGCGGCGGATCCACGTCCGTGAAGCAGGGCGGCCGCCAGATCGAGTACGAGGATCAGGATCCGCGCATACACCGCAAGTTTCTGGAGGCGCTGAAGGCTTCTGGCGCATCGTCGCTCATGGGGGACGTGTTCGATGAGGAAGCGATCATGCGGATTCCGGCGGAAGACCTCACAGGCGTAATCCAGACCCCGCAACTCAAGGGGCCTGCCGTCTGAGAGAGGCGTCGCCCCAGTGTCACGCCTGCGCTATACCCTCCGCGAATCAAAGCTTCACGGTGAGGGCATATGTTCGGGCGTGTTCTCGGGATCCTGCTCTGCTTGACGGGCGCCGCGCCTGCGGCGCTCGCACAATCGCGTGCATTCGAGTTCGTGGCTATGGGCGACATGCCCTACACGCCGGAGGATTACGCGAAGGTCGATCACCTGATTGACGCCATCAACGCGCGCAAACCTGCGCTCGTGATTCATGTTGGCGACATCATTTCCGGCCGGGCCGAGTGCTCTGATGAAAATCTAGCTCGCTCGGCGCGGCAACTTGAGCGCATAGAGGCGCCCCTGATCTACACGCCGGGCGACAACGAGTGGACTGATTGCCACCGTCCGCTGGGCGGGCGGTTCGATCCACTCGAGCGTCTCGTCAAACTCCGCAGCCTCATGTTTCCCTCGCCCGGGCGCAGTCTCGGCAAGGCGCCAATCGTTGTAGAGGCGCAGTCGCTCGTGATGCCCGAGTTCGCAGAGTTCCATGAGAATGTACGCTTCGAACGCAACGGCGTGCACTTCGCAACGGCCCACGTAGTCGGTTCGAATAACAACTATGATCCCTCGCGGCCTGCCACCGTCGATGAGTTCAGCCGGCGCAACCGCGCTAACCTGGCGTGGATCGAACGCACGTTCCAGCACGCAATCAAGGCGGATGCGAAAGCGCTGGTGATCGCCTGGCAGGGGAACGTTCATCCGAGAAGACAGTCGGCCACAAGCCAAATGGCTTTCGGCGACATCGTCGAGGCGATCGATCAGGGTGCCCACCGCTTCAAACGCCCCCTTCTTGTGATTTACGGCGACGAGCACACCTTCGACATCGCGCGCTTCAACGGCGCCAGCGGAAAACCATCTCCCGGCGCGTTGAAGCTGATGGTCTTCGGCGACCGACAGGTCCACGCCGTTCGCGTGAGCGTGGACCCTGACATGCCGGGCGTGTTTGGTTTCACGCCGCTGATCGTTCCCGCAAACGGGCTGCCCTGATCACTCGCCGGAGATGGTGCGCGCACGGGCGACGGCCGCCGGCGGCGACGCATAGATGCCCTGTAAACGCTCAAGCACCTGTGCGCCTGTTATCGGATTGACCTCCAGCTTCTGCTTGACGGCTTCAGCTCTGAACTCCTTGTCCGCCATGGTCGCGTCAAAGGCGGAGCGCAAGGCCGCGAGACGGTCCGCAGGCGTGCCGGAAGAGGTGACGTAGGGCCGGCCAATCTCCGCTCCAGCCATCAGCAAGTCATACACAGCGCGGGTTTCCGCATCGCTCACCAAGTCTCCGGCGAACGTGATGTCTTTGGGCATGTCGGGAGTGAGATTGCGCGAGAAGCGCACAAAGATGTTGATCTTGTTGGTCTGCAACCAATCGTCTGGCAGGCTGGTCCAGGAGCCGCAGTCCCCATCCAGTTCGCCGCGCTCGATGGCGATGCGCTTGTCAGCGGAGCCCGGGTAACCCTGCACCTGCCGGACGTTCACGCGGAAGAGGTCGCTCAGCATACGCCCCTCGATGTAGGCGGAAGTGCCGACGCCTGTCGTTCCGAAGACGATCTCCTTCGCCCCCTGCACATCCTTGAACGACTGAAGTTTGCGCGCATGCCACGTGAAGCAGACGCGGAAATCCTCGCTGATATTGCCAACCCACCCGAACCTGCGAAAATCAACCGGCACCTTTCCCGGGATCGTTAGAGACTGCGACAGCAGGCCCGGATTGAAGGTGACCATTGTCAGCCCATCGTGGGGCACACCCTGCTCGAGGTAGAGCACCGACTTGAGGCTCGCTGCGCCGGGCATGTTCTGGACGATGTATGTGGGCGCGCCAGGCGTGTGACGCCCGATATGGCGCACGAGAAGGCGCGCGTACTGGTCATACCCACCCCCTGTGCTGAAGCCGACGATCAGGCGGATCGTTTTTCCCTTGTAGAAATCGGCGGCCGGCTGCGCGTAAGCCGCAGAACACATGACCATGGCCGTTGTCAGGGTAAGCGATCGCAGCAAGCGACCCATAAGAACCTCCGGAGTTTCCTGCCCGTTTGTGATCGCCACTCGGCGCATCGTTTGGGGCATCCTTGCGAGTTTCGGGGCGGAAGGCAAGCAGGCGCGGTAAGCGGCGCCCGGAGTTACAACCTCATGACCTGAATAACCGCAGGTGTGAGGATCACCGCAAACAACACGGGCAGGAAAAACACGATCATCGGCGCCGTGAGCTTCGGCGGCAGGGCTGCGGCCTTCTTTTCCGCCTCGCTCATGCGCTGATCGCGACTCTCCTGCGCCAGAACCCGCAAGGCCTGCGTGACCGCTGTGCCATACTTCTCCGCTTGCGCCAAACTTGTGACGACTGCCTTGACGCAATCAAGACCAGTGCGTCTGGCAAGATTGTCAAACGCCTGCCCGCGGTCGGGCAGATAGGATAGTTCCGCGCACAGCACGGTGAGTTCTTCCGCCGCCTCGATGGACTGAGTGCTGACTTCATCGGCGACGCGCTTGATGGCGCTGTCGAGAGACATTCCCGACTGAACACAGATGAGCAGCAGATCCAGCACCTCTGGCCACGCCCGCCGAATCGCCAGTTGTCGCTTGGCTATTCGGTTCTGAACATAAATGCCGGGCGCGTAGTAACCAGCGATTGCGCCGACGACAACCGCAGCCCATGTGACCGCGACTGACAGGTGCGCAGCGGACAGTAGCGACAAGTAGGACGCGGCGGCAGCGGCGCCGCCCAACGGGCCGACGACGCGCGCAGCGAGAAACGTCACGAGGCACGCCTTCCCGCGGTACCCGGCCATCTGCAACTTCTGTACGATGGCGCTATCGTCCGCCTGTGACACAAGATTGAACCGCTCGTAAATCAACTGTGCGAGGGGTTTTGCTTCTATGCCGAGACTCACTCTCTCCTCGCTTGCACTCGCTGTTACGCGCGCCCGCCGTAAAGCAGGCGAGCGCTCCTTGATGATGCGTTCCGCCCGCTGCGAAGCCTTGTCCGGAATCAAAAGCGGCCACAGCGCCAGCAACACGACTGCGGCGGCGCAAGCGCCCGCAAGTAGCGGGATCAGGGACTCGACGTTGATTGCATGGGTGGACATTGCGCCCTCAGAAGTCGAAGTGAATCATCTTGCGCATGACAAGGACGCCGGTCGCCATCCACACCGCAGAGGCTAACATGACGAGGTGGCCAGTAGGCTCCGTGAATAGAATTGAGACATAGGCTGGACTCGTGAGGTACATGAGCCCTGCGACTGCTGGAGGCAGACTGGCGATGATGCTGGCAGACGCTTTCGCCTCAGCGCTCATGGCCTTGACCTTGCTTTCCATCTTCTTGCGGTCGCGCAGCACCTTCGAGAGATTGCCCAGGGCCTCGGCCAGACTGCCCCCCGACCTCGCCTGGATGCTCACCACGATGGCGAAGAACTTTGCTTCTGCTGTCGGCATGCGCCGCGGCAGTCGTTGCACGGCATCAGCAAGCGGCAGACCCATGGTCTGGTCCTCGACAATCTGCCGGAACTCGCTGCCAACGGGTTCTTTTGCCTCGGTACTGATTATGCGCAGGCAATCGCTAACACAGAGGCCCGACTTGATGCCGCGGACGATGATATCGACAGCGTTGGGGAACTCGGTCGCGAACGCCCCAAAGCGACGCCTCCGGCGTCGCTCGATGTAGATCCAGGGAAGCGCCATGCCAACACCCGGAGCAAACAGGGCGACAGCGACACCAGGAAGGCCGATAATACCGTAGGCGACCAGAAAACATAGGCATGAGACAGCGCCACAGACGCCAAGAAACGCCTTAAGCGTCCATCGCAGCCCGGCCTGTCGTATGCGATCGGCCATCCCCATGCGGGAGACGCCCTGCGCTCCATCCACCTCTTTTAGAAGCGCTTCCACAGACTGCCTGCGAGCGTTGTCGCTGGTGGCGCCGCGGGCATCTCTCCCCGGCGCAAAAGCCCGAGCCCGCGCAAGCAATCTGGCTGAACAATTAAGATCGGGATCGAGCAGAGTAATCAGAAGAAAGAAACTGGCGATGCTCGTCAGGGTGAATATGGATACGGTGCGCGCTGACTCAACATCCACGACGGTTCACCCTTCTGCTGCGTCCAGCGCCGCGGCGAGGCGCTTTTCCTCACCAAAGTAACGAGCGCGCTCCCAGAAACGCGGCCGCCCAATGCCAGTTGAACGATGGCGGCCAAGTATACGCCCCGTAGCGTCCTCACCGCTCACCTCATAGACAAGCAAATCCTCGGTGATGGGAACATCACCCTCCATGCCGATCAGTTCCGTGATGTGCGTAATCCGGCGCGATCCATCGCGGAGACGTTGCGCATGAACAATGACGTCTACAGTCGTGGCGATCATTTCGCGGATTGTGCGGGACGGTAGCAAGAAGCCACCCATTGTGATCATCGACTCCATGCGGGAAATCGCATCGCGAGGCGAATTGGCATGGAGAGTTCCCATGGATCCATCGTGGCCCGTATTCATGGCCTGGAGAAGATCAAACGCCTCAGGACCACGCACTTCGCCAACGATGATCCTCTCAGGCCTCATGCGAAGACAGTTGCGCACAAGATCGCGCATGGTGATCTGCCCCTCACCCTCAAGGTTCGGGGGCCGCGTCTCAAGACGAACCACGTGCGCCTGCTGCAACTGCAATTCCGCCGCGTCCTCGCAAGTAACGATTCTCTCATCAGCCTCAATATAATTGGTGAGACAATTGAGAAGCGTCGTCTTCCCGGATCCCGTTCCACCAGATATCAGGACATTGCATCGCACACGTCCGATGATCTTGAGAATCTCAGCGCCCGCTGGCGAAATCGCCCCGAATGATGCGATCTGATCGAGTGTCAGTTTGTCTTGCCTGAACTTGCGAATGGTGAGCGTCGGCCCGTCGATCGCGAGCGGGGGCGCAATCACGTTGACACGCGAACCATCTGGCAGGCGCGCATCGCAAATAGGCGACGCCTCATCGACGCGCCGCCCGACCTGATTGACAATCCGCTGACATACGCCAAGAAGTTGCGCGTTGTCGCGGAAGCGGATGTCGGTTTTCTGGATCCGTCCGCCCACCTCGATGTAGATGCTATCGTATCCGTTCACCATGATGTCGTTGATGTCGTCCCGCGCCAGCAATGGTTCGAGCGGGCCGTAACCGAGCACATCATTACATATGTCGTGGAGGAGAGTTTCCTGCTCGCTCGTCGAGAGGGCGACTTTCCTGGCTTCGATCACGTCGATAAGGATTGACCGGATCTCTGCTCGCGCCTTTTCTGGACTCAGGTTCGCAAGTTGCGCCACATCGACGATATCGAGGAGCGCCGCGAACGCCTGTCGCTTCAAACCATGAAATTCATCCGTCTTCCTTAGAAGAAAGGTCTTTGCAGTGGACGGCATGATCTCCATGCGCTGTCCCGCAGGCTGCTTTTCCTGAGGATGATCAGGGGTTGCAGGCGCTTCAAGCCGTCGACGTCCAAACATCTTGATGCCTCAGACGTACTCGGGACGCCCACGAGGGCGTCCCGAAAATCTGCATCACGAAAGAACGGCCGATCAGAGCGCGCCGTTGATCGTGGTGAACGTCTTCGACAGGCTTTCTCCAATCGTCGGCAGGATCGCGACAATCGCCACAGAAATTCCCGCTGCAATGAGCCCGTATTCAATCGCGGTGGCGCCGGATTCGTCCTTAAAGAACCTTGCGAGCGTCTTGAGCATTTGATGTCTCCTGTCTTCGATAGGGCGATGAGCGCTTTGCCCAACCACAATCTCAGGATCGCGGAAGAACGGGCTCGACGCCATTCGACCAGACAGACAGGCGGGCGCATACGAGCGGATTAGGCCGACGCCAGTTCATCACTGCGCCTGCGTCTCAATCTCTCCCGCAGCGCCGTTGCCCCCACCTTCGGGCGTAGCAATTCCAGCGTTAAAGGCCCTTGCCCGCGCAGTTTGCCGCTCGGAATCGATCATAATCGATCGCTTATGAGCGCCCGCGGCCCAGGGATCAATCACATGAACGGCGATATTGGCGCGCACCGCGTCGCCGCCCGCAATGCTGATTCCTTCTCGCCTGTCTATGTATTCGGAACAACCAGACAGAAGCATCACAAGCACGAAAGTCACGGAGGGGTAGCTCTTTTTCTCGCTCACGGGACGCTCCTGTATTCAGTATCGCGCGACCAAAGGAGCCGCCTTGCCAGTTCGCCGGACGTCGAGCACATGACCGTAAGGACCGACGATTCCCTGTCCACGCTCCACATAATATCGATAGTTCTTTTCAAGTTCGGATCGGCCGTTCAAAAAGAAATCGATATCATTGGCAGGGATTGTGCGATCAGTAGGCGAAGATAGACGGTCCGACGGCGTCGCTGGATGAGCAAGGTGCGCTGTGACCAGAATGACGAGTTCGGTTTCGCGCTTCTGAAACGACTGGCTTCTGAATAATGCTCCAAGCACTGGAACGGCGCCGATCCATGGCAGCTGCGCAGTTTCAGTTCGGCCGGATTCAGCCATAAGCCCTGCAACAGCGAAGCTCTGTCCGCTGCGCAAAACCACCTCAGTCGATGCTCTCCTTACAACAATGGATGGGATCGTAATACTCACATTGCGGACCACATTGGCATAATCGAGCTCACTGACCTCGGGAGAAATTCTAAGGTTGATCTGTCCATCGGCGAGAACCGTTGGCATGAACTCGAGCATGACGCCGAACTTCTTGAAGACGATGTTCGTGCTGGTCACCGCTCCAAGGCCGTTGACCTCGCCTCCGACAGGCACCGGAAACTCGCCGCCTGCGAGGAAGCTGGCCGTGCTGCCCGAGAGCGCGGTGAGGTTCGGACTCGCCAACCTGCGTACGAGACGCTTCTCCTCCAACGCCTGAAGCGTCACGTCGAGGGTGGCGCCGCCGTTCTGAATAATGCGGCTGAAAACGACGCCGAAGGGTGTTGAGCCGCTGAGGAGTTGCGTCACCAGCCCGACGTTTCCTCTGGCATCCTTCACGAGGCCTGAACCAACCCCCGTCTCGGCGCGAACGCGCTGGCCTGCGAAATCCCATCGCACGCCAAGCTCCCGCCCTGCGTTCCTGCTTGCTTCAACGACCCGGACCTCCAGCAACACTTGTTGCGGGCTTGCGATCTGCATCGCGTTGATGGGGGCGCCAGTCGAGAAAGCAGCAGCTATAGCCATAGCCCGCTCGGCGCTCACGGCGTCATCGACCTGCCCGGCGAGCAGCAAAGCCCCGTCGGCGTTCGTGACCCTGACACCACGCGCGCCGCGCACCGATGACCTGATACGTGACTCGACGAGGCGATTATCGGGGGTCACCTGAACGTCAAGAACGCCGATGAGCCGCTTGTCGGGAGCGAACACCGTGACATTCGTGGTCCCGATCTTTTTTGCGAGGATGTAAATTGAACGGTCGGCTATCGGGAGAACATCTGCGATCTCCGGAGAGCCCACCACAATATCGGCGTAGGCGGACGGCACACGGAGAGTCTCGGAGTGGTTCACCCGGATAGTGGTGCGTCCCAGGCGCCCTTCAGATGTCGTGATGATCTCTGCCGAGCTGATCGTACTTGACCACAAGCATGTACCCATGGCGCAAGCGTAAATCACAAGTGCATAGCTGGGCCTTTTCATCAATCTTCCCCCGCGACATTTCGTGCGCAGCGGACGCACGGCATGGTTACTTTTGTATCACAAAATTATTTCATTCATAATCATAAATGCGATTCGCGGCTCGAAGATTAGGCCGCCTGACCGAGGTCCGCCGACTGTTTGGCGTAATGGCGCCCCGTGACTTTCTGCAGAAAGATCAGCGCGTATCCATCGATGCAGTCGAGACCATGAGCATCACAATTTATGCAGGGCCGGCCCTGTGTTTTCTGACCATCTCCCTGATCGCCCTTGCGGCGCTCAGCGACCTTCGCTCCATGCGAATCGGCAATTGGACATCGGCTCTTATCGCGCTCGCGTACATCGCCGCGATTCCGATCGCGGGCCCGCCTATCCACGCCATTGGATCGTCAATCACAACAGCAGCGCTTGTGCTCGTCTGCGGCGTGATTCTGTTTGGTTGCGGCCTCCTTGGCGGAGGCGATGTTAAATTTGCGGCAAGTCTCATGCTTTGGGCAGGCGCAGATCATGCAATCGAATTCCTTTTCTGGACAGCCGCTCTTGGCGGCGTCTTCGGCCTTCTCCTGCTGGCCTTCCGCGCGCTCCCTGCCCCACCGGTAGATACACCTTGGATAAATAGTCTGCACAAGAGTCCGGCGATGCCATTGGCTGTCCCGCTCGCCGGGGCGGCGCTGTTTGTTCTTCCCAAGTCTGCTGTGTTCAACACCCTCCTTCTTCCGTTCAACTGAGGGCGCAAAATGCTCCGTATAGGACTCCTGGTCATCGCTCTGCTCACGGGTTCAGCAGCAGCGTGGCTGGCGGCGCACAGGGGACCGGCCGTTACTGTTTCCGCCACCCAGAAGACGCCGGACATGGAACATGTGCTCGTAATGGCCGTAGATGCGCCGCGCGGACACAAGCTCGCACATGAGCACATGAAATGGCAGGTCTGGCCGAAAGATGCCGTTGGCGCAGGCTTCATTACACAGTCGAGCCGCCCGGAGGCTCCGCAAACGCTTTCCGGGTCTGTGACTCTTGCGCGTATGCTGCTGAATGAGCCGATCAACGAGGCGAAACTGGGGGGCGATACGACGGGCCTTCTGGCGCGCGCCCTTCCATCAGGGCGCGTCGCAATGGCGGTGCGCGTCAGCGCCGAGACCGCGGCTGGCGGCTTTATTTTGCCGTCTGACCGGGTCGATGTGATGCACACTGTCGAGGAAAAGACTGCAAGCAATTCGAGGGCACGGCACGTTTCGCGCGCGATCCTGCGCAACGTCGCGGTCCTCGCCATTGATCAGGCCTACGAGGGCGCCGCTGATGAGCCGGCAAAGCTGAAACCGACGGTCGGAAAGACGGCGACACTTGAGTTGACACGGGAACAGGCTGAGATCCTGACGTCGTCGCAAGCCGTCGGCTCCCTGACTCTCGCCTTACGATCCTCGCGGGACTACGCAGAAGGCGAAGTCGCTTCAACCCACAGAACAGTCCGCATCATCCGCAGCGGCCAGGTAGAGAGCGTCCGGATCCCCATTCTGTCGAGCGATGGCAGAAGCGATCGCCTGTATCAACAAGAGTTCTGACATGGCTGACGATGCAATAGCGCTCCCGCGAAATCAAGATGAGGCAACATACATACCTCACGCGAGCATTGAGATATTCGCAGAGACGGAAGCCTTCGAATCCGTCGCAGCGGCGGCGCTTTCTGATCGACGATTGTCGCGTGTGAAAGGGAGCCTTCGCAAAGGAAGCCTTGAAGCGGCCCGCTCGGCCTATGAGATAGCACCAAGCCCCGATCTCCTCATCATTGAGTCCACAATGAGCAGAGAAGAGACGCTCCAATCATTGGACAGGCTCGCGGAAGTCTGCTCATCAGCGACCAACGTTGTCGTCATAGGCTATGTAAATGATGTCTCCTTCTACCGACGCCTGATAGAGGGAGGCGTAAAGGACTACGCAATCGGTCCGCTAGGACCGCTGGATCTCGTCAGGCTTGTGGCTAAAGCGTTTGGCGCCTCGACGGCCAGGATCGGACGTACAATTGCGGTAACGGGCACATGCGGAGGCGTAGGCGCGTCCACGATCGCGCAGAACCTCGCAAGCGTGCTCGCGTCACGCTCCGGCGCCCATGCCATCCTGGCGGATTTCGACTTACATTTCGGATCGTCTGCGCTGGCGTTCAATCTGGACGTCCGACAGGGCGTTCTGGAAGCAGCAAGCAACAGCAGCCGTCTCGACGCGGTCCTCCTTGACCGGCTGCTTGCCGATCATCATGGACATTTGAGCATCTTGCCGTCGCCGGCGTCCCTCGACCCCGATGCGGTGCTGGATGCCGCCTCAGCTGACAAGATCATCGAGGTGGCCGCAGCGGCGGCGCCCTATGTTGTCATTGACCTCCCAAGGCTCTGGTGCGATGCGACCCGCCACACTCTGAAGATGGTCGACGATGTTGTGATCGTCGCCTCACCCACCCTTCGCTCACTGCGCAACGCCAAACACCTGGCAGAGGCTGTTCGCGCGGCTCGCCCGCATGATGCGGCGCCGAGAATTGCGCTCAATCAGGTTGGAATGCGTAAGCGGATCGAGATCCCGCCAGCGAAATTCGCCGCCATGCTGGACCTTCAGATCCGCAACACCTGCCCCTTCGATATCAACGTCACGAACCTCGCCGCAACAGATGGGGGACTGTTCGCCGAGCGCTGGCCTCGCTCCGGATTTTCGCAGGCAATGGCGAGGCTCGCCGACGACATCTTCAGTAGGCCTGTTCGTAAACAGCGCACACTTCTGGACGCGCTCGAATGGCTCAAGCGGTGGCGATTCAAATGACGGCGCACAGATTCTTGCACCTGCTGTCCCGCTTCGAACGCGACGACCGCGGAGCGGCCGCGATTGAGTTCGCGATCATTGCGCCCGTTCTCGTACTTGGCGCGCTTGCAGCCGTTGACTTCGGTTTCGCAGCCATGGAGCGGATGCGCCTTGATTCGGCCTTGCGATCCGCCGCGCAATCCGCCATGGGCGATCCAGGCGTAACAACTGTCAGCAATGTACTTACCGCCGCCGCCTCGGCTTCTCCACCGACCGCACGCAGCGCGACAGCCTTCGCCACGCCGACGCGCTTTTGTGCGTGTCCGCAGAGCCCCTCGGTCGCAGTGGTGTGTTCGTCCACATGCGGTGGGGCCTCATACACCTACATCTACTATCGATTGGAAGGCTCTTCGACCTATACGGGACTCTATTGGCCGCGACCTATCAACATCCAATCGACAACCCTGGTGCAGGTTCGATGAAGCGTTCAGGCACGCTCAGCCGCTTTGCCGCGTGCGCTTCCGGCGCCGCGGCGATCGAGTTCGCGCTTGTGGCTCCTCCTTTGTTCATGTTGCTGATCGGAGGGGTGGAAGTCGGCCGAGCGATGGATCTGCATAATCAACTGCGCCGCGCAGCTGACGTGGCGGCACGCGCCGTGATGATGGAGCCAACATCCACAGTCGCCACGGTCCAGAGCGCCATGCAGGCGGTTCTGCATGTGCCGGATCGCTCTCTTCTAAGTGTGACGTTGACCCGCGAGACCATCGCCGGACTCAACTACGTACTCATCGAGGCTTCGTTTCCATTCACCACTGTAGCGCCAATTGCATCCCTCACATCGGCGACCATCACGGTCCGGCGACGCGCGCACACCCCGTGAAAGAAACCCATTTTTTTGCATCAATAGGCAGCATCCTGCCGGCGCACAAAGCGGCTGCTGCCATCGAGCAGGTGTAAATTGTTCGCGAATGTCGGCTCCTGGGGGGTCGCGGAATAGGCAACCATAAAAAACTCGCGGGCCTTTGCGGTGTCTCCCCGAAGAAGGTAAGAGTACCCGCGGTTATTGAACAAATCGGGACTATTCGGCTCAAGCCTCTCAGCCTCGGTATAAGCACGATCCGCGAGATCGAAGCGGCGCAATCGATCATACGAAGCGGCTAGACCCATCCAGGCAACAGGATCGTTCGGACTTTTTTCAACCGCGGCTTGAAAACTTTTCTGGGCGAGGCCAAACGCGCCAGCTTCGAAGTGTCTTGCGCCAGCCTGCACATCCTCATCAGATGCAAAATACTTGGTCTCCAGCTGCGCAGGAGCATCCACGTTGGCAGGCCGCGCATGTCGCCCAAGACCCGCACAACCGCTCAGCAGGATCCCGACGCAAGAAAAAATGACCGCCCGGACAAGGTGACTCAAACGTAGCCTCCGTTTGGGGGCGTCCTTTGCCCCATGGCAGCACCGACAGTTTGGTGACCTCGGTCAGCCACGAGCGATTACGAATGTGGTCTATAATGTAACAAATACTGATTCGCTATCAGTTTGTGCGCTCATCCCCGCGCCACTTTGGATCGCCGGCAGCTGTCAGATGCTTCCGTGCGCATATAGGCGAATCTGCGGAACGAAAATCCAAAGTGAAAGACGCCCACGGCGCCGCATTGCGCAACAAAGGACGCCCTGCACTGCCCGCGCGCGGGTCCGCGAAGTTATTCAGATCAAGCTTGGCGTCACATCACGGCCTGAGTTTTCGAGCATCTTTATTTTGCGTCGGCGGATCCTAGTAGACGCCTGGGATCAAGCGGTAACGGGTTCGTTCCGCAAAATCACGATAACGCTCGTCGGCGGACAGCAAGGATTCCTCGGCCTTGATGCGGTACAGCTGAAGGATCCATGCAGCGAGCAGCACGCCGGCATTCCAGAGCGTCGGCCCGACGAGCAGGAAAGCTGCCTGAACGATGAAGTAACCCGTATACATCGGGTGACGCACATAGCGATAAAGGCCAGCGTCTTTCACGCCACGGTTAGCCGCCACTACGCCGAAGCTGCGACGCAGCGTAAACTTCGCAGCAACGTGGATAAGAACACCGACGAGCATGAGCGCAGAAGCTGTTCGCGGATCGATAACGCCGGACGGAAGATCTGCTGGCGCGAGGAGCATGGGAAGGTAACTTGCGCCGAACGCTACCGCCCAATCCGATGGACTGCGACTGATGCTTCCTGCGGGCCGGCGGACGAGCACGAAGGCGAATATAATGAACTGATCGAGAAGGTATAGAATGTTGATGTATGCGCCATCCGTAAAGAAGGCGGTCAGAAAGCGGTAGGCCATGGCAAGGAACAGCACGCATAACAAAATTCGCTCGCTCTGGTCGAGAAGCGCCGACATCCGTTCGTTCCGCATGGATCCCTCCGTATGACAGCAAGGCTAGGGGCGTACGCGCCACGCGACAATTCGGCTTGTTGTCCTAGGCCTTTGCGTCACTCCACAAGGACGATCCGCTCGGTTGTACGGATTGGCTGGTTCACCGAAGCGTCGCAGATATGAAGAAACTTCGAACTGCCCGTCAGCGTCACAGTGTCACCGATGAGCTGCGTACATCCAGTCGTCAGGTTGGTGTTGCCACTGAAGTTGATGTTCGAAGCCGGCATGTAAACGGCGCCGTTGAATCGTGACGTCGCTGTTCCATTGATCTGCTGTATGGGGGCGGCGGACGTTCGACTGCCAAAAAACAAGACACCCTTATAGGGGCCGGTCGTTGATGGCCCGAGGTTGTATTCAGCATTCGAGGCAATCTTCAGTCCGGCGCCGTTCGTGAGATAGATGGTGACTCCTGGGCTGGGTTCGCCTGGGAGTTGCGGGGCTAGTCTCAGCGTGGAATTGCCGTTTGACGAGAGTTCCGAGCCATCGATGATGTAAAGCCCTGGCTTCAACAGCACCGTACCCTGAAACTGCAAGCCCTTGCAGAAGCGGATCGACTTGACGCCACTGGAATGATTGAAGGACGGCGTGACGGTTTCGTTGCGCAGGCTTCGATTCACGCATGGACCTTCGACTTTGGGCTCGGGAACATCCGCATATGGGTCGCGAACAGGGGGCGCATTGTCGAAAACCTGCGCGCAACGAGTGAGTTTTAGATTGGCGCCTGAGAGACCCTGACCAACAGTCTGGACGCACCCGGCGGTCATTGTCGCGGCGGCCCCTGCCATTTCGAATGCGTTGGCTGCATTGGAATTGGAGGCCACATCGCAGTCCGCAAGGGTGACATTTGTTGAGCCGCCGAGTTGCACCGCTTGCTGCGCCGTGCGAGAGAGTGCGAGCACGCAAGCCGCAGACGACTGGGCGGACAGACCGGCGACGGCTCTCGTACGCAAGCTCACAATTGTGTTTGAGAAAAGAGCTGTAAACAGTCGCGGACGCGTTTCCGTGATGATGACCTCGACGAAGAGGGGCTTCCCGACGTTAGGGCCGCTCAAGGGAGGCGTGTTCGCGACAAGCGTGCCCTGGGCGGGGGTAAAGCCGCTGCGCTCGGCGACAGAAAGCGCCGCCGTTCGTACCAGAGAACGCTCGCCGGCGCGCAGGCGCGCGGCGCCCGCGTGAGCCGCAACATCAGCAGCATGCTGCAACTTGCGGTGCGAGTAATACCAGTAGCCAGTCTCCGCACCGAGGCCAATCCCGCCGACAAACACTGGCATCAGGAGGCCTGCGAGAAGGGCTGTTGACCCGCGATCATCTGCGCGAAAGTCTTTCAGCGAACGGACTGCATGTCTGGCGGGCGCTTGCATGCTTCTCTCCAGCGAAGAGCAATCGTCGCCAGAATAGCGAAGCGGCGCGCTCGCGCGCTTCGGCCAGATGTATTAGAGCATTTTCCGTCCAAGTGGATGCCGGTTGGACGTAAGAAAATGCGTAAAAACAACAAACTATAGCGGACGACCTAATGCAATCAGGTCGTCCGCTCTAGGTCAAAATAGGGAGGTCTGTTTGTTTAAAGCGCAGGCCGCCTTGACCCTTGGGGGGAGTGAAGTCCGCCAGGATGTGAGGCGCTAATCCGCACGGCCGGCCCGTACCGGCGAGCGCGCGGGTCAGCGCCGACGGCACGCGTAGCGCCGAAGGCGAGCACAGATCCGCAAAGTTTTGCGACGGATGTAAGAGCGGCAATGCGTCGTTCGTTGAGGCGCTCCATGCGCGACGCCGGCACAATGATGCAGAGGCTCTTGTTTGGACTTACCCGCAAGCCAACTATTGCGCCTTCACGCCCGCGCGCGGCCTTGCCTGCAGCGTTGACGCCGAGCAAGACGAAGTCCTCGTCGGCGGGAAGAGCCGCAGCCATCTCACGAGCGGCTTCCATGACATCGCCCTGCCCGTCAAGAAACTTCACGCACACGCGACCACCCGCTGTGTCGAGGACAAACGCGGCGTGGCCCCGAGATATTGTCTTCGCAAACCGCACCCAGCTCGCGACAATTCGTGCTTTGCGCTGCGCCAGCGTAGGAGCGGTCGCCGCCTCGGAAAGCTCCTGGCTATTGATGTCGTCGGGCATCTTGGCACTCCTTGATCGTGGCTCAAGATGGCGCCCACGCTCTAAGGATCGGTCGAGAAAACATCTCGCATTTTAGCGAATTGCCGTTTTGATGATGAAGAAGCTTCTTTTTCGGGCTTGTGCGCGTAACGCATATACCAAGGGCCGGCGGGTCAGGCGGCGCGGAGACGATCTCCGAACAACTTGGAGCCGATGGCGGCAGCCGCAGACCTTGTGTGGACATCAAGCGCGCGAAACAAGGCCGACATATGCACCTTCACCGTCCCCTCGCCGAGTTTGAGCGCCCGCGCGATCTCTTTGTTCGACTTGCCGCTGACGACAAGCTCAAGCACCTCGCGCTGGCGGGGGCTCAGTTCCTCAAGCAAGCCAACCACCGGCTCACGTAAGATGGAACGGAGTTCGGAGCCGTCGCCGCTGCAGAAGCTTTCGGCCTGCGCGACAAACGGGGGAACGTAGATGCCACCTTCCGCGACGCAGCGCAGGGCCGCCACAAGCGGAGCAATGCCGCCGTCCTTCATGACCACGCCATTGGCGCCCGCCTCAAGGGCCACAATCACATCACGGCGGCGGCGACTTGCGCCCACTACGAGGATCGATGTGGTCGGAAAGCACTCGCGCATCGCCCTGATCTGGGCATAACCATCCCCTTCGAGCAGCGTAGATCCAATCAAAATCAGGTCAACATGACCTTCACCAATAGCAGAGACAGCCTCGTCGAATGTCTCGGTATCGACAATTTGGCTTGCGCTGTGAGTCTGCTGCAGAATGCATTTCAACGCAGTGCGAAAGAATTCGTCGGCGTCCGCGAGAAGGATGGTTTGGCGCTGCGTCGTCAACGTGGACTCCCCGGGTTTAAACTTGGTCAACTTTTCAGTCAGGCGATCCAATGTGGGTAAGGATGAAGCCTGGAAACCGCTCCAAGCCCGATCATGCTTACATATGTCACATTTTTTATTACGTTATCCCGGAGATGGTTAATTAATTCTAACCAGATGTCAGTTGCGCGGTCGAAACGGCGCCGGCGTAGGCGCCTTGGGGCGGGGCGACTCTCAGGTAGCGAAGAACGCCTCAACCACCCGGGCGAGTTCATCCGGCGCATCATGATGGATGTTATGGCCCGTGCCCTCGATCTGCACGCTTGATCCATTCCGAAACTGCGACATGCGCCAATCGAATCCTTCCGGACCTGTACGCGCAAGCCGCTCAAACCGGTCCCCGGCGGCGACCCAGAGCACGGGGGCAGTGACGCGCGCCCAGCATGCGGCCCACTCGTCGATGCGGTAGAGAGATGCGAATGGCCTCTGGTGCGCCGGATCGAAGGTCCATGTGAAGCCGCCGTCAACCTCGCGCGCCATCTCGCGGGCAAGGAACAGCGCCTTGTCGTGGGTTAGCCGCCGGTTGGCGACGCAGAGTCGCTCCGCCATGGCTTCGATTGCGCCATAAACGCGCGACAAAGGCTCCTTGCGCCATGAATCGAGCCAGCCGCGCAAATGATCAGGCGCGTCCGGCGCAGGGCGCCCCTTGAGCCCGAAACCGTCGATCGAGGCGACACGGGAGACCCTCTCAGGCCGCACTCCCGCGTACACGCAGGCGATGTTGCCCCCC
Source organism: Hyphomicrobiales bacterium (assembly GCA_027484655.1). Taxonomy (GTDB): domain Bacteria; phylum Pseudomonadota; class Alphaproteobacteria; order Rhizobiales; family Beijerinckiaceae; genus Terripilifer. Next base: position 3,571 of record JAIXSM010000044.1, on the reverse strand, counting down.
AGGGAATGGCCTAGAACCGCAACGGGCCGGCCGGGGGAGATAAGGTCGATGATGACGTCGAGATCAGCAAGATAGTCTTGGTAGTAATATCCCTGCTGCGCCCAGCTGGAGCCGCCATGTCCGCGCCACTCAGGCGCGACAATGCTCCAATCATTGTGCAGCGCGTCAACAATGAACTGAAACGTTGCAGCGCAATCTCGATGGCCGTGCAAGCATAAAAGCACGTTTCCGTTATGTGGACCCCAGTGCCGAAAACGATATTTCAGTCCACGTACGGCGTGGTGCTCCGTGCGCGAGAGACGTGCGGGAACATAAACTTTGCTGCTCGACATTTTTCCATCCCGGTCGCGCAGACGAGCATAACTGCATTTCGTCCTCCAGCCAGCCCCACTCTCGCATCATGACCGCTCTCGGGGGACGCCAGCTGCACTGGAAGCCAATTCATATTTTTAATTGTGAAGCTCTAGTAATGGAGCCGCATGGCTTGGTTTTCCACCCGATTACCCTCGTATTGCTGTGCAAAAAGCGCAAGCTGCGCCGACTCACGCATCAGCGACTTGCGCATTTTGGTAAAGATCTTCTTATTATCCATGCGATAACCGGCTGCTCACATGAGAAGTATTTCTGTTTATATTACAATAGCTGAAACTTGGCACAAACGCTGCCCCAGACGGTCGGAGCGTGGCTGCGCGCGACTGGGTTGGACGCATGTGCGGTGAGACACACGCCCCACCCGCTTTGAGGAGCGGCGATCAGCCTCCCTCGCAAGATCTCAACAACCGCCAGGTTGCGACACAAGGTTCAATCCATGCGCACAACGACTCCGAAGGGTGAAGCCGGCCAGGCGTCTAACGACGCCGCCGCTGAAACAACATCCGGCGCAGCCACCCCTGCCAAGTCGCTTGAGGAGTCCCGGGCCGCGCCCTCTTTGCGATCCACGGCGGCGAACGACGATGATCCCTCCATAGGGGAACTGCTGAAGTCGCTGAAAAAGGCGCCACCGATAGCGCCGCTGGCGGGTGCGGCCGGTCTCTCGATCCTTTGGTGCGTAGGCTATTTGCTCGGTCCTGGCGGAGAGCACTTGGCCTCGGCTGCTTCGGGAGCCTGGGCGACGCTGCTGGTCTACATGTGCGCTCCGGTGCTCATGCTGCTGACGCTTGGCGAACTCATCCGCAGGCTCCAGCATTTTCACATTATCTCGCGAGTGATGTATTTTTCTGCGAACCGGCTTACCGATCCTGTCGCCTCGACATCCGAAACCTTCACGACGCTCTCCCGGGCGATCCGAAGCGAAGCTCGAGCTATGAGCGAGGTCATCGACAAATCCGTAGCCCGCGCCTCCGAGGTGGAATCGGTGGTGCGCAAGGAGCTCGCCGCGCTTGAGCAATCCTACGTCGAGAACGACGCCCGTGTCCGGCAGGTGATCGACGTTCTGGCGCGCGAACGGGAGGCTATGGTCGCACAATCGGTCAGTCTGAGCGCGGTCATAACAGACGTGCGCAACGGGCTTGCCAGTGAACTGACGCAGGCGCGCAAGGAGATTGCATCACAGGCGCAAGAGACCATCTCATCGCTTCAAAAGCTGCTTGACGAGAGGGTCGCGGAACTGCGTAGCGCCGTGGATGGCCATGCGGAGACCGTTCGTCGCACCATGGACGCCTCGGGGGCCCAGCTTAACGACAGCCTGGACGCCGGCGCCAAGGCCGTGGGCGATGTCATCGCCCACCAGCGAATTGCGATAGAGAGCCGCCTCAGCGCCACGTCCGATGAAGTCGCGGCGAACCTGAACACGCTGGCGGACAAGGTCACTGGGAAGCTCGCGGACTCGGCCAGCATCGTCACAAAGGCCGTCTCCGAAAGCACAGAGAGGACGCAAGACACCCTCGAAACTGCGGCGGATCTGGCGGTTTCGCGGATCGGCGAACAAGCACGCGACCTTGCCTCGCTCATCGAACGGTCGGCCTCGGACGTCAGCGCGGCAATTGAGACATCGTCAAGCCGCGCCGCAGATACCATGCAGGCCACAGTCGTGGCCGTCGATGTGCGCAGCGCTGATCTGGCGCGCGTCGTTGAGTCTATGGAGGCCCGGGTAGTCACGCATCTGAGCGGGACAGCCGAGCGACTTGAGCAGACGCTGGATAGTCTGGATTCGTCTGTCCTGCGCGGACTGGATAAACGTACGAGCGAACTCAACGACACCGTCCAGGCTGCGGCGCGGGAAATTTCCAGCGCGGTGCGCGCCTCTACGGAAGCGGCCAGCGCCGGGATGGAGACAGCCGTCTCCGGCATAGAAGCGCACAGCCGCCGCCTCGAGTCCGGTTTCGAGTCTGTCGCATCTTCAATCGCCTCGGCTATCGACGGTAGGACCGAGACAGTCGCGGAGACCGCGAACGAAGCCGCGAAGCGCGTCGAAAGCGCCTTGCAGCAAACATCCGCAATTATTGAACAGAGCGTCAGTCGCGTGGAGGCGCAAGCTCAAGCGATGGCGCTGAAGGTCGATGGATCGACCAACGTCGTGACTCGGACGGTGGCGGATACCTCACAACGCATGGATACGCGGCTTCAGGCCCTGGGCGCCTCACTTGTCACGTCGATGGGCGAACAGAGCGAAAAGGTCAGCGCAACTGTCGAAAACGCAGTGAGAGAAGTGACGGCGAGGGTGGACGAATCCGTCGTCCGCGCATCGGAGACCCTCACGCAAGTCGTTTCCGTGATCGACGTTCAGGAACGTAACCTTCTTGAAGGGATCACGGCGGCTGGCGAAACCATCTCGCAGAAGGTGTCTGAAGCCACGCAAAGCCTCGAAGTTCGCCTCGAAGCAACCGGCGGCTCTCTGATCAGCGCTTTGGGCGCCAGCACGGAAAAGCTGTCCGGGCAGATTGAAACATCCGCGAGCGCTGTGAACAACGCGGTGGCGATGGCCTCTGAGCGCGCCGCAAGCGCGATGGAGCAGGCGGTCGCCCAACTGCACGAAGAAAACCGCGCCTTGACGGAGGGGCTGACCGCCGCGGTGAGCGCCACAGTTGAACTCACCACCAGCACCGTTGAGCAGGTGGCCGCGGACATCAACGATAACGGCCGCGTGGTTGTGGGCGAGCTGAGGGCTACGAGCGAGGGCTTCACTCGCAATGTGACGGCGGCAACGCGCGGAGTGGAAAGCGATCTTTCCGCCCTGCGCACAACGCTTGTCGAAACATTCGATGCGCGCACGAACGAGATCAAAGCCACTGTTGAGACGTCCGCGCGCAACGTGGGCGATGCGGCGAAGACCGCGAGCGAGCGCGCAGCAAGCGCGATGGAGCAGGCCGTCGCCCAGCTGCACCAAGAAAACAGCGCCTTGACGGAAGGACTGACCGCAGCGGTGAACGCCACTGTCGAACTCACCACCAGCACGGTTCAGCAGGTTGCAGCGGACATCAACGATAACGGCCGCGTGGTCGTGGGCGAGTTGAGGGCTGCGAGCGAAGACACCACTCGCAATGTGACGGCGGCAACGCGCGTAGTTGAGCGCGATCTTTCCGCCCTGCGCACAACGCTTGTCGAAACATTCGATGCGCGCACGAACGAGATC
>JAIXSM010000025.1 GCA_027484655.1 Hyphomicrobiales bacterium | reverse complement strand
GTCTACCAGCTTTGCCAGCAGAACATCCTGCCCAGGATCTTGGACGGCAACCTGCCGCTGATCGCTGGCATGCAGGCCTACATCCGGTATCTGCGCGGCTTCTCCAACGCCGATGCGCAGAGCCGCACCAGCTTCGCCCACGAGCGCGCCCGCCTGTTCAAAGCGTGCGCCGAAATTGCAGAGCTTGAACGTCAGGCCCGTTTTGATCGGCTCGTCCCCATCGAGGAGATCGAGCCCAGTTGGGCGCAACTGGTCAGCAATTTCAGAACGCGGATAATCGCCATCCCCTCGAAGGCTGCGACCCGTGTCGTCGGCGTCAGGACGCCTGACCCGGCGCTATTTCGAGGGCTACGGGCAGGCCTGACCCATTGGTGCGCCCGGATGACAGTGCTGTCGATCATCTGGACCGTCTCGCCGACCTCTTCGGTATCGTTGAGCGCCTCCAGAAGGATGTCCCAGACGCCCGCGAGTGTCCACCGACGGAACTGCCGATAAACCGTCGACCACTTGCCAAAGAACTCCGGGAGATCGCGCCATTGCACGCCAGTCCGGGCTATCCAGAAAACGCCGTCGAGGACAAGACGGTGATCGCGAGGACGTCGACCGCTTTGGGCGCTCTTGGTAATGACGAAGGGCTCGAAGAATGCCCATTTATCGTTGCTCATCAGGCCTCAGATCAAGCTCGCCTCCTTCCGAAAGCGACCTTGAATCACGAAGCGGACAGAACAGGAATCCTATTCGTTAACGGCTCCTAGTTGCGGCGGCATTACTCAGATGGGGTCGAAGTTCCTTCACGCCCGCGCGGAAAAGCGATTGTATGCGTCGATCCGCTTGATCGGGAGGTCGATCACGCCGCGATAGACTTCGTTCTGGAGGAACGTGAGCTCTGCCTCCCTGTCATCCTGCGCGACATCGATGGACCATGCCCGCAGCGATCCATTTGTTCCAGGGTTCCATTTGTAGCCGCGATCGCGCAGGACGTCCTTCAGGTCGAATGGGGCATGAACCGCCCAGATCCGCCAGGTGATCTGGCGCGCCGTATCCAGCATCTGGCCTAGCGCGGGCTGGCCGGTACGGGGCAGGGGCTTCGCCAGCAACTCAAGCGCCGCATAGCAATCGTTCAGTGCTCGGTGCCGATCGTAGAAGTAGCCGGCCCCGGCGACGAGGTAGCCGAGACGCGTCCCTTCGAAGCCTTCGGCTCGCCAATCGATTTGCGCGATCGAGCAGGCCCAGGGTTTGGTCTGGAAGATGGGGCTGTAGCGCTCAAGAAAGCGTCGATCGAACGGGGCGTTGTGGGCGACGATCAGGTCGACATTTTCCACGAAGGCGTCGACCGCATGCGGATCAAGTTGGTGTCCTGTGACCATTTCTTGCGTGATCCCGGTGATCGCGGTGATTTCCGCCGAGATCGGCTCCCTGGGCTCCTGCAAGCCGTGGAATGGCTCTCCGATCGTGAAGACGCGGCCGTCCCTGCTGTACGTGAACGGGACCATAGCGAGTTCGATGATCTCGTGTCGCTCGGGGTCCAGCCCCGTCGTCTCCACGTCCACGAACAGCCCGGTCCTCTTGTCGGAGCCATCCTCCGGCGTGACCTGCGTGCGGGGCGAGATCTTCCGAAGCACCCGATAGTCGCCGCTGGCCTCCAGGGCCTGAGCCATTGCCTCCAAGTTCAAGACGCTCTCCCCCGCATATGAGAGGCGCACTATAAGGCAAAGCTTCGATTGGATTAAGTGCTTGGCGTACTTGGCGGTTCTGGCCGCTTCGGGATTGCAGACCCGGGCTTGCGTTTGCGCATTCTATCTCAGTAGCGCTTGAGCCTCTGGCGATAGCGCTCCTGTTTCAGAGCGAAGGATGTCTGCTTAGCGTTTCGGTCGAGCCCTGCGAGCTTTGCGTGATCCGCAGGCGTGATCATTTCGAAGATTCTCATAACGTCATTTATCCGACCTGCAGATCGATCGTGTGCCTCCATTCTGCATAACTAATCAAAACCGTCATGCTGCATAAATAGCATGACGCAGAGACATGCTTGGGGAGGAAAAATGAGGACGATTGATTTCACGACAGCAACGACAAAGAGGCAGAGGGCGGAGCGATTTGCTCTCGCGCAGCGCTACTTGCGGCAGGCGTTGCGGCGCATTTGTGATGGGAATAAGAGAAATGGAAAGCTATGAGCCTGATCATGGAGCTGGCGTCACGCTCGCGCAAAATCCTACTGTACGCGTCTAGTTCGCCCTGTCCGCTACGCAGCTAGCGGCGCGCCCGCTCGCAGGCGCTGTAGGGCGTTCTAATCCAATCTGTGCGGGCAGGACGCCGGTCGCGCAGGCCGCCAACAAGCCGATTTGAGGGTCTCGCTTGGATACGGCAACGGAAGCGACGCGCGCGGCGCCGGAGGCACGTCTGCTGCCTTGACCATGTCGCCAGCTCGCGATGGACTCTTAGCTGGGGACGGGCTCCGGGTGCGATTCGGGATCGATTCGAAGGGTCTGCCTGACAAGGCTGACAAAGGAGCGCATGACCATACGGCTGAGCGACTATTTCGATGAGAGGATCCTGCAACGCGGACGCGATTATGCGCGGCGCGGCCTTGTCGTGGAGGTAGAGGCGCAGGCCGACGGCTCGCTGACAGGGCGTGTGGAAAACGGGCAGGGCGCAAGCTACCGCCAGCGGCTTTCACTGGGGGGCGGCCGCGTCGAGGGATTTTGTTCCTGTCCTGTTGGGTACAACTGCAAACACGTGGCCGCGGCGCTCTTGGTTTGGGGCGAACGCCACGATCGTCGCGGTGCGCTCGCCATGCCGGTTTTAGGTTGGCTTGAGCGCGTCAAGGGCAGTGCGGCCTTGGCCGCGCCGCCGAAGCTGCAGGTACCGTCCTGCAATGGCTATCCTGATAACGTGAAGGATCGCCTGCTCTATGTCCTTGCGCCGCGCAATGGCGAGGCAAGGATCGACATCTGCAAAGGGCGGATCAACAGTGCAGGGTCGGCTCTCAACAACGGCATACGGCGTTATGATGTCGTGCATGCCATACGCAGCGCCGCGCCGGCGCAGTTCATCCGCCCGGAGGATTTGGAGCTTCTTTCGGCGCTGGCCTTGGCGCGACTTTGGGAAGCGCAGTCTCACTATTACAGTCTACCTGATCTGCTTCGCCCGCGGGCGGAGGCTGCTGTCTTGCTGTTGCGCCGTCTTTGCGAGACCGACCGTTTTCTGCACCAGCCCAATCCCGGCGCAAAGCTGAGCTGGTCTGAGTCGTGTCCGGATCCACGGCTCGGCTGGGCGTTGACTCCGTCCGGCGGCCAGAAGCTGCGTTTTGAGGACACCGATGGCCAGCCGCTCGACCTCTGCTGTCTCGGCGGTGCAGGCGGGGCGACTATCTGGATCGACAGGGAGCGGGGACAGATTGGCGTGTTGAATTGGGCTGTCGACCGCACCGCGTTGCGCCTTGTCGAAGGCGCTCCGGAGATCGCCGCGCACGAGACGGAGGCGCTCGCAAAAGCCCTGCCGGATCGCCTCGCCGGCCTGTCTCTACCGCATCCACGTGCGATCAGGCAGAGACGACGCGCCGCGAACCGACGCTTCGTCCGCCTGATACTAGGCGCGGAAGCAGCTCACAGGGGCGGGAGCTACTGGGGGAGCAAGGTGCAGCTGCCGACGCTCATCTTGCGCTTCGTCTATGACGGACAAGAGGTCACAGAGGATGCTGCAACTGAGCCAAGCATAATCGAGAACGGCGAGGTCGTGACGATTGCACGCGACGAGGCTTGGGAGGCCGCCGCCGCAGCTCGGCTGATGGCGGCAGGCGCCTTGCCCATTGACGATCTTGAGACGCACGTCCCCGGAGAAAAGATGCTCCAGTGCGACTTCGCCTTTGCAAGGGACGACCCGAACCCGTTCACGCTCGATGTCTCCGTCGTCCGCCAGGCGGGCGACTTCGCATTCCGTATTGTCCCCGCGCTCCGCGCCGAGGGCTGGGAGGTGACGGAGACCTCAAAATGGCCCTATCGCTTGAGCTCCGACATTGCCACGCTGATCGTCTCCACCGAACGCGAAAAGGGGAATGATGCGTTTCAGGGCAATGACTGGTTCTCGCTCGGGTTCAATGCGGACATCGCCGGCGCGCGCACAGATGTCGCGCCCCTGATCGCCGCCTTTCTGGACCAAATCCGCGACGAATGGGAGGCGATCCCGGATGCTGACGCGCTCGCACGAATTCTAGCCGATCGTCCCGTCTATCTGGACCGTGGGAATAAGGGTTACGTCGCGCTCGACCTCAGCCCGCTGGCGCCGCTCCTTCATCTCTTCCTGGTTCATCACGCCGAGCTGGGAGCGCTTCACCCATCCGACGCGCGCGTCGTCCGCCTTGCGGAGGAGGCCCTTGCCGGTAGCGCCGTTCGTTTCGCTGACACGGCCGGGATTTTGCCGCTGGCGCACCGCCTTGAGGCGCTGGCCGCAGCTGGGAGCTTTGTGCCTCCGGCTGGCCTCAAAGCGCAGCTTCGCGGGTACCAGGCCTACGGCGCCGCCTGGATGGGAACTCTCCTGGAGGCAGGGTTCGGCGGTGTGCTGGCGGATGACATGGGCCTTGGGAAGACGGTGCAGACACTCGCTCTCCTGCAGGCTCGACGTGAAGCAAACACTCCTGGCGCATCGCTGCTGATTGCGCCGACCAGTCTGCTTCATGTCTGGCGAACGCAAGCAGCGGAGTTCGCTCCAGAGCTGCGGCTTGTTATTCTTCATGGATCCGACCGCGCAACGATGCGCGACAGTGCGCTCGACGCCGATCTGGTTGTCACCACCTATCCGCTTCTGTCGCGAGATCGCGACTGGTTAGCGATGCAGGACTGGGGCCTGGTCATTTTGGACGAGGCGCAGACGCTCAAGAACCCTGCCTCGCAGATGGCCAAGACGCTGCGCGAGATCCCGGCCAAGGGGCGGTTGGCGCTAACCGGCACGCCACTGGAGAACTCGCTGCAGGATCTATGGACCTTGATCGACTGGATCAACCCTGGCCTCCTCGGCGACCGCAAACGGTTTCAGACTTTGTTCCGAACCCCAATCGAGAAGCATGGTGACGCTGCTGCACAGGCTCGACTTAAGCGCCGTTTGCGGCCATTCCTCCTGCGCCGAACCAAGGAGGAAGTCGCAGCCGAGCTGCCTCCCCGCACCGAAATACTCGAACGCGTCGAACTTTCGAAATCCCAGCAGGCGCTCTACGAGTCCGTGCGTAGCAGGATGGATGCTCGCGTGCGGGAGGCAATCAGTTCCCGGGGAATGGCGGCAGCCCGGATCACGGTGCTGGACGCGCTGCTGAAGCTGCGGCAGGTCTGCTGTGATCCGGCACTCGTCAAGACCGCGGCGGCGCGATCCGTCGTGGAGAGCGCCAAGCGGGAGCGGCTTGCCTCGCTTTTAGGCGAGCTAGTCGCGGAGGGTCGGCGCGTCCTGGTCTTCTCGCAGTTCGTCGAGATGCTCCAACTGATCAAAACGGATCTCGATGCAGCGGGGATTTTGAGTCTGTCACTCACCGGGCAGACCCGCAAACGGAGCGAGGTGCTCGAAGCCTTCGCCAAGGGGGCTGCGCCGGTTTTCTTACTGAGTTTGAAAGCGGGCGGCGTTGGTCTTACCCTGACCGAAGCTGATACTGTGATCCTCTACGACCCGTGGTGGAACCCAGCCGTTGAGCGCCAAGCCATGGATCGTACGCACAGGATCGGGCAGACGAAGCCGGTCTTTGTGCACCGCCTCGTGGCGGCGGGTACGGTGGAGGAGAAGATCCTTAACATGCAGGCTCGCAAGCAGGCGCTTGCCGACGCTCTATTTGATGAGACAGGCCCCGCCGCTGATGTATTGCTGGACGAGGCTACCCTTCGCGATCTCTTTGCATCGCTGACCGCATAAATGGTCGCGCAGCTTGTCGCAGCCGCTTTATTCTGACAGGGAAAGGTCAAGCGATGTCTGTCCCCCAATGTGGCTGCTGGCTTCCTGACAATGTCAGCTTGAAGTTTCGGGCAGGGTTATACCAGCGGCTATTCGGATTGACCGATATGGGCCCACGCAAAACCTTTTTCAGCAGCCTGCTAAAGTATACGCAATACCACTACCTCTCGCTCCGCGACGACAAATGCAACACTCTTTCGTCTTTCAAAACCAATGATGCGTAACCCGGGCAGCATCTCATTGCGTAGCGTTCCTCGCTCAGGAAAATGCTCGAAGCGCTTCAGATAGCCGAGAACTCGATGGACTTAGCCACGCGCAACTGCTTGCGACGCCTGCTCGCTTACCGTCTCATCGCCGACGCGATCAATCGCAACCGGGCGCCGGTGCGATGACCGCGTGGCGTCGTCGGCTATCGCTCCGACGAGTTGATCGGAGTGTTGGCGGCGCAATAGCTGGATGTCATTGCCAACACCCAGCTTGCTGATTGTTTAACGGTAGTTCTATAGCGCGCCAATTTGGATGAGAGGCGATGCGGAGGCGCGCGTCAATCAACACCGCGAATAACGGTGTTGCCGCGACACCGGATTTTCATCCTGTTTGATGCGCTGTTCTCATCTTGGTTGTCCCGCGGCCCGATTCAACGGGAAGTTGGTCGCCTTAACCCAGATGAGGCCCCCCAGCTCGACTGGGGCTTCTTTGCCATCCGGAGCTTTCATTTTGTCCGCGCTCTCAATCAGGGCAGCAAATCCCCACCAGCCAGCACGGGGCATCGCGTAAGAGAAAACCCCATTTGCATCAGCCTTGAGGACCTGCGTCACAAACGCATCATTCGGTGGCCTGACCGATCCATCGTTCACAAACTCAACTTTGACTTCGGCGAATGGAACTGGCTTTCCATCCTTGCGAACGATCCCGGTGAATAAGTTGCCAGTCCACAAGCCTGTCGGACGGGTGAGCGGCTCGATTTCGACGGGCGCTCCGACCATAGCATCCCACTCTTTGCCGCTGGCTCCAGCGTCCACGATGACCTTTGAGTAATGGATGATGTATTTGCCTTCAGCAGGCTCCCAATAGGGTTCGGGTTCAACATAGAAAATCGAAGCGCCGGGTCCTCTGTGTTTGTACGACGCAGTCCAGATCGTTTTGCCCTGTCGCTGGCCGGCCTTCAGGGAGCCGCTCAGGTCGATGAACTTGCCGTCGATGTGCACCCCGAATCGCCGAGGCCGTTTCATTTCCATGACCGGTCCTCGCTCCATTGGATGCGTGAACACAAGCTCAAGCTTCGTAGTATCTTCCGGACTGGGCACGTCATTTGATGGGATAATCTGCTGGAAGTGAGCAAAACCCGGACTTGCAGCGAGCATGAACGCGAGAGCAGCGGCGGTTCTGAACATGCTTGGTGGTTCCTCCGTGTATGACGTATCTGGACGTTCTTCATACTCTGCGGTATCAAGCCTCGCAACTGCCCCGTTGGGGTTCCAAGCCGGTGCAATAGGAGACGCTCAGTGAAGATTCGTTCGGTTGCGATTGTTTGGTCATGTCTCTTGGTGACACCATTGGCTGCGGCGGATCTGCAATCAAAAGGTCGCTCCCCGGCGCCCCCGGAAGCTCAGGCGATTGACATCCCGGGAGATATCTTTGGCTTCACGTCCGCCACGGGCGTGGGCAGCGTGGGCGACCTTGGGCTGGCTCTGGAAAATGACGGTCGGTTTGGAAAGCGGTCCGGAAGCTATAGCGTCGTGACGCAAAAGCTCGAACTCGGCTACACGTTCGCCGAGAATTGGTCGATTGCAGGCTCGGTCTTTGGGAACATGTATCGGGTGCGCGATGTCGCCATCTTCCCTGACAACACATCCGGCTATGGCTTTGATGGGTTTTCTTTTGAAGTCCGACATCGGCTTATTGAGCGTACGGCTACTCAGCCGTTCGCTTTGACGTTTGCCCTGGAGCCGCGTTGGGCTCGTATCGACGGGGCTGGTTTCCAGAGCAATGCGGTTGGCGTCGAGGCCAAGGTCCAAATCGATGCGCCAATTTCCGATCGCCTGTTTTGGGCGATGAACGCGAACTTCGCGTCGGTCGGTCAAGAGGATTCGGCCACGAAACGCTGGTCATCGGCTTCATCGACAACGCTTTCTAGCGCCATCAGCTACGCGGTTATTGAGGACAAGCTGTATCTGGGTGCAGAGGCGCGTTGGTTGCATGCTTTTGACAGCTCCGTGTTCGGGACGCTGGAAGGGCAGGCGCTCTTCTTCGGCCCGACGCTGATGGCCAAAATCACACCAAACGCCTCGTTCAATGTGACGGTTCAGCCGCAAATTGCCGGCAAGGCTCGTGGCGTGCCCGGAAGCCTTGATCTGGATGGCTTTGAGCGAACCATTGCCCGCGCCAAACTCGCGATTGGGTTCTGATGAGCGATAGGACGCCAGCGCAATGATGTCTGGCGTCCGTCTATAAATCCAAGGTGTCTTTGTCGACTGGAGAAAGCAATGAGCATGGTTCCATCAAAATTGGCCCTCGCTCTTTTCGGCAGTCTCATCGTCTCTGTCCCTGCTGGAGCTGAGACCGCTGAAGAATGGGTGCGTTTAGGGGCGCGTGTCCATGGCGGATATGGCTCATTCATCCCTGTCGGGATCAAGATAGGGTTGGATGCTGTTGAGCGCCTTAAGGCTGAACCCCGCTCGCTCACTGTGCTTTACTATGACAACCCAAAGGCCCCGTGCGCTTGCTTTGCGGACGGAATTGCAATCGCAACTCGTTCATCGTTCGGCCAGAGGACGGTGGCGCTAGCCGCAGAACATGCGCCGGCTGATCAAGCGGCTGTCATTGTGATCCGGCCTCGCAAAGGCGGAGAGGGGCTGAAGTACTCGATTCCGATGTCGTCGCTGCCGCGTCTTGTCGAAATCAATAAAAATCCTGATCCGATGTTCCGGCATAATGAAGTCATGAAGGCGGAGGCGTTGTATCGCGTCGAGAAAGTCAAATAGTCACGACCACTAAGCAGCAGCTTCGGTTATTTGCTGAAGGGCGCCAACCCCAGCCATGAGAAGAATATCACCCTCTTCATTTTTAACGACAATACGCAATCCCGGAATATCAAACTGTGCAGCAAGTTCCGTCACATATTGCCAAGCGTCGCCTTGATTTGGGAATAGCTTACCCAATTCAGAGTGGATAGCCTTTTCGCCTCGCCTTACTTCAACAGTGTACGTCGTCATCGCCGCCCCGCTTTAAGAACCACACCGATCCCTGGCGAGAGCACATATAAGCGAAGTGTAACAAGAACGTGAACGCTCTCCTTTTGTGAGAAGTCATAATCCAAATGGCTAGAGCATTTTCCGTCCAAGTGGATGCCGGTTGGACGTATGAAAATGCGTAAAAACAATAAGCTAGAGCGGACGACCTGATGCAATCAGGTCGTCCGCTCTAGACCGTCAGCGAGGCCAAGCCGTCGATCGGCCATCGCCAGCAGCATGATGCCGCGATGGGAACTGATGCGTCCCCCATCGAAGGCGGCGGTGACTTTCTTGCGGGCCACCGCTGGAAACGATGATGGCAGGAGGCTATCGTCTGTCACGGTGGAGGTGGCTGGCGCGAGTTGGCGGACGGGATTGGCGTAGACATCCATATCCTGCGTCAAATCAGCGCCTTAAGCTACGTTCGCTAGCCTCAAAATCATCAACTGATGAATAAGGCGGGCTAAAACACTCCAGTTTGGAAATGAAATCATGAGCAGGGCATTACAGCGTCTTGCAATTATGATCGTAGTCGCATTGTGCGGTGGTTATGCTTCTGCCTCTGAAAAGCTGCGATTCGCCGTCGGTCCCTTCCAACCGACCGCTGGCGACACTCGGAAGGCCTATGAACCCTTCTTCAAGCACTTGGCGGAGAAGCTTGGCCGCCAGTACGAACTCGTAGTGACGACGGATTGGGCGGGCATTGCAATCGCACTCGCAAACAAGCAAGCCGACATCGCCTGGATGGGGCCGTGGGGTTATGTTCTTGCCAACAACGAAGGCGGTGCTCAGGCGATTGCGACCGTGAAGTACAACGGCAAGCCAACCTACCACTCGATCATCGTCGCACGCCACGGAACAAAGTTCGAGAAATGGCCAGATGACGCAAAGGGGCTGCGCATGTCGTTTGCCGACGCGGGATCGACATCGGGCTGGCTGATCCCGACCCATTGGTTCAAGACGCAGGGTATCGATCCCAAGTCTTACTTCCGATATCGTGATGGCGCTTCGCATGCTGCGCAGGTGCTCTCAGTCGTCAACGAACAGACTGATCTCGCAACGGACTTTGATCGTAATCTGAACTCGATCATCGAGCGTGGCGCGATAAAGCCCGGCGATGTGAAGATCGTCTGGCAATCCGAGCCGTTGCCGAACGACCCCATCGTCGTGCGCGACGGACTCGACCCTGCGCTGACAAAAAAGGTTCAGGAGATCGTTCTTGCGATTACGGAAGAGCAGGCGTTGACCGTGATGCCGAAGAATTATACCGGCTGGGTGATGGCCACGCACGCAGACTACAAGCTGATCGAAGAAGCAGGCGTTTCAGTTGGTCGCTTGAGGCCGAAAGCAGTGGCTAGGTAAATCGTGAACGGATCGTTTCCGCCGACCCTTCGACGGCCGAGCACGTTCCGTGAGCGCCTTGCGTTCGCCGTGCTTCTTGTGTTGGCGGTCATCGGCTACGCCCTGTGCCTGAAGGTTGCTCAGGTAGATTTTGGCCGGTTGTGGGAGGGCCTGCCGCGTCTCGCACGATGGGCCGCTCGCGCGTGGCCGCCCGACCTTACAGAAGTCGGCGTGCTGTCGCTCAGGGCGGCGGAAACGGTTGCTATGGGAACTGTTGGCACATCGTTTGGGGCGCTGATTGCGATACCTTTATGCCTTCTCGCAGCGCGTAACGTCACGCCTTCGAGCATTCTGAGACTGCCCGCGCGCGGTCTGCTCAATGCATTGCGGGGCATTGACAGCTTCATTTTCGCGCTGATCTTAGTAGCGGCCGTAGGACTTGGCCCCTTCGCGGGGGTTTTAGGGCTCGCGCTGCATGCAGCGGGCTCTATCGCCAAGCTGTGGTCGGAGACGCTCGAAACGGCGGAGCCGGGTCCAGTCGAAGCCGTGACCATGAGCGGCGCCGGGCGTCTCAAGGTCATCCGCTATGCTTTGCTGCCAGATGTGCTACCGAGCCTTAGCTCCATTACGCTCTACTTTTGGGAGTGGAGCGTCCGCGCATCGACGGTGCTCGGTGTTGTGGGCGCTGGCGGAATTGGTCAGGAACTGAAGAACAGTGTCGACCTCTTGGCCTTCGACCGTGTCCTCACGATCTTGGTGCTCATTATCGTCATGGTGACCGTCATCGATGGTATCAGCGGCTGGCTGCGGCGGAGGCTGACATGACGCTCTTGCTGACCGCCAAAGGTTTACACAAGACCTACAAGGGGCGTGCAGTGCTTGGCGACGCGTCGGTGAACCTGCGGTCCGGAGAATTCGTCGCGATCCTAGGTGCGAGCGGGTCCGGCAAGACGACACTCTTCCGATGCCTGACTAGGCTCGTTGAGCCAGACGCCGGCACCATTATTTTCGAAGGCCGTGAACTGGTCGGTCTGAGATCTCATGCACTCGCAAAAGCGCGGCGGCGTATGGGAGTCGTATTTCAGCAGTTCAATCTCGTTCGGCGCCTCAGCGCCATGGAGAACGTGCTTGTCGGGCGTTTGGCGGAAGCGCCCCTCTGGCGTGTCATGCTTCGTCACTTCGGCGACGATGATCTTCGCCGGGCGGCGGCAGCGCTTTCGGCGGTCGGGTTGGCTGACCACCTGCACCAGCGCGCAGACACGCTTTCGGGTGGACAGCAGCAGCGCGTGGCCATTGCCCGCGCCCTCGCGCAGGAAAGCCGCGTATTGCTCGCCGATGAGCCGGTGGCGAGCCTGGATCCCGAGACTGCGGCGGCGATCCTGTCGCTGCTGCGCGATTTGACACACACGGCAGGGCTGGGGGTCCTTTGTACGCTGCATCAGCCGCACTTGGTCGAGCGGTTTGCCGACCGCGTGCTGACGATGGAGGGCGGGCGGGTAACTTCGCTTTCAGACGCATAGCTTGAAACGCTTTCGATTCCCGTTGCTAGAGTTCGCTCTGTCAAAAGTAAAAACAATAAAATTCACGCTGATGTTGGCCGATGCGGATCATTTCTGAAGCTCGATCATGCCTTCATGTTCGATCCACAGTGGGATCGGTAAAGCCAATGTGTGCGGTGGCGTAAGATTTGGAGATCGCGTTGGGCGGCTGTCATCATATTGACACGGGATATGTACACAGCACGCAAGCGTGTGTCCCGCTTCGACGACGCGTTAGAACACCGAGGAATCAGCTCGGTTGATTCACATCCGTACTATTGCGAGGGGTGGTATTCTTCTCATGGAACGATAGCCAAATTCTCCCAATGCAATCGTAAGGGCAACACCTCTCGGGAGTACGTCTCGAATGACCTATCGCCGAACCACTCTGCTAACTGCAATGCTATGTGGATTGTTCTTTGGATTCATGCGACCAGCGGCTGCCGTTGATGTTCATGCGGATCCCGGCCCGCCATCGGCGGACCTCGCTCCGATTCGGGCAATGATCAAATCGAAGGAATTTTCGCAAGCGATAGAGGCCTTACATATCTTGGAGCGCACAAACCAAACCGCAGATCTTTACAATCTCTTGGGCTTTAGCTGGCGGAATGTTGGCGAGTACGCACGTTCAGCAGAAAGCTATCGGATGGCACTCGCGCTCAATCCCGATCATCGTAGCGCACTTGAATACCAGGGCGAGCTTTTCATCCGGCTTGGACAAATCGACCGGGCCAAAGATAACCTGAGGAAACTCGTCGAGCTTTGTCCGCAAGGGTGTGAAGAGCGCGAAGATCTTGAATCGGCTCTCGCAGAGGTAAAGGCGAAGTAGCCTTGATCGCTGGCTCTCGGCGGGCCTCCTTGGTCCCAGCCGTCGCCTGGACACAAAATCTACCCCTATCTGCTGCGCAACCTCACCGTCACTCGGCCCAATCGGGTCTGGGCGATAGACATCACCTACATCCCGATGGCGCGCGGCTTCATCTATCTCGCTGCCGTCGTGGACTGGTTCACTCGGCGGGTGCTTGCCTGGCGCGTGTCGATCACGCTGGAGGGAGACTTCTGCATCGAGGCCGACGAGGAGGCGTTGGCCCGGCATGGCGCTCCCGAAATCTTCAACACGGATCAGGGCAGCCAGTTCACGTCGATCGAGTTCATCAAGGTGCTGGCCGACCGGGAGATCAAGATCAGCATGGACGGCAAAGGGGCTTGGCGGGACAACGTCTTTGTCGAGCGGCTTTGGAGGACCATCAAATACGGAGAGGTGTATCTGCGGGCGTACGCCACCGTCCCCGAGGCTAGAGCCTCGATTGGCCGCTATCTCGGCTTCTACAATAGCCGCAGACCGCATTCGTCGTTTGACGGGAAGACACCCGATCAAGCCTACTTCAAACTGCTGGCGCCCGCAGCGGTGGCAGCATAGCCAAGGCGGAAAGCCACTTAGAAAACACCCGCTGGTTGTTCAAACAAACCGAGCCACCTCAGTCGCCGCGCTTGAGGGGATCATTGACGCTCTCTCTCGCACCTGCCCCAAGCCTGGCGCGTAGCAAGCTGAACTCCCCCGCCGGGTCCACCAGCTCAAGCCTGTCCATGAGCACGTGGAAGTTCTCGACCAGCTGGATGCTGTGGTCCTCGAAGGGATTGAACGCCTCGTCCACGAAGACCTGCCGCCAGGCATGCTGGTTGGGCCAGGGCGTAAGTTCGACGAATGAGCGCAGGGTGATGAATAACAACTCGGGCTCGTCATGCGGCGTGGTCTCAAGATGGCCTATCAACCTGCTCTTGACGATGGCAGCGTCCTTCTCGCTGAAGATCGTGTTGATCGTGACGCTGCCCCAGCCCGGATCAGAGATGATGCCTGCGGCTCTTTGAACCTGCTCCTTGATGAGCGCGATGGTTGGCAGGATGAACAGCGCCTTCTGTTGATGTCGTCCGCATAGAGCGATGGCGTAGGGCAGGGCTGCCTCGGTCTTGCCCGAGCCAGGATAGCCGGCGTTGAACTGGAATGTAGTTATGTGTCCCCTCTGAGTGCTTGGTAGCGGCTGCCGACGACCTCATCTGTGCAGGGACGATCTCGTTTGGCATTGGCGATGAGGGATCAGCTTATCGCCAACGACCGACCATGCACTTCGGGAGGTAGCCGAAGCCATGTTTATTCATGGGCGTAGGGGAGGGCGAAGAGCTATAAACAGACAAAATATCGCGATTTATTCAGGTGCAGTATGCCGACCGAATATCACTCAGTCAGATCATGATGCTATCGCATCGGCGGATGCGTTTTCCGTCATAAATAATCCATACGTGTATAGGGAATGTTTTGACACGGAAAATGCGGATCAATGCTATTTGATTTCACTGAAAATCGCTCTCGGAGAGCGCTCAAAAGAAAAGCCACGCGAAGCGGGGCAAACCGACTGAGTGATGTTTGACCCAGTCAGGAGTGGTCTCGTCAGCTAACTTATACTCGGTGAACAATTGGCAAGAAGGTGATGCCGAGAAATTCAGGCTCGCCAATCCTGGCCGCATCATGGGCAAGAAACGAAAAAGGCTCTGCGTCACCGCAGAGCCCAAGTCAAGGGAGGAACGCCCATCAGGGCGAGGGAAAGCAAGGCTTTCAATGCAAGATACGAGGATCGCAGCATGGTGGATCAGGGCTCGCAAGAATTTTTCGCGCATACACGGCACCCAACGCGTGGCAGCTGATTATATTTCGACATTGGCGTCTGGCACGGGGGCCGTCGTTCACATATCTGTCGTATGTCGGAAATCTATCGAGGCGCATGACCAAGGGGTTCATAGGTTTGGCTTCACGCGGGGTAGCCCTATATGTCGAATACGGAAAATAATTCTACAACATCAGTCCTTTACAATGCCCAATGCCCAATCTGCAACTTTGAGATTGGGCATTATGCCCGCTATGCGTGCGAGGCCAGTCTCCCTATACGGTTTGACGATCTCAACACCGATGCCCGGCGGGCTTGGGGGCTGGATTCCGATACAGCAGCCCGGCGTCTGTATGTGATGCATGAGGGCAAGTTGACGTCGGGTATTCCGGCGTTTTTGGTGCTCTGGGCGCAGATGCCACGCTATCGCTTACTAGGAAAAATCGTTGGCTTACCCGGGATCAGGCAGATTGCAGGTGCAGCGTATGATCACGTGCTAGCTCCTGTGATATACCATTGGCACCTTCGCCGATTGCGCAGACACGCCCCCGCATCGGGGCCAAACGATGGTGACAACCTTAGCCGATGACAATGATCTCAATGGCTCGTTCATATAGGCAAAACGCCTGACCTGTCTGAGAGATTGTATAGGCATGAACACAGGGATCGCTGATGCGGATTTCTCTGAAAGGCTTGCAATCTGAGTTGGTCGGCTTGGTTCTTAAGCCAGCGACGCAGCCTGCATGAAGAAGCTGCGCTTGTTTGGTCCACGGTGTGCTCCTTGGAGAAATTGAAGAATGGCGCCTCTTGTTCGTTGCGTGAATGCCCTTTCCCTTGTCACGCTCGTATTCGGCATGCTTGCGCCGCCCGCACTTGCCGATCAGTCGCTGAGCGGGCCGATATTGCTTGAGGACTTCAGAATGCAGCCAGATACTCGGTGGCGATTTTTTTCGGATCAAGTGATGGGCGGTGTGTCTACGGGAGGTGTGGCCTTCACGCAGGAACGTGGCGTACACTTCGCAAGAATGACGGGCAGGGTCAGTACTGCCAATCGTGGGGGGTTCATTCAGATGCGGCTGGATCTCGCCAGCACGCCGCCGGTAGGCACAGTCGGCGTACGTCTTGTTGTGCGCGGGAATTCGCAGCGTTATTTTGTCCATCTGCGCACGGGAGGCACATTTCTGCCCTGGCAATATTATCAGGCAGGCTTCGATGTTTCCGAGACCTGGAAGGAGGTACGCCTACGGTTTGATGCGTTCAAAGCTTCGAGTTCTCTCCTGCGCAATGTCCCTCCCCCCGAGAGCTTGAGCTCAGTTGCTGTCGTTGCCTATGGCCGCGACCACGACGCCAGGATCGACGTTCGCGAGGTTAGTTTCTTCTGACATTCAGAAAAAAGCTGCCCCACGTTCCCAAGTCGAGGTTAACGTCGCCCCACAGAGCCTGTGCCGCCTCCTCGCGACGGGCCAACGTCCACAGGATGAAGCGCGCGCAGCGGTCGTAGCCGCTGGCCCCAAGCGTCTGCAAGACGCGCTTCAGTTCATCGTCTCTCAGCACGCGAGTTCGCGCGTTGGTCTGTTTCGTTTCGATTTCCGAATGAACGCCCTTTTGCATCAGCTTCCGTTTGCTGGCCCATTTGATGACCGGGCGCACGTAGCGGGATGCGCTGGCGGCCTGTCCTCGGGCTGGGTAGCTGTCAGAGGCAAGCAAGAAGTTACTTTCGTCCAAGGACAGCGCGGGCTTGCTCATGAGCTTTTTGAAGACATTATTGAGGCTGGACCGGGTGGCCGACCAAGACTTGCGCTCATTGCCCTCCGCTTGTTCGTAGGCGTCAAGCACGTCCTTAAAGGTCACCTCGGCAGGCGCAGGGGGGGACGCAGCAGGGGCCGGAAGCGGCATTTCGCCTCTCAGGATCGCCAGCTTGAGTTCCATTGCCTTCTGGCGCGCCTCTGCGAGCCCGAGGTCTTTGCGGACGAGTACACGAAGCCTCTTGCCGTCTGGCCCCGGCGTCGCCAGCGCCCAAACCTTGTTGCCGTCGGTGTACACGCGCAGCGCCATCAGCGGACAACTGCGCTGACCCGCCGACTAGCTTCTGCCGCGCTCATGGCAGTGAGAATAGCTCCCTTCAGGGCCTCCCGCTTGTGCACGGTCAAAAGACGCACATTGATTGTCAACCTTGCTGCGATCTGGACCGGCCCACCCTCTGGCCCGCTATGCTCAATACGCTCGGCGTCATGCCACCCTGAGGCGGCGCGAGCGCGGTTCTTGAGGCCCAGCGCTAAAATGGCGGCGTTGCCAGCCTCTCCATTGGCGAGGGCGATCGCACGGCGTTCCCAGAACAGCAGGGCTCGCGCGCGAGCGTCCTCCACCGCCTACCGGAACTCATCGTGCTGATTTTGCCATGTGAAGGCCGTTCGCGGCCCAACACCGCAGGCAGTGGCGGCAGCCTCAAGGCTCAGCCCCGTCGCCATTGCATCCGAAATCCGCTGGCCGGTGTGTAGCTGGAGGGGCGACCGCCCGGATGCCGGAGCGGACGATGTGGACTGGCGATAGGGGGGCTGAGCCATGGATCGCCTCGTCGCTTGCAGAGCGTGGGTTGTGAGAAGGCCCTGCAGCCGCTGGGCGGGCGTACATCGGCTCGCCCCCCACGTTCCTAAACTCGTCAAGAAGACGCCGGTGAGGCGCGCTACATGAGCCTCGCGAGATCCATGCGAAACACCGCGTCGCCAGCGAGCTTCGAATGAAAGAATAGCAATCTTTCGCTTTGGAACCATAGCTTATGCGGATTCTATGAGCCGTCGGATAGGCTTGGAAGAAGTTTCATTGGCCTCCTGGGTATTCGAAGAAATTTCACCCCCAAGCAGCGTAGCGCAGGCGCCGATCTACGCCGCACGTGAAGTTTTCGCGCCTCTGCAAGAAAAAGGGCTGGCCGCGCAGCACTGCGAACGTGGCATTGGCGCGGGCTTCTCGGTTTATTGCGGCGGCGCTCAACGTTAACGGCGTGGCGGTGCGATGAGGTGCGCGCGCTGCCACGGATCGGGTCGAACGCCCAACCCCGCTTTCGCCAACCCCGCGGCGCCCCGCCAAACAGATCGCTCAACAACTCGGGCTGACCATCTCGCGCGTCAACGCGCTTGCGCCGCTCACCGGCCCGAAACCTCGATCCGATCACAAGCCGGCGCGCCGCAGCGCCCGCCGCCGGGCAAAGCGCAAGGCAAAGGTAGCGTCGGCATGATCCGCGTGGGTTCTTGACAGCGTGCATGGCCGCCGTGGTGATCTCCACCGCCGACCTCGAGATCGGTTGTTGGACCGCGAAGGACTTCGAATGAGCGAGGAGGCGCGCAGGCTGCGCGGTGATCTGGCGCTCGCCCATAACGCGGTGCGCCTGCTGGTGACTGAGAACCAGAGGCTGAGGGCGCGTCTTGATGTCATCGAGGTCGAGGTGGCTCGGCTGCGGGCAGGCGATGGCGGGGCTGGCGAAGCGATTGATAGCGTCAACGGTGGTGCGAACGATGGAGGGAGTAAGAATGCTGGATCTGCACCCGTGTGGCGAGCAGTGCGACATCCCTGCGATGCGCCATCGCGTTAGAGGGGCGGCGAAGAGTGACGACCGGGGCGTCATCCTGACCATCGCCCGACGAATTCCTTATCGGCGCATCGTCACGTATGAGGAACTCGCGAACGCGCTGCGCCCGAAACCGATGCCGCGAACTAAGCTGACAAGGTAGCCGAATTGGCAAACGCACAAAAAGTAATCAAAAAATAGGCACGCCCAAGGGCTGTTTACCCCTTCGTGGCAATGCCTGAACCGGAACAATTTCGATTTGACACTCACAGTTTCGACAACCTAGAAAAAGTCGTGGACTGGAGTGGTCATGATAACAAGAGTGCTGGTCGCGGCCTTAATCGTAACCATTTCTGCTTGGGCTTGGGTTCGCTTTGACATTGTCTCGATCGAAGTCGTTGGGCAGCCCGCTTCCACTGGCTTTATCCAAAGCAATCTAGAGCGCCCTTTCTTTGAAGGACTTGCTAGCAATACTGGCTTGCCAATTCGTATACGCTATCGCTCTTTGGAGATGGTTGGCTATAAAGACACGTACCAATTATCAATGTTGAAAGACGGCAGTATCGATCTAGTATCTTTGCGTTTCATACAAAACTCGTCTGTGATGCCTGAATTGATGGGTGTTGATCTGGCGGGACTGAACATAAACTTCGAAACCGGTCGGTCCGTCGTCCGTGCGTATTCAGATGTAATCGACCAGAGACTTCAGAGTGAATTCGGTGCCAAGTTACTTTCTATCTGGCCATTTGGTCCGCAAGTCATGTTTTGCCGCAAGCCCATAAGCTCACTGCGAGATATCGAAGGCTTCAAAGTCCGAATAGCTGGTCCATCGCTCGAGTCATTAGTAACAAGCCTCAACGCTATTCCAGTCTCGATTGCCTACGACGATGTCCTGGAAGCGCTGAGGATTGGCCTAATCGATTGTGCCGTTACCAGTTCCGCCTCAGCGAATTTTTCAGGATGGCCAAAGTACACGACGCACTTCTATCCGATCACCCTAACGCTTGGCCTGAACGGTCATGTCATTCGCTTGGCGACTTGGAACCGTCTATCGCCAGGCCAACAAAAAATTCTGCTGCGTGCGTTTGAACAGAATGCTGAAGCGATCTGGAGCTATGCAGAGACGATTCATTCGGCGAGTGCCGCATGTAACACTGGCGCAGAATGCAACCTAGGCGTAAGTTACAAACTGACAAATGTCGTTCCTTCTATGGATGACATTCAGTTTCTCCAAGAGACCATGAAGCACAAGGGCTTCGAGAAATGGTCATCCGAATGTGATCAAATCTCCGAGAACTGCTCACGTACGTTCCGTGAGCGGCTTCCTTTTGTTTTTTCCAAAAAGTAGTCCTGCGATGACCCGGTCCATCTTTCAAATTTCTGAGAACGTAAATAAGTCGTTTTTAATAAATTTTCGCTTGCCGCTGATGGTCGTGATGGTCTTGGCAATTACAAACTTGATTTTGGGTTTTTGCCTTGAGGTGCTTTTTCAGTACAAAATTATTATCTATCATCTTATGATCATACTCATCGTTTCAATCATAATTGCCGTATGGCAATTAATCGAAGTGTTGGCTCACAACTTTGAACGCCGAAAAAAGCGTATCAAAATGATTGTTGGGTTGCTCATTCTTCAATTCGTCACTCTTTCGTTGCGGCTAGGACTTCTGGTGATTGAAGGGCGGTCATTGGACGCAGCCCCATATCATGCTCAGAATGTCGCTCTCTTGATATCGATAGTGTTTGCGGGGTTCTATATTGCTCATTTCATAGGTTTGAATCTGCTTATTGTTGGGTATTTTTCAGCAAATGAGCAGTGGGCCAATGAGCAACTTTCGATCGCGAAAGCGACTGAAGCCAAGCTTAGAGAGCGGGAGAGGTTGGTCCATGAATTACATGATGGTTTTGGTTCTCAACTAGTGTCAGCTCGAGTTCAAGCGCAAAGGGAGGGATTGTCGCAAGCGGAAACTATCAAGGTATTCAACGAATGTATCGCTGATCTTCAGCTAATAGTCGACGTCATGAAAGATGATGTTTTATCTCTTTACGAAGCCTTAATCGATCTGCAATTTCGATTGGAGCGAAGATTGCAACGATCAGGCATAAAACTTCGGTTCAACCTGGATGTCAAAAATGCTCCTTTTTACTCACAGGAATCTCTCATCCAGATCTTGAGAATTGTCCAGGAAGGAATCAGTAATGCTATACAGCACAGCGCCGCAACCGAGATTGAACTCAATGCTATCTTCTTGGATCAACAGCTTCAAATAACAATCCGGGATAACGGGAAGGGTTTTGACCAGGGAACTCAAGTGCCAGGGAACGGTATTCGGAATATGAGGCGACGGGCTCATGCACTTGGTGCTCAGCTCGACATTAGAAGCGAACTCGGGACGACTGTTGATCTGACCCTAGAGGGGAAGCCGACCTGATTCCAGCAGCTCGTCCGCTCTAGATTTTTGTTTTTACGCATTTTCTGACGTTCAACCGGCATCCACCTGGACGGAAAACGCTCTAGCGGTTGGACAAAAACTTTCGTCAGGCACTAAATGATGCCAGCAGCTTTTCCTTTTGCGACAGCTTCAGAGCCGCTGTTAGCATTCAACTTGCGATAGAGCTTTTGTATATGAGAACGGATCGTGGAAATCGAGATCCCCATCCTGTCTGCAGACTCCTGATATGTGAGGCCGTCTGCGAGGTTCTGCAGAACCATAGTCTCTTGCTTCGTGAGTTGGAAGCTATCCGGGCGTTTGTCTTGTGTTTGCGCAAGACGGAACAGATAGCGAGCAAGGGAAGGGCTAATGGTGTACTCGTATTTAAGCACCTGTTCTATAGATTGTACTATTGAAATATTATCATCTTCTTTAAGAATATATCCCTTGGCTCCAGCTCGAATAGCGTCGACTAAAACTTGTTCACTACGCATGACTGATAACACTAAGATCGGCATATCAGAATTAGATTGATTTAGTTGTGAAATAACGTCGATCCCATTTCCATCAGGCAATCCGATATCGACCAAGGCGAGGTCAAAGCTGCCTTTGTAGCTTTCAATTTGATAGGAGGCCTCACAAAAGTTGTTGCAGATCGTCACGGTCCATTGCTGACCAGTCATCTTGAGAGATGAGACCAGGAGCCATTGAAACTCCAAATTATCTTCCACGATCAGAACGGTGCTTGGCAATGGATCCTCAAACTCTTAACCGTGCCTATACGAAACAGCAGGGCGACGATAATCCAAAACACGTTTAGGGTTATGACTCTCTGCGACATCTTGTCATCGGATGATCATCTATCGATAATCAAAAAAGGAGATGGTCGATCCAGAGCGCAATAAAAATTTGTTCGCCCCAAATGATCATCTACTTTCTGGAGAAGTTCGCAACCTATATAAGACGAAAAATTATCCGATTCGGAGGCATTGTCATCGAATGGATGTTAAGAAGTCGGGTTTCTCACGCTTGTGTTGTCTTTTTACTTTCCCTGCCATCCGTCTGTTGGAGAAGTCGCCCGTTTACGTCACGCAATCGTGATCCAATCCCACCATTGGCAGGCGGATGACTCGCGCGGAATGGTTGAGAGCACAGGGGCGCTTTTCAGCTACGTGGAACTTGGAGCACAGTCGCGCCAGAAACATCCACTTCGTAAGATGCGTCAGTTGGTGAATGAGACGCGCGCGGCGTCATCGATGCAGAAGTGGGCGATCTCCCATCCAACACCGCGGCTGTTGCTCTGGCCCTTCCGTTCTCCGATGACGGGATGGCTGATCCGGTCGCAACGGCCGAGCTTCTTGTTCTCATGATGGACCAATTTACCTGATTGTTGGCGTTCGTAGTAGCGGGCGGTCTGCGCCGGTTCGAGCGCTGCGCTGCGCTTGAGACCGAGGTGTGGGACGGTTGAGCCGACGCGCTCGGGTGGGCAGATCTTGCAGGCCGTCTACCCGCTCGGCTGTAAACCGCGCAACCCACTTGCGGACTGTCCGCGGGCAGACGCCCACGGCCGATGCGGCGCCCTCAGGCGCATGCCCGTTCATAACCGACCTGACGATCCGCTCCCGCCCCAACGGCGCCAAACGGGCGTTCTTGTCGAGGTTCATCTGATCTTTCCTTCAGACCTGAAGCTTCGCAACCCAGTGTTCCTCCGACGGATCGGACGCGCAGCCTACAGAGAGGTGACAGCTAGAGCAGCTGAAAGTGCGCGGGCTCGCATGGCGCCCGCCGTCTTCGTCGTCACTTTCGTGGTCTACAATGTCGTGCGCCTACGCAGACGTCTCGATGCGAGGGGCGAAATGTGTCCGGTGGCCTGAAAGGTGGGGGAAGAAGCGATGGTCACCGCAACCACGCCACATGACCGCCCGTTGGTCTTTCCACGCTGAAAATCACCGCCCGTCCCCCGAGAAACGCGAGGGATGTCCGTTTTCAACAGCCTGGTGGCCCCGGACTGCTGATGGCGCAGTTCATCTTCTGCGACGCCAATCTTGTGAGACAGCGTGGCGTCGTGGCCTCGAAAAAGCATAAGCAGAGGCGAATCCAGCCTCTTTATCCTCAAGCGGGGCTTCGCCATACTAGTATGCATATCTGACCATACTAGTATGAATATACCCCATACTAGTATCATGATGTCAGGTGTTAGTATTGCTGGGGTTCAGTGAATTGATTTAGTACCAAACCGTAAATTCTGGCTAAAGGAAGCATAAGTATGAAAAACATCCTGCTTGGCACCATCGCGCTCGGCCTGGCTTCGGCCTCAGCCTTCGCGGCGGACCTCCCCTCGCGTACCGCTCCGGCCGCTCTCGCCCCGGCTCCCGTGTTCACGTGGTCCGGCTTCTATGTCGGCGCTTCGGCTGGCGCTCTCGGCCTGTCGACCAGCGAAAAGGGCTTCTATACGTACGCCGCTGGTGACGATGGCTATGATGTCAAGGGCAACGGCGGCGGCGCTCTCGTCGGCGCGTCCGTCGGCTATAATTACCAGATGGGCAACATCGTCCTCGGCGTCGAAGCCGACTTCTCCGCGGGCTTCGGTGGCGTCAACGCGACGCAGATCCAGTCCTACGGCTACGCTGTCGGTGCTATCAACTCGATCACTTCCTCGATTCGCACCCTCGGCACCGTTCGCGGGCGCCTTGGCGTCGCCTTCGACCGCACGCTCGTTTATGCGACCGGTGGTTATGCGTTCGCCTCGTTCAATCAGACCTTTTCCAGCGACTCTGATCCGCAGTTCGAGGACTTCGGCAACGTCAACCGTTCCGGTTGGGTCGTGGGCGCGGGCATCGAGCACGCTCTGACGTCGAACCTGTCGCTGAAGATTGAAGGCCTTTATGCCGACTTCGGAACCAAGAAGTACAAGGAAGTGTCCGGTTCCACCTACGCTGAATACATGCACTTTACGGACAAGGCTGTGATCGGCCGCGTCGGCCTGAACTACCGCTTCGGCGGCTCGGCTGCGCCGGTGGTTGCGCGTTACTGATAGACTTCCTCTGAGAGCGGAAGCGCCTTGCCCAGGGTCTTGCGACCCTGGGTTTTTTAGATTTTATGACAGGCTGGCTGTCTGGCCGTCGCGGCTCACCCGATGCAAACCACCATGATCAACGTTCTTCACCCCATTTACGTCACTGCGCGAACCTATCCGGATCGTCCCGCCTTCGCGCTTGCGGATCGTGTGATCACGTACCGGGATTTCGTGTCGCATGTGGCCTCGGCCGCCGATCATATCATTGAACTAGGACTTGATCGCAGCAGGGTCGTCGCCGTCTCGATCCGCCATCCGGTCATTCACCTGATCATTCTCGCCGCGCTGATGAAGGAAGGGTACGCGACGGCGTCAGTCCCCGAGCAGGCGGCAAACCTGATGCTCGATGTCGGCGCAACTGATGCCCTTACCGACGCGGACGCTCAGATCGAGGGTGTTCGGGCCCACCGTTATGATGATCGGTGGATCACGCGGCGGGTAAACCTCGCGGACTGGCGCGTCATCGAACCTGCCGGGAACCAGGTGATGCGCGTGTCGCTCACCTCCGGTTCCACCGGCGTCAGAAAGCCAATCGCCCACAGTTACGCCGCCATGAGCCGCTCCATCGAGTGGGAGACGTTCTGGAAAGTCGGCGCGGAACGCGTTGTGCTGTCGCAGTTCGGCGTGCAGGTTTTGGTGGGCTTTGATCTCGCGTTCGGGCTTCTCAGGCTGGGGCGCACAATCTGCATCGCGCCCAATGCGCCCACGGCAGTCCAGATGATTGCGAAACATTCGGTCGAGTTGATCGCGGGGTCATCGGCCCAGGTGCTTGAGCTGCTCGCGCATCAGCGCAAGATGCGGGTAAATGTGCGCTCGGTGCGGCGCATCACCACCGGAGGCGGCCCCATTTCTGCATCCGACATCGCGGACCTTCGGATTGCATTCGAGGCGGGCGTCGATGTCATCTACGCATCAACCGAGGCCGGAACCGCAGGCATTTCGGCCGGAGATATGCTGAAAAGACGACCGGGCGAGGGCCGCTATGTCGTGACGTCTCAGGTCAAGATCGTCGATCCGCTCACACTGGAGCCAGCCAGCGAGGGTCTGCTCGGGATTCGCTCGGACGTGATGGGCGCCCCCTTCCACGCTGGCGGGGATCTGCATCTGCCCGCGCACGGGGATGAATGGTTCTATCCGGGAGATGTTGGCTTCATCGACGCCGATGGCCTCCTGGCGATTACAGGACGTTTTGACGAAGTCATCAACGCTGGCGGCGTGAAGTTTGCGCCCGAAATCATCGAGGCGGCCCTCATCCGGCACCCCGACATTCGGGACGCAGCTGTAGTTCGCATTGATGGGGCTTCAGGCCAACTGCCGCAGGTGTGCGTAGCGTTGATCGGCGACGTCGAACTCACGGCGTCCGCTCTTACGGCATGGCTGGCGGCGCAGAAGATCAATGTGCCTATCAGCCGAACGCGGCGCGTCGATTCGATTCCGCGAGGGGGAATGGAAAAGATCGCGCGGCAGGATGTGCGGCGCCTGTTCAGCGCCTCATAACAGCGCACTTGTTCTGAAAGCTGGACACCTCCAAGAACCGTTTTTCGAGAGACTCGATTGGGGTGAAGGCGGCTTTTAACGATTTAAACCAGCGGCTACTCGGATTGAGCGATATGGACCCACTGCCTCATTCCGATTGATTTTATAGTCTCTGGGAGCTTCATGAGGTTGTTCCACGCCTCGCACATGGCTTCTATGATTGCGTCGTAGGTCTTGAAGAGCCCATGCGCAAAGACTGGATTCATGAACAAGAAGTTGGTCTCGTAAGGCGTTTGAGCATGAGGCGGATCATCGCGAGGGCAAGGAATGCGGCGGCAGTGCTGGCGTAACGTTCGAACTCTCGCATCAGTCGCCGATTGCGAGCGATTCATGTAAACGTCCGCTCAACGATCCAGCGCTTTGAGCAAAACTACGAGACGATCGCCGTCAGAGCGCTTCACGATCTCTTTCTTCCAGCAACCTGCAGAGCGAACCGCAGCGGCTGTCTGTGCCCCAGCATAGCCGCCATTGGCGAAGATGCGCTCGGCGAAAGGAAAGCGGGAGCGTGTCTTCCTCAGCAGATCGATGGCGGCGTACCTGTCCTGAATGTCGGCAGTGAGCACGATGACGCTCAGCAAGAGACCGAGCGTGTCGACAAGGATGTGTCGTTTGCGCCCTCCGTGGCGAGAGGGCCGGATGAACGGCTCCCGGAGACGCCATTCGGCCCTACACCGCCGCAGTCTGTGGCGTGCTTGCCATGGCGCTCGCGGGCCTATGGCTCGCCGACGCCAAGTTTGGCGCAAGCCTCGCGCTTGTCGTGATGGCGTGGGGCAACCTGATCCAGCACGCCCGCGAGGCGCGCTTGCTGGCCGCCTGCGAGCGGCTGCTGCGGAGCGATGAAGTACTTTGGGCAGGGGAGGGGGGGTAACGCGCCACCGCTAGCCTAATCCGTAGTTAGTCAGTCAACGTTTGAGCTTAAGTAGACCGGAAGGGCGACCGGGATGGGCAAGGACCGTTGGCCTGGCGACGCCGTTGAGCGGCGTGGTGGGGCTTGGCGGGTTGGCAAGCAACATCCAGAAGCCGCAGGCGTATCTGAAGCACATCTGGCCGCAGGCGCCGCGCGAGCGCGTGCATGTCCTCGGCTTCACGCAAATGAACTGGGTGAAGTAGTTCAGGCTCTACTCCTGCGACAGCAGTTCGTGTGAGGGCGGCGCGCGCTACGGCACGTTCCCGCTGTACATGGGCCATGGGCGCATGAAGGTGCTGGGACGGGAGGACTTTGCGGCCCGGCCTGATCGGGCTTAGACGGCGCGCATCGATGCGATGGGCTTTGACCCCTATGGGTGAAGCGCTCCGGATCGCGATGGTCGGGGAAGCAACGCGCGAGATAAATGCCAAGGCCAAGGCGCCGATCAGCTATCGCCAGCAGCATGAGGCCGCCGCCGGAGTTGATGCGTGCGCCATTGAATGCGCCTGCGACTTGCTTGCGGGCGACCGCTGGAGACAAGAGCGGGGCGAACTGTGGTCGGTCGTGCGGGGCGTCTATGGCGAAGGAAAGTGGCGTAAGCAATAGTATCCAGAAGCAAATCAGGGCGTTACGCTACGGTCGCAAACCACGAACCATCCCCCGGTGAATAAGACGGGTTAACTCAGACTGTCAGACGCCCGGTTCATCGTCGCGTAATCTAGCCTGTAAGTTACAAGGAACAAAGTGTAATAAATTCAAATACAAATTTGATATTATGTGGAAAAACTTGATTATGTCGGAACCGGGTGTTGCCAAAATCGGCGTTTTTGGATTGCTTGCCGAGGCGTTGACGATGGATCCCGGCGCCGCTCGTATTCAACAGTACGAATTGTACCAGCGAGCCCCTGATTAATACTCTTGCTGACGTGTTCGAAAGACGGGACGAGCGAACGGGCGGCGCTCCTGTCCGTCAGGGGTGAGGCGGGGGTCACAGCAATATGTTTCTGATATCCTTCGCTCTCGCTGAAATTTTCCCCGACATTCGATTATCCGATCTGGCGCGTGAACCTTCCTCGCAGCGTGGACGTCGTTAAAGGTCCCGCGTGAAGTTTCATCCTTTCACCCCGATCGGCCACGCGCTTCACGGCACGTTTGATTTGTCCCGTTCGAAGCGGGTGCGTTCGTTTGCCGCGAATATGGTGGTCGTTTTCGCGTTGCCGACACAGGCCTACGCGCTGACCGCGGGGAGCGAGATCGTCAATCCGGTGACTGGCGCGACGGAGACAGTCCAGGTTGTGCTGGACAACGGCAGCGTCATCACGACCGCTGGCAACAACATCGTCACGACGGCTCCGGCGCTAAACTCCACCTTCACCTGGCAGGGCACGCTCTACACGGTCACCGGATACACAACCGTGGATAGCCGGACGACTGCCGTCAAAGTCACGACAGGGGATCCCCCGGTCGCGTCCGAGATCTCCATGGTCACGGACGTCAGTGCACAACTTTCCGCCGCTCCCACCGGCGACAGCGGCGGCCAGCCGCCGGGACAGATCAGTTTGCAGACCGTTGGAGGGCAAGTCGCGGACGTTCGATACGGCGGTACTGGCGCTGGTGGGAAGCACGGCTGGGGCGTCGAGATTTGTATTCCCTTCTTCCCGTGCTGGACGCTCGGCTATGGCGGCACGAACGGCGGGGCCGGCGGCGCGGGGCCGACGATCAACCGCGACGTCACCGTTGCAAACAACGGCAACATATCGAACCCAACGCAGAGGCCTGGCATCGAGGTTGCTAGCGTCGGCGGCGCTGGCGGCGCTGGCGGCAATACTTATGGCGCGCTTCCGGGCCTTGCGGGAGGCGCTGCAGGCGCCGGCGGTTCGGTGACGTTGACGTCATCCGTCGCGATCTCCAGCGCGGGCGACGGCATTGTCGCGCGCAGCCAGGGTGGTCGAGGCGGCGAAGGCGGCACCGGATACATCTTCAGTTCCGGCGGCCAGTCTGGACCGGCCGCCTCGGCGGGCCCGGTCAGCGTCACAAACCTCGGCGCAATCAGCGCCAGTGGAAATCAGCACTACGGAATATTGGCCCAATCTCTGGGCGGCGCGGGCGGCCAGGGCGGAAGCAGCTTCGGTCTGGTCGGCTCGATCAGCAGCGGCAGTTACGGCGGCACGGGATCGTCTGTATCCGTCACCAACGACGGCGACGTTTACACGTCCGGGCGCGACTCTCACGGCGTGGTCGGGCAATCTATCGGCGGCACCGGCGGAAGCGCGGGCGACGGCGGCGGAATCGTCGTGTTCGGCTCCGGCAGCGGCGGCGCTGGCGGCGGCAACGGCGGCGCCGTCAGCATTCAGAACGCCGCGAAGGGCTGGATCAAGACCGAGGGCGTCGGCGCGTTCGGCATTCTGGCCCAGTCCATCGGCGGCGGCGGCGGCAACGCTGGCGTCTCCGCCGGTCTCGTGGCGTTCGGCGTTTCCGCGGGGGCCGGCGGCAATGGCGGCTCGGTCAGCGCATCCACGCTTGCAGGCAGCAAGATCGAGACGTCCGGGGCGGGGGCGCATGGCGTCGTCGCACAGTCCATCGGCGGCGGCGGCGGCGTGGGCGGCGTGGGCGCCGGCCTGGTAGCCTTCGGCGGTTCGGGTGGGGGCGGCGGCGGCTCCAGTTCCGTCGATGTGAGCAACGGCGGGTCGATCACCACGACAGGCGCGGACGCGCGCGGCATTCTCGCCCAGTCGATCGGCGGGGGCGGCGGCGCAGCAAGCGGATCCGGCGGGCTCGTCGCCTTGGGCGGAAGCGGCGGCGCCGGCGGCGCCAGCGCGTCGGTGACGGTGTCGAACAGCTGCTCCATCAGGACCTCGGGCGTCGGCTCGGACGGTATTCTCGCGCAATCCATCGGCGGCGGGGGCGGCGCCGGGTCGTCCTCCGGCGGCCTGGTGGCGCTGGGCGGATCAGGAAGCTCTGGCGGTTCAGCTGCTTCGGTGACGGTGACGAACTCCGGGCGTATCCAGACCTCCGGCGACCGGGCCCGCGGCATTCTCGCCCAATCGATTGGCGGCGGCGGCGGCGCCGGCGGTCAGAGCGGCGGCCTGGTCGCCATCGGCGGTTCCGGCAGCGTGGCGAGCCACGGCGGTGTCGTGACCGTAACAAATAGCGGCGTTATCGCCGTCTCGGGGAAGGTGGCTCACGGCATTCAGGCGCAATCCATCGGCGGCGGCGGCGGCGATGGCGGAACCAGCGGCGGCCGGATCGCGATAGGCGGCAGCGGCGCCGGCGGCGGCCTGGGCGGCAACGTCACGGTCACAAATAACGGGATGATCACCACGTCCGGCGACGACTCGCGAGGCGTGTTCGTGCAGAGCGTCGGCGGCGGCGGCGGCAGCGGCGGGAACGCCGGCTCCGGCTCTGCATTCGTCGGTCTGGCTCTCGGCGGCACGGGCGGGGCCGGCGGAGCGGGCGGCGAGGCCAGGGTCCAGTTTGGCCCTTACAACACCATTGTCGGTCAGCAGTCCGTGACCATCCTTCCGATCATCAGCACGTCGGGAGACAGGGCGGACGGCGTGCTGGTGCAAAGCGTGGGCGGCGGCGGTGGCAGCGGCGGCTTCGCCATCCAGGCCACGGCCGGGTTCGGTATCGCTGCTTCGATCTCGCTCGGGGGCGCCGGCGGGCAGGGCGGGCAAGGCGGCGTCGTGGCGGTGAACGGCTCAGCCGCCATCCAAACGGACGGATTCAATTCAGACGGCATCGTCGCGCAGTCTGTCGGCGGCGGCGGCGGCAATGCGGGAATGGCCGTCTCCGCGTCCCTTGCGGGCGGGCCCATCGGGGGCGCCGCGGCCATATCGATTGGCGGCCGTGGCGGCGCCGGCGGCGCTGGCGGCCAGGTGGACGTCGACTCGGGCGGCGCCATCACGACAGCGGGGGCAAGTTCCGAAGGCCTGGTCGCCCAATCTGTCGGCGGCGGCGGTGGCAATGGCGGGTTCTCCGTGGCCGTTAGCGGATCCGGCGGCGTGGGTGCTGCGTCCGTGTCCGTTGGCCTCGGCGGCTCCGGCGGCGTCGGAGGCGCGGGCGGCGTCGTCAATGTCACCTATGCTGGAGACGTGACCACACGCGGCGCCGACTCGACCGGCGTCTTGATGCAATCCGTGGGCGGCGGCGGCGGCAACGGCGGGTTCAATATCTCCGCAGCGGTCTCGGGCGCGGCGGCGGCGAGCGGCGCTGTGGCGGTGGGCGTCGGCGGTTCCGGCGGCGGGGGCGGCGCCGGCGCTGCGGTCACTGGCCGCATCCGCGGCGATGTCGCCACAGGCGGTGACCGATCGGACGCTGTCGTGGCGCAGTCTGTCGGGGGCAGCGGCGGCTCGGGTGGTTTCAACATTTCAGGAAGCATCGCCGCGGCCGGGATTGGCTCCGCAGCGGTGTCCGTCGGCGTCGGCGGTTCCGGGGGCGGCGCGGGGTCGGGCGGAGCCGTTGATCTCGAAGTCCGGGGAAAAGTCACAACGAACGGCGTGGATTCTGACGGCGTGCTGGCGCAGAGCGTTGGCGGCGGCGGTGGAAATGGCGCCTTCAACGTGTCGGGCGCTATCACCGCCGGCGGCGCCGGCTCGGTGGGCGTGTCTGTCGGCGTCGGCGGCGCCGGCGGGGGCGGGGG
Organism: Hyphomicrobiales bacterium; assembly: GCA_027484655.1. Classification (GTDB taxonomy): domain Bacteria; phylum Pseudomonadota; class Alphaproteobacteria; order Rhizobiales; family Beijerinckiaceae; genus Terripilifer. The sequence continues at coordinate 1,821 of JAIXSM010000025.1, read as the reverse complement.
CGTCGGCGCCGCCGTGAGCGCATCAGTCACCGGCGACATCCAGACATTGCAGGCCGCCTCGACAGGCTTGATCGCCCAGAGCGTTAGCGGGGGTGGCGGCAATGGCGGCTTCAACGTGTCGGGCGCGATCACCGCTGGCGGGGCGGGAGCTTTGGGCGTGTCCGTCGGCGTTGGCGGAGCGGGCGGGCCGGCCGCAGCCAGCTCCAGCGTGACTGCCAGGATCACCGGAAACATTCAGACCTCAGGCGCGGATTCCGGCGGTTTCCTCGCCCAGTCGGTCGGCGGCGGGGGCGGCGCTGGTGGTTTTGACGTCTCAGCCAACATCAGCGCGGCCGGGGGCGGCGCCCTCGGGGTGTCAGTCGGCGTTGGCGGCGCCGGCGGGGGCGGCGGCGCCGGCGCTGGGGTCCTCGCTTCCCAAACGGGCAACATCACTACAGCTGGCGCGCGCTCGACCGGCTTCCTCGCTCAGTCCGTGGGCGGGGGAGGCGGCGCTGGCGGCTTCAACGTGTCAGGAACGATCGGAGCTGCGGGAGGCGGCGGCGGCGCTGTCTCGGTTGGCGTGGGAGGCTCTGGCGGGTCCGGCGGCGCTGGCGGCCAGGTCACGGCCACCCTTGCTGGAAACGTCTCGACCTCGGGGGCCGATTCGTCCGGCTTCGTCGCCCAGAGCCTGGGCGGCGGCGGCGGTTCGGGCGGTTTCAGCGTGGCTGGAGGCGTGTCAGGCTCTGGCGTCGGCGGTGGAACCGTCTCTGTCGGCCTTGGCGGCTCCGGTGGCGGTGGCGGCGCCGCGAGCGGCGTCACTGCTACCCAGTCGGGGGCCATTTCCACGGGCGGCGACCGGTCTCTCGGCTTCCTTGCGCAATCGATTGGCGGCGGCGGGGGCGCCGGCGGGTTTAGTGTGACGGGCGCGCTCAGCGGCGCCGGCGCGGGGTCGGGGGCGGTCTCTGTTGGCCTTGGCGGGTCTGGCGGGGGCGGGGGCGCGGCTGGCGCGGTGACGGCGACGCGGGATGGCGCGGTGACGACGCTTGGGGCGCGCGCGACGGGTGTTCTCGCCCAGTCTGTGGGCGGTGGCGGCGGCGCGGGGGCGTTTGCAGTTGCGGGCGGGATCACCGGCGCGGGGACGGGCGGGGGCGTGGTCTCCGTGGGCCTTGGCGGGTCTGGCGGCGACGGCGGCTCCGGCGGCGTGGTGACGGCGACGCAGACGGGGCGTGTGGCCTCGTCCGGCGATGGTTCGGCGGGCTTCATCGCCCAGAGCCTTGGCGGGGGCGGGGGCGCTGGCGGGTTCACGGTGGCGGGCGGGATCAGCGGTTCGGGCACGGGCTCGGGCGCGGTCTCCGTTGGCCTTGGCGGCTCGGGCGGTCTCGGCGGCGCGGCCCGCGGCGTTACGGCGACGCTGACGGGCGACGCGGTCACCCTTGGGGCTGACGCGGGCGCGTTCCTTGCGCAGTCGATTGGCGGGGGCGGCGGGGCCGGCGGGTTCAACGTGACGGGCAATGTGTCTGGCGCGGGGGCGGGCTCGGGCACGGTGTCGGTCGGCCTTGGCGGGTCTGGCGGGGGCGGGGGCGGGGCGGACGCGGTGACGGCGACGCTGACGGGCGCGGTGGAGGCGACGGGCGCGCGCTCGCGTGGCTTTGTGGCGCAGTCGGTCGGCGGCGGCGGCGGCTTTGGCGGGTTTGACGTTGCGGGCGGGGTCAGCGGTTCGGGCACGGGCTCGGGCGGCGTGGCGGTCGGGATTGGCGGCTCGGGCGGTCTCGGCGGCGCGGCGGGGGGCGTGACGGCGAGCCAGACGGGGGCGCTGACGACGCGGGGCGCGGACGCGGGCGG
>JAIXSM010000020.1 GCA_027484655.1 Hyphomicrobiales bacterium | reverse complement strand
GATCAAGGACTACGAGTGCTTGTGCGGCAAGTACAAGCGCATGAAGTACAAGGGCGTCATCTGCGAGAAGTGCGGCGTTGAGGTCACGCTGTCGCGCGTGCGCCGCGAGCGCATGGGCCACATCTCGCTGGCGGCTCCCGTCGCGCACATCTGGTTCCTGAAGTCGCTGCCGAGCCGCATCGGCCTGTTGATGGACATGACGCTCAAGGATCTTGAGCGCATCCTTTATTTCGAATCCTACATCGTCATCGACGCCGGCATCACGCCGCTCAAGGATCGCCAGCTCCTCAATGAGGAGGAGTATCTGCGCGCCCAGGACGAGTACGGCCAGGATTCCTTCACGGCGATGATCGGCGCCGAGGCCATCCGCGAATTGCTTCGCAACATGGACCTGGAGAAGATCGCGGCCGACCTGAAGGTCGAGATCGCGGAGTCGACGAGCGAGCTGAAGCCCAAGAAGCTCGCCAAGCGCCTCAAGATCATCGAGGCGTTCGTCCGCTCAGGCAACAAGCCGGAGTGGATGGTGCTGACGGAAGTGCCTGTGATCCCGCCGGACCTGCGCCCGCTCGTCCCGCTGGACGGCGGCCGTTTCGCCACGTCTGATCTCAACGATCTCTACCGCCGCGTCATCAACCGCAACAACCGCCTCAAGCGGCTGATTGAGTTGCGCGCGCCCGACATCATCATCCGCAACGAGAAGCGTATGCTTCAGGAGGCGGTGGACGCGCTGTTCGACAACGGTCGCCGTGGTCGCGTCATCACCGGCGCCAACAAGCGTCCGCTGAAGTCGCTTGCTGACATGCTGAAGGGCAAGCAGGGCCGCTTCCGCCAGAACCTGCTCGGCAAGCGCGTCGACTACTCGGGCCGTTCCGTCATCGTCGTCGGCCCTGAGCTGAAGCTGCATCAATGCGGCTTGCCGAAGAAGATGGCGCTCGAGCTGTTCAAGCCCTTCATCTATTCGCGTCTCGACGCGAAGGGCCTTTCGGCCACGGTGAAGCAGGCCAAGAAGCTCGTCGAGAAGGAGAAGCCCGAGGTTTGGGACATCCTCGACGAGGTGATCCGCGAACACCCTGTGCTTCTGAACCGCGCGCCCACGCTCCACCGTCTTGGCATTCAGGCGTTCGAGCCTGTGTTGATCGAGGGCAAGGCGATCCAGCTTCACCCGCTGGTCTGCGCCGCGTCCAATGCTGACTTCGACGGCGACCAGATGGCCGTTCACGTCCCGCTGTCGCTTGAGGCGCAGCTGGAAGCGCGCGTGCTGATGATGTCGACGAACAACATCCTGCATCCGGCGAGCGGGCAGCCGATCATCGTGCCCTCGCAGGACATCGTGCTCGGCCTCTACTACCTGTCGCTCATGCGCGACGGCGATGTGGGGCAGGGCATGGCGTTCGCGTCCATCGCCGAGATCGAGCATGCGCTGCACGCCAAGTCGATCACGCTGCACACCAAGATCAAGGGCCGCGCCTGGACGTATGATGAGAGCGGCAAGCGCGTGTCGAAGATCTTCGACACGACGCCCGGACGCATGATCCTCGGCCAGTTGTTGCCTGCGCACGTGAAGATCCCCTTCGATGTGGCCAACCGCCTCATGACGAAGAAGGAAATCTCCGGGATGATCGACACCGTCTACCGCAACTGCGGTCAGAAGGAGACGGTCATCTTCTGCGATCGCATCATGGCGCTTGGCTTCCGCGAGGCCTTCAAGGCCGGCATCTCCTTCGGCAAGGACGACATGGTCGTGCCGGAGACCAAGGAATCCATCGTCGGTCAGACGCAGGCGCTCGCGAAGGAATACGAGCAGCAGTATAACGACGGCCTCATCACGCAGGGCGAGAAGTACAACAAGGTCATCGACGCGTGGGCCAAGTGCTCCGACAAGCTGGCCGAGGAAATGATGGGCCGCATCTCGTCCGTCCAGAAGGACGACACGGGGCGCGACAAGCCCATCAACTCGATCTACATGATGTCGCACTCCGGCGCGCGTGGCTCGCCTACACAGATGCGTCAGCTCGCCGCCATGCGCGGCCTCATGGCGAAGCCGTCGGGCGAGATCATTGAGACGCCGATCATCTCGAACTTCAAGGAAGGCCTCACCGTTCTCGAGTACTTCAACTCGACCCACGGCGCCCGCAAGGGTCTGGCCGACACCGCGTTGAAGACCGCGAACTCCGGCTATCTGACGCGCCGTCTCGTGGACGTTGCGCAGGACTCGATCATCACCGAGCGTGATTGCGGCTCCACGAATGGCATCCGCATGCGCGCCATCGTTGACGCCGGTCAGGTCGTCGCGTCGCTTGCGAGCCGTATCCTTGGCCGCACGGCGGCGGAGGATCTGGTCGATCTCGACGGCAAGGTGATCGTGCCGGCGGGCACGATGATCGAGGAATGGCATGTCGATGGCATCAACACCGCCGGCCTGCAGGAGGTGAAGATCCGCTCGGTGCTGACCTGCGAGGCCAAGAATGGCGTTTGCGGCCAGTGCTACGGGCGCGACCTTGCGCGCGGCACGCCCGTCAACATGGGCGAGGCGGTCGGCGTCATCGCGGCGCAGTCCATCGGCGAACCTGGCACGCAGCTCACCATGCGCACGTTCCACATCGGCGGCGCTGCGCAGATTGCGGACCAGTCGTTCATCGAGTCGAACTTCGCTGGCACGGTGCGCATCCGCAACCGTCACCTCGCACGCAACAGCGAGGGCGACCTCATGGTCATGGCCCGCAACGTGGCCGTGGTCATCGTGGGCGCGGACGGGGTCGAGCATGCTGTGCACCGCGTGCAGTACGGCGCTCGCCTGAAGGTCGATGAGGGTGATCAGATCAAGCGCGGTCAGCGCATCGCCGAGTGGGATCCTTACACCCGTCCGATCCTGACCGAAGTCGACGGCGTCGTGGGCTTCGAGGATCTGGTCGAAGGCCAGTCCATGGCTGAGACCGCCGACGAGTCGACCGGCATCACCAAGCGCATGGTTACGGACTGGCGTCTTAACCAGCGTTCGTCGGGCCTTAAGCCCGCTATCGTCATCAAGGACGTTGGCGGCAAGGTTGCCAAGCTGCTGCGCGGCGGCGACGCCCGGTACACGCTGCCGGCGGAGTCGATCATCAACGTGGAGCCCGGCGCGACCATGAGGGCCGGCGACATTCTCGCCCGTATCTCGATGGAAGCGGCGAAGACCCGCGACATCACGGGCGGTCTGCCGCGCGTGGCGGAGCTCTTCGAGGCGCGTCGTCCCAAGGATCACGCGATCATCGCGGAAATCTCGGGCACCGTGAAGTTCGGCCGCGACTACAAGAACAAGCAGCGCATCGAAATCGTGCCTGCGGAAGAGGGCGCGGAGCCGGTCGAGTACCTGATCCCTAAGGGCAAGCACATCCATCTGCAGGATGGCGACGTGGTGGAGAAGGGCGATTACATCGTCGACGGCAACCCCGCGCCGCACGACATTCTGGCGATCAAGGGCGTGGAGGAGCTTGCAGCCTTCCTCGTCAACGAAATCCAGGAGGTCTATCGACTGCAGGGCGTGAACATCAACGACAAGCACATCGAAGTGATTGTCCGTCAGATGCTCCAGAAGGTCGATATCGTCGAGCCGGGCGAAAGCGACTACCTGTCCGGCGAGCAGGTGGACCGGTCCGAGATGGACGAGGTGAACGAGCGGCTGCTGTCCGAGGGCAAGAAGCCCGCGACCGGCACCCCCGTTCTGCTCGGCATCACGAAGGCCAGCCTTCAGACGCGGTCCTTCATCTCCGCAGCCTCCTTCCAGGAGACGACGCGCGTCCTCACCGAGGCCGCCGTCAACGGCAAGGTGGACACGCTGGACGGTCTCAAGGAGAACGTCATCGTTGGCCGCCTGATCCCGGCGGGCACGGGCGCGGCGATGTCGAAGCTGCGTCGCGTCGCCGCCATGCGCGACGAGATGATCCTTGCCCAGAAGGCGGCGGCCTCCGGCGGCGCCGAGCCCGCGCCGCAGCGCTTGCCTGCCGCCGAGTAAGCGCTGTCTCCAAGCGTCGAAGATCAGGCCGCCCCACCGGGCTGCCTTTTCTTTTGGCCTTGGCGAACCGCGCCGGCAAAATTTCTACCGCAGGCTCCCGCTTGGGCGAAACCAATGGCGGCCGTGAGTCATTAATCTGGGGAGCCACCGCCGCAGGCGGCTGGGGCGTTTTCCGTCCAAGTGGAGGCCGGTTGGACGTAAGAAAATGCGGAAACACAGGAAATTAGAGCGGACGAGCTGATGCAGTCAGCTCGGGTTCCGCTCTAAGGCTGAGGTGTGAGGCAAGTATGTCCATTGAGGTGTCGCCAGGCGCGCCCCCGCAGGGTGGTGGTGCGGTTCGGAGGGCCAAAGAGCCCGCCCCGCAGGTCGATGCTATCGCTCCCATCATCGCCGGAGCGCGCGCGCGCGGCATCGCCGACGCCTTCGAGATGATGGGCGAAGGGGCTGTGCTGGTCGATTTCGCGGGGGCCGTGCTGCACGTGGGCGCGATCGCCAGGCCCATGATGGGGGCCGCGATTATCGTCACCCAGGGCCAGATCGCGGCGGCGAGCCGGAAGGCCGCGGAGCCGCTGGAGGCGCTGCTCCAGGCCGGGCTTGGCGAAGGTGCTCCCCGCGTGCTGGAGGCCGATCTCCTCTGCGAGGAGGAGGGCATGCGCCAGCGGATCCGCCTTCTGCGCGCGCTCGGCGACGACGCCTACCAATTGCTCGCCGCCGTGCTGGTGCTGGAGCCGCCCCGCAGGGTGCGCTCGCGGCGATTGCGCCGGGAGCGCCCGTTCTCCGGGGCGACGGGGTAGGGGCCTATTCCAGCTTCACGCCGGCGTCGCGAACCACCTTGCCCCAGCGCTCAACTTCGGTGGCGACGAACTTGCCGAACTCGGCCCCGTAGAGGCTGGGGATGCCGGAACCGTTGCGGCGCCATGCTTCCTTGATGGGGGTGCTTTCAAGCGCCGTGCGCAGTTCCTTCTCCATGCGCTGAAGCGTGGCGGTGGGCGTTCCCCTCGGCGCCCACATGGCGTACCAGGTCGCGACCTCGTAGCCCGGCAGGCCGGCTTCCGCCGCAGTTGGCATGTCCGGGAACGCTTCTGCACGCTTGGGCGCCGCCACTGCGATGCCGCGGAGCGCGCCTCCCGCGATCTGCGGCGCTGAGGAGCCGAGCCCGTCAAACATCAGCTGAATGTGGCCCGAGACAAGATCCTGCATAGCCGGGCCCGCGCCGCGGTAAGGCACATGGGTGACCTTCACGCCCGCCATGAGCTTGAACAACTCGCCGGCGAGGTGATGCGTGGTGCCGTTCCCTGCCGACCCGAAGTTCAGCTTGTCCGGGTTCGCCTTGGCGAAGGCGATCAGTTCCTTCAGGTTTTGCGGCGCGATCTTGGGGTTCGCGACGATGACCTGCGGCGGCTCCGAGATGACGCCGATCGGCTCAAAATCCTTGAGGATGTCGTAGTCGAGCTTGGGGTAGAGCGCCGGCGCAATGGCGTGGTGCGCGGCCCCGATGAAGAAGGTGTAGCCGTCCGCCGGCTGCTTGGCGGCGTAGGACGCGCCCACGGTGCCGCCGGCTCCGCCGCGGTTTTCGATGAGAACGCGCTGGCCAAGCTGGGCCTCAAGCTGGACCGCGAGAGGCCGCGCGAAGGCGTCCGTGCCGCCGCCGGCGGGGAACGGAACAACGAATGTGATGGGTTTTCCGGGCCAGGTTTGCGTGCTGGTCTGGGCGCTGGCGGCCCCGGTCAACGCGAGCCCGGCTGCGAGCGCGGCGGCCAGTGCAAATCCGAACGTGCGGCGATGTATGCGCATGCTCCCCCCTTGTCGTAGGACGCCCTCCCCACGGGCGAGGAGGTCAATCTGGGCAGGGGGAGCCCGTTTGGCAAGCTGAACAAGTTTAAGCCCCCGGCTTCCACAGGCGCAGGGTGAGCGCGTTCGCCACCACGCTCACAGACGAGAGCGCCATGGCGGCGCCCGCGTAAACGGGATCAAGCATCCCGAAAGCGGCGAGCGGTATGCCCACGACGTTGTAGATGAACGCCCAGAACAGGCCTTGCCGGATCTTCGCGTAGGTGGCGCGGCTGATCCCGATAGCGTCAGCGATCAGCATTGGCTCCCCGCGCATCAGCGTCACGCCCGCCGCGTTCATGGCCACATCCGCGCCCGTGCCCATGGCGATTCCCACATCGGCCGCCGCCAGCGCCGGGGCGTCGTTGACGCCGTCTCCCACCATGCCGACCCGCCGGCCTTCGCTGCGCAGCTTCTCCACCACGGCTGCTTTACCCTCCGGCAGCACGCCGGCGGCGACCTCATACACGCCCACCTTGGCGGCGACAGCGCGGGCGGTGCGCTCGTTGTCCCCGGTGACCAGTATGGGCTTGACGCCGAGCGCGTCCAGACGCGCAATCGCCTCCCGGGCGTGCGGCTTGATGGGATCCGAGACCCCGATGGCGCCAAGTAGGCGCGCGGGCGGGCCTGTATCCGCAATCCACATGACGGTTCGTCCGTCAGTCTCAAGGTCGGCGACCTGCTGCTCCAGCGCGTTGGTGGCGACGCCGTGATCGCCCATCAGACGACGGTTGCCGATGGCGATGGAGCGCCCGTCCACTTGCGCAAGGAGGCCACGCCCCACGTGGGCTGTGAACGCGTCAAGCCGGGGCAGGGGGGCGGCGCCATAGGCGGCGAGTATCGCGTGGGCGAGGGGATGCTCGCTGCCCTGCTGGGCGCCGGCGGCGAGGCGCACAAGCTCGGGCCCGGTGGCCTCGCCCGTGGTCAGCACGTCCGTCACGGACGGCTTTCCCTCTGTGAGGGTGCCGGTCTTGTCGAGGATCATCGTGTCGATGTCGCGCCCGCGCTCCAGAGCCTCCGCGTCGCGGATGAGGATGCCTGCCCGCGCCGCAACGCCCGTCCCAACCATGAACGCGGTGGGCGTGGCGAGCCCGAGCGCGCAGGGACAGGCGATCACCATCACGCTGACCGCTGCGATGAGGCCCGCGCCCGGCTCGCCGCGGATCAGCCACCAGCCCAGAAACGTCAGCAGCGCGACCGCCAGCACGACCGGCACAAAGATCGCCGACACCCGGTCTACCAGCTTCTGCACCGGCGCTTTGTGGGACTGGGCGGACTCCACAAGCGTGATGATGCGCGAGAGCGTGCTCTGCGCGCCCACCGCCGTGGTCTCCACCCGCAAGAAGCCCGCCCCGTTGATGGACCCGCCGGTGACGCGATCTCCGGGATCTTTCTCGACGGGGAGGCTTTCGCCGGTGATGAGGCTCTCGTCCAGCGCGCTTGAGCCCGTGAGGATCCGCCCATCGACGGGCGCACGCTCGCCGGGGCGGATGACCACCACGTCGCCCACGCCCACGGCGGCGGCGGTCACCTCGATGACCTCGCCCCCGCGCTCCACGCGCGCGGTGTCCGGGCGCAAGGCCATAAGGCCGCGGATCGCTGCGGAGGTGGAGCGTCGCGCCCGGCCTTCCAGCCATTTTCCCAGAAGGACGAGGGCGATGACGACGGTGGCGGCCTCAAAAAAGAGGTGCGCCGCGTGCCCTTGCCACAGGAGCCAGACGGAAAAGAAATAGGCAGCCGAGGTGCCCAGCGCGACCAGCAGATCCATGTTGCCGGCGCCTGCGCGAACCGCCTTCCAGCCCGCGACATAGAACCGGGCGCCGAGCCAGAATTGCACGGGGGTCGCCAGCGCGAGCTGTACCCAGCCGGGAATATGGACGCCGGCCATTCCCAGCGTCAGGGGCGCCGCCAGCGCGAGAGCGACGATCAGGCGGATCGACTCCGCCCGCCGGCGCGCGGCGTCGCGCGCATCGGCCTGCGCTTGCGCATCGGCTTCATGCCCGACAACGCTGGCGCCATAGCCGGCATCCTCAATTGCAGCGACGAGATCAAGCGGCCGCGTCGCGCCGGGCAGGAAGGCGACCGTGGCCCGCTCCGTGGCGAGGTTCACTTCGGCGCGCTCCACGCCCGGAACCGCCAGCAACGCCTTTTCAACGCGGCCCACGCATGACGCGCAAGTCATGCCCTCCACGGCCAGTTGTGTTTGCGCGCGAGGCACATCGTAGCCCGCGTCTTCGATGGCGCTCACGAGTTGATGCGGCGTGGCCCGTGTCGGATCGTACTCGATCCAGGCCTCGTTGCTGGCGAGGTTCACATCCGCGCTGACGCCGGGAAGTTTGCGCAGCGCAGTCTCAATACGCCCCGCGCATGTGGCGCAGGTCATTCCCTCGACGGGGAGACGCAGGGCCGAGCGCCCTGCGACTGTGTCATTTGCGGGGTGTGCGGGTTCAACGGCCATAATGCTTAGATAGGCCCGCACGACCGGCTGCGCCAATGCGCCAGGTCAAATGAGGACGCGCGCGGTGCGGAAACACCGCTCCGGGTTAAGGCTTGCGCGCCGTGAAGTTGATGACCGCCGACATGCCGCTGTGGGCGGGGCCCTCGTGCATCACCAACTCTTCCTCGGCGATGCGCACGTCGCGCCAGCCCGCGAACTCGGCTTCGAGCATATCGCGCGTGTAGAGGTGGTCCAGTTCCTTCGGGCCGCCGGTCCCGTAGGTGAGCTGCTTCGGCGTATAGCCCTGGATGATGAGCAACCCGCCGGGTTTCAGCGCGCTTTTCATACCCGCCCATTTCATCGCCCGCTGGCCGGGATCGCTGAACTGCGTGAAGATCTCCGCCACAACATCGAAAGCCCCTTCCGGGTAGGCCCACGCGTGCACGTCGGCCTGCTCAACTGCGAGCGCAACCCCGCGACGCGCCGCAAGCGCGCGGGCCTTTTCCTGCCCCTTGGGCGAAAAGTCGATGGAGAGAGTGTCGAGCCCTTGCTCAGCGAGCCAGACGCCGTTGCGTCCCTCGCCGTCGGCCACCGCGAGCGCACGGCCGGCGGTCGGCAGCAACGGCTTGCACGCCGCGAGAAAATAGTTCGGCTCTTCCCCAAAAATGTATCCGGGCGCGCTGTAGCGTCCTTCCCAGCGGTCGAACTCGCTCATTGGCAAACTCCCTGTCAGCGATCGCTTTTACAGCAGGCGCGGGGCGCGGGTCCAACCGTGCGCCAAGCCGTGCCCAAAGCCGTGCGCTTGACGGCGCAAGCCGATGGTTTACCTCTGGCTGCGACCGCGCGTCCGGCGCAGACCAACAAGCCCGCTCACGCGGGCCTCGAGGAGGAAATCGATGACTGAACCCACCGGCGGAGCGACCGTCGCGCAATCCTACATGTCCGCTCTG
>JAIXSM010000018.1 GCA_027484655.1 Hyphomicrobiales bacterium | reverse complement strand
GTTTCATGGCTGGGTCCCGGGTTCGGGCTGCGCCCGCCCCGGGAAAGTGGCCGAGGCGGTGCGAACGACGCTTGCGTCCTGCGGCCTATCGGAGATTCCGGCCTTCGCCGGAATGACGGCAATGTGGGCGCCAAACGGACCGCGCGCCACCTCCCCGGACGCCGAAGGCGATCCGGGGCCTAGGGGCCGTGTTTCATGGCTGGGTCCCGGGTTCGGGCTGCGCCCGCCCCGGGAAAGTGGCCGAGGTGGTGCGAAAGACGCTGAGCCCTGCGGCCTACCGTGGATCCCGGCCTTCGCCGGGAGGACGGCGAGAGAAGCGCCAAACGGACCGTGCGCAACGCATCAGCTGCAACACATGCTTTGCGCCAACATCACAGCGGCGGCCAGATTTCCTCCGGCTTCACAACACGCGGAGAAAAGTGCTGCTCATGAACATACCGGCCTATGGCTTCCAGCGTCGGGCGGTTGGCCTCAAGCCCGTAGGCCCAAAAATCCTTGCCGAACGTGCGCCAGGCCTCTTCCACATGGTCGATGAGCCACGGCAGGCCAAGGCGCAGCGCGTCCGTGTCCCAAAGGCCCTCAAGCGCGATGTCACGCGCCTCGCAGAACGCCTCGTACAGGCTTTGTCGCACCCACGGATGTTCGCGAACAACATCCTCCCGCAGCGCGATGGTGTGCATGATCGGGAAAATGCGCGTGCGCCGGTAGTAATCCTTCTCCACTTCCTTGAAGTCGATGAACAGGCGCTCGATCCCTTCCCATCCCTCTTCAAAAAGCTTCGGGATGTAGATCGACAGCAGCGCGTCCACGCGCCCCTCAATCATCATCCGCTCAAGGGTGTCGCCCTCGGGCACGAAGTCGAGGCGGATTTCTGGCGGCAGATCGAGCGGGATCAGCGGCGTTTCCGTGGGCTTTGTCAGACCGCCCATGAACCAGTGCATGTCTTTCGCATCGACGCCGTACTCATCCTTGAGCATCCCGCGCATGAAGGTCACGGCGGTTGACGAGTATTGTGTTGTGCCCACGCGCTTGCCGACAAGATCGCGCGGATGGCGAATGCCTGCGCCCTTACGCACGTAGATGCAGCCGTGTCGAAAAAACTTCGACACAGCGACAGGAATGGCGACGAAGGGGCACTGGTCGCGCCCGATCAAGGATGCGTATGACGCGAGCGAGAGCTCCGACGCATGAAACTCCTGCTTCTCCAGCATGCGCGGGAACATCTGGCGCGGGCGCAGCACCTGCACGTCGAGGTCGATGCCGCGGGGTTTCACGCGCCCTTCGATCAGAGGGCGCGTGCGGTCGTAGTCCCAGCAGGCGAGCGTGAGCTTGAGATCCGCCATCAGTAAGGCTTCACATCGCCCTTGATGGTCGTGCGCAGCATCAACCGGCGCTCCGTGGACGGGAAGTCCGTGCGCGCATGGCTGGAGCAGCGGTTGTCCCACAGCAGCAGGTCGCCGACGCGCCACTCGTGGGAGTAGACGAACTCGGGCTTCTCGGCGTGGTCAAACACAGCGTTCAGGATGGGCTCCGCCTCCTCGTCGCTCATGCCCCCAAGGCCGATGCTCATGAGCCGGTTGACGTAAACCGCCTTGCGGCCCGTCTCCTCATGGGTGCGGATGGCTGGATGCTGCGCCCGCGAGAAAGCCTCGGTGCCCTTGCCGTCGCCCTTCTGCGTCGAGCCGTAGTTGTAGTGATGCTGCGCGATGCGCCCGTCGATCTTGGCGCGCAATGCCGGGTCCATCGTCTCGTAAGCGGCGTAACCGCTCGCAAACAGCGTGTTGCCGCCAGTGGACGGAATCTCCACCGAATAGAGCAAGGTGCCCTTGTCGGGAATGTCAGCGTGAATCATGTCGTGGTGGAACATCATCTCGCCATCAGGAAGCGCGCCGATAGGCTCGCCGTTCTCGCGAATGTTCGAGATGAACATGATGCCCGGCAGCACGCGGTCGAAGCCCGGCGGGCGATACTTGGGCGGACGGCGGATATGGCCCGCCTCGCCAAAGATGTTCGTGGCGCGCATATGATCTTCCTGGGTGAGATTTTGTCCCCGGAAGACGATGACAATGTTCTCAAGCCAGGTCTGGTAGATGGCGCGCGCTGTTTGCGCATCGACCGGCTTCGAGAGATCGACACCGCGGATTTCCGCGCCGATGTGTTTCGTGAGAGGCACCACCTCGAAGAGGTTTCGCGGCGCTTCGTTCATGCGTTCTCTCCCGTTGTTGTTGGTTTGGCGGCGCAGCCGCTTCTCGGGAGGAAGGTACAGGAGGCCGCGCGCCTCGCGCAAGCGCAACCGCTTGACCGGCCAAACCTGCTCCCGCAGATTGGCCGCCAATGGCCGCCCGACGGCCAATGGGAGCAACGCGAGGGTCGCCATGTCGAAGCCGAAGATCCTGATCTATGCGCCACGCGAGGAGCCCGCCGACATTCTGGCGCGCCTGAGCGGGGCCGGCTGCGAGATCGGCTACGGATCGAAGGACTGGCAGCTTCCCCGCGGGGACCATGAGCAGGATCTCGTGGATGCGGCGCGCGACGCGGTCGCGCTGATGGGCACGTCGATCCGCCACACGCCGATCACAAGGCGCGTGCTCGAAGCCTCTCAGCGCCTCCGGATTGTGGCCAAGTACACTGTCGGAGTCGACGATGTGGACACCGACGCCGCCACCGAGCTTGGCGTCATGGTGTGCCACGCGCCGACAGAATCCAACTGCTTCGGCGTCGCGGAAACGACGGTGATGATGATCCTCGCCATGCTCAAGAAGGCTGTGGAGCGGGATCAGGCGGTGCGCGCCGGCCAGTGGCGCGAGGCGCATCTGGGAACAACCTTCCTCGGGGCCCGCGCGGATGGCTATGGCGGGATCACCATCGGCCTTGTGGGGCTCGGCCGGATTGGCACGCGGGTCGCGCAGCTGCTGGCGCCCTGGCGCGTGCGCATTCTCGCGTGCGATCCGTATCTCCCGCCTGCGAACTTCCTGCTCGCCGGCGTGACGCAGGTCGACTACGAAACGCTGCTGCGCGAGTCAGACGTGGTTTCGTTCCACGTCACCCTGACCAAGGAAACCCGCTACATGCTGCGCGATGAGCAGATCGCGCTGATGAAGCGCTCCGCCATCGTCGTGAACACCGCGCGCGGCAAGGTGATCGAGGAGGCCGCGGTCGCCCGTGCGATTGAGAGCGGTCGGCTCGGCGGCGCGGCCATCGACGCGTTCGAGGAAGAGCCGCTGTCCATGGAGTCGCCGCTGCGCGCGCTTGGACACCGCGTGCTTCTGTCGCCCCACTCGGCGGCCTTCAACGACGGCGGGGAATTGCGCCCTGGCATCCAGTGGGCGACGCGCTCTGTGCTGACGGCGCTGGCGGGCGGCATCCCGGACAACGTCTACAACAAGGATGTCATCCCGCGCTGGAAGGAGCGCTTCGGCGGGGTGAGCATCATCGCGGACTGAACCCTCGCAGGCGGACGCGCGAGCGTGGATGGCCGCTGATCGCGCTCAGTTCGGCGACGGCGGCGCATCCGGGTCCGCATCCCCCTCGCCTTCCAGTTCTCCGGCGGGCGCGTCGTCGAACAGCTCATCGCCCTCGAGCGGCTCCTCGTCCTCGCGCAGATCCGGATCGTCGCTGGGCGTGGGCACCCCGAAGCCCTTGGGAAGCCGACCGTCAAAAAGCCCGGCGGACTTCAGTTCGTCGAGCCCCGGCAGATCGGTGATGTTCTCAAGCCCGAAGTGAATCAGGAAGGCTTCGGTCGTCCCATAGGTGACCGGGCGGCCCGGCGCCTTCCGGCGTCCGCGCAAGCGCACCCAGCCGGTCTCCATCAGCACATCGATGGTGCCGCGGGAAATGGCGACGCCGCGAATATCCTCGATCTCGGCGCGGGTGACAGGCTGGTGGTAGGCGACGATCGCCAGCGTCTCGAGCGCGGCGCGGGAGAGCTTTTTCTGCTCCTGCTGCTCGCGCGAGAGCAGCCAGCCCAGATCGGTCGCCGTTCGGAAGTACCACTTACGGGCGACGCGCGCGAGGTTGACGCCACGTCCGGCGTAGTGGGCGCGAAGCTCCTCAAGCACGCCGCGCACATCGACGCCCGGCGCCATGTGCCGGCTCAACTCGGCCTCATCGAGCGGCTCGCTGGCGGCGAACAAAAGCGCCTCGGCGATACGCAGCGCCTCGCGGCGCGCCTCCGCAGCCTCGTCGATCAGCTCCGGCGCCCCGCCGGCGGACTCCCGGGGATCCATCTGCGCTTCTGCGGAGCGCTGCGCATCCTGCGGTCCCGGAAACAAACGCGCTACCTTCGCCAATTGAACATCCTCAACCAAATGAGTGCTGGAAACGGGGATCAGGCAGCGTCGCGCGGCTGGGGCGAGCGCACCCAGATCGGCGCAAACGCCTTGTCCTGACGCAATTCAATTCGTCCCTCCCGGACGAGTTCAAGCGACGCTGAAAAAGTGGACGCGCGGATCGTGCGACGAAGCTCGGGGGTCGTGAAATAACTGGCCAGGATCTCGTCCATCACCTGCCACTCGACAGCGTGGCCGGCCATGCGCTCCACCGCGGCGCGGGCCTCCGCCAGCGACCACACGACCCGCTGCTTGAGGGTGACCCGCGAAAGCGCGTGTTTCTGGCGCTGGGAGGCGTAGGCGGACAGCAGGTCGTAAATGCTCGCATTGAACTGGGCATGGCGCGTCACGTTCACGCCCTCCGGCGCGCCGCGCAGGAACAGGTCGCGTCCGACCCGTGGCCGATTGACCAGCTTCTCCGCAGCCGCGCGGATCGCCTCCAGCCGGCGCAGACGCTCGGCGAGCGCAGCGGCCAGATCGGCCGCCGGCGGCTCCTCGCCCTTCGGCGCCTCGGGCAGCAGCAGCCGCGATTTCAGGTAGGCAAGCCACGCAGCCATCACGAGATAATCGGCGGCAAGCTCAAGCCGGACCCGGCGGGCCGCCTCCACGAACTCCAGATACTGCTCGGCCAGCGCGAGTACGGAAATCTTTGCGAGATCCACCTTCTGCCGGCGCGCAAGCTCAAGCAGCAGGTCCAGCGGGCCCTCGAAGCCGTCAACATCGACGAGGAACGCGGGCTCCGCGTCCGCCTTGTCGATCGTTGTCTCAAACGGCAACTGGGCCACTGCAATCACCTCCGGCCCTGCAATCTCCACGGGCTGGCCGGAGAATGATAGCCTCAGCGGGCCATCGCAAGCGCCGAATGCACCCTCGCTTCGGCGTCCACAGGATCAAACGCCATCGCCTCCGGACGCGGCGCCGCCAGCAGCGCCAGCGCCCGCGCGGCCCGCTCGGCGCTGCGGCCGTCGAGCACCGGGGAGGCTTTGGCGACTTCCTCCGCGTCGGCCAGAACATCCCAGCAATACAATGCTATGTCGCCCCCCGCGGCGAACAGCGCCTCGGTCTTCTCGGCGAAACTCCCGCCCAGCGCCTTCATGGACAGGTCGTCGCTCATCAGCAGCCCGTCGAAGCCAATGGCGCCGCGGATGACATCCCGCACCACCGCCGGCGACACGGTGGCGGGCCGATCGGGATCGATGGCGGTGAACACCACGTGGGCTGTCATGGCGAGGGGCATATCGGCCAGCGCCCGGAACGGGGCGAAATCAGACGTCTCCAGCTCCGCCCAAGACGCCTCCACCACCGGCAGGGCGAGGTGGCTGTCGGCCCGAGCGCGCCCATGGCCAGGGATGTGCTTGATGACAGGCAGCACGCCGCCGGCGAGCAAACCCTCGCACGCCGCGCGCCCCAGGCGGGCCACCTCGGAGGGGTCGTCCCCGTAGGCCCTGTCCCCGACGATGTCGTGGGAGCCCGGCGCTGGCACGTCCAGCACCGGCATGCAATTCACGTTCACGCCGATCTCGGTGAGATCGCGGGCGATGAGCCGCGCGCCCGCCCGCACAAGGTCAGCCCGCTCCACCGATGACAGCCCTGCGGCCCTCGCGTAGGCGCCTGCTGGGGGACGCTTGCGCCACTGCGGCGGCTTCAGGCGCTGCACCCGTCCACCCTCCTGATCGATCAGCACCGGCGCGTCGTGACGTCCGACCAGGTCCCGGAACTCCGCTGTCAACGCAGAGAGTTGAGCGCGATCCTGAATGTTGCGGCCGAACAGGATCAGGCCCCACGGCCGGTAGGTGCGGATAAAGTCGCGCTCGTCGCTGGTGAGGACAAGACCGGCGCAACCGGTGGTGAAGGCGCGGGCGTCCGAACTCATGGGCCGGTCCTCGGAACGGAAAAGGGCGCGCTCGCGGCGCGCCCCCGGATCAGGTTTATGCTCCGGTCAGTCCCGGGCGACGAAGCAATTGCCGCCGGTGGCCTTCAGCCGGTCGCAGAGGCCGTTCGCCTCCGTCTGGGACAGGCCGACTACGCGCACGCGGTACACCTCGCGACCATCGACGGACGCGCGACGGACTGTGGGCTGATAACCGGCCAGCGCGGCGCCGTGACGCTGCTGAACGCGGGAGATCAGGCCCTTCGCCTCGGCGTCGCTGCCGGGCGCGCCGAGCTGGACGGCGAACCCGCCGCCGGTGGACCCTGACGGAACCGACGACGGAGCCGCAGCCGTCCGCGCAGGCGGCGGAGACGGCGCAGGCGCAGGTGAGGCCGCGCGAGGAACCGGCGGCGGCGGAACCGCGCCAGAGGACGCAGCAGGCGGCTGCGCCGAAGCTGCGGACGACGCCCCGGAGCGCAGCGCAGGCGGCGGGGGCGCCGGAGCGAGAGCGGCTGCCGGCGCATCGCTGATGATGGAGCCATCAGGCCGGACGGCGACGGTGCGCACGCGCCGGGGCTCCGGGAAGAAGCTGTTGGCCGCGGGGCCAGCGGTCGGCAGGCTGGACGGAGGCGCGCCGGTGGTGGGCGACGGTTGCGGACGCGTGGTCGCGACGCCCTGGGGCTCCGCAGCCCGTGTCTGGCGAGCAGCCTCGCGCACATCAACGGGCTGCTCCTCGCGGGTCACAACCCGGCTGGCCGCGATGCGCTCGCTACCGTTCCGGTCGAGGATCGATGCGGTCTCGCTCGCCTTCTCCGTTGCCGGCTTCTGGGGAGGCTGAATCTTGAAGGGTTCGCTCGACGCACGGACCGTAGGAGCGTCGCCGGACGTGCCGCCGCTCGTCATGGTGAAAGCGGCCCCGCCGCCCGCGATAAGCACGACGCCGGCGGCTGCAAGCAGCATCTTGCGACGGCGGCGGCGACGGGCCTCCGCTTCCTGCTCGCTGGTATGGATGGGACGCCAGTGCGGCGGCGATCCGGGAGGAGCCTCCTCCGGGCGACGCGGAGCGCCCTGCCTGGGGCGAGACTCCGGCGGCGGCTCGAAGCGGGGCGCATCGTCGAAGGCGCGTGCAGCGCTACGCCTCGAGTGAGGCTCCGGCGGCGGCTCAAAGCGAGGCGACTCAAAATGGGAAGGCTCGGCGGCGGCAAAGCGCACATCGCTGGCGGGGGCCTGCACTGGCACGCGGAAAGGCGCCTCGGGTGACTGCGCGGCTGCGGCGGCCCGGGCCTCGGCGATGAACGGGGGCGGAGCTCCCGCAGGGCGGGAAGCGCGCGCAGGGCGTTGGTCCATCGCCGCCTCACGCAGACGGCGCTCGAACTCTTCCAGATCGATTGTTTCTCGAACCCGGGCGGCTTCACTCATCGACATCAACCTCACACGCGGTCCCGAGCCCCGCAATGGGCCCGGGAGAGCGCTGACCGCGATGCCGGCTCATCCAGGCAAACGCAGACTCTCAGCGCATTTCTTCAGGGGCGCCGACGCCAAGGACGCCCAGTCCCGACGCAAGAACGCTGGTCAAAGACGCGACCAGCGCCACTCTCGCCAAAGTCAAATCTCGTCTTTCTTCATTAACAAAGCGCAAATGTGGCTGATCTTTGCCCCGGTTCCAGTGAGAATGGAACAATGAGGCAAGATCATGCAGATAAAATGCGATTCTGTGGGGCTCATGAGCCGCAGCAGCCGCCTCGATCTGCCGTGGATACTGCGCAATAAGCCGCGCAAGCGCACCCTCACCCTCATCCGCCAGAAGATCAAGCGGCGCGCCGGCGAGCGTCCCGGTCTCAAGATCAAGATCCGGGAAAGCAGCCTTTGCCTGCCGCATCACCGAGCGCCCGCGGGCATGGGCGTACTGAACGTAAAACACCGGATTTTCGCGGGACTGCTCGATGACCTTCGCCAGGTCGAACTCGAGCGTGGCGTCATTCTTGCGGAACAGCATCATGAAGCGGACAGCGTCGACGCCAACTTCGTCTACAACGTCGCGCAATGTCACGAACGTGCCCGCGCGCTTGGACATGGTGACAGGCTCACCGCCACGCATCAGCTTCACAAGCTGGCAGAGCTTCACGTCGAGGGCGGCCTCGCCGCCAGACACGGCTTTCACCGCCGCCTGCATGCGCTTGACGTAGCCGCCATGGTCGGCGCCCCACACGTCGATCATGTCGGTGAAGCCGCGGTCCACCTTGGACTTGTGATACGCGATGTCCGAGGCGAAATACGTGTAGCTGCCGTCCGACTTCATCAGCGCCCGGTCCACATCGTCGCCGAAGTCCGTGGAGCGGAACAGCGTCTGCTCGCGATCCTCCCAGTCGTCGGGCAATTGGCCCTTGGGCGGCGGCAGGCGGCCAACGTAGACGATGCCGCGCGCGCGCAGATCCTCAATGACCGCGCGCACCGCGTCCGTCCGCTCCGCGTTATCGGTGAGCGAACGCTCCGAGAAGAACACATCGTGGCGGATGTTCATCGCGGCCAGATCCATGCGGATCATGTCCATCATGGCGTCGATGGCGAAGCGGCGCACCAGCGGCAGCCACTCCGCCTCCGGCTTGTCGCGTAACGCTGCGCCGTGCGCCTTCGCGAGCGCCTGCCCCGCGGGCTTCAGGTAATCACCCGGATAGAGACCTTCAGGGATTTCGCCGATGGCCTCGCCGAGCGCCTCGCGGTAGCGCATGAATGCGGAGCGGGCGAGCACGTCCACCTGGGCGCCCGCGTCGTTGATGTAATACTCGCGGGTGACCTTTCGCCCTGCGAACGCCAGCAGGTTGGCCAGCGCATCCCCGAACACAGCGCCGCGGCCGTGGCCCACGTGCATAGGCCCGGTGGGATTGGCGGAGACATACTCCACGTTCACAGGCTTTGTATCCGGCGTTGCGGGCCGCCCGTAGTCGCTGTTGGCGAGGCTCGCCCTCAGCACGTCGGCGAAGACATGCGCGCGCAGGCGGATGTTGATGAAGCCCGGCCCGGCCACCTCTGCCGCGTCCACGTCAGGATCGCCGGCGAGAGCATAGGCGATGGCGGTGGCGAACTCGCGCGGATTTGAGAAGCTGGCCTTCGCCTCCTTGGCGTAAACCATGGCCGCGTTGGTGGCGAGATCGCCGTGGGAGGGATCACGCGGGGGCTCGACCACGAAGCGGGACAGGTCGAGGTCGCCCGGCAGGCGGCCTTCCGCCATGAAGCTGTGGAGGATCTGGGCGATGCGGGCCTGAAATTCGGCGAAGACGTTCATGGGGCGGTGTTCCGCGGCTGGGCCGGTCTGAAAGGGATCAGGGGCGGCCTAGCGGAAATCGCCGGATGCGTCAAAGATCATCAATGACGGGGATTGGCGCCCCTCCACCGCTTGCGGGGGAGGGTTGGGCGCCGAATGGCGCCCGGGAGGGGGTCCGGTCGGACCGCGCGCGCACTCTAAACAATGTAAAAGTTGCGTCGCCCCCTCCCGGCTGGCTCCGCCAGCCACCCTCCCCCACTTTGTGGTGGAGGGAGGCGCGCCCGTCGTTGGGCGCTTTGCTGGCGGGTCTGGTTCGCCTCACCTCAAGCTTGGCGCCCCGCCGGTCAGCCGAACGTGCTCGGCGATGGCGTAGCGATCCGTCATGCCTGCAATGTAATCGCAGACGATCCGCAGCCGCCGGCGCTCGTCGGGCGCGGCCTCGGCGGCGTCCGCCCACTCCTGCGGCATGCGCGCGCTGTCGGCGGCGAAGGCTGCGAACAAAGCCTCCACCACCCCCGACGCCTCGCGGCGCACTTTCATGACGCGCGGGTGCCGGTACATGTGCGGGAAAAGGAACGCCTTGAGCTGGCGATCAACCTCAGCCATGGCCGGTGAAAACGTCACCATCGCCTGCCCTGCCCCGCGCACCGCGTCCGCGCTTGCTGGCTGGCTGGCGGAAAGGCGCATTTCGCTTGAGCGGATCACATCCTCGATCAGGCGTGTGATGACCCGGCGCGAGATCTCGTGGATGACGCGCACGCGCTCCAAACCCGGATGAAGCCGCTCGATCTCGTCCACAATGTCGCGCAGAAAATCGACGTCCCGCAGATCGGCGAGGTCGAACAGGCCCGCACGCAGGCCATCATCGATGTCGTGGGCGTTGTAGGCGATGTCATCGGCGATGGCCGCCGCCTGGGCCTCGGCGCTCGAATAGGTGGCGAGTTCAAGCCCCATCCGGGCGTCAGCCCGCAGGATGGGGGCCGGCACGCCACTGCGCGCGTACTTCGGCACGGGCGCGCCGTCAGGCCCGATCATGGGCCCGTTGTGCTTGACCAGACCCTCTAGCGTCTCCCACGTAAGATTCAGTCCGTCATGCTCGGCGTAGCGGCGCTCGAGGCTCGTGACGATGCGCAGCGTCTGCGCGTTGTGGTCGAACCCGCCCATTCCCTCCATGGCGGCGTCCAGCACCTCCTCGCCCGTATGACCGAAACACGTGTGGCCGAGGTCGTGGGCCAGCGCCAGCGCCTCAGCCAGATCGTCGTCAAGCCGCAGGGCGCGGGACAGGGCGCGGGCGATTTGCGCCACCTCGATCGAATGCGTCAACCGCGTGCGGTAGTGATCGCCCTCGTGGGGTACGAACACCTGCGTCTTGTGGGAAAGGCGCCGAAACGCCGTGGAGTGGATAATGCGGTCGCGGTCGCGCTGAAACTCGGTGCGCGTCGGCGATGGCGGCTCCGACAAGAGCCGGCCGCGGCTTGCCTGGGGGTCGCAGGCGTAAAGGGCGCGTTGAACGGTCACGCCCCCGGGCATATATCTGGTGCTGGCCTGCGGCAAGGAGCCACCCCGCGATGAGCGATAGCCTGACCCTCGATCAAACTGCGAACGACGCGCCCGTGGTGACTGAACGCGCCGCGCGCCGCGTAAAGCAGATTCTGGCGAAGGAGCTCGAGGGCTCCCTTCTGCGCGTCGCGGTCAACGGCGGCGGCTGCTCGGGCTTCCAGTACGCGTTCGACATCGTTCCCGACCGCGCGCCCGATGACATGCTCATCGAGCGGGACGGCGTGGGGGTCGTGATTGATCCCGTGTCGCTGGATTTCCTCCGCGGCGCCCAGATTGATTTCGTGGACGACCTGATGGGCCAATCCTTCCGCATCACCAATCCGAACGCCGCCAGCTCCTGCGGCTGCGGGACAAGCTTCTCGATCTAGCGGAGTTTGGACCGCGCGCGTCCTCGCGCGCATCTGTTGGGACCACGCGCGTCCCCGCGCGCATCTGTGTTTGGACCGTGCGCCATATCCCCGGACGCGGAGCGATCCGGGGCCTCGCGCGCACGGCAGCGCCGGCCATCACCCGTTTTGCTCCGCAAACCACCCTCTCCATCAGGAGAGGGTTTCGCCAACGGTTGTTATTGAAGCTAAACCGCCGCGCGCGGCGCTGCGAGCTCAAGCCAGATCGAGATCCGCGTGGTCGATGGACGCCGCCGGGCGGCGGCGCGGGATCATCCGGGCGACGTTGGGCCCCAACGGCGCGCCGCGCTCATGCTCGTCGGCGAGGGTCTTGTCGATCAGCCGCAGGATCGGGCTGTTCTCCTGCCATTCGACGCCGCGGCGAATGACGCCCACCACCCACATGAGGGAGGCGATGCGGCGTTCGCACTCGTCAATCTGGCGGCGAAGGTCTTCCGGTGTGCAGCCGGCCGAGGAAGGTGCGTCTGGCTCGAAGAAATCCACCGGATAGGAGCCGTCACGAACAGAATCCGACCGCTTATCGAAAAAGCTCATGTCAATTGCCTCGTTTACAAAAAAGTGGCCCGACGCAGAACGCCAGCTCAAAATATACGCTACCTTTATAAGCCCATCACGAGACAAGCGTAAGCGTGAAACGACGCTGTCCACGCGAAATCGTGGCCAGTGTAGCCCCAAAGCATCGGTCGTAAACCTTTGAGGGCCGACGTCGTTACATCTGCGTAGCGAGGAGCGACATGAACGCGCTTTTCATCGGTCAGACGTATATCGACGTAACGATGCTGGCGGACGCCATGCCCACCGGCGACGACAAGGCGGTCGCTCGCGATTACGCGGTGGCGTTTGGAGGCAACGCTGTGACCGCCGCCTTCTGCGCCGCAAAACTGGGGCAATCCGTCGATCTTCTCACCTCCCTCTCCGACGACTGGCTTGGCCGCATGTTCCTCGACATGGCGGCGAAGTACCAGGTTTCGGTGCATGGGCGGAAAGTGCGGCGCTCCTCGCTCTCGTTCATCATGCCGCAGGCAGGCAAGCGCGTCATCCTGCGCGCGCGTGACGATGACTATCTGCACCCCGTGCCGAACCTGAACATCTCGGGCTGCCGGGCGCTCCATCTCGACGGGCACCAGGCGGACGCCGCCCTTCACTACGCGCGCGCGTGCCGCGAGGGTGGCGTTCTCACCTCGCTGGATGGCGGCGGCCTGCGCTCCAACACGCACGAACTTCTCGCGTTCATCGACGTGGCGATCTGCTCCACCCGCCTGTGCGAGCAGATGAACATGAGCGTGGGGGAAATGCTTGACTACCTCAAGTCGCGTGGGTGCCGCATCGGCGGCGTCACAGAGGGAGAGCATGGCGTGCTCTGGTATGACGAGCGCGGCGAGGTGCAGCGGCTCGCGGCCCTCAACATCCCGGCCGACCTTGTGATCGACACATCGGGCGCCGGCGACGTATTTCACGGCGCATATATCGCATCGTATCTGGACAGACCCGGCGCGGAATGGATCGATCACTTCCGCTACGCCCGCGCTGCATCAGCGTTCAAGGTGCAGCATCTCGGCAACGAGGCGGGCCTGCCCTCCCGCGAGGATGTGGCGCGGATGCGCGACAAGTACGAGCGGGAGTGAGGGTTGCGCCTGACTGGACCGCGCGCGTCCCCGCGCGCAGCTTATTCACATCGCAGCCTAAACGCCCTCACCCGGTTTGCTCCGCAAACCACCCTCTCCCTCAGGAGAGGGTTTCGCGCCCCCATCACGCCGGATCGTAACGATCCTGCGCCTGGGCTTCCGCGACCGCGATCGCCGTCATGTTGACCACGCCGCGCGCGGTGACAGAGGGCGTGAGCACATGCGCAGGCTTCGCCGCCCCCATCAGGATCGGCCCCACGGGCAAGGCGTCCGCCAGCACCTTAACCAGCTGGAACGCGATGTTGGCGGAAGCCAGGTTCGGCATCACCAGCACGTTGGCCTCTCCGGTGAGGCGCGACTGCGGCATCACGCGATCACGAATCGCCTGCGAGAGAGCCGTATCGGCCTGCATCTCGCCCTCGACCTCCAGATAGGGATTGATGGTGCGGATGAGCTGAAGCGCCTCGCGCATCTTGACCGCCGCCGCGGAGTCGAGGCCGCCAAAGTCGCTGTCGGCGAGCAGCGCGATCTTCGGGGTGAGACCAAATCGGCGCACATGTTCGGCGATGATGACGGTCATCTCCGCAAGCTCTGCGGAGGTGGGATCGGAGCGCACATGGGTGTCGGCGAGGAAGAAGTTGCCCTTCTGCGTAATAAGCAGAGACAACGCGGAAAAATCGCTGACGCCCGGCGCCAGGCCCACGATATCCTTGATAAAGCGCAGCCGCGTATGGAAGCGTCCCTCAAGCCCGCAGATGAGCGCGTCAGCATCGCCGCGGTGGAGCGCGATGGCGCCGATAACCGTGTTGTTGGTGCGCACCAGCGTGCGCGCAGCGTCCGGCGTGATGCCCTTCCGGCCCGCCACGTCGATCAGCGTCTGCACATACTCGCGATAGCGCGGATCGTCTTCCGGGTTCACCAGTTCAAAATCGCGACCCGGCTTGATCTGGAGGCCGAAGCGCTCGATGCGCTTTTCCACCACGCCCGGACGGCCAATGAGGATCGGCACCGCCAGCCGTTCCTCGATGGCGACCTGCGCGGCGCGCAGCACGCGCTCGTCCTCGCCATCGGCGTAAATCACGCGGCGGGGATCAGATTTCGCCTGTGCGAACACGGGCTTCATGATGAAGCCCGAGCGGAAGACGAAGCGATTGAGCTGATCCTCGTACGCTTCAAAATCCGTAACCGGCTTGGTGGCGACGCCGGTCTCCATCGCCGCCTTGGCCACCGCGGGCGCAATGCGCAGAATCAGCCGCGGATCAAACGGCGACGGGATCAGCGACGTGGCGCCGAACAGGGGCGCCGAGCCACCGTAGGCCCGCGCCACCACATCGGACGGCGCCTCACGCGCCAGCTGCGCGATGGCCTCCACCGCCGCGCGCTTCATCTCCTCGTTGATGGTCGTCGCGCCCACGTCGAGCGCGCCGCGGAAGATGTAGGGGAAGCACAGGACGTTATTGACCTGATTGGGATAATCAGACCGCCCTGTGCAGATCATGGCGTCAGGCCGCGCGGCCAGCGCCTCTTCCGGCATGATCTCGGGATTGGGATTGGCGAGCGCCAGAATGAGCGGCCGCGCAGCCATGGTTTTCACCATCTCCGGCTTCAGCACGCCGGCGGCGGACAGACCCAGAAACACGTCCGCGCCCGGAATGACCTCGGCGAGCGTGCGCGCGCTTGTCTCCTGCGCGTAGACCACTTTCCAGCGGTCCATCAGTTCGTTGCGGCCCTTGTGGACGACGCCCTCGATGTCCGAAACAAAGATGTTCTCGCGCCGCGCGCCCAGCGCCACGAGCTGGTTGAGGCACGCAAGCGCGGCGGCCCCCGCGCCGGACGCGACGATCTTGACCTTCGACAGCTCTTTGCCAGCCAGTTCAAGCCCGTTGCGCACCGCTGCGGCCACAATGATCGCCGTGCCGTGCTGATCGTCATGGAAGACGGGGATCGCCATCCGCGCGCGCAGCTTCTCCTCGATCTCGAAGCAGTCCGGCCCCTTGATGTCCTCAAGGTTGATGCCGCCGAACGTGGGCTCCAGCGAGGCGACGGTCTCGACGAACTTGTCGATGTCCTTCTTCGCCACCTCGATGTCGAACACGTCGATGCCGGCGAACTTCTTGAACAGGACCGCCTTGCCTTCCATGACAGGCTTGGAGGCGAGCGGCCCGATGTCGCCCAATCCCAGCACCGCTGTGCCATTGGTAATGACGGCGACGAGATTTTGCCGCGCGGTGAGATTGGCGGCCTCGGCGGGATCGTCCACGATGGCCTCGCAGGCCGCCGCCACGCCAGGCGAATACGCAAGCGCAAGATCGCGCTGGTTGCCGAGAGGCTTCGTCGCCTGGATCTCGAGTTTTCCAGGCTTCGGGAGGCGGTGATAGACCAGCGCGCCCGTGCGCAGGTCTTCGGACATTTTCGTGGCCATTGAGTTCCCCTGCCCGCGGCCCGGCGCGGGTCTTCTTCCACCGCAGACATAAGAACAGGCCTTCGGCCCGCACAAGCGCGTTTTGCGCCTCCGGGCCAACTTTCCAACCGCTGGCGCACGGCCCCGGCTTGGCCTATTTTCTGCGCACGCAAGCGCCGACAGGGCGCGCGTGGGGAACGAAACAGGGAAACTCCAGGAGGGAGGCGTATGGAAAGACGCGACTTTTTGAGGATCGCTCTCGGTGGCGCCGCTGTGGCTGCAGTGGCCCCAGCGGCGATGGCCCAGTCGGCTATGGCCCAAGCCAGCTATCCTGACCGTCCGATCAGGCTCATTGTCCCCTTCCCGCCCGGCGGCGTGAATGACGCGGTTGCCCGTCCGTGGGTGGAGTTCGTCAAAACCAGTCTTGGCTCGGTCGTGATTGAGAATCAGGGCGGAGCCGGCGGCGCGGTGGGAGCGGCTGCAGCGGCCCGTGCGAATCCGGATGGATACACCCTGCTGTTCGGATCGGGCGCGACCCATGTGGTGGTGCCAACCGCCTCGCCCAAACCGCCGTATGATCCCGAGCGGGATTTTGAACCGATTGCGATCATCTCCGTCAGCGGCATCGGCGTGGCGGTTCACCCCTCTCACCCGGCCAAGACTATCAAGGAGCTGATCGACGACGCGCGCGCGCGGCCCGGCAAGCTTTCCTACGCCTCGGCCGGCGTCGGCTCCGCCACGCATCTGGGCGCGGAGCTGTTCAAGTCCCTGACCAAGACCGACATCCAGCACGTGCCGTATCGCGGCGGCGGGCCGGCCCTGAACGATCTGGTCGGCGGCCACGTGCCTGTCGGTTTCATCAACGTCACGGGGCAGGTTCTCGAACTCCAGCGCGCGGGCAAGATCCGCCTGCTGGCGGTGACGACTCCCAAACGCGCGGTCGGCGCGCCGGATCTGCCAACCGCAGAAGAAGCCGGCGTGCCCGGCTGCGTCGCGCTCAACTACGCTGGCATCTTTGCGCCGGCAAAGACCCCGCGCGCGATTGTGGATCGCGTCGCCAAGGCGACGCAGGAAGCCATGGCGAACCCGGATTTCGTGCGCCTGCTCACCGCATCCGGCTTCGAGCCCTCTGCCGACAACAACCCGGACGCGGCGCGCCGCTTCGTGCGCGCCGAACTGGACCGCTGGGTTCCTGTCATCAAGGAAATCGGCCTCAAGCTCGAATAGGCTTCAGCATTTTCGACGCTTCAACGCCCGGCCCTCGCGCCGGGCGTTTTCTTTTTCGTTAACGCGACACGCGAAAAGAAAGCTGAAATTGGCCCAAAACGAGATTTTCAAAACAAGCGCGGAACATGCCATGTCCGAATCGGAACCGCCGAGATACGGAAAACTGCACGTGAAGATTTCGTTTACGGCCGCTTGTCGAAAATGGCCGCACACGCGCCATAACGGGACGTGGCGACACAGGACGGGAACGCCTCATGTCCGAATCGGAACCGCGCATCCGCCATTGGCCACGGATGAAAATAACGTAAATACGAATATTGTTTTCATGCTCCCGGCCGTATCGAAATGGGAACATCGGGACGCGCCGCGAACACACCGTGTTCGAATCGGGAGCGCGGGCGTTCCGAATCTCGCGGGTTAAAATAGGGTGAAACGCGAGTTTGGATCGGGCGCGCTTCGAAGCGGCGCCGACTGTATCGCAGCGTCATGGCCGGACTTGATCCGGCCATCCAACAAAGGAGCTATGAGCGTGGATCCGCGGGTCAAGCCCGCGGATGACGGCGCCGTGGCAAGACAGCCGGCAAACTGGACCGCGCGCGTCCTCGCGCGCACGTGCGGCGCCCATCTCTCCACAGCGTCATGGCCGGACTTGATCCGGCCATCCAACAAAAGAGCTATGAGGGTGGATCCGCGGGTCAATCCACGGATCAATCCCCGGGTCAAGCCCGGGGACGGGGACGCGGATGACGGCGCCGTGGCAGAACCTGGAGGCTCCGCCCGCGCTCACTTCTCCGGCAGGTTGAGCCGCAGGTGAAGTTCGCGCAGCTGCTTGGTGCTGGCCTCGGAAGGCGCGCCCATGAGCAGGTCTTCGGCCCGCTGGTTCATGGGGAACAGCGCGACCTCGCGCAGGTTCTGCTCACCCGCCAGCAGCATGATGATGCGATCAACGCCCGCAGCCATGCCGCCGTGGGGCGGCGCGCCGTACTGGAACGCGCGATACAGCGCGCCAAAGCGCTCCACCACGTCCTGTTCGCCGTAGCCGGCGATCTCGAACGCCTTCACCATCGCGTCGGGGCGATGGTTGCGGATGCCGCCCGACGCCAGCTCATAACCGTTGCAGGCCACGTCGTACTGGAACGCCTTGATGGTGAGCGGATCCTGCGAGGTGAGAGCGTCAAGCCCGCCCTGCGGCATGGAGAACGGGTTGTGCGAGAAGTCGACCTTCTTCTCGTCCTCGTTCCACTCGTACATCGGGAAATCGATGATCCACGCGAATTCGTAGCGGTTCTCATCAATGAGATTGAGTTCGCGCCCAACGCGAATGCGCGCGTCGCCGGCGAATTTCGCGAACTTCTCCGGGTCGCCCGCCGCGAAGAACGCCGCGTCGCCGGCCTTGAGGCCAAGCTGCGAGCGGATCGCTTCCGTGCGCTCAGGCCCGATGTTGTTGGCGATGGGGCCCGCCGCCTCGGTCTTTCCGTCGGCATCGCGCCAGAAGATGTAGCCAAGGCCCGGCTGGCCTTCGCTCTGCGCCCACGAGTTCATGCGGTCGCAGAACGTGCGCGCGCCGCCGCCCGGCGCCGGCACGGCCCAAACGCGGTTCTTTTCGACTTCGAGAAGGCGCGCGAAGACCTTGAAGTTCGACCCGCGGAAATGCTCCGACACGTCGCCCATCTCGAGGGGCGATTGCGTGTAGGGATTGCGGATGCGCAGGTCCGGCTTGTCAGTGCCGTACTTCTGCATCGAGTCCGCATAGGCGATGCGCGGCCACGGGCTCGGCGTCACGCTCTTGCCGTTAGCGAATTCCTGAAACACGCCGGACATCACGGGCTCGATGGCCGCGAACACATCCTCCTGCGTGATGAAGCTCATCTCCACATCGAGCTGATAAAACTCGCCGGGCAGGCGGTCGGCGCGGGGATCCTCATCGCGGAAGCACGGCGCAATCTGGAAATAGCGGTCGAAGCCCGCCATCATCAGCAGCTGCTTGTACTGCTGCGGCGCCTGCGGCAGCGCGTAGAACTTGCCCGGATGCAGGCGCGAGGGCACGAGGAAGTCGCGCGCGCCTTCCGGCGACGAGGCCGTCAGAATGGGCGTGGCGAACTCGTTGAAGCCCTGCCCCTTCATGCGACGGCGCAGCGAGTCGACCACCTGCCCGCGCAGCATGATGTTGCGATGCAAGCGCTCGCGGCGCAGGTCGAGGAAGCGGTAACGCAGGCGCGTTTCTTCCGGATAGTCCTGATCGCCGAACACCGGCAGCGGCAGATCGGCCGCCTGCCCCAGCACCTCGGCCTCGGTCACATAAAGCTCAATCTGGCCGGTGGCCATGTCGCCGTTCTCGGTGCCGGCCGGGCGCCGGCGCACCTTGCCGTCGAGCCGCACCACCCACTCGGAGCGGAAGGTCTCGACCAGCTTGAAGGCCGGCGAATCCGGGTCCGCGACGCACTGGGTGATCCCGTAATGGTCGCGCAGGTCGATGAACAGAACGCCGCCGTGGTCGCGGATGCGGTGGCACCAGCCGGAGAGGCGCGCGGTCTGCCCGTCATCGGTGTCGCGGAGCTGGCCGCAGGTGTGCGTGCGATAGCGGTGCATTGTCAGTCCAGACCATAAGTTGCAGACGCGGCGCGCGGGCCGCCCGGGGATTTCGCGTGCCTAGCCGAAAATCCCGTCGCAGGGAAGCCGCAGGGCGCCGCGCAAGCTCTGCCTTCAGCCGATGAACCGGTTGTTCTTCGGGAAGCCTTTCGGCGGCAGGCGCCCAGCCTCGGCGCGCGCGCCCATCCATTCAGCCAGTTCCGGCTGCGCCACGGTGAAGGTGCGGCCGGCGCTGTCCTTCCACGTCAGCCCGTCCGCGAGGGCGAACACCCGCGCGTCGGAAAGACCACCGTCCTTGTAGCGCTGGAGCCGCACGCCCTTGCCGCGCGCCATCTCCGGCGTCTGCGCGAGCGGGAACACCAGCAGCTTGCGATTTTCGCCGATCACGGCCACGTGGTCGCCCTCCGCGACAATCGCAACAGCCACCTTCGCGCCGTCTTCGACGTTGAGCAGCCCCTTGCCTTTGCGCGTACCGGCCAGCATCTCGTCCTGGGGCGACAGGAAGCCACGCCCGTCGGTGGAGCACACCAGCATTTTCGCGCCAGCCGAATACGGAAAAACGGAAAAAACGTCCGCCCCCTCGTCAAGATCGGCCATGAGGCGGACCGGCTCGCCAAACCCACGACCGCCGGGCAGTTTCGAGGCCTCCAGGGTGAACACCCGGCCGTTGGTCGCCAGCACAAGGATCTTGGCGGTCGTTTCGGTGAAAAACGCCGTCAGCAGGGAATCGTCGCCCTTGAACGAGACGGTGGAGACGTCAGCCACATGGCCCTTCAGGGCCCGGATCCAGCCCTTTCGGCTCATCACAACGGTGATGGGCTCGCGCTCGATCATGGCCTCGGTGAGATCAATGTCGCGCGCCTCGGGCGCGGTTTCGAATGTGGTGCGCCGCTTGCCGAACTTCGAATCAGGCGCGAACTTCTTCTTCAGGTCGCGGATCTGCGTCTTGATGGCGCTCCATTGCTGCTGCTCGTCGCCCACAAGCGCCTCGAGCGCGGTCTTTTCCTTCACGAGCGCGTCGTTTTCGGCCTTGAGCTGCATCTCCTCAAGGCGGCGCAGCGAACGCAGGCGCGTGTCGAGAATGTAGTTCGCCTGCAAGTCGGACAGCGCGAAACGCGCCTTCAGGGCGTCCTTGGGCTCATCCTCCTCGCGGATGATGCGGATCACCTCGTCGAGGTTGAGGAACACGACGAGCATACCGGCGAGCACCTCGAGCCGGTGCTCGATCTCACTCAGACGATGCTGCGAGCGGCGCACCAGCACCACGCGGCGATGATCGAGCCACTGCTTCAGCGCCTCGTGCAGCGCCAGAACGCGGGGCACGACGCCATCCACCAGCACGTTCATGTTCAGCGGGAAACGGCTTTCCAGCTCGGAGAGGCGGAACAGCGATTCCATCATTATGGCCGGATCGACGGTGCGCGCGCGCGGCTCGATGACGATGCGCACGTCCTCGGCGGATTCGTCGCGCACCTCGGCCACCAGCGGCAGCTTCTTGTCGTTGACCAGTTCCGCCAGCTTCTCGATGAGCCGGCTCTTCTGCACCATGTACGGAATTTCGGTGACGACCACGTTCCACAAACCGCGGGCCGCCTCCTCCTTCGCCCAGCGCGCGCGGATGCGGAAAGAGCCGCGTCCGGTGCGATAGGCCTCTGCGATCTGCTCGCGACCGTCGACGATAATTCCGCCCGTCGGAAAATCCGGCCCCGGCACGAACGCCAGCAACTGGTCCGTCATCGCGCCGGGATGGGAGACGAGATAAAGCGCAGCGTCGCAGAGTTCTGCGACGTTGTGGGGCGGAACGGATGTCGCCATGCCCACCGCGATGCCCGTGGCGCCGTTGGCGAGCAGGTTGGGAAACGCCGCCGGGAGAACGATCGGCTCTTTCTGATCGCCCGAGTAATTCTCGCGGAAGTCGATGGAGTCCTCGTCGATGCCTTCCAGCAGCAGCCGGGCGACGTCGGTCATGCGCGCTTCGGTGTAGCGGTAAGCGGCGGCGGAATCGCCGTCGATGTTGCCAAAATTCCCCTGCCCGTCCACCAGCGGATAACGCGAGGAGAAGTCCTGCGCGAGGCGCACGAGCGCGTCATAAATCGCCTGGTCGCCGTGGGGATGGAATGAACCCATCACGTCGCCGACGATTTTCGCGCTCTTCTTGAACGACGATCCCGGATCAAGGCGCAGGATCTGCATGCCGTACAGAATGCGCCGATGCACGGGCTTGAGACCGTCGCGGGCGTCGGGAAGCGCGCGCCCCATGATGGTGGAGAGCGCATAGGCGAGGTAGCGCTCCTCCAGCGCATCTCGCAGATTTACGATTTCCCCGGCGGGCTCGCGGGGCGGGGGCGGCGGAGCAACGGTTTTGGCCATTGCGCCCCGTTACAGGAGCGCCGGCGCTCCCGCAAGTTCCCGTTTCGTACACCCGGCCCTTTTGCTCAGATCATGTGGCCTATGAGCACTGGCGCCGGGCTGACATCGCGCTTAAACCTCAAGCTACTCCTTGAACGATTCGCGAGGAACTGGGCGCCGTCTGGCGCGTCAAACCCTTTGCGGCGCGTGCATAATTGAAATGACAGGACAGCAGAGCACTCCGATGATCGGACCAAAGGGTTTGAAAATGTCCCGCCTGGTCATTCTGGCGCTTCTCGCCGCCGGCCTCCTTGGGGCTGGTTTCGCCATCTCCCCGCGAGAGACCAACCATGTCGTGGCCGCCGAGGGCGGAGTGAGCGCTGCCGGTTGCCGTATCGTCGAGGTCGCCCTCGATGAGGGCTACAGCGTATCGCGAACGGAAACGCGTGAGGTCTGCGACAGGCGCTGACCGCCGCTCATGGCGCCGCGAAATGCAAAAAGCCCCGGAGGCGTTTCCCCGGGGCTTTTTCTTTGTGCAGGCCGAAAAGAAAGAGCCCGGCGCAAGGCCGGGCTCCCGTTGTGGCCTTAAGCCACAGGTTCTCAGTAGCGAGCGACGACCGGAGCGGCTGCGGAGCCGAAGCGGTAGTTCACGCCGACCTTGACCGTGTGGGCGTCGACGTCGCGGGAAGCCAGCGTGCCTTCCGTGCGCAGGTCGAGGTAGCGGTACTCGACGAACGTCGACCAGTTGGCGTTGATGCGGTACTCGACGCCAGCGCCAACGTTCCAGCCGTTGGCGTAGGAGACGCCGGCGGCATTGATGTCGACGTAGGAGTAACCGCCGGTGGCGTACAGGAGCAGGCTCGGCTGGGCGAGGAAGCCGACGCGAGCGTTCACCTGACCAACGAAGCGGGACTCAAGACCGTTCACGTCCAGGCCAGAGTAATCAGCGTCCGCGAGAACGCCGACCACGAGCGAGCCGACCTGGTAGTCAAAGCCGAAACGGGCGCCGACGGTGAAGGAGCTGTCGTTGACGCCCTGGTCCTTGGCAGTGATGAAGCCGGCGTTCAGACCAGCGTAGAAGCCGGTCCAGGTGAAGACCGGGGCCGCCACCGGAGCGGGGGCGACAGCGGCGCTGCGGCGCGGGAGGTCAGCAGCGGAAGCGAAGCCGGCCGAAAGAGCGAGGGCTGCCACAGAGCCGAGAGCGAGAGCGCGGAAGTTCATTTTTTATTCTCCGATTAAGCGTGATGCCACCGCCCGGGGGCGATAGAATTGTGCGGCGCCGCAAGGGCACTGCATCTACATAGCCGAGTTGCACTCCGGAGGCAGTATCTTAACTGCAACACCACGCGATATACGCGCATGAAGCCGCTGCCATGATTAGCAAAAACCTAAGTTGAGCTTGGCTTTATTCTGAGCAGCCACGCCCGTCTCGCCTCCGGCTCCGGCAGGCCGCGCGGACCCAGCACATGGCGCTCTAGAAAAAAGCCGACCAGGGTGTGGGCGGCGGCGATCTCTTCGACAGGCGCCGGCACGGCCGCCTCATCATCGCGCAGAAATGCGGGAAGCGGCAGAAGCCTGTCCGCCCATGGCGCGCCCGCCTCCCGACTCACCGCGCGGCCGGTTCGGGGCGAGACCCACGCCAGGTCATCGGCGCGCCCGCTGACGGCGCACTGGTCCAGATCGAGGCCAAAGCCGAGTTCGGACAGAACAGCGAGTTCAAAGCGCGCCATGAGAGGGGGTGCGAGTGACGCATCGTCGAGGCGGTCCGCCAGGGTCTCCACCATCTCCCAGAGCCCTTCGTGGGGATCCCGCTCCGGCAGAAAGCGCAACCAAGCGCCAATCAGATTGACGCCGGCGAGCGCCATGGCGGACTCCATGATCGCGCCAGCCCTTTGCCGGACAGGCTCCAGCGCATAGAGCCCCAGATGCTCCTCAAGTCGCGCGCGCCAGACCACGGCCACGCTGTTTCCCGGCTGAAGCACGGGCTGGAGGCGGCGCGAGCGGCCGCCCTTCACAATGCCAAGATGCCGGCCATGCTGGCGCGTCATCAGCTCGACGATAACGCTCGTTTCGCCGTACTTCCTGAGCCCGATGATGAGACCTTCGTCGCGCCATTCCATAGGGGCGCAACCCTATCCGGTCGTCCGGCGCAGGAACACCACTTGCGTGTCGCCGTAAACGCGGCGGTCAAGAAGCTCAAATCCCGCGACGGGCTCCAGCGGCGCGGACGCCTCCTCCTCAACAACCGCGAGCGCGCCCGGCGCGAGCCAGCCGCCCTCGCGCAACGACTCGAGTGCGAGCGGGGCGAGATCGCGGCCATAGGGAGGGTCCAGAAAGGCGAGCGTATGCCCCTCGCCGGGAGGCATGGCGCCCAGCTTGGTCGCATCGCGCCGAAACACTTTTGTGCGCCCGGCGACGCCCAGCGTCTCGATGTTGGCGCGCAGCAGCGCGCGCGCTTCAGCGCCGTCATCGACGAACAGGGCGAAACGGGCGCCGCGCGACAACGCCTCAAGCCCGAGCGCGCCGGTGCCGGCGAAAAGATCGATCACCCGCGCGCCCTCCAGCGGCTGGTCAAAGCCGTGGGCGAGAATGTTGAACAGACTCTCGCGCAAGCGATCCGAAGTTGGCCGCACCGCCATGGAGGACGGCCCCTTCAGCGCGCGACCGCGAAACTCGCCCCCGACGATCCGCATGATCCGCTCCGGTCAGCGCGGCCCGCGAGGGCCCTTGCCACGGGGCGCGCCGCCGGGTTTTCCGCCACCGGGCCTGCCTCCACCGGGCTTGCCACCGCCGGGACGGCCGCCGCCCGGTTTGCCGCCGAAACGACCACCCGGCTTTCCGCCGGGACGGCCCTCACCGCGCGGCCCGCCAAATGCCCGACCTTCGCCACGCGCTGCGCCTTCCGAACGCTCAGCGCGCGGGGGCCTGCCCGATCCTTCAGACTTGAACGCCCGGGGCGGACGGCTGTCGCCGCTGCGACCCTCGCCGCGCCCTGCGGGAGCGTCTGCGCGCTCGCGGCGACCGGCGCCTTCGCCGCGCTTGTCCCAGGAGCGGCCTTCCGACCGGGCCCCTTGCGGTCTGCCAGCTCCGCGCCCCTCAAATCCTTCACCGCGCGGCTTGCGCTCGCCCTGTGGCGCACCGTCACGGCGCGGGGGGCGACCCTCGAAGCTCCGCTCGCCGGAAGCCCTACGGCCGCCGTCCTCGCCGCGCTTTTCCCACGTGCGGCCTTCCGGCCGCGCCCGTTGCGGCTTGCCAGCTCCGCGCGCCTCAAATCCTTCACCGCGGGGCTTGCGCTCGGGCCGGTCGCCGGCTTCCCGGCGAGGCCCACGGTTCTCAAAGGTCCGCTCGCCCGTGCCCTCGGGCCGCTCCCGGCGCGGCGGCCTGCCGCCCTCGCGCGGCTTGAAGCCGCCTTCGCTGCGCTCACGACGAGGGGCCCTGGCCTCCTCGCCCTCGGGGCGACGCCAGCCGGTCCGGGCCTCGACCCCTGCTCCCGGCTCCGCTCCAGCGCCCGTGCGGGGCCGGCGCATGGTGCGCTCGCCGCCGCCGCCGTCGCGCTCACGGGAGAAACGCCGCGCGTTGCGCCCCTCCGGCTTCTCGGCGGGCGGGGATACGCTGACCACGCGCTCCACCTTCACGGCCCGGCCGCGTCGATCTGCGGTCTCGGCGCGCTCGATGCGGCGGCGTCCTTCCGTCTCCGCCTTTTCCGCGCGCATCACCGATACGTGCTTGCGCTGTCGTGGCGCCAGATCGCGGGCCGACGGCGGCCGCTCGTTCTCGTCCCGCCCACCGGCGCGGCCGCGCTCCGCACGAGCCCCGTCGCGAGCAGACGGCCGCCGCTGGGGACGGTCGCCGCCGCGATCGAGCGGACGTTCGCGCTCTTCATCGCGGGGGTGGCGGCGCGCCATCTTCTCCACGTCCTTCTTGTCGAAAACCGGCGCGTCGAAATCGACGCCGGCCTCGGCTGCGAGCTTCTCGCCGAGCTGGTCCTGCAAGATGCGGGTCTTGACCTCATCGACCGCGCCCTCGTCGAGATCGCCCAGCTGGAACGGCCCGTACGAGATGCGGATCAGGCGGTTCACCGCGAGGCCCAGGTGCTCGAGCACCCGCTTGATCTCGCGGTTCTTGCCCTCGCGCAGGCCCATGGTGAGCCACACGTTGGAGCCCTGCACGCGGTCGATCTTCGCCTCGATGCCGCGATACTCGACGCCCTCGATCACCACGCCTCTGGCGAGCGCGTCCAGCTGCGCCTGATCGATCTCGCCATGGGCGCGCACGCGGTAACGACGCAGCCAGCCGGTGGCGGGGAGTTCAAGCACGCGGGCGAGGCCGCCGTCATTGGTGAGGAGCAGCAGCCCCTCGGTGTTGATGTCGAGGCGCCCGATGGTCACCAGCCGCGGCAACCCTTCCGGGAGCACGTCGAACACAGTGGAGCGGCCTTCAGGGTCGCGGTCCGTGGTGACGGTTCCACGCGGCTTGTGGAACATGAACAGCCGCGTGCGCTCGCGGTGCGCGATGGGGCGCCCGTCCACGACGACGCGGTCATCATCTGTGACGTTAAAGGCGGGGCTCTCAAGCACCTTGCCATTCACGGCGACGCGTCCGTCGGCGATCCAGCGCTCGGCGTCTCGACGGGAGCAAAGCCCGGCGCGAGCCATCACTTTGGCGATGCGCTCGCCCTCCGGCGCTCCGGCCGCCTGTTCGTTTTCTGTCTTGTCGGTCATACGGCCCTGATAGCAGAGTGTCATGCTCAGGTCGAATGGACAGCGGTTCGGGAAACTCAACGTATGGCTGAAGAGTTCGGGCGAGGCCCTGACGGGCGGTTCGACCCCATGGCGCTCGCCTTCGATGAAGCGCGGGCGGCCGCCGCGCGCGGCGAAGCGCCCATCGGCGCGGTGGTGACGCTGGAAGGGACCGTGCTGGCCGCTTCGGGCAACCGCACCATTGAGGATCGCGACCCCACCGCCCACGCCGAGGTGCTGGCGATTCGCGCCGCTGCGCAGGCCATCGGCTCGGAGCGGCTGGTGGGCTGCGATCTCTACGTGACGCTGGAGCCCTGCGCCATGTGCGCGGGGGCGATCTCCTTCGCGCGCATCCGGCGGCTGTATTTCGGCGCCGGGGATCCAAAGGGCGGCGCGGTGGAGCATGGACCCCGCTTTTTCGCGCAACCCACCTGCCATCACGCGCCAGACGTCTACGGCGGCATCCGCGAGAGCGAATCGGCGGAGTTGCTGCGGGCGTTCTTCAAGGCGCGGCGGTAGATGACATTTGGACCGGCGCGTCCTCGCGCGCAGGGTCGCGTGCAAGGCGCGCCACCCTCATCCGACTGGCTCCGCCAGCCACCTTCTCCCGCACGCGGGAGAAGGAATCGCCAATGATGTTCCATTGAAACACAAAACAACGTGCGCGAACCCCTCTCCCACGACGTGGGAGAGGGTGGTTTGCGGAGCAAACCGGGTGAGGGCGTCTGCAGCTACCATGTAAATAGCTGCGCGCGAGGACGCGCGCGGTCCGGGGAGGTGGCAGGCGCGAGCGATCTTTGGCTCCCGGCGCCGGCTACCGCCCCTCCAGCCATTCCGCGACGATTGCCGCGGACTCGTCGCTGTTGGTCTCCATCATCAGCATGTGGCCGTTGCCGGTGACGCCGCGCTCGGCGAGGTAGATGTGCTCCACGGCGACGCCAGCCTGCCGCAGGAACGCAGCGGTGCAGTGGTCATAGGGTGTGTGGTAGCTCGCCTCCGCCGTCAGCATCAGAATTGGCACGCGGGCGAGGTTTGGCAACCGCCGCGCGGGCTCCGCCTGCTTCCAGCACGTCGCGCAATCCGGCCGCGACGGCCCGTCCTCTTTCTCGAACGCCAGCGCATCGCCTTCTGCCAGTGGCGGATCCCACGTGAGCGGCACATCGCAGAGGCCGGAAATCTTGGTGCGCCCAGTATCCTCGAACCAGTGCGGCGGCCCGAGGTTGGCGATGTCGCGCACCGGCGGGCCATTCGGCTCCAGCGCGATCAACGCAGTCACAAGATCGGGCCGGCGGTCCGCGACGATCCAGCCGAACGCGCCCGATTGCGAGTGAACCACCAGCACGCCGGGGCCGATCTTCTCGAACAGCGCGATCAGGGCCTGCGCGTTCAGCTCCTGTTGGCGCGCGTAGCTGGCCATGGAGGGCGACTGGGTGGCGATAAACGCGTCGAACGTGGCGTCGCCCGGGCGCCCTTCCCCCGGCCACCGCGTGTGCAAATGCGCCTGCGGCCAGGCGCCGAAGCGCTCGGGCGCCACAAACCGCTGAATCGCGAAGCCTGTCCGCAACGGCGCCAGCGGCCCGCAGTGCTCCTCACGCCACGCGGAGCGTCCGCGCCCTACCTGATCGACCACGTATGTGGCGTGGCCGCGCCGCAGAAAGAACTGCGCCCAGCCCTCACGCCCGTCAGCGGTCTGCGTCCAGTTCAGTCCTGTCTGCTGGCCGCCATGGACAAACACCACGGGCGCATCGAAATGGCGCTCATGGGGGATCTGGAACTCCGCGTACATCTGCCCGACCATGGGATGATCCGGCGATGAATCGAGGTAGCGCCCGCCTGCATACAGGTGCCCCTGCCGCGCGATGACGAGCGGCGCCTTGCCATCGTCCATGCGTCCTCCCCTTTTTTGTTCGTTCAGCGCGGCGCGGTTCGCCAAAGCAAGGTCGCCAGCGCGAGCGTGCCAAGCATCATCACCCCGGCGAACAGCGCAACCCCCGGCCACCCGTGGCTCGCCCAGAACAGGCCGCCCACCGTGCCCGCGACGCCGCCGCCCACGTAGTAGCACAGCAGATAAAGCGAGGACGCCTGCGCCTTGTCGCGGGCCACAAGCGCCCCGGCCCAGCCGCTGGCCACCGCGTGGGCGCCAAAAAATCCGAACGTCAGCACGCTGAGGCCCACGAGCATCGCCACGAGCGAGTCAGGCGTCATCAGCAGAAGGCCCACAGTCATGATCGTCAGCGAGCCGACCAGCACCGGCCCGCGACCATAGCGCGCCGCCTGCGCGCCCATGAAAGCGGACGAGAACGAGCCCAGCGGATAGACCACAAACACCAGCCCCGCGAGCGTCTGGCTGAGATGGAACGGCGCGCCTTGCAACCGGAAGCCGACGTAGTTGTACACGGTCATGAACCCGCCAAGCAGCAGGAAGCCGATGCCAAGCAGGATCAGGATTGAGCCGTTGCGCGCGCAGGCGAACAGCGACGCGGCGAGTTTGGTGAACGAGGGCGTGCGCGCATGGAAATGGCGCGAGGCTGGCAGCGTGCGCCAGAACACCGCGGCGGAGACAAGCCCCGTTATCGCAATCGTCGCCATGGCGATCCGCCAGGATCCGTAGTCGGCGAGCCCGGCGACCACGAGGCGGCCCATCATCCCGCCGATGGCGCTGCCGCCGATATAAATGCCGACGGCTCTGGCGACCGCGCTCGCGTCCATCTCCTCGCTGAGATACGCCAGCGCCACCGCGGGCATTCCTGACAGGGTGACGCCGGCGAGCGCGCGCAGCCAGAGAATCTCGCTCCAGCCCGGCGCGAAGGCGAGCGCCAGCGTCAGCAGCGAGGACGCCACGAGCGCCACAAGCATCATCGACTTGCGGCCGACAACCTCCGAGAGCGAACTGGCGAACAGCATCGCCACCGCCATGGTGGCGGTGGTCAGCGACAGCGCCAGCGAGCTTTCCGCCGCAGACACGCCGAACTCCTGCGAGAACGCCGGCAACACAGGCTGCGTGCAATACAGAATCGCGAAGATCGAGAATCCGCAGAAAAAGATCGCAATATTCGTGCGCCGGAACGCAGGCGTTCCGGCCGCGATGCGCGCTGGCTCAGACGCGACAGGCGCAGATGCGGCGCTTCCGGCGTCCACGGTCATTCGCGCGGAAAATCGAGACCCATCTCGCGATAGCGCTCGGGATCGTCGATCCAGTTCTCGCGCACCTTCACGAACAGGAACAGATGCACCTTCTGTTCGGCGGCCTCGGCGATGTCCTTGCGCGCCGCCGACCCGATGGACTTGATGGTGCGCCCGCCCTCGCCGAGCACGATCTTCCTGTGCCCCTCGCGGGTGACGTAGATGGTCTGCTCAATGCGGGCAGAACCGTCCGGCTGGTTCTTCCACTGGTCGGTTTCGACGGTGATCTGGTAGGGCAACTCGTCGTGCAGGCGCTCGAAAATCTTTTCGCGGGTGATCTCGGCGGCCAACGAGCGCAGCGGCGCGTCAGAAATCTGGTCTTCCGGGTAAAGCCACGGGCCGGGCTTCATCATGCCGGCCAGTTTCTCCTTCAGCCGCTCGACGCCGTAGCCGTGCAGCGCGGAAATCATGAATGTCTCCTCAAAGGAACACAGTTCGTTGATCTCCTTGGCGAGCGCCAGCAATTGCGTATTCTCGATGGTGTCGATCTTGTTGAGCGCGAGCGTGCGGCGGCGGGTGGTCTGCGCAAGCTTTTCAAGGATCGTGC
Source organism: Hyphomicrobiales bacterium (assembly GCA_027484655.1). Classification (GTDB taxonomy): domain Bacteria; phylum Pseudomonadota; class Alphaproteobacteria; order Rhizobiales; family Beijerinckiaceae; genus Terripilifer. Next base: position 116,275 of record JAIXSM010000018.1, on the reverse strand, counting down.
GCGCCTCCTCATCAACCCCCTTGCGGGCGTCAATCAGCAGGCACACCACATCCGCGTCGGAGGCGCCGCCCCACGCGGAGGTCACCATCGCGCGGTCCAGCCTGCGCTTGGGCGCGAAGATGCCCGGCGTGTCCACGAAGATGATCTGGGCCGCGCCATGCAGGGCGATGCCGCGCACCTGGGCGCGCGTGGTTTGCACCTTGCGTGAGACGATGGACACCTTGGCGCCCACAAGGGCGTTCAGCAGCGTCGATTTGCCGGCGTTCGGCGCGCCAATGAGCGCAACGAAGCCGCAGCGTGTAGTCTGGTCTTCGCTCACGTCGAGCCTTTCTCGCGGGGTTCAATAACGCCCTCGCGGGCCATAAATGCGCGCGCCGCCGCTTGTTCCGCGGTGCGCTTGGATGCCCCCTCGGCCGCGACGGATTCAAAACCGGCGACCTCGACAGCGATGACGAACCTTGGCGCGTGTGCGGGGCCGGACCGGTCCGCCTCACGGTAGACGGGCGTTTCAAGGCCGCGCGCCTGCGCCCACTCCTGCAACGCGGTTTTGGGGTCGCGCAGCGGCCGACGCGGTTTCATCATCCGCTCCAGCCAGTTGCGCCGCACCAGATCGCTGGCGGCCTCAAAGCCGCCGTCCAGATGCACCGCCCCGATGATGGATTCGCACACGTCGCCGAGAATGGCGACCTTCTTGGCGCCGCCCGTCTGCGCCTCGCCGCCGCCAAGGCGAAGGTGATCGCCAACGCCCCACTCGCGGGCGATGTCGGCGCAGGTCTCCTTGCGCACAAGCTCAGCCAGACGGCGGGAGAGTTCGCCCTCGGCCGCCTTCGGGAAAGCAGCGTGCAGCATGTCGGACACAGCGAGCCCAAGGACGCGGTCGCCCAGAAACTCCAGCCGCTGATAGGAATCGATGCGCGCACCGCCAGCCGAGATGGCGCTCACGTGGGTGAGCGCCCGCTCCAGCAGAGTCCGGTCCTTGAACGCATGGCCGATGTGCGATTCAAGCGCGGCCAGATCGGGGCGGGCTTTCCGCGCCATGTCAGCGCACCGGGCTGAACAGCCTGCTCCAGCGCACGCTCCAAGGCCACTTCCACACCTGCCAGGCGGCCTCGCCCTCCTCCACGGAGAAGAAGATCACCTCTGCGCGCCCGACGAAATTCTCGAAGGGGACGAAGCCGACGCCGCCGTCCTCGCTGGTCACGCGGGAATCCGTGGAGTTGTCACGGTTGTCGCCCATCATGAAGTAGTTGCCGGGCGGCACCTTGAAGAGCGGCGTGTTGTCGTAAAAGCCCCTGTCGCCGTCACGCTCGATGATGAGATGCGACGTGCCGCCGGGCAGCGTCTCCCGCCAGGTGGTCGCCTCGACCTCGCGCCCGAAGGCGTCGCGCGTGCGCACGCCCGGCGCCCGCTCGCGGGGAACCGCCTGCCCGTTGATGTAGAGGCGCCCCTCGATCATCTGCACCGTGTCGCCGGGCATGCCGATCACGCGCTTGATGTAGTCGGTCGAGCCGTCGCGGGGCAGCTTGAACACGGCGATATCGCCGCGCTTGGGCTCGCTCGCCAGAATACGGCCAGAGAAGATGTCGGGGCTGAAGGGAAGCGAGTGCTTCGAGTAGCCGTACGAGTACTTTGAGACGAAGAGATAATCGCCGATCAGCAGCGTGGGGATCAGCGATCCTGAAGGAATGTTGAAGGGCTGGAACAGCACCGTGCGGACGACCAGCGCGATCAGCAGCGCCTGGACGATGACCTTCACAGTTTCGCCAAAGCCCCCCTCTTCCTTCTTCTGCTTCGCCACGCTTTCCGCCTTCCTGCAATCCAACCCGGATCGCCCAAACCGAGCCCCCGTGGAGGAAGCCTACGGGGATTCGTCAAAATGATCGACACACAGGAGCGACACGCCGGCTCGACACCCGAGGGCCGGTATACCCCCCGCGGCCCGCCCCGCCAAGGCCGACCGGCGACCAGCGCGCCTAAACCGTTCCAGTTCCGCTGGTCTCGGGCAGCGCCTCGATGACCACAAACGCCTGGGCGTGGGGATAATCGTCCGTGATGGTGATGTGAATGACCGGGCGCATCCCCGGCGGCGTCATGGCTGCGAGCCGCTCGGCGGCGCCTCCAGTCAACTCCATGGTCGGCTTGCCACCCGGCAGGTTGACGACGCCCATCTCCCGCCAGGCGACCCCCATGTGGAGCCCTGTGCCCAGCGCCTTCGAGCACGCCTCCTTGGCGGCGAAGCGCTTGGCGTAGGAGGCGGCGCGCTCCCGGCGCCCCTCGGACTTCGCCTGCTCCACATCGGTGAAGCACCGATCGACAAACCGCTGGCCAAAACGCTCCAGCGTTTTCTCAACGCGGCGGATATCGATAAGGTCGGCGCCCAGGCCAAGGATCACGCTCGCCTCCTCAACCCGCGACGCGCCGGCCCTCGTCCATCGCCGCGCGCATCCGGCGAATGGCCTCGCCCAGCCCGACAAAAATCGCCTCGCCGATCAGGAAGTGTCCGATGTTCAATTCGACCACCTGCGGCAGCGACGCGATCTTGCGCGCGGTGGCGTAGTCGAGCCCGTGGCCGGCGTGGCACTCGATGCCCAGTTCAGCGGCGCGGGCGGCGGCGACGCGTATGCGGCCGAACTCGTGGTCGGCCTTCTCCTGCTGGCCATGGGTAAGAGCGTCGCACCAGGCCCCTGTGTGAAGCTCGACGACAGGCGCGCCGATGGATTTCGCTGCCTCAAGCGCATCCAGCGACGGCTCGATGAACAGCGAAACGCGCATGCCCGCGCGGGCGAGTTCCGTCGTGATGACCTTCAGACGATCGTGGGCGCCCGCCACATCAAGCCCGCCTTCTGTCGTTCGCTCGCTGCGCTTCTCGGGCACGAGGCACGAGGCGTGCGGCCGCGTGTGGAGCGCAATCGCCACCATCTCGTCGGTGGCGGCCATTTCAAAATTGAGCGGCCTCGAGATCTCGCGCTTCAGGCGCGCCATGTCCTCATCACGGATGTGGCGACGGTCTTCACGCAGATGGGCTGTAATGCCGTCCGCCCCCGCCTCAATGGCGAGCAGCGCAGCCCGCACGGGATCAGGAACGGCGCCGCCGCGGGCGTTCCGCACGGTGGCGACGTGATCGATGTTCACGCCCAGGCGAAGGAATGGAGCAGACATTTCGCATCCAGTTATGCGGCGGAGCAGCCGCGTTGGAGAAGTAGCGCCCGGGGCATGGTCCTACAAGCGCACCCGCCGCATCCGATTCAGGATTTACTCGAACTTAACCATAGGAGGTTCATGGTCAAGACCACGTATCGAGTGAAAGATTATTTCAATGTTCAATTCAGTTCGCGCCCTCATCGCCGGGGCGGCCATTCTTCCCGCAACCTTTGCGGCGGCTGCCGACATGAAGCTGTTGAGGCCTGGTGTCTTCGACGCAGCTCCCCCGCCTGTGCTTGAACCCATCCCCGAGCAAGCCCCACCCGTGGTCGGCGGCCTTCGCCCGTTCTGGTGCCATCTTGGCGCACAGGCCGGGATGCAGCACACGACCTACGATCACAAGCTGATCGCCAACAACTATTTCAACAACACCTTCCCCGTCGCAAACGACCACAAGGGTCGAGCGAACCAGCCTCTGGTCGGTGGGTTCGGCGGGTGCAACGTGTCCTCGGGCTCGTTCATGATGGGCCTTGAGGTCGATGGCTGGCTGACGGTGGACGGGCGCATCACGCACACCGGCTTCGCGCTCGATCCCATGACAGATCGGGTGGATTTGCGCGACGGCTTCTCGTTCGCCGGCTCGCTGCGCGCAGGCTACGCCTTCGGCTCCACGATCCTCTACGCGAAGGCGGGCGTGGCAAGCCTCTCAACCGAGATAAACAACGACTATCTGCGCACGAAAGCGCGCGAGGCTCCGACCGCCGCCGACCCTTGGCAGATCGACGTCAGATACAAGAGCGCCGCGACCGTGCGCCAGTTCGGCCTCCTGCTGGGCGTGGGGCTCGAGCATCTCATCAGCGAGAACTGGTCGACGCGCGTCGAGGCCAACTACATTTTCACCCCGGGCGAGCGGTTCGAAAGCACGATCACGAGCGGAACGCGGTGTGACGACAACGGCGCCTTTCGGTGCGCGAGCGCACCCCGCCAAGACCTCGCCGGCGACAAGAACACGCAGTCGATCCGGATGGGACGCGGCAGCCTCAAGTTTGGCGTGAGCCGGAGCTTCTGAATTCGCCACGCAAATCATTTCGAGAAGAAAGAATAGCCGTCATGTATCGTTTCATCAGCTTTTACGGGCCGCCCGTTGCCTTCGCAGCTCTTCTCGCGGCTGCGCCAGGCGCCCGCGCGCAAGTCTTCGCCATGGATCAGCGTGCGCCCTTCTCCGGCTGCTACGCCGGGGTTCACGGCGGCGGTCTCCTGGGGACGGCGACGAGCCGCGAGACCTTCGCCGGCTACGCCCGCTTCGGTGAGCAAAAGGCCGACGTCAGCGCCCTGGTGGCGGGCGTTCAGGCTGGCTGCAACATGGTTTCCGGCGCCTTCATGGGAGGCCTTGAGATCGAGGGGTTCGCGCCGTTTCGCAACTCCGGTTTCAACGGCCTGCAGGAACTCGGCGAGCCGACGTATCGCAACCGCCTCGACTACAAGTCGCGCATCGGCGGCGCGTTGTCCCTTCGCGGCGGCGTCGTGATGGGCAATACGCTGCTGTTCATGAAGGCTGGCGCCGCCTATGCGCCGGTTCAGGTCGCCCACGCCTACGACTACGGCGAATACCCGGACAGAGCGGCCGGTTGGGACAGACAGCCCTTTGAGAGAGCCACAGCCGTCAAGACCACAGGGCGCGACGCGCGGGCCTCGCTGCTCCTGGGCGCAGGCGTCGAATATGCGATCGCGCCGCAGTGGACTCTCAAAGCCGAGTACAACGCGCTGATTGCGCCGCGCACGACCGTTTCAGCCAAAGGAACGTCCACGGACTACAGGTATGTAAAAAGCGAAACGACTGAAGGCTACCAATACGATCCTGCGGTCGCAGTTACGCGCGACAAGAGCATGTCCACGTTCCGCAACGTGTTCAAGGTCGGCGTGAACAGGCAGTTCTGACCTATTCCGCCGCGGTCGCGATCTCGCCCATGCGGATCTGCGTCTCAAGCAGCTTGCGGTAAACGCCGCCCGGCCTGCACATCAAATCCTCGTGGCGGCCATCCTCAACGATGCGCCCGCCATCGAATACGAGAATACGGTCGAGCCGCTGGATGGTGGACAGGCGATGCGCGACGACAATCGTCGTGCGTCCGGCGGAAAGGCGCTCCACCGCCTCGCGGATGTACATCTCCGACACGGAGTCGAGGCTCGACGTCGCCTCATCGAGAATGAGGATCGGCGTGGCCGCGAGGATCGCGCGGGCGATGGCGACGCGCTGGCGCTCACCCCCCGACAGCTTCACGCCGCGCTCGCCCACAAGGGTTTCGTAGCCCTTGGGCAAGCCGCGCACAAAAAGGTCCACGTGTGCGAGCCGCGCGGCTTCCTCGATCTGCGCGCGCGTCGCGTCGGGTCTCCCATAGGCGATGTTCTGCGCCAGCGTACGGTGGAAGAGCACTGGCTCCTGCGGCACAAGCCCAACAGCGCGGCGCACGCTTTCCTGCGTCGCCTCGGCGATGTTCTGCCCGTCGATGAGGATGCGGCCCTGATCGACATCGTAGAGGCGCTGGATCAACTTCACGAACGTGGTCTTGCCTGCGCCTGAGTGGCCCACTAGGCCCACGCGCTGGCCCGCTGGAATGACGAGCGAGAAGTCCTCGTAGATCGGCGCTCCGGCGCCGGCGTAGCGAAACGTCACCCGCTCAAACTCGATGCGTCCCCGGTCAACGGCGAGCGCACGGGCGTTTGGCGCATTTGCGACCTGAAGCCCCGCCTCGCGGAACTCAAGCACATCGTCCATGTCGTTGACGGTGCGCTGCACCGTGCGAACATGCTGTCCGATGTCGCGCAGATAGCCGTTGATGAGAAACTGCGTGGCGATGAGACTGACGAAATCGCCGGGCGTCGCCTGCCCCTGCGCCCAAAGCATCACGCCGGCGCCGAGCATTGCTGTCTGCAGGCCGATGAGCATCACCGACTGCACGATTCCGCTGACTGCGCTGCGGTCCCAGCTGCGCACGGCCTTGCGCGCCCAGTCGTCGGACACGTCGCGGAACATCTGCTCCTCGCGCTCCTCGGCGGCGAAGCTCTTCACGGCGGCGTTGCCGGTGATCGAGTCCGCGAGCACGCCGCTCATGCGCGAATCCTGCTCGCGCGCCGCAATGTTGGCCGGGCGCACGTACAGGACGGAAAGCGCCACAGTCACAACCAGAAACACCGTGATCGCGACCGCGACGATGAGGCCCAGCAGCGGCCAGCGCCACCAGAACACGCCGCACACGCCAATCACGACGATAAACGCCGGCAGCAGGCCAAAGGCCATGGTGTCGGTGAAGGTGTCGTAGGCGTTCATGCCACGGGTGATCTTGCGCACGGTCGAGCCCGCGAACGAGTTCGCGTGCCAATCGGAAGAGAAACGCTGAACCTTTGCGAACGCATCCCGGCCGATGGCGACGATGGTGCGCGCGCTCAAGCGGTTCAGCAGAAACGTCACGAGTTGCCGGGAGATGGCGAACACCGCGCCGAGGCCGATGAAGATCGCAAGCGCGCGCCAGACGGGCTCGGGGTTTTGGAGGCTGCCAGCGGCCAGAGCATCCACCACGAGCCCCGACGCCACGGGCACGCTCACGTCCACCAGCGTGGAGGCGATGCGCGCGGTGAGCAGAACGCCGAACAGGCCGGGAAACATCAGCCAGTAATGCGTGACGAACCTGAAAACGCGGCGGTATCGGGAGCCTTGACCGGGGGGAGCTTGCATCCGTCCACATATACGCCGCCAAGCGCCCGCGCAAAGGGCGGCGCGCCCTTACCCATTCACGCGTTCGACCTTGGACACCACGCTTGAGGCCTTGAGCTGGGACAGGATCCCGGTCAGGTGCTTGAGGTCGCGCACCTCAAGATCGAGCACAATGTCGCGGACGTCCGGCGACTTGTTGGCGAACTGCACGTGGTCGATGTTCGCGCCGGTCTCGCCGATCAGGTTCGCAATGGACCCGAGGGTGCCGGGCTCGTTGATCGCTGAAACGACGATCTGCGCCGGATACAGCCCCTCGTGCTCCGCCTCGATGTCCCAGCGCACATCAAGCCAGCGCTCCGGCTGGTCGTCGAACTGGGTGAGCGCCGGCGACTGGATGGGATAGATGGTGATCCCCTCCCCCGGCGTGAGGATGCCCACGATCCGGTCGCCCGGCACGGCGCCGCCCACGGGCGCGAAACGCACGGGAAGATCGCCGCCCAGCCCGCGGATCGGGATCGATCCATCAGCGCCGTCGGCGCCCGGCACCTTGAAGGCCAGCCGGGACGCCTTGCTGAGGCCGAACCAGCCCGCCTCGGTTTTTGACGGCGCCGGCCCCGGCGCGCGCTCGGGCACGAACTCCGGATGCACGGCCTTCACCACGTCCCCGGAGAACATCTCGCCGCGCCCGACCGCCGCGAGAACATCGTCCACGGTGTTGCGCGCAAGGCGCGGCAAAGCCGCCTTCAGCTTGTCCGGAGAGAAGGTTTTCTGCGCCCGCTCAAACGCGCGGCGCACGATCTGGCGCCCAAGCCCAGCGTATTGCGCGCGCACGGCGTCGCGGGTCGCGCGACGAATGGCGGAGCGGGCCTTGCCCGTGACGACCAGCGTCTCCCACGCGGCCGGCGGGCTCTGACCCTCCGCGGTGACGATGCTCACCTCATCGCCGTTCTGCAATTCAGACAGCAGCGGCGCGATGCGCCCGTTGATGCGCGCGCCCACCGCCTTGTTGCCGATGTCTGTGTGGACCGCGTAGGCGAAATCGATGGGCGTCGCGCTGCGCGGCAGCGCGATGAGACGGCCCTTCGGCGTGAAGCAGAACACCTGATCGTGAAACAGCTCGAGCTTGGTGTGCTCGAGAAATTCTTCCGGCGTGTCGCCCTCGCCCAGCAGCTCGATGGTTCGGCGAAGCCAGCGATAGGCGCGACTTTCACGCTCCAGCCGCTCGTTGTCGGAAACGCGGCCTTCCTTGTACAGCGTATGGGCGGCGATGCCGTTCTCGGCGATATCGTCCATATCGCGGGTGCGCACCTGAAGCTCGACGCGCTGGCGCCCCGGCCCCACGACGGTGGTGTGAATGGAGCGGTAATCGTTCTGCTTCGGGGTGGAGATGTAATCCTTGAAGCGGCCCGGCACGAGCGGCCACTTGGTGTGAACGACCCCGATCACCCGATAGCAATCCTCGACCGTGTCGACGACCACGCGAAAGCCGAAGATATCGGACAACTGCTCGAACGAGACCGACTTGCGCTCCATTTTGCGCCAGATGGAGTACGGCGCCTTCTCGCGCCCCTTGGCCTCGGCGGCGATGCCGCGGGCGCGCAACTCCTGAGTGAGTTCCCGCTCAATGCGGGCGATGAGCGCACCGTTCTGGGCGCGAAGGTCGGCGAGCCGCGTTTCGATCATCGCAGCCGCCTCGGGCATGAGCGTGCGGAACGACAGGTTCTCCAGTTCGTCGCGCAGGCTCTGCATGCCCATGCGCCCGGCCAGCGGCGCATAGATATCCAGCGTCTCCTCGGCGATGCGCCGCCGTTTGCTCTCCGGCACGAAGTGCAGCGTGCGCATGTTGTGCAGGCGATCGGCGAGCTTGACGAGCAGCACGCGCACATCGGCGGAAATCGCCAGCAAGAGCTTGCGGAAGTTTTCCGCCTGCTCTGCGCGCTTCGACACGAGATCGAGTTTCTTGATCTTGGTGAGACCCTCGACGAGCTGGCCGATCTCCTCGCCAAAGATCTGGTCGATCTCCTCGCGGGTGGCCGGCGTGTCCTCGATGGTGTCGTGCAGCACCGCAGCCACGATGGTGGCGTCGTCAAGGCGAAGCTCGGTGAGGATCGCGGCGACCTCAAGCGGGTGCGTGAAGTAAGGGTCGCCTGACGCGCGCTTCTGCGCGCCATGGGCGCGCATTGCGTAAACGTAGGCCTTGTTCAGCAGGATCTCGTCGGCGTGCGGATTATACCGACGCACGCGCTCGACGAGTTCATACTGCCGCATCATGGAGTGAGACGCCTTGTTCGTGAAAAGCCTTCGTTTCACGAATATCGTCCCGGATCGCGGCGGGCGCAAGGCGCGCGTTGCGCGCCCGCCGGTCAGGCGCGCAAGTTACTCGCCGTCGTCCTCGGTCTCGGCCGGCGGCACCAGGCCTTCCAGCCCGCGCAGCAGATCCTCTTCCGTCATGCGGTCGAACTGCACGTCGCCGCTGGCGTCCTCGGGAGCGCCGGCCGCTGCGGTGAGGGCGGGCACCGCCTCCGCCTCGGGCTCGTCCACCTCGACATGCTTCTGCAGCGAGTGGATCAGATCCTCCTTCAGATCGTCCGGCTCCATGGTGGTGTCAGCGATCTCGCGCAAGGCGACGACGGGGTTCTTGTCGTTGTCGCGATCGACGGTGATGGGCTGCCCGGCCGCGATGAGCCGCGCGCGGTGGCTGGCGAGAAGTACGAGGTCGAAGCGGTTCTCGACCTTGTCGATGCAGTCTTCGACGGTGACGCGTGCCATGGATGCCTCCAGAAGGCGGTGCGAGCGCTCGGGATCAGGGAAACCGCTCCATTAATGCAAAGCCCCTCCCAAGGCAACACCGCGCCGCGGCGGGAGCGCATTCGAAGAAAAGGTCACGCTGAAGCAATACGCGACGCAAGCTAAAGCATTGGGAACGCGGCTTAAGTGAGACGAATTTAACCAGCGCGCGCCACTTGTTTCTTGACTGTCCCTCTAATCGGATGGATTGTGGCGACACGTCAGCGATTGTGTTCACGCCGAATCGCAACGAATTGAAACGCGCTGTTTCGACGGGGTTATCAGCCAAGTTTCAGGGATCCGCGCTGATTTTCGCGGGAGTTCGTTCAAATAACCCCAGCGGGTAAATCATTATGGCAGATCAAGAGCGTATTGCTCTTTTCATCGATGGCGCCAATCTTTACGCGACGGCCAAGTCGCTCGGCTTCGACATCGATTACAAACGGCTCCTCAAGGAGTTCCAGAGCCGCGGTCGCCTGATCCGCGCTTTTTATTACACCGCGCTCGTTGAGGATCAGGAATACTCCTCGATCCGTCCGCTCATCGATTGGCTCGATTACAACGGCTACGCCGTGGTGACCAAGCCCACCAAGGAGTTCGTTGATTCCCTCGGCCGCAGAAAGGTCAAGGGGAACATGGACATCGAGCTTGCAGTCGACGCCATGGAGATGGCCGAGCGCATCGATCACATGGTCCTGTTCTCGGGCGACGGCGACTTCCGTTGCCTCGTGGAGGCCGTGCAGCGCAAGGGCGTTCGGGTTTCGGTGGTCTCAACCATCACGACGCACCCCCCCATGGTTGCCGACGAGTTGCGCCGCCAGGCTGATGAGTTCGTGGATCTGTTGCACCTTTCGCAGAAGATTGGCCGCGACCCGGCCGAGCGTCAGGAGCGCGTGCCCCGTTTCATCCAGGAGCGCCGGCCATTGACGGGATCCTCCGCCACATCGCCGTCGCCCGAGCGGGTGAGCGACGAGGGCTGAACGGATTGGCCAAACGCGCCGCCAAAGCGCCGAAACCATCAGGCTCCGCGACGAAAGTTGCGGAGCCTGATCGCAATTGTCCCCTGTGTCCCCGGCTTGCCGCCTTTCGCGCCGACGCCCGCGCCCGCGAGCCTGAGTGGCACAACGCCCCGGTCCCCTCATTCGGCAGCGCCCGCGCGCCGCTGCTGGTGGTCGGCCTCGCGCCAGGCCTGCGCGGCGCCAACCGCACGGGGCGCCCCTTTACCGGCGACTGGGCGGGCGATCTCCTCTACGCCACGCTGCTGGAGTTTGGCTTCGCCCGCGGCGTCTACGACGAGCGCCCCGACGACGGGCTGACCCTGGTCGGCTGCATGGTGACCAACGCTGTCCGGTGCGTGCCGCCGCAGAACAAGCCCACCCCGGCCGAGATCAACACCTGCCGGCCCTTCCTCACGAACGCTATCGACGCCGGCGAGGCCCGCGCGGTCGTCGCGCTGGGACGCATCGCCCACGACAGCGTTCTGCGGGCGCTTGGCGCCCGTCTCGCAGCGTTTCCTTTCGCCCATGGGGCGCAGCATGACGTCACGTCGCCCGCGGGTCGGGCCGTGCGCATTTTCGACAGCTACCACTGCTCGCGATACAACACGAACACCGGCGTGCTGACCGAAGAAATGTTCCGCGACGTGTTTCGAGCCGTGCGCGGCTTCGTCGATCCGCAGTCACCCTGAGAGACGATCTCGCACCCACAGTGGAACCGCCCCCCCGGCGACCTACTTACGAACCACCTACAGGAGGTTCGCCCATGCTTCACCGTCGTCATTTTCTCACCGGCGCGGCCGCCGTCGCCGCCAGCCTTCCCCTCGCCCGCACCGCGTGGGCGCAGGAGGCGGCCAAGCCCTTCACCCTGCCGAAGCTCTCCTACCCCTATGAAGCGCTCGAGCCTCACATCGACGCGCAAACGATGAACATCCATCACACGCGGCATCATCAAGCGTACGTCAACGCAGCGAATGCAGCCGTGGAGCGCTGGCCGGCTCTCGCGTCCATGAAGATCGAAGATGTGCTGCGCGATCTTTCGAAGGCGCCCGACGCGGTGCGCACGAGCGTGCGCAACAACGTGGGCGGACACTGGAACCACGCCTTTTTCTGGGAGCTGATGACCCCCGGCGGGGCGAAAGATCCCGGGGGCGATCTGCGCGCCGCCATAGATCAGGCGTTCGGCAGCGTCGACAAGCTGAAGGAGCGGATGAACCAGGCCGCCGTGGGACGCTTCGGCTCAGGCTGGGCATGGCTCATCGTCGACAAGGCCGGCAAGCTTGATGTGGTGTCCACCGCCAACCAGGACACGCCCCTTGAACTCGGCGCGCGCTCGGTGGTGCTGGGCGTGGACGTGTGGGAGCACGCCTACTACCTGAAGTATCAGAACCGACGCCCAGACTACCTCGCGGCATGGTGGAACACCGTGAACTGGACCAAGGCGTCCGAAAACTTCGGCCGGAACCTGTAACCCGCAAACAGGCCGGCGCGCGTCCGCCTGACGCCTCCACCTGCTGCGCTCCACATTCAGCTCTTGCCGGCCCGACGGGCACAGGCCCGATCACCCCGGCAAGAGCGCCTTAAAGGCGTGCGAGCAGGTTACGCGCGCGCCTGCTTCAGGTGCGCGTTGCACTTGCTCCAGTAACCGCCGCCCTTCTCGACCCAACGCAACCCGCCGTTGGCGTTCGCTGCCTTGTTGGCCTGAAACTGCACGGAGCAGGTCTTCTGCCGCGCACGCTGAGGCCGCTCGGACGCAAATTTCGCGGACACCTGCGACGGAAACACCAGCGCGGGCGTCGTCTCGCCGGACAGCCCGCCCGACAGCCCGCCAGACTGCGCGGAAGCCTGCTGGGAAACCTGCGGCGAACCCTGCGCCGAAGGCTGCGGCTTTGCGCCGGAAACGCTGGAGCCCGTCGCACGGGGCGCGGCTGGCGCGGCGTCCGCCTGCGCGCGCGGTTGCGCCGCCTCCGCCCGGCAGCGCGCGAGGTACTGCGGCCACGTGGTCCCGCGGGCTGCTTCGGTCTCCTTCATGGCTCGCCACTGATCGCCGCAGATCTTCATCAGGTTTTCAGGCGTCGCGTTGTCGATACGCGCGGCCCCCTGCGCGAACGCGGGCCCCGGTGCGAACACCAGGAAAATGAAAAGCCAGGCAAACAATCCGGCGCAACTCGCTCTGGTCATGCGTCCGCGCTCCTCTCCAAATTGAGAACGCATCATGAACACGAGCTGGGCCGAGAGTCAAGGCTTGAACTCTACCTTGGTCCAACCGGCGCAGCCGCGAATAGCGCCGAAGGGGCGACTTTCCTTCGATCTTTCAGAAATATGAAGCGCCCCGGCTGGGGTTCGATCAGGAACCCCGGCCCAGGGCGCGGATGAGTCTCACGACGTCACACTTTCTGAATTCATGAATTTTTCCGGGGGCGCGCCCTTCGCGCCCTGCTCGACGTCACCGCGCCGCGACGCGCGGGCTGGTGGCGAAGTCGCCGATGTCCACCCACAAGTTGGGATCTGTCTGGGACTGGCGCTTGACGAAGCGGTAGGGCGTCGCGGTCCAGGGCTGAACGCCTTCCCGCAGGTTGTCGAGAACGAACTCGCCCTTGTTCGTCCTGACCGTCAGGATCGCGTGGCCGTCGCCGCGTTCGTCGCGCACCACCGTGACGAGGAGCGCCTGGGCGGGAAAGCCCTCGTCCATCAGCATGCGGCGCTTCAACAGCACGTAGTCTTCGCAGTCGCCGCGGCCCGTTGAGGGATAATCCCAGCGATCGACCACGCCCCACTGCTCCTGATCCGAGCGCGCGGCGATGGTCGCGTTCACCCAGCGGTTGATCTGGGCGATCCGGCGAAAAGCGGCCGGGGTCAGGTCAATGGCCTGGGCGCCCGGCGCGAAGGCCGCGCACTCGCCAGCGTAGCGATTGCAGAAGTCGAGCCAGCCGAAGGGCACAAGCGTTGTCTGTCCAACGGTGATGTTCGTGGACTTCACACCCTGCGCCTGCGCAGGGGCCTGCAGCGCGCCGGAAGCGGCGATGATGACCACTGCGGTGGAGAGGAACCTGGCGAACTTTGCGAACATGACAGCCCCGCTTTTCAATAAAGCCAGTTTCGCAGGGGCGTTTTGCTTGGCGCATAATGTATTCGCTCGAATTCGCGCCAATCTCATTCATAAATTCGGATCGCTCGCGTCAAGTATAACGAGGCCTCAAGGAAATGCGCGCAATTTGATGTATATCTCCCATCTATCTGTTTTATGGAAGTTTTTATGTCCTTCGCCGGCCCGGTTTTCGGCCCTCCATGTATTCGCGCGCCGGCAATCGTTTACTTCGGGGGCGAAATCGCGCTCCGGCACGGTTAACGCAGGGCCGCCGAACCCCTTAACGAAGCCCCGTCCTGCCGGAAACAGGCGCGGCAGAGCGACAGCGCGCCCGACGCCCATCCACAGAATCCCGCCTGTCAATCCTTTGACGCGGCCCCTGCCCCCTCCCTAAATGCCCGCGACAGGGGCGCGCGCGCCCCGGATGGAGCATTTGATGAAATCGATCGCATTGCGGATTGCCGAAGAACTGGGCGTGGCCGAGCGGCAGGTGACGGCCGCCGTCGAACTGCTGGATGGCGGCGCCACGGTTCCGTTCGTCGCGCGCTACCGCAAGGAGGCGACCGGCGCGCTGGACGACACGCAACTGCGCACGCTTGATGAACGGCTGCGCTACCTGCGCGAGCTGGAAGATCGCCGCAAGCAGATCCTCGACAGCATCGACTCCCAGGGAAAGCTCGACGATCCGCTGCGCGCCAAGATCATGGAGGCCGAGAGCAAGGCGCGGCTGGAAGACATCTATCTGCCCTACAAGCCCAAGCGCCGCACCAAGGCGATGATCGCGCGGGAGGCGGGGCTGGAGCCCCTCGCAAACCTGCTGATCGCCGATCCCAAAAACGATCCGCGCGCGGCCGCCGGCGCCTACGTGGACGCTGCTAAGAACGTCGAAACGATCGAGGCGGCGCTGGAAGGCGCGCGGTCGATCCTCGTCGAGCGTTTCGCGGAAGACCCCGAACTCATCGGCGCCCTGCGCGAGGCGTTCTGGACCGGCGGTCGTCTCGTCTCCAAAGTGCGCGACGGAAAGCAGACCGCGGGCGCCAAGTTCGCGGACTATTTTGATTTCGCCGAGCCCCTGCATAAACTGCCCTCGCACCGCATTCTCGCATTGTTGCGCGGCGAGAAGGAGGAGGCGCTGGACCTCGCGCTGGAAGCCGAGCCCGACGCGCCGACTGATCGTCCCGGCCAGTTCGAGAATCGCGTCGCGGCGAAGTTCGGCGTTGCGGATCTGGGACGCCCTGCCGACAAGTGGCTGCGCGATTGCGTGCGCTACGCGTGGCGCTATCGCATTCAGTCGTCGCTCGCGGTGGACCTACGCGTGCGCCTGTTCCAGAACGCGGAAGACGATGCGGTGAAGGTGTTCGCCGGCAACCTGCGCGATCTGCTGCTCGCCTCCCCCGCCGGCGCGCGCGCCACCATGGGCCTTGATCCGGGCTTCCGCACCGGCGTGAAGGTCGCTGTGGTGGACGCCACCGGCAAGGTTCTCGACACCGCCACGATCTATCCCCATGAGCCGCAGCGCCGCTGGGACGAATCCCTTGCGACGCTGGCCGCGCTTTCCGCCCGGCACAAGGTCGATCTGGTCGCGATTGGCAACGGCACCGCCTCGCGCGAGACGGAAAAACTCGCGCTCGATCTCATGAAGAAATATCCAGACCTCAAGCTCACCAAGGCGATGGTGTCGGAAGCTGGCGCGTCCGTGTACTCGGCGTCGGCCTTCGCCTCACAGGAGCTGCCGAACCTCGACGTGACTCTGCGCGGCGCGGTCTCCATCGCAAGGCGCCTGCAGGATCCGCTGGCGGAGCTGGTGAAGATCGATCCAAAGTCCATCGGCGTCGGCCAGTATCAGCACGACATCGCCGAGCACAAACTGTCTCGCTCCCTCGACGCGGTGGTGGAGGACTGCGTGAACGCGGTGGGCGTTGACGTGAACACGGCCTCCGCGCCGTTGCTCGCGCGCGTGTCAGGGGTTGGCGAAACGCTGGCGCAGAACATCGTGCAGCATCGCGACGACAACGGCGCGTTCCGCACGCGCGCGGACCTGAAGAAAGTGCCGCGTCTCGGCCCCAAGGCGTTTGAGCAGTGCGCGGGCTTCCTGCGCATCGTGGGCGGCGCCGATCCGCTTGACGCCTCGTCCGTTCACCCGGAGGCCTACCCCGTGGTGCGGCGCATTCTGGAAGCGACGAAGAGCGACATCAAGGTGCTCATCGGCGACGCCAAGACCCTGCGCGGCCTGCCGCCGCAAAAGTTCACCGACGAGAAATTCGGTGTGCCCACCGTCACCGACATTCTGCGCGAGCTTGAAAAGCCGGGGCGCGATCCGCGTCCGGCGTTCAAGACGGCGGAATTCAAGGAAGGCGTGGAGACGCTCGACGATCTTAAAGTCGGCATGATCCTTGAGGGCGTGGTGACCAACGTGGCGGCCTTCGGCGCGTTCGTGGACATCGGCGTCCATCAGGACGGGCTGGTTCACATCTCGGCCATGTCGCGCACGTTCATCAAAGACCCGCGCGATGTGGCCAAGCCCGGCGACATCGTGAAGGTGAAAGTGCTGGAGGTGGACAAGCCGCGCAAACGCATCGCGCTCACCATGCGCATGGAGGACGAGGCGGGCAAGCCAGCTCAAAAGCCCGCCGGCGGCGGCGCCTCGCAGCGCGACGTGCGCAACTACGCCCCGGGTAAGGAAGCTCCGTCCAGCGCCGGCGGCGCGATGGCGGAGGCCCTGCGGCGAGCTGCGGAGAAGCGGCGGTAGGCGCCAACCGTACGCGATCCAGAAGGTCGGCGCGTTTCAGCAGCGTCATGGCCGGACTTGATCCGGCCACCCAATGAGCGGCTGCGAGGTTGGATCCGCGGGTCAGGCCCGCGGATGACGCTGCGGGGACGTGGATGACGCTGCGGGGACGTGGATCCAGCGGACCTCGCTTGCTTCGCCGCCATGACGTGCTTCGTTCTGCAAGGTTGGAGTGCGCCCCCGCCCCGTTTGGAATGCGCGCGCGCTGCCGCTACAGTGAACCGCAGAGCCGGCGCGGCGTTGCCACGCCACAGCGCCGGCGAGCGGAGAAGGGCCACACGTGGCGAAGAAACCAGCGGCGAACACAGAGACCCGAGCGACCCGTCAAGCCGCGCCAGCCGCGCCCGCCATGCCCACCCGCGAAGACATCCTTGCGTTCATCGCCCGCGAGCGGGACGCGGCCCTTGCGGAGGGCCGCACGCCGCCGGACAAGATCGGCAAACGGGAGATCGCGCGCGCGTTCGGCCTCAAGGGCGCCGACCGCATTCCGCTCAAGCGCATCCTGAAAGAGCTTGAGGCGGAAGGCGCGCTCGAAAAACGCGGCAAAACCCTGCACAAAAAGGGGCAGCTGCCCGCAGTGGTGCTGGCGGACATCACGGGGCGCGACGCTGATGGCGAATTGCTGGCGCGCCCGGTGGAATGGGACGAGGCTGAACTCGGCGCGCCCCCGCGCATCGCGGTCTACACGCCGCGCAAGCCCCGCCCCGGCCAGCCGGCGGCCGGCGTTGGCGACCGCGCGCTCATCCGCACAGAGTTCATTCACGACGCGAAAAAGGGCGAGCCGCAGTATGAAGGCCGCGTCATCAAGCTGCTGTCGCGCGAGCGGCCGCAGCAGCTCGGCGTGTTCAAGTCCCTGCCCCACGGCGGCGGCCTGCTGCTGCCCATCGACAAGAAGAATCTCGACCGCGAACTCTCGATCCTGCCCGGCGGCGAAGGCGGCGCGCGCGACGGCGATCTCGTCTCCGTAGACGTGCTGCGCGCCGGGCGCGGGATGCGCCCGGTCGCGAAGGTGATGGAGCGGCTGGGCGCCATCGACAACGAGCGCGCGATTTCACAAATTGCGCTCTATACGCACGGCATTCCCCATGTCTTCCGGCCCGAGACCATCGCGGAGGCCGAAAAGGCGAAGCCTGCAAAGCTGGTCGGGCGCGAGGACTGGCGCGAACTGCCGCTCATCACCATCGATCCCGCCGACGCCAAGGACCATGACGACGCGGTGCACGCCCGCCACGACGACGACCCCGAGAACGCGGGCGGGTTCGTGCTCACCGTCGCCATCGCGGATGTGGCCGCCTACGTGGCGCCGGGCTCGGCGCTGGATCGCGAAGCGCTGGATCGCGGCAACTCGGTGTATTTCCCCGACCGCGTCGTGCCGATGCTGCCGGAGCGGATCTCGAACGACCTGTGCTCGCTGCGCCCGTTGGAGGATCGCCCCGCGCTCGCCGTGCAGATGGTCATCAACAAGGAGGGCCGCAAGCTGCGGCACTCGTTCCATCGCATCATGATGCGCTCGGCCGCGAAGGTCGCGTATCCACAAGCGCAGGCCGCCATCGACGGGTGGCCGGACGAGCTGACCAAGCCGCTGCTGGAGCCCGTGCTCAAGCCGCTTTGGGAGGCGTATCACGCGCTCAGAATAGCGCGGACCCATCGCTCGCCGCTGGATCTCGATCTGCCCGAGCGCAAGCTCATTCTGACGCCAGAAGGCAAGGTGGACCGCGTGTTCACGCCGCCGCGTCTGGACGCGCACCGGCTGATCGAGGAGTTCATGATCCTCGCCAACGTCGCGGCGGCGGAAACGCTGGAGAGTCGCAGCCAGGCGCTGATCTATCGCGCGCACGATGCGCCGAGCATCGAAAAGCTGCACGGGTTGAGCGAGTTCCTGTCCACCATCGGCATCAAGCTGGCGAAAGGGCAGACGCTGAAGCCGCAGAACTTCAACGGCATTCTGGCGCGCGTGCGCGAGACGGAGCACGAGAGCATCGTCAACGAGGTGGTGCTGCGCAGCCAGGCGCAGGCCGAGTACGTGGCGGAAAACTATGGGCACTTCGGCCTGAACCTGCGCCGCTACGCGCACTTCACCTCACCCATCCGGCGCTACGCGGATCTCATCGTGCATCGCGCGCTGATCCGCGCCCTCAAGTTTGGCGAGGATGGCCTGCCGGGCACTGCTCCGGACGAACTGGCGGAAGTCGCGGCGCGAATCTCCGCAGCGGAGCGCCGCGCCATGACCGCCGAGCGCGAGACGAAGGACAGGCTGATCGCCACGTTCCTGTCCGAACAGATCGGCGCCTCATTCGAAGGCCGCATCTCGGGCGTGACGCGCTCCGGGTTGTTCGTGAAGCTCGCCGACACCGGGGCGGACGGTTTCGTGCCCGCCGCCACCATCGGCAACGACTACTTCCGCCACGAAGAGCACCTCCATGCGCTGGTCGGCTCGCGCACTGGAGAAACCTACCGGCTCGGCGACACCATAGAGGTGCGGCTGCTGGAGGCTGCGCCGTTCGCCGGCGCGCTGCGGTTCGAAATCCTCAGCGAGGGCCGCGGGCGGATGCAGAGAGGGGGGGCGGCCAAGGGCCGCAAGCCGCCGCAGCGCGACAAGACGCCTCCTTCACGCAAGCGGTCCGCGCGGTCACATAAGGCGGCTGGGCCCGCTGGCGGGCGGAATCGCGACCGGCAGCGGTAAGGTGGAGAGCTGAATGTCCATGGCCAGAGACCTGGGTGACGTCGATACGCACACACATTTGGCCGAAGCGCCGCGTGACTGGTGGCAGGCCGCCAAGCGCGGGTTCTCCATGCGCTGCCCGCACTGCGGCGAGGGCGCCATGTTCCGCGCCTATCTGAAGGTCAACGACGCCTGCCCCTCCTGCGGCGAAGAGTTGCACCATCAGCGCGCTGACGACGCGCCGCCGTATCTGACGATCTTCTTCGTCGGGCACGTGGTGATCGCGCTGCTGATGTTCGCCGACGATCGCTGGCCGCAATCGCCCATGTGGGTTCACATGACCGTGTGGCCTATCGTCGCTATCGTGATGTCGCTTTGGCTCCTGCCACGCTTCAAGGGGGCCTTGATCGCCTACCAGTGGGCGCTCAGAATGCACGGGTTCGGGACCACGCTGCCATCGGCGTCGCGGGGGCCGTAAACCTCGCGAGACCCTGTGCCAGTTCCTGCTGATCTTGCCGACTACGCGCCCATCCTCAACGAGAAGGTGTGGGCCACCCTGAAGGGCAAACCGCCAACCGCGGCGCGCCCGCGTCTCGCCTCCTCCCTCATCCTGATCGACCGGTCCGGCCCCTCTCCCAGGGTGCTCATGGGCCGGCGGCATCCCGCTGACGCGTTCCTGCCGGGCAAGTATGTTTTTCCCGGCGGTGGCCTCGACCCGGACGACCGCCGCATGAATGTCGCCGGCGCGCTGCCCGGCCCGGTGGAAGCGCGGCTCGCGAAGGTCACGCCCGCGTCCCCCACCCTGCCCCGCGCGCTGGCGCTGGCCGCCATTCGCGAGACCTTTGAGGAAACGGGCGTCATCGTGGGCACCCGCGAGTACGGGCAGCCCGACGCTGCGCCTGCCGGCTGGGCGGCCTACGCCGCGCACGGCGTCTACCCGGACCTTGAACCGTTGCATCTGGTCGCCCGGGCCACGACCCCGCCGCGGTTGCCGCGGCGTTATGACACCGTTTTTCTGGCGGCCGACGCCACCGCGATTTGCGGCCAGGTGGACGGCGCCGTTGGACCGGACGCAGAACTGGTCGAGACCCTGTGGATCCCCCTGAAAGACGCCCAGGATCTTGACCTCGCCCTTATTTCCGCAGTCATCCTGCGGGAGCTGGAGCGTCGGGTGACGGCGGGAATGCCCATGTGGATGCCGGCGCCGTGGTACCGGGTGGGACCGGGCGGATGGCGGCGCGACGAACTCTAGTCTGCGCCGGGCCGCGCGATCCTTGACTTACGTGGCTCCATCCGTATTTTGCGCTCAGATTTCCACGAATGATCGGACTTCGAAATGGCCAAGGCCGCCAACATCAAGATCAAGCTCGTGTCGACCGCCGACACCGGTTATTTCTACGTGACGTCCAAGAACGCGCGCACGAAGACCGAGAAGCTGAGCTACCGCAAGTATGACCCGGTGGCGAAGAAGCACGTCGAGTTCAAGGAAGCCAAGATCAAGTAAGGCTTTCGCGAACCTGCGACAAAAGGGCTGCTTCGGCAGCCCTTTTTGTTTTTGGCGAACATGTGCGCAAAGACGACGCCCATCGCGCTGCGTCGTTGGCCGCCTCAACGATAAATTTTCGATTGCAGATCCGGGCGGAAGGTCGGGCACGTCGGGGCCGCGCGCGCAAGGCCAGCCGCGGTTTGTGCGGTGAAACCTTCCCGCCGGATAAATCCGTCCAGCCGACGGCTTCCTGAGGCGCTCGCGAAAGAAGCAAGAAGAAACAAGGTGGCCGGTCAGCGCATGTTCTGAGGAGGCCACTCCTGAACCGCGCCGACCGGCCTACCCCACGGACCCAGGAGATGCGGCGGACCTGAGCACTCCGTAGGGTTTCTCGCAGCCCGACATTCATCGAGCGATGCCGGACGGTACTTGAGCGCGGAAACGCCGGCAACGGCGTTTGCGCAGGGTGCTTAACAAGCAAGACTAATGCGCACAAATATCGCGCCATACGAGACGAATCACTTACTCGCGATTACGTTTGTTTCGTCGGCCAAAACGACAAAATTGGGGCGGCCTATGCGGCGGCCAGCGTCACCCGGTTTCTGCCTTCGCTCTTCGACCGGTACAAGGCCTTGTCGGCCCGGCGGAAGAACGAATCGGGGCTCCGCTCGCCCCGCGATTCGGCCAGGCCGATGGAGACCGTCACCGGGACCGGCCGCGCCGTGCCGCTCACCACGAATGGCTGCGCCTCGATGGCGTATCTCACCCGTTCCGCAATGACGGCGGCGGAGACAGCATCGGAGTCGGGCATCAGGACCACGAACTCCTCGCCTCCGAGACGGCAGACCAGATCCGCCTCGCGGGTAACCTCCCTTACGCGCTTGGCGAAGGCGCGCAGCACCTCGTCGCCCACATCGTGGCCATAGGTGTCATTGATCGCCTTGAAGTGATCGATGTCGAGGACCATCATCGACAGTGGTTGTCCGCGACTTGCCGACTGGTCCAGCAATCCCGCGAGATGGGTTTCCAGATAGCGCCGGTTGTTAAGACCCGTAAGCGGATCAACGATGGCCATCTGCAACGACTCCGCAAGGCTTGAGCGGAGGGCGTCCGCGTAACGCTTGCGACGCAGTTGCGTGCGCACCCGCGCGATCAGCTCATTCCGGTCGATAGGGCGCGCGAGATAGTCGTTCACGCCGAGATCGAGACCGCGCAGCACCCGCGCACGGTCTTCGAGATCAGCGATCAGCAGGATCGGCGTGTGCCGCGTCTGCTCCATGGAGCGCAATTGCGCGCAGAGGCGCAAGCCGTCGAACTCGTGCAGATTGAGAGACAGGATCAGCAACTCGTAGTCGCCGTTCGCCGCGCGCTCCAAAGCCCGCGCGGGGCTCGGCTCCACCTCGATCCGCTGCTTCTGGCTGGTCAGTGTGCCTTCGATCAGGCGCGAGGAGTTCTGCCGGTCATCCACAAGCAGAATTCGCCCGTTGGCGCCGGAGTCGCCGATGGCCTCGGCCAGCTTTCCGCCTGCGCCCAGATCGACCGCAGTAGCGCAGCGATTGCGCAATTCATCGAGGGTCAGCTTGAGGCGCGCGAGCGAGCGAACGCGTGCGATCAGCGCGACTTCGTCCACAGGCTTGGTGAGAAAATCATCCGCGCCAGCGTCAAGGCCGCGCACGCGATCCGCTGGCTGGTCGAGCGCCGTCACCATCACCACAGGAAGATGGGCGGTGGCGGGATCCGACTTCAGGCGCCGGCACACCTCGAACCCGTCCATGCCCGGCATCATGACGTCGAGCAAAACCAGATCGCACTCGCCGCGCGCGCAGATCCTCAGCGCGTCAGGCCCGTTCGTGGCGGCAAGGACTCCGAAGTACTCAGCCGAAAGACGCGCTTCGAGAAGCTTGATGTTCGGCAACAGGTCGTCGACCACGAGAACGCGAGCAGTCATGAACACATATCCTCATGCGCCGCCCGCATAGTTGCGGACGGTTTCGAGAAACTTCGCTACTGAAATCGGCTTGGACATATAGGCTTCGCATCCGCCCTGGCGGATCTTCTCCTCGTCTCCCTTCATGGCGAACGCGGTGACGGCGATCACAGGGATGGAGCGCAACTCCAGATCGTCCTTGAGCCAGCGGGCGACCTGAAGCCCCGAAATCTCGGGCAACTGGATATCCATCAGGATCAGGTCGGGGCGATGCTCGCGGGCAAGACCCATCGCCTCGACGCCGCTGCGCGTCTGAACCGTCCGGTAGCCATGCGCCTCCAGAAGATCGTTGAAGAGCTTCATGTTAAGCTCGTTGTCTTCTACGATGAGGACCGTCTTGGTCATACCCTGTCCTGACGTGGCGCGCCTCGTGGCGGGCGGGCGAAATGCAAAATGCAACTTGGAACCGCCGTAAGGGTAACGCACGAACCTTGACGAAATGAGAATCGGCGCCACAACATTCGATCATCCGGAGGTGCGCCGTAAAATGAGGCAGGAGCAAGCTGAAGCTATCGCGATATCAGCGCTTTCCTTCATCGCGTCGGACCCGGAGCGGCTGGACCGCTTTCTCGCCGTGACGGGGCTTGACCCGGCCGCCCTGCGCGCCGCTGCCGGCGCCCCCGGCTTCCTCGCCGGCGTGCTTGATTACCTGTGCTCCGATGAACCGCTGCTGATTGCTCATGCAGCGGAAAAGGATATGCGACCCGAGACAGTCGCTGCCGCCCAGCGGGCGCTCGGCGGCCCGCCCGCGGAGGACTGGTGAGCGCAAGCGCCGCCAGTTCACTCTGTCGCGATTGCCTCGCGCCGAGCCCTGCGGCGGCCCGCCGATGTCACGCGTGCGGCTCGCCGCGCTTGCTCGCCCATCCCGAGCGCGACAGTCTCACAATCGCGCACATCGACTGCGACGCGTTCTACGCCGCCGTGGAAAAGCGCGACGACCCTGCCCTGCGCGACAAGCCGCTGATTGTTGGCGGCGGACGCCGGGGCGTCGTCGCCACGTGCTGCTACATCGCGCGCACGTTTGGCGTGCGTTCCGCGATGCCGATGTTCAAGGCGCTGGCGCTGTGTCCGGACGCGGTCGTGCGCAAGCCCGATATGGCGCGCTACACAACCGTCGCGCGGCAGGTGCGCGAGATGATGCTGGATCTCACGCCGCAGGTGGAGCCCCTGTCCATCGACGAGGCGTTCCTCGATCTCGCCGGCACTGACCGGCTGCATCAGGGCAGCCCGGCGCTGACGCTCGCCCGCTTTGCGCGGCAGCTCGAAAAGGAGATCGGCATCACCGTTTCAGTGGGCCTGAGTTACTGCAAGTTTTTGGCGAAGATCGCCTCCGACCTCGACAAGCCGCGGGGTTTCGCCATCATTGGCCGCGCGCAGGCGCGCAGTTTTCTCGCGGACAAGCCCGTGGGGCTCATATGGGGCGTGGGCGCGGTGGCGCAGGAGCGCCTCGCCCGCGACGGTTTCCGCACCATCGGCGACATTCAGGCCCTGAGCGAAACCGATTTCATGCGTCGCCTTGGCGGTGAGGGACAGCGGCTGTGGCGCCTCGCCAACGGCGTCGATGACCGCTCCGTATCGCCGGAACGCGAGACGAAGAGCGTCTCCGCTGAAACCACATTCGAAGAAGATGTGTCGGATGCGAAGGCGCTTGCCCGCGTGCTGCTGGCTTTGAGCGAGAAGGTTTCCGCGCGCCTCAAGGCGAGCGGGCTGGGCGGCGAGACGATCACGCTGAAACTCAAGACCGCGGACTTTCGCTTGCGCACGCGCAGCCGCAGCCTGCCGGAACCAACGCAACTCGCCGGCCGGATTTTCGAGGCCGCCCGCGCGCTTCTCGAAAAGGAGACGGATGGAACGCGCTTCCGCCTCATCGGCGTGGGCGCCTCGGCATTGCGCGACGCTAGCTTGTGCGATCAGGGCGACCTGGCCGACACGAGCGTGACGCGTGAGCGCGCAACCGAGAGCGCGATTGACGCCCTGCGGGAAAAATTCGGCAGCGCTGCGGTGATGCGCGGCCTGTTGTTCGATCCCGGCGCGCGCCGGAAATAGCTCAGTTCCGGCAGGCGTTCACAGGCAGCATCTCAAGCTTCGACATGGAGCCCTTGAGCTGGAAATCGCCATAATCAATGACAAGATCGCTTGATATGCCGTTGTCCCACATCTGGAACGACAGGATGTAGACCGGCGGCGCGTCCAGCTTGTCGATATCGAAGTAACTGACGCGAACGCTCCAGCGGCGCATGTCCTTCATGGAAGGAACATCCTTGCTCGCATCCGCAAGCGGCGCCGTGGACGGGCGGCCGATGATGCTCATGGTGTGGTAGATCTTGTCGCCGGTGTCCGAGCCGTCAAAAACCTTCAGCGGCAGGATCGTCTGTCCCGCGCGCGCGGCGTCAAGGGTGCGCAGCGTCATGTCCGTGGGGAACACCACGTCATGATCGATGTCCGCCTGCATGGGCGCCGGCTGACGCAGTTGCAGCGACAGCGCGCCGTCGCCTGATCGGATCGCAGAACCATCGACCCGCTTGGTGACGCGCCCCTCCTCCATGTGCTCAACACGGAAGCGCATGGTCTTGCGGTCCGGGCTTTCGAAGGTGGTCGACCGCATATCCGAGATGCTGGGTTCGCCGTCCGCTGGGGTCATTTCCGTGAACTGACGAAACGCGACGGTGTATCCCTCGCAGGACGAGCCGCTGAAATCGTAAACGATGCGACCGCTTGCAGCCACAGGACCGCGCCCGGTTCCGCCTTTCATAAGGCTCAGGTCATAGACCGCGCGGTGGGGGGCCAGCGGCGGCGCGGCGGCGGCGCCGGCGCCCTGCTGCGCAGAGGCCCCCGTGAGGGAGAAGCCAAGCGCGGCCCACGCGGCCAGCGAGATAAAGTGCTTTGTCCGGAATGACATTCTGTTTCTCCGCGGCGACGCCAGCGCATTGCCCGCCTGTTGCGCCGAAATTATGGTTTGACGATTGAGAGGCAAGGCCCATCGTCCAGCGCAGACAAGAGGAAGCCAGGATGCCCACCACCGAAGCCCGACTGAAAGAACTTGGAATCATCCTGCCCTCTCCGGCCGCGCCTGTCGCGAACTATGTTCCGTGGGTTATTACCGGCAACCTACTGGTCATCTCCGGGCAGCTTCCATTCGGCCCGGATGGGCAGCTCGCGCCAGAGCACAAGGGCAAGCTCGGGGTCGACATCTTCAACGAGGCTGGCCAGACCGCCGCACGGCTGTGCGCCATCAACATTCTCGCGCAAGCGAAGGCGGCGCTTGGAAAGCTCTCGCGAATCGAGCGATGCGTGCGTCTGGGGGTTTATGTGAACACCGGACCAAAGTTCCACGCCATCGCGGCTGTTGCGAACGGCGCCTCGGATTTGATGGTGGCCGCGCTCGGCGAAACAAAGGGGCGCCACGCTCGCTACGCAGTCGGGGCCGCTGAACTTCCGCTCGACGCCGCGGTTGAAATCGAATCGATGTTCGAGATCGCGCCGTGAGTTGCGACTGGGTGGTCGCGCGCCCGATCGCCCATCGCGGCCTGCACGATGTGCGCGCCGGCGTGGTGGAGAACTCATTCGCCGCCGTCCGCGCCGCCATCGCGGCGGGCTTCGCCATCGAGTGTGACGTGCGCGCCTCGCGCGACGGCGAGGCGTTCGTCTTCCATGACGATGATCTGCAACGGCTCACCGGTCAGCCCGGCCGCTTCGGCGATCTGGACGCTGCCAACGCGCGCGCCTTGCGCCTGGCCGACGGCTCGTCCGTTCCAACATTGGCGGACGTCCTGAGCGAGACGGGCGACGCAACGCCGCTGATCGTCGAAATCAAGAGCGCTTTCGACGGCGATATGCGCGCCGCCGACCGCGCGGCGCAACTGGCGGAAGGATTTGCGCGCGTGGCGCTGAAAAGCTTCGACCCGGACGTGATCGCGCACCTGCGCACGCGGGGCTGCGGCGCGCCGCTGGGCATCGTGGCGCAGGCGGACTACGACGAGCCCGAGTGGAGCGGGCTCACGCCTGAGCAAAAGTCCGAACTCGCAAGCCTCGCCCACTGGCGCCGCACACGACCCGATTTCCTGTCGTGGCGGGTCGATGACCTGCCCCACGCAGGCCTCCTGCTTGCGCGCGAAGCCCTGGGCGTTCCCGTGATGACATGGACCGTGCGCACGCCCGGCCAGTGGGCGCGCGCCGGCGCATGGGCCGATCAGGCGATTTTCGAGGGCGCGGCGCGCTGATGCTCGGCGCCCTCATGACCGGCGGTCTCGCCGCCGCCATCGCCAACCGGGCCATGGACCCGCTCGTCACCTCGCTCGCCCGCGACTTCGGAACGCCGGTGACGACAGCCGCCATGGCAATCTCGTTTTACGCCCTGCCCTACGCCCTGAGCCAGCCGATCCTCGGCCCCATCGGCGACCATTACGGCAAGGCGCGGCTCTTGCGCATCTGCATGTGGCTGCAGGCGGCCTGCCTCGCGGTCGTCGTGGTCAGCCCGTCCATATGGGTGCTGTTCGCCGCGCGTTTCTTCGGCGGCTTCGCGGGCGCGGGCATCATGCCGGTGACCATGGCCATTATCAGCGACCGTTTTCCCGCCGCGCGGCGACAACTCGCCATGGGCCGGTTTCTCTCGGCGGGGCTCCTCGGCATGATCTTCGCCGCCAGCGTGGCGGGCGTCCTTGCGGATCTTGTGAGCTGGCGCGCAGTGTTTCTCATCGCGTTCGTGATTGGCGTCGCCGCCGCCATCGCCGTGACGTTCTTCCTCGACATCACCGATCCGCCGGCGCCCGCTGCGCCCATCAGTATCGCCAGCGCGGCTGCGGGCTACAGACGCGTGTTTGCGTCGCCGCGCGCCGTGCTGTGCTTTTCCACCGTGTTCATCGAGGGCGTCGCGCTCTACGGCGTCATGCCCTACGTGGCGGAGCTTCTGGAGACGCGCAGCGCGGGCGGCGCAACAGAAGCCGGACTGATCCTCGCCGGCGTGGGCGTGGGCGGGATCGCGTATTCTTTATCGCTCGGCGTTCTGCTGCGCTGGATGAGCCGCGGGCAGATGATGTTTCTTGGCGGCCTCTTCGCCTCGGCGGGAGTGTTCGCGCTGGCGTTCGATGCGGACTGGCGCACGACAGCCGCGCTCTTCTGCGTCACCGGACTCGGATACCTCATGCTGCACAACTCCGTGCAAACCGAGGTGGCGACGTTGACTGCGGAAAACCGGGGCTCGGCCTTCTCCATGCACTCGTTTTCGTTCTTCCTTGGGCAGGCGCTGGGACCAATCTGCGTCGGGCTTGGCCTTGCTCTGGTGGGCGCGCGGCCCACGCTCATCGCCTGCGCGCTCATTCTCGCCGGGCTTGGCCCGCTCATGGCCTACCTGTTCGCGCGCCTGCGCCGGGTGGAGAGCCGCACGTTCTGACGGGGGCTTGCGAAATCGGGTTGCGCAGCCTTGGCGCGGGGGCGCATGGTCGCGTGCAGCAATCAGGACACCCCCCGTGATCTTCGCCGTATTCCTGCTCTGCGGATTCGCCGCCGCCATCGCGATCCGCACCCTCGATCCGCTCACCGTCGAAATCGCCAGCGACCTGATGATCCCGGTTTCGACCGTCGTGCTGCTGGGCTCGGCGACCGCGCTGCCGTGCGCCTTGGCGCAGCCAATTCTCGGCCCCATCGGCGATCACTTCGGCAAGTCGAGGGTGCTGCGCGCCTCGTTGTGGGTGTCCGCAGGCAGCCTCGCGGCGAGCGCCCTGGCGCAAAGCTTCGAGATGCTTGCAGCCTCCCGCGCCCTCACAGGCATGGCCGGCGCGGGGCTCATGCCCGTCGCCATGGCGATGATCGGCGACCGGTACAAACAAGGCCGGCAGGTCGCCATCGCGCGTTTCGTCGCCTCCGCGATCATCGGCCAGATTGCAGGAGCCGTATTCGCCGGCTTGCTGGCGGTTCACGTGGGCTGGCGCGGCGTATTGTGGATCTGCTTCGCCGTGGTGCTGAGCGCCGCGATCACCGCCGGGCTGTTTCTCCCGCGCGATCCCCCGCGCGAAGCCCGCGGCAGTTTCAGCCTGCGCACCGGCGCGGACATTTATGCGCGCATCTTCCGTAACCGCAGGTCATGGGCCTGCTACTCGACGGTGTTCGCCACAGGCGCATTCACGTTCGGCTTTCTGCCATTTGTCGCGCCCATCCTTGAGGCGCAGGAGAACGGCGGCACGAAAGAAGCCGGCATAGTGATCGGCGGAATGGCCGCGGGCGCGCTGGCGTTCTCGATGATGCTGCCGCTCTTTTTGCGTGTGTTCACGCGCCCCGCCCTCATGGCCATGGGCGGTTTCGTCGGCTGCGCGGGCTTCGCGGCTTATGCGCTGGAACTGCACTGGATGGCGCAGGCGGCGTTCTTCAGCGTCATCGGGCTTGGGTTCTTCATGATCCACAATTCGGTGCAGGCGGAAGTGGCCGAGATTGATCCCGAGGCGCGCTCCACCTGCTACGCCATGCACGCCGGTTTCTTCTATCTGGGGCAGACCGCGGGGCCCGTGATGTGGACGGCCGCCATCGCCCTGCTGGGCGCGCGCGGCGCGGTGTCGCTCGTCGGCCTCGCCATGGCCGCGACGGGCCTCGCCGCCTCCATCGCATTCCGCCGCCTGCCGAAGCCGGTGTCCGGCGCGCTTTGAAGAGCCGCGCAGTCACCGAGCAATCACCGAGCTTGTCCCGGCGCCCCGCCGCGCTAGACTTCCAGAGTGCCCATGGAATCCTCCCCCACGCCTACATTCACCGTACGCACCGTGCGCGCCATCGCCGACGTCCCCGCCTCCGCCTGGGACGCCTGCGCCAATCCGGCAGGATTGCAGGCGGCGACGGACGATCCCCAGCGGGAGCGGTTCAATCCGTTCACGTCCCATGCCTTCCTGAATGCGCTGGAGACCTCCCGCTCCGCCACGGCCCGCGCCGGCTGGGCGCCCATGCATGTGCTGGTCGAGACCGCGAGCGGGGAGCTTGCCGCGTGCGCGCCCTGCTACATGAAATCGCATTCCATGGGCGAGTACGTGTTCGACTACTCGTGGGCGGACGCTTACGAGCGCGCGGGCGGGCGCTACTATCCCAAGCTGCAGGTGAGCGTGCCCTTCACGCCGGCGCAGGGGCGCCGCCTGCTCGTCGCAGCCGGCCCCCAAGCGGATGCGGCGCAAGAGACTCTGATCGCCGGCCTCAAAGCGCTGGCGCAGACCACGGGCGCGTCCTCGGTTCACGTCACGTTTCCGCACGCTGCGGAATGCGCGGCTCTTGAGCGCGCCGGGTTTCTGGAGCGCACGGGCAAGCAGTTTCACTTCTTCAATCGTGGCTACGAGACCTTCGATGCGTTTTTAGGCGACCTCGCCTCGCGCAAGCGCAAGGTGGTGAAACGCGAGCGCCGCGACGCGCTGGCCAGCGACATCGAGATCGTGCGCCTCACCGGCCGCGAGATCACCGAAGAGCACTGGGACGCGTTCTTCCAGTTCTACGTGGACACGGGATCGCGCAAGTGGGGCAGTCCGTATCTCACGCGCGCGTTCTTCAGCCATGTGGGCGAGACGATGAGCGAGCGCATCCTGCTCGTGATGGCGCGTCGCGCCGGACGATGGATCGCGGGCGCCATCAACTTCATCGGCGACGATGCGCTCTACGGGCGCAACTGGGGCGCCCTTGAGCAGCACCCGTTCCTGCACTTCGAGGTTTGCTACTATCAGGCCATCGAGTTCGCCATCGAGCGTGGCCTGTCGCGGGTCGAGGCGGGCGCGCAAGGCGAGCACAAGCTCGCACGCGGCTATGCGCCCGTCACCACCTACTCCTCGCACTTCATCGCCGACCCGAGGCTTGCCCGGGCCGTGGCGCAGTTTCTGGAGCACGAGCGTGCGGCCATCGCCGAAGCCATCGAGGTTTACGGCGAGCACCTGCCGTTTCGCCGCGATCCCGCGCGCGAGGAGAGCGAATAACGCTTAATGCAACCGGAACTCGTCACCCACCATGCGCACCTCGGCAGGCTTGATGAGGCCCGCGTGGGCGACCACGACGGAGTGTAGCGCCCCGTCGAGCTTGCGCGTCCAGAAATCCAAAAACTTGCGCAACTCCGGGTAATGCGGGTGCAGGTCGTACTCCTGCCAGATGTAGTTCTGCAAAATCGCGGGATGATCGGGCAACCGGTAGAGAATGTTCGCGGTTGTGAGCCCGTAGCCTGAGAGCATTCGCCTGAAATCGCGTGACGCCATCGCGCAACCTCCGTGCCTCACCTTGATCTGCGCCAAAGCCGGCGCATGGAATCATAAGGCAAGGCGTGGGCCAAGACAAAGGCTCCAGCGACCCATCCTCAATAAAAACAGTCTGTTAGCAGCAGAATGTCGCGAGCGCCAACGGAGCTTTGCGTCAGGCGCGCGCCGCCATGCGCGCAGCGCAGCTTGACGAACTCGCGCGGCTGGGACTGTAGTCGCAGTGGAACAGGACCGATTATGCTGAATTCAGAACCCTATCAGCCCGACAACATCTTCGCGAAGATCCTGCGTGGCGAGCTTCCGGCCCACAAGGTTTTTGAAGACGACGTCGCCGTCGCCTTCCTCGACATCATGCCGCAATCGCCCGGCCACACCCTCGTGGTGCCGAAGCTCGCCTCGCGCGGGCTGCTCGACTTTCCCGCCGACGGCTGGGGGCCGTTCATGGGCCGGGTGCAACTGGTCGCGGCGGCCGTGAAAAAGGGCATGGACGCGGAAGGCCTGAGCGTGCGCCAGTTCGAGGGCGCCGCAGGCGGACAAACGGTGTTCCACCTGCACTTTCATGTGCTGCCCCGATGGGAGGGCGTCGCCCTGCGCCGGCATGCTGATTCCGTGGAGAAGCCGGACGTGCTGAAGGCGCACGCGGCGAAGATCCGCGCCGCGTTCTGATTACGGCCCGAACCACCACGCGAAACCGATGATCGCCGCCTCACCGGCGATCACTGCCATAATGACGGACTTGCGCAGGGCGAAATAAGCGGCGAGTCCGATCGCCATTGCAGCGAGGCGCGCCGCCAGCGGCACAGTCGCCAGCGCGCCCGACGGCGTCAGCAGGATGTTGGCGACCACGCCGGCGAGCAGCGCGGTGGACACCGCGCGCACCCATTCCAGAAGCGGCGACCCCTCGTCCACGCGCCGCCCGACGAAGACGGAAAGAGCGCGCCAGAACTCGCTTGGCAAAAACCCGAACAAGATGAGCGCCGCGTAGGGCCACAGCCCGCCGCTCCACCAGTCGAGCTGCGTCATCGGCCGTTCTCCGCCTTGCGCTTGTTCAGCCAACGTTGCGCGACCCAGGCCGCCGTGCCGCCGATCAACCCCACCGCGAGCAGGTCGAACCCCGCGCCGATCAGCGGCTTCAGGAGCGGCGTGAGCGCGAAGCCCAGCGCAAGCGCCAGCCAGTCGATGGGCTCACGCGAGTTCCGCACAAGGGCCGCGATGAAGTAGATCGGCGTGACGAACAGAAGCCCAGCCGCAATCTCGCGCGGCACCGTCCCCGACAGCACATACCCGGCGACCGTGGCGATGGACGCGGCGAAATAGAGGCCGTGGACCAGCCCGAGAAACCACGGCAGACGAGCGTTTTGCGGCATGCCGGGCAGGCGCCGGATCGATTCAACCCATCCCGTCACGGCGATGTGGTGCGCGGTGTAGAGCGACATCGCCGCGCCCTGCCCGGGCCGCCGCAGCAGCGGCAGAAGCGACACGCACATGGGCAGCAGCCGCACGGAGGACAGGGACACCGAAAGAGCGATGGCTGGAAGCGCCAACCCCTGGGCAAGCGCGCCGAAAAAGATCACCTGCGCAGGACCAGCCCACACGAGAAACGTGGACGCCAGCGCCACGCCCAGAGACACGCCAGCCTCCCGCGCGAGCGAACCAATGCCGAGAAACGTGAGCGCCATGACGAACATGGGGAGCCGGGCTGCATGGAGGAACCCGCGCCAGAACCAGCGCCAGGTCGAGCCGACTTCCTCTTTCGCGTCGCCCTCTTCCGCCGCAGTCACGTTGTCGCCTGCCCCCGCCTGTCAGACCCGTTTAGAGCAAAGACGAGCCGCGCTCCAGCGGCCGGGGAGCGCCACAACGCAAGAGGCCGAGCGCGCCATGCGCACCCGGCCCCGAGCAGATAGACCAAAACGCTGGGCAGCGCCCACCTCAGCGCAGCGGCGGCAGCAGGTCGTCGTCGGCCGCGCCGGTGCTTGCAGCAGCCACCGCCCCGGCGCTGAACCCGTCGCGACGGTAGATGTCGTCGCGGAACTGGACGAGATTGTCCGCAGCCCACGCGGTGACATAGACCCAGTAGACATTCACCGCAGGCTGGAGGCGCACGTCGAGGCGCTGTCCGCTGCGAATCACTTCGTCGATGCGGTCGCGATCCCAGCCGCCGTTGTCCTTCAGCAACCAGTTCACGAAATCGCGCACGTTCTGGACGCGCACGCAGCCGGACGACACGAAGCGGTAATCATCGCCAAAGATGCCCTTGGCGGGCGTGTCGTGCATGTAGACGCCATGGGGATTGGCGATGTCGATGCGCACGAACCCGAGCGAGTTCACATCGCCGCCCGGATCCTGGCGGAACATGTAGTTCGTCGCCTCCATGGAATTCCAGTTCACAGCGCTGGGGGCGATCTCCTGACCGGACCGGGTGTAGATCCGGATCCGGTTGTCGGTCAGGTAGTTCGGATCCTGCTGCATCTTGGGGATCAGATCCCGGCGGATGATCGACGCCGGCACGGTCCAGAACGGATTGAAGTTCACCGCGAGCGCGCGGGCCTGCATCACCGGCGACTGCCGGTCGATCTTGCCGACGCCCGCCGTGTGGTGGGTGACAATCTGCCCGCCCTCGACGGTCTCAATCGCCGCCGCCGGGATGTTCATCGTCACATGGCGGTGGCCAAGGTTGCCGGAAAAGGCGCGCAGGCGGACGAGGTTGAGTTCAAGCTGACGCAAGCGCTCCTGCACGGGCACGTTGAGGGCCGCGAACGTCTGATTGGCGACGATGCCCGTTGCGTTGAGGCCGTGCCGCGTCTGGAAGCGGCGAACGCCGGCTTCAACGAACGAATCGAAGATCTGCGAGGCGCCCGCCCCGGCGTCGAGGTCGCCGGTGTACATCAGCCGCTGGCGCAGCGCGCTGACTGCGGGGCTGCGGACGCCGAGGCGCAGCGTCTGAGCCGAAGGCACGTCACGCCAGCCGCCGTCGGCCGCCATGCGGCGGTATTCGGTGATCGCCATCTCGGTCGACTGAACGGTCATCGGCGACAGCAGCGGCGTCAGGGCGCGGGGAACCCGCAAACGGCCATCACCGTCGAACCGCGGCGTCCACTCGGCCTGAGCGCCGAAGAAGCCGTCGGACGCCAGCGCGGGGGCGGCCGCAATCCCGCCGAACCCCAACGCGAGACCGCGGGCGAACGTCCTTCGGGAAACAGGCTTCGAAAAATCGTGCACGACTTGCTCCAGTCAGTTGTCCAAGCGCCTAAGAGAACGCATCACCTGGCGCCTGCGAGGCGCCGCAACGGCAATCGATCCACCGCGGGTCGCCGGCGCGCAGGGCGCCATGGTTAACGAGCCGTAGATCGACCTACCATGATTGCGGTTAAGAGAGAACGAACAGTCCGGCCAATTTGTGGCGCTGCCACGCTCGCCCCCGAAGCGCCCCCCGCAAACGCGAAAAAGGGGCGCACTGCGCCCCTTTTGCAACACTGGCGGCGAGCCGGTCGGCTCTTCCAGCTCACAGCTTGTAGCGGATCTGGTCGGTCCAGAAGCGCTCGAGGCGGGTGAGCGCCTGATTGACCTTCTCGAACTCCTCGCTGGCGATGCCGCCGATCTGCTCGACCGTCGCGACGTGCTTCTCGTAGACGCTCGCCACCATGTCGTGAATGGCCTTGCCCTTGGCCGTGAGGCTGATGCGGACCGCGCGACGGTCGACCCGCGAGCGGGCGTGGTGCAGGTAGCCCATCTCCACCAGCTTCTTCACGTTGTAGGAAACGTTGGAGCCGAGATAGTAGCCGCGGGTGCGCAGCTCGCCGGCGGTCAGCTCGCTGTCAGCGATATTGTAGAGCAACAGCGCCTGCACGGCGTTGATGTCGCCGCCGCCGCGGCGGTCGAACTCGTCCTTGATGACATCCAGCAGGCGGCGGTGCAGCCGCTCAACCAGTGTCAGGGCTTCCAGGTAAACCGGACGAACCACATCCAGCCGCTGCGTGCGCTCACCCGAGACAGTCATCTTCGTTGCCGTGTTCATCGCTCAACCCCGTTTCGATCCGGCTCTGCGGCCGTGTGATGGGGTCAATCTAGCGGCCGCAGATAAAAGCGAGTTTAAGCAACACAATGAATCCCGCGTTTACTCTAGAACGCCGAAGCGAGGTGAATAAAACATTGATCTGAATATGTTAATTCGCGTTGACTCTACCAGGTCGCCGGAAGCGTTGTGAGGTGTATTCACCTCTCAGGGGCTCTCCCGCTCCCGGGCTGCAAGCCAGGTGAGGACGAAATAGAGAATAATCGCGGCCACGTGCCCGAGCATCGCGAGAACGCCCATCTGCACCGGCCCACCGACGAGCGCCCCAACCATGATTTCGCCCGCGGCCGTGGCCAGCCACAACGCGCCGCCCCATGGAGCAATCAGCCAAAGTCCCACCGCCGCCACGAGATCGGCGACGGCGAACGCCGCGACTGCGACCGCATGGTCGAACGGCATGTTCTCAAGCCCGAGGGGGCCAGGATTGAGGATATCTTCCCAGCGCGACACGCCGAAGGCCATCCATATGACGGCGAGCGCCCGCATGTAGACCACCAGGGCCAACCCCCAGCGCGCGCCGGCGCGCCGTTTCTGCTCGGCTTGCGGGCCGACATGGATCACGTCCGGGTCAGCCCGCTCCGCGGACGGGTCTTTCAAAAGCGGATTACGCAGAATCATGGATCATCCGACTATGGAATGGGAGCGTTGGGGTCAACGTGGCGGCTCCCCGGGGCGCGCCGGGCATGCTATCCCAATCTGCGAACCAGGAGTGACGAAAACATGGCCGCGCTTCACCTCACGCATCGTCCACGGCGGTTGCGCCAGACAGACTGGAGCCGCCGCCTTGTGCGGGAGAATGTGCTCACCACCAATGATCTGATCTGGCCGATCTTCATTATCGACGGTGAAGGCAGGCGCGAGCCCATCGCCTCGATGCCGGGCGTGGAGCGCGTATCCATCGACGAGGCGGTGCGCGACGCGGTGCGCGCGCAGGCGCTGGGGATTCCCGCCATCGCCCTGTTTCCAAACACGGATGTCGCATTGCGCGACGAGGCCGGAACCGAGGCGTTCAACGAAAACAACCTCGTTTGCCGCGCCTGCCGCGCGATTGCCGAGGCGGCGCCGGGCGTGGGCATCATGACGGACGTCGCGCTGGATCCCTACACGAGCCACGGCCACGACGGCCTCATGCGCGGCGACGAGATCGTCAATGACGAGACCGTGGCGGCACTGGTGAAGCAGGCCCTGAATCAGGCCCGCGCGGGCTGCCACATCGTCGCCCCCTCAGACATGATGGACGGGCGAATCGGCGCGATCCGCGAGGCGCTTGACGAGGAAGGTTTCGAGCGCGTCCAGATCATGTCGTACGCGGCCAAGTATGCGTCGGCCTTCTACGGGCCGTTCCGTGACGCGGTGGGCTCGGGCGGCCTGCTGCGCGGCGACAAGCGCACCTACCAGATGGACCCGGCGAACACAGATGAAGCCCTGCGCGAGGTGGCGCTGGACCTCGAACAGGGCGCGGATATGGTGATGGTGAAGCCCGGCCTGCCCTATCTCGACATCTGCCGGCGCGTGAAAGACGAGTTCGGCGCCCCGACGTTCGCCTATCAGGTCTCCGGCGAGTACTCGATGATTATGGCGGCCGTGGAGCGCGGCTGGCTGGATCGGGACAAGGCGATGATCGAGAGCCTGATCGCGTTCAAGCGGGCGGGATGCGACGGCATCCTCACCTATTTCGCGCCCTTCGTCGCGGAGAAGCTGCAAGCTTCAGCCTAACGGCGTTCGGTCAGTTGCCCCCAGTTGACCGGCGGTCGCTCGTACGGCTTGCGCAGCGAGTCGTTCCGGGCGACCCCGCCAACCGTGAGGACGCAACCCAAAAACGCTCCGATGAGAGCCTCATAAGCCTACCCGCCCGAAGGGCGCCAGGATGGGGCCTCAACAAGGCTCAGCCTATGTTTTGGCGGCTTACAAGCCGCTTAATGCGCTTGCGCCCCCGCACCCCGGAGGCGGTTGGGCTTAATTCAGTCGATGAAACCGCCAGTCCGGCCGCGCCGCGCGAATCATCAGCATTTCGCCGACGTTCTGCATCGTCAGCAGGCCCACAAGGGCGCCCTCCCCGTCCACCACGCTGATGGCGGGCGCGCCCAGCCGGTTCATCTCGCGGATGCCGAAATCAAGCTTGTCGCGCAGCCGCACAGACGGCGCCGCGGTCAGCAGCGCGTCTGTCACCGACGCGTCCGGCCCGCTCGCGCGCAACGCCACGATGAGCCCGTCGCGCGTGAGCAGGCCCACGGGTTTGCCAAACGCATCCACCACGGGAAACTCATACTGGGGCGTCGCCAGCAGTACGTTGACCGCCTCGCCCAGCGTGGCCTCGACCGGAATCACCGCGAAACGGGTTTCCATGGCGTCCGCCACGCTCAACCCTGTCGTCAAACCCTCAACGCTCGACGCCTGCGCCTCCGCCGCAGCAGAGACGTAAACGAAGACCGCAACGAGCATCAGCAAGGGGTTGCCGACGGCCAATCCAAGGAATCCAAACACGAAGGCCATCGCCTGCCCAACGCGGGCGGCGATGAGCAGCGCCTTGCCGCTATCCATGCGCACGGCGAGGAGCGCATTGAGAATGCGGCCGCCGTCCATGGGAAACGCGGGCGCCAGATTAAACAGCACCAGCACGATATTGGCCGCCGCGAGCCGCCCGAGAAGGCTCACGCTTGGATCCTCGACCCGGCTGAAGCCATGGGCGACCTCCGATGTCGTCGAACCGGCGAGAAGGATGAGGATGAGCACAGCCGCAATGACCACGTTCACCGCAGGACCGGCGAGCGCGACAAGCAGTTGCTCCCGGGGCTTGTCGGGCATCCGCTCCAGCATCGCGACGCCGCCGATGGGCAAAAGCGTCACCTCGGGCGTGGGAATTCCAAAGCGCCGCGCCATGAGGATATGACCGAACTCGTGAGCAAGAACGCACGCAAACAGCAGCACCATGAAGGCGACGCCGCTCACCGCCGCGTCAGAGCCCCCCGACCGCCAGGCCGCGTAGCCGATCCACGCCAGCAGCAACAGGAACGTGACGTGGATGCGCACCGCCGTTCCCGCGATACGACCGACCGTTAAAGACCACGGCATGGCGACTCCTTCACGAACGAGCCCCCTCAATGTGGTGACGATCACAACATGAGGCAAACGAAACGCCGCAACCATCTTCCTTGCCTTCGACGCAGTCGGCGCCCACATTACTGCTGGCGCACAGCCGCGCAGGAGCCAGCATGACCGTTCCCTCCCACGCCCAAGACCACCATCACGGACCCATGACGGACCTGCCGCCCCGGGCGCTTGATGGCGTGCGCACGCGCCGGATTCTCGCAATCCTCGTGGATCTGGTGCTCATCACGCTCATCGTGGGCGTCGCTTTCGTGTTCCTCTCCATTCTCGGCGTGCTCACGTTCGGGCTGGCGTGGCTGCTCATCCCGCCGCTTTTCCCGGTCGTCGCGCTTTTCTACAACGGCCTCACCATATCCGGCCCCTCGCGCGGAACGCCGGGCATGCGCCTGATGGATCTGGAAGTTCGACTGACGGACGGATACCGCGTGCCGTTCATCTACGCGGCCGTGCACGCCGTGCTGTTCTATCTGTGCTGGACGTTCCTGACGCCGATTGTTCTGGTCGTCTCGCTGTTCGCGCGCAACAAGCGCTGCCTGCACGATATTCTGGCGAGCATGGTCGTAACGCGGCGCGCCTCTTGATGCGCTTTCGGGACGCAAGCGGGGGTGCTAACCTTCCATGACGATGAAAGGTCCAGCCCTCGCTTTCGCCCGGAGATGTGACGCGTGACAAGCGAACCCCGCGACGCTCCGCAGTTCTACCTCACCTCGCCGTCGCCCTGCCCCTACCTGCCCGGTCGCGAGGAGCGGAAGGTTTTCACGCATCTGGTGGGCCGCCGCGCGGTCGCGCTCAACAACACGCTGACCGAAAGCGGCTTCCGCCGCTCGCAAACCATCGCCTACAGGCCAGCCTGCGAGGATTGCCGCGCCTGCGTCTCCGTGCGCGTGCTCGTGAACGAGTTCGAATTCAGCCGCAACATGCGCCGCGTCCTTGAGGCGAACGAAGATCTCGTTGGCGAGGCGCTGCCCGCGCGCCCGACCTCCGAGCAATATTCGCTGTTTCGCTATTACCTCGACACGCGCCACTTCGACGGCGGCATGGCCGACATGAACGTCCTCGACTACACGATGATGATCGAGGACACCCACGTGGAGACGCGCGCGGTGGAGTACCGGCGGCGCAGTGAGGGCGCCGCGCTCAATGGACAAGGCGCGCGTAAACTCTACGCGCTCTGCCTCACCGACGTGCTCGCTGACGGCCTGTCGATGGTCTACTCGTTCTATGATCCCGACGAGCAGGATCGCTCACTGGGCACGTTCATGATTCTCGACCATATCCGCCGCGCCCGGAAAATGGGCCTTCAGTATCTGTATCTGGGATACTGGGTCGAAGGGTCGCGCAAGATGGCCTACAAGGCCCGGTTCCTGCCCCAGGAACGGCTCGGACTGGACGGCTGGGAGCGTACGACCGGATAGCGCCCCGCTGCGGCGGACAGCCGCCTATCCGCGCGAACGCCGCTGGAACGCCCCCCAGATCACAAGCACGATCACCGCGCCGGCGACGGCGCCGATGAGGCCGGCGCGCTCGTCTTCCCGGTACCAACCAAGCGACTGACCGACAAAGGTCATGAAAAAAGCGCCGGCGACCCCAAGCAGCGTGGTCATGATGAAGCCGGACGGCTCATTGCGACCGGGCGTGATAAGTTTTGCGATCGCGCCTGCAACGAAGCCGATGATGATGGTCCAGATGATGCTCATGCGGCTATCCTTCCTGCTGCGCAAACCAATCGGAGCGAAGCAAAGATCGGTGGGAGGCGTGAATGCAAACGCGATGCGCGTGCGGACATATCGCTTCAGTCAGGCTTTGTCCCGCCCGCACCTGCTTCGCTGGCGAGAAACACGAGCACGCTTCGCGCCGGCAGGCAGTGGTCATGGGGAGGCGCGGCGTCATGACACTGCGCGTTCGCCGTGTCGAGCGCCATCACCCAGCGCTTGCCAGCCGGAGGCGCCGGCAGCACGAAACGCTTGCGCTCATGACTGCGGTTGAACGCGAACAGCGCCTGTTGCGCCGCTGCGGCCTCTCCCGCCGTTGTCATCAGGATCACGACGTCGCCATCGACCCAGTCGCCATCCTGCTTTGGCGTGCCGTCGAGCCGCAGCCAATGGGCGGTCGCAGGTTCGAGCCACGCGTCCTGCCGGTACAAGAACAAGCGTGCGCGCAGGCGCGTGAGCGCCGCGACGAACGCGGCGAGCCCCTCGTCGGCCGCGGCCCAGTCGAGCCACGTGATTTCATTATCCTGACAGTAGGCGTTGTTGTTGCCCCGCTGCGTGCGGCCGAACTCGTCGCCGGCGGTGAGCATGGGCGTGCCCAGCGACAGCATCAGCGTGGCGAGCAATGCCCGCACATCGCGCGTGCGCGCCGCCTCAATCTCGGCGGACGCCGCGCCCTCCACGCCGAAGTTCCATGAGTGATTGACAGAGGCGCCGTCGCGGTTCTCCTCGCCGTTCGCCTCGTTATGCTTGTGGGAATACGAGACAAGATCGCGCAGGCAAAACCCGTCATGGGCCGCAACAAAGTTGATGCTCGCTGACGGCGGGCGCCGCCCGTGGCCGAAGATGTCCCGCGAGCCAGCGATGCGTGTGGCCAACGCGCCCACGGCCCCGAACTCGCCGCGCCAGAAGCGCCGCACGTCGTCGCGGTATCTGTCGTTCCATTCAAGGAAAGGCGACGGAAAGCGGCCCATCTGATAGCCGCCGGGGCCGATGTCCCACGGCTCGGCGATCAGCAGCGCATCGCGCAGGACGGGATCCTGCCGCATCGCCGACAGCAGCGGACCGTTGGCGTCAAAACCCTCCTCGCCGCGCCCCAGCGAGACGGCGAGATCGAAGCGAAAGCCATCCACCCCAGCGCGCTCGCGAAAGTAACGCAGCGTATCCATCACAAGGCGCGTGACCGCGGGACGGTTGCACGCCAGCGTGTTGCCGCACCCTGTATCGTTGACAAGTGCGCCGGGCAGCTCGCGCTGGTGCAGATAGTACGTCGCATTGTCGAGCCCGCGCAGCGACAGCGTTGGGCCTTCAAGATCGCTCTCTGCGGTGTGGTTGAACACCACGTCCAGCAGCGTCGCAATGCCAGCCTCTCGCAGAGCCATGACAACGCTGCGCAGGTCGTCGAGCCCATCTGGCGCAAGGCGCGGATCCAGCGCCATGAAGGCGCCCGGATTGTAGCCCCAGGCGTTCGCGAGCCCGAGCTTGACGAGGTGCGGTTCGTCCATCCATGCGGCGATGGGCATGAGTTCCACATGCGTCACGCCAAGGCGCACAAGCCGCTCCACCGCCCACGGATCGCGCAACGCCGAAAGACGCCCGCGCAAGGGCGGCCCCGCGCTTTCGCTGCGTATGGAGAACGCGCGCACAGGCAATTCGTAGATGAGGCCGGGCGGCCGTTGCGCGGGCGCTGCGCGTTCAACTGACACAGGCGGCGGTTCGATCACGCACCGCGGCATGAACGCCGCCGTATCGACTGAGCGCTCGCCATGCGCGCTCAGTTCCGGCCGGTATGCAAACGGCCGGTCGATGCGCGTGGCGTAGGGATCAACAAGCAGCTTGTTTGCATCAAACCAGTGGCCACGGGTGGGCTCGAAAGGCCCATGCGCGCGCAAGCCGTAGCGGCCGCCCGCGCGCACGCCAGGAACGAAGCCGTGATGCACGTCGCCGTCGCGGCCGCCGAGGCGCCAGCGCGCGGTTTCATGTTCGCCGGCCTCGTCAAACAGGCAAAAGTCGATAGCCTGTCCGTGATGGGAAAAGACAGCGACGCTGGCGCCGCCGTCGATGAGCTTTACGCCCATGTGGGACGGCGCCCGCGAGGCGAGCGCCGTAGCAATCGCGGTCATCAGCCAGCGCGCCAGTGCGGAACCTGCCAGATCTCATCCGCATACTGGCGGATGGTCCGATCAGAGGAGAACCACCCCATGTTCGCCGTGTTGATGACGCCGCGACGGTTCCACGCCGCCTGATCGCTCCACATGCCGTCAATCGAACGCTGGGCATTCCAGTACGCGGCGAAATCCGCCGCGACCATGAACCAGTCGCTATTGTAAAGCGTGTCGACGAGGCTGTGATAACGCGCGCGATCATCAGGCGAGAACTCGCCCGCAGCGATGGCGTGCAACGCTTCGGCGAGGATGGGATCGCTCTCGATGACCTGCCGCGGCTGATAGCAGGACTGGCGTCGCGCCTCGACTTCCGCCGCCGTCATACCGAAAATGACGATGTTATCCTCGCCTACGTGCTCGAGCATCTCCACGTTGGCGCCGTCCAGCGTGCCAATGGTGATGGCGCCATTGAGCCCGAACTTCATGTTGCCGGTGCCCGACGCCTCCATGCCGGCAGTGGAAATCTGCTCGGACAGATTGCACGCAGGTATAATGATCTCGGCAAGACTCACGTTGAAATTGGGCAGGAACACCACCTTCAGCAGGTCGCGGACGGCGGGATCGTTGTTCACCACGCGCGCGACATCGTTGATGAGCTTGATGACGCTCTTGGCGGTGACGTAGCTGGCAGCAGCCTTGCCCGCAAACAGCTTCACGCGCGGCTTCCAGTCGCCGTTGGGGTTCTGCTTGATCGCCTGATACAGCGCCACCGTCTCGATGATATTGAGCAACTGGCGCTTGTACTCGTGGATGCGCTTCACGTGCACATCGAACATAGCCGCCGGATCGATGCGCACGCCCACCGTTTCGTGAACATACTCCGCCAGCGCGTCCTTGTTGGCGTACTTCACCGCAGCGAAGCGCTCGCGCACCGCCGCATCATCAGCGAAGCGCGCAAAGCCCTTGATCTTCTCCAGATCATCGAACGGCGCGTCGCCGACGCAATCGCGCACGAGTTTGGCGAGACCCGGGTTCGCATGCTGGAACCACCGACGGGGCGTGATGCCGTTCGTCATGTTGGTGATGCGGCCCGGAAGCGACTCGTTGAGATCGTGGAACACGGTCTCCTTCATCAACTCCGTGTGCAGCGCCGAGACGCCGTTGACCTTGTGCGACCCCACAAACGCGAGGTTGCCCATGCGCACGCGACGACCGTGGTTCTCATCGATAAGCGAGATGCGCGCCACACGATCAGCCGCCGCGCCAGAGGTGCGCACGTCCTCAAGCAGACGCGCATTGATCGCGTAGATGATTTGCAGATGGCGTGGGAGCACACGCTCCATCAGATGCACCGGCCATGTCTCCAGAGCCTCCGGCAGAAGGGTGTGGTTGGTGTAGCAGCACGCCGCGCGGGTCATCCGCCACGCCTCATCCCACTCCAGCGCGTGGACATCCACCAGCA
Source organism: Hyphomicrobiales bacterium (assembly GCA_027484655.1). Taxonomy (GTDB): domain Bacteria; phylum Pseudomonadota; class Alphaproteobacteria; order Rhizobiales; family Beijerinckiaceae; genus Terripilifer. Next base: position 72,969 of record JAIXSM010000018.1, on the reverse strand, counting down.
GCCGCATGAGTTCGGCGACCGCGATGGAGGGATGGGTGTCATTGAGCTGGATGGACGCTTTTTCATGCAGCGAACGCACGTCGCCGAAGCGCTGCATATGGCGACGGATGAGATCCTGCAACGAGGCGGAGGTGAAGAAATACTCCTGCCGCAGGCGCAACTCCTGCCCGGCCGGCGTCGCGTCGGAGGGATAAAGCACGCGCGAGATGCTTTCCGCACGCGTTCTTTCCGCCATGGCGCCAAGGTGGTCGCCGGAGTTGAAGGTGTCGAGCCGCAACGGATCTGTGGAGCGCGCGCTCCAGAGTCGCAGCGTGTTGATCATCTTGCCGCGATAGCCGACCACGGGCGTGTCGTACGCCACCGCGAGTACGGTCTCCGCCGGCTGCCATGCGTGGCGCGCGGCGCCGTCCCAGCCATTCGCCATGGACACCGTGCCGCCGAAGCCAACCTCGTGCACAATCTCGCGACGCAGGAACTCCCACGGATTGCGGAACGAGAGCCAATCTTCCGGCCGCTCCACCTGGAAGCCGTCGATGATCTGCTGCTTGAACAGGCCATGGTCGTAGCGGATGCCATAGCCCAGCCCCGACACGCCCACCGTCGCCATGCTTTCCATGAAGCAGGCGGCGAGACGGCCAAGGCCGCCGTTGCCCAGCGCCGCATCAGGCTCCAGCCGGGCTATCGTTTCGAGATCGACGCCAAGCCCTCCCAGCGCCTCGCGCATGGTTTCCGTGAGTCCCATGTTGCCGAGCGCGTCCTTGAACAGGCGGCCGATCAGGAACTCGAGGGAGAGATAATAGACGCGCTTGCGCCCGCTGCGCTTGGCCTCGCGAATGGTCTGCGTCCACCCGTCGATCACGCCGTCGCGCACTGCAAGTATTGCGGCGGTCAGCCAGTCGTGATCCCGGGCGCTCGCCGGGTCTTTGCCCACGGAGTATGCAAGCTTGGAGAGAATGTGGGCGCGAAGGGCGTCGGCTGTCACATGCTGGCCGGTGCCCGCCGGGCGCAACATGCGGGCGGGCGATCCTTCGACGCCTGAAACTTGCGCAATGTCATCCATGGGAACGCTCATCAAAAATGCTCCGGGGTCTCATAAAACGAAGCCAGTTTCCGTAACGGCGGTAAAGAATCCCGAAAGGAAGCCCCCATGTTCCCGGAAAACTCGCCCGCCGCGGCCCATGCAAGGCTCGGTCCGGCGCCCGCAGAAATCAGATTACATCTTTGCAACATGGCTATGCGAGGGCCATTTTGCACGGAATATCAGAGATTTTGCCACAGGACCGGAGGCTGGCCTCCCGCAACTCGCCGCAGACGTCGCCGTTAATGCCGGCTTTACCTTGACCTTATATGACCTTGCGTACGGCCCTTCCCAATTCTGGTCCGCAGTTTGCTTGCAAATCACCCATGAACATCGACCCACCCATCTGCTCGACATCGGCTCCAGCCGCCCGCCCCGCGCCAACGGCCAAAGGGCTGCGCAAGATCCTTTTCGTCACGCCCGAGATGGGCGATTACGTTCAGGCCGGCGGGCTTGGCGAGGTGTCCGCCGCCCTCCCCCGCGCCCTGCGCGAAGGGTGCGACGCGCGGGTGCTGATCCCCGGCTACCGGCAGGTGTTGGCGCAGCATCCAGGCATGGAATGTGTGGCGAACCTTCCCGCAGCAGGCGACATCCCGGCGTGCGCCATCGGCCGCGCGACGCGTCCCGACGGGCTTGTCGTGTATGTGGTCATCTGCCCGGAACTCTACGACCGCCCCGGATCGCCCTACGTGGACGAGCGCGGACAGGCCTTTGACGACAACGATGTGCGCTTCGCGCGCCTTTCTCTCGCCGCCGCGGACATCGCGTGCGGCTTTGGAGAGCCAGGCTGGACGCCGGACAACCTCCACCTCAACGACTGGCCCACCGCACTGGCGGCGGGCTACGTGGCGTGGCGCGGCGCCCGGACGCCCACGCTGATGACGATCCACAATCTGGCGTATCAGGGCGTGTTCGAGCAGGAGCGGCTGCGCTCGCTCGCCATTCCGGAGTCCGCCTTCTGCATCGATGGCGTCGAGTTTTATGGCAAGCTGTCGTTCCTGAAGGCGGGGCTGTTCTACGCCTCGCATCTGACCACGGTGAGCGCGACCTACGCCGAGGAAATCACGCGCCCCGAGTTTGGATGCGGCCTGCACGGGCTTCTCGCACAGCGCAGCGCCGAAGGCCGCCTCACCGGCATTCTCAACGGCATAGATGAGAGCTGGGAGGCCGAGCGCGCCGCGGAGGCCGCGAACGCCGACCGGGCGGAAAGCTGGAAGAACCGTCACGCGGACCATATCCGCGAGGATTTCGGCCTCGCGCTCTCCCGTGGGCCGCTGTTCGCAATCATCTCGCGGCTGGTGCACCAGAAGGGCGTCGATCTGGCGATCCAGACGGCGGAGACCATCATCGCCAACGGCGGACAGCTGATCGTCACCGGCCAGGGCGAGGCCGAGTTCGAGGACGGGGTCCGCGCGCTGGCGGAGCGTCATCGCGGCGCCGTGGGCGTTCGCATCGGCTTTGATGCGCGTCAGGCCCGCCGCATGTTCGCCGGCAGCGACTTCCTGCTGATGCCCTCGCGCTTCGAGCCCTGCGGACTGAGCCAGATGTACGCCCAAAAGTTCGGCTCGCTGCCCATCGCCCACCGCACGGGGGGGCTTGCCGACACCATCGAGGACGGGCGCACCGGCTTCCTGTTCACCGCCCCCACCGCCACAGGCCTCAACGGCGCCATTCGGCGCGCGTTCGACGTCTTCACCTCGACGCGGCGCATCGGCGCCATGCGCAGCGCGGCCATGTCGCGCAGCTTCGGGTGGGATCACTCCGCGAAACGCTACGCCGAGGCTTACGCGCAAGCGGGATGAGGGCGAACCGGGATGAGCGCGCGGACGGCGTGTTCGGGCTCAAGCGAATCGGATAAAGCTTGAACTGAGCCTTTCCGCAGCGTCCGGACCAAACGTTTGTCGCACAAGCCGCATCTCGCCGCGCTGGACAACGCGGACCTCCGCCTGCTCGAGGCGGGGGCGCACGCGCAACCTTTCCGTGTTCTCGGCGTGCAACCGAGCGCGCGCGGGCGCATGTTGCGGGTCAACGCGCCGGGGGCCTGGCGCGTCGAGGCGCGAGACCGGGAGGACCGCTCGCTGCTCACCGTTCTGAACCAGAGCCAGAGCCCCGGCCTGTTCGCGGGCGCGCTCGTCAGCGAGCGGCCATACACGCTGCGCATCTATTGGCCCGGCCGCGTTGAAGACGGGGAGGATCCCTACGCCTTCGCGCCGACCGAGGGCGCCGAGACCCTCTTGCGCCTGCGGGACAAGCGCGCACGCGGGGTAGCCGATCTGCTGGGCGGGGCGCTCCACACGCAGGAGGGCGTGCCGGGCGCGCAGTTCGCCGTCTTCGCGCCCCACGCGGCGAGCGTCGCCCTTGTGGGCGACTTCAACGGCTGGGATGACCGTCGCCACCCCATGGTCCTTCATGGCGAGACGGGAACGTGGCGGCTTTTCGCGCCGCGGGTGGAGGCAGGCGCGCAGTACGCCTTCGCGCTGCGCAGCCAGCCGGACAGCACGCCTGCCCTCATGCCCGACCCATTCGCCCGCCAGCGCGATGCAGACGACCCCGGCCGCAGCATTCTGTGCGCCCCTGCCGCCCCCCATTGGCGGGATGAGCGATGGCTCGCCATGCGCCGCGCGCGGCGCGAAACGCCGCCGCCGCGCAGCATCTACCGCATGGAGCCCGCGGCGTGGCTCGGCGAGGCCAGCGGCGGCGCCTCATGGGCGCTGCTGGAGGAGCGCGCGCCGGCCTATCTGGGTGCGATGGGCTTCACCCACGTGCTGCTGCGCGGCGAAAGCGGCGACTGGCTTTTCGCCCCGCCCCCGAAGCTTGGAGCCGCGGAGGCGTTCGCGCGGTTCGTGGACGCCTGTCACGACGCTGGCGTGGGCGTGCTCATCGAATGGAGCGGCGCCGACGTGTTCAGCGACGAGGGAGCCTCCCCCCAGTGGGCCGCCCTGCGCCAGAACGCTGCGGTGGACAGCGCGATGTTCTGGCTGGAGACCTTCCACGTGGACGGGCTCAGCATCCCGCACGCGGGAGGCCTCACCGGCGAGTTGCTTAAACGCCTGCGTGACGAGATCGACGAACACGCGCCGGGCGCCGAGGTTTTCGTGGAGGAGGCTTGCGCCGTGGCCGCCGGCTACGCCAGCGTGTGGGCGCCGGAACTGGCGCTTGCGCCAGAGCAAGCGTTCGAGGTTGGCGCGCCGGGCGATGCGTTGGTGACGCCGTTCGCCCCGCACGTGCTTGCGGGCGCGCTGGAGGAGCTGTCGGGACTGGCCGCGTTGCGCGCGAGGCTCGCGGTCGCATGGATGCTTGCGGGCTCGAAGCTGATGCACATGGGCGCGGAACTCGCGCAGACCGAATGGACCTCCGGCGCCGTCGAATGGGATCGGCTGGACCGGCGGGAGTGCGTCGGGATGCTGCGGCTCGTGCGCGACCTGAACGCCGTGCTTCGCGCCGAGGCGCCGGTGCGCCTCACCTCGCGCATGTCCCAGCACTTCGCGCCCCTTAACGCTGGTGATGACGCCTTCGCGTTCCTGCGGGCAGCCGACGCCGCCCCGCCCCTGCTCGTTGCGCTCAACCGCACCGCTACGGCGCAGCGGGTCGCGCTCGAGGCGCCGGCGCACGCACGCTGGCGCGAACTGGTGAACACGGACTCTGTGCATTACGGCGGCGACAACATCGGCAACTGCGGCGTTGTGGAGGCGCGCAGAGAGAATGGCGGCGCCGCGCTCGACATCATGCTTCCGCCAAACGGCGCGCTCATCCTGCGCGGCGAGGACTGACAGGAACCCGCGCGAAATCCCACAGGAAACGGACACGGAATGGACGATCATCTCGATGCAGACGCAGCCATCCGCAAGCTCGCGACCGCGTGCGGCGTCTCACCCACCTGGACGGATCATACCGGGCAGACCCGCCATGTGGCCGCCGACGACCTGACGCGCATTCTGGCCGCAAGCGGCGTGGCCTGCGCCAACGCAGCGGAGATCGCCGAAAGTCGCCGCGCCATCGCGCGTCACGGAATCGGACGGGCGCTGCCGCCAATGATCGTGGCGAGCGTGGGCGAGCCGCTGCTCATTCCCGCTGATGACATCGAACCGCGCCACGGCCGGGTGATCTTCGAAGATGGGGACGAGCACGCCATCGCGCTCCACGAACATGCGGACGGCTTCGTGCGCGCCGACGCGCTGCACCGGCCGGGCTATCACCGCCTGCGCATAGGGGATGCGGAGACAACGCTGGCCATTGCGCCGGCGCGCTGCTTCACGGCGGCCGACGCCGCGGGGGGCGCGCCCGTGTGGGGCCTCACCGCGCAGCTCTACGCTTTGCGCACCATGGGCGACGGCGGCATAGGCGGCGACGCGGGCGTGGAGTCGCTGTGCAGGTCGGCAGCCCTGGCAGGGGCCGACGCGCTTGCGCTGAGCCCGACCCACGCGCTGTTCGCTGCGGATCCCAATCACTTCTCGCCCTACTCTCCATCAACGCGCCTGTTTCGCAATCCAGTGTACGCGGACCTGCCCGCCCTGTTTGGCCCGGCGCGCGTCGCCGACGCGATCGCCCGCACCGGTATTGCGGACGAAATGGCGCAACTTGAGGCGCTGCCGCTGGTGGACTGGCCCCGCGCCTGCGCGGCGCGCCTGAAGCTGATGGACGCGCTGTTCAACGACATGCAGGAAACAGACGCGCGCACGGGCGCGGCGCTCTGGCGGTCGTTCTTGCGATTCTGCGAAGATGGCGGCGCCGAGCTTCGCGACCACGCGCGTTTCGAGGCGCTGCACGCGCATTACTTCGGCGCCGACAGGATGAAGTGGGACTGGCGCTCGTGGGCGCCCGAGCATCGCGACCCTCGGTCAAACGCCGTGGAGCGCTTCGCCAGCGAGAACGCGCACGATGTGCAATTGCATATGTTCATGCAGTGGGTCGCCGACGCCTCGCAGGCGAGCGCGCAGGCGGCGGCGAAACGCGCGGGAATGCGCATCGGCCTGATCGGCGACCTCGCCGTGGGAATGAACGCGGGCGGCAGTCACGGATGGAGCAGGCCCCACGATCTCCTCGTCGGACTCAACATCGGCGCACCGCCCGATCCGCTGGCCCCGCGCGGCCAGAACTGGGGGCTCACAACCTTTTCGCCACGCGCGCTGCGCGAGACAGGTTTTGCGCCTTTTCTGGCAACGCTGCGCGCCATGTTCCGTCATTCAGGCGGCGTGCGCATCGATCATGTGATGGGCCTTGCCCGCCTGTGGCTTGTGCCTGAGGGAGAAGACGCGTCCCACGGCGCATACGTGGCTTATCCCTTTAACGACATGCTGAAACTCGTCTGCCTTGAGTCGCAGCGACATCGGGCGATCGTGGTGGGCGAGGATCTCGGCACCGTGCCGCACGGCTTCCGCGAGCGGCTTGAGCAGGCGGGCGTCTACGGTATGCGCGTGATGCAATTCGAGCGCGAGCGCGATTTCTTCCGCAAGCCCGAGTGGTACGCGCACGCGACTGCTGCGATGACATCCACACATGACATCCCGACGGTCGCTGGCTGGTGGGCCGGCCGCGACATCGACGTGCGCGAAGAGCTGGATCAGTTCGGCCCAGGTCAGTCGCACGCGGACGAAGCGCGCGCCCGCGCCGATGATCGCGCGCGCATGTGGAACGCTTTCGCAGAAGCCGATGCAGGCCAGGGCGAAACGCCCGACAGCGCGAGCGCAAGCCGCGCGGTGGATGCGGCGGCGGAGTTCCTCGCACGCACCAGCGCGCAGTTCGCCTTGATCCCCGTTGAGGATGTGATCGGCGCCGTCGAGCAGCCGAACCTTCCGGGCACGACAATCGAGCATCCCAACTGGCGCAGGCGCTACGCTCACGACGCCCGCCGCATTCTTGACACGGATGATGCACGGCGACGACTTGCGTCATTTGCGCGCGTGCGCCCGAGGCACATTTAGCGCACGACGAGAAATCGAACCTTTTGCGTCCCGATGTTGTTGATGGGAAGGAGCCTCGAAAGCGGCTCATGCCCAGGCGCGCTCTCCGAGAAGCGCCTGCGCGCTTTTCTGATCACGACGAATAGGAGACGCATATGTTCGCCAAACGCACGCGACAAATCCTGATGGCTTCGTGCATTGCTATCGCGCCAGCAGCGGCATTTGCGCAGGCGCAGCTGCAGCCCTCGCCGCCGCTGTCCGGGCAGTCAGTCCCCGGCGTACAGACGGGTCCGTCGAGCACTCAGGCCCAGCAACCGGCGCGCCGGTCCTCCGGCCCCGTGAAGGCGCTGGCTGCGCCTGAACATGACCAGATGATGGCCTCGGACCTGCGCGGCGCCAACGTCTATACCCTTGGCAACGAGGGCATCGGCGACATCGATGATCTTCTGATCGACACGAAAGGCGAGGTCGTCGCAATGATCGTCGGCGTCGGCGGATTCCTTGGCATGGGTCAGAAACACGTGGCTATTCCGTTCGAAGCCTTCGAGATCATCGACAAGGCCGGCGCCTCGGCCAGCGGGAGCGGCGCGGACCGACAACCCGCCACGGCGCCAACAGGCCGCACGGCGCAGGTCGGTGTCCTGCGACCGGAAAGAATAGTCCTGCACGGCATGACGAAAGCGGATCTGATGGCAGCGCCTGACTTCCGTAAGGACGGCGGCCGGGCCGACAGCGGCGCGGGCTCACGACCCACCTCGTCATCCAGCAGCGCCCGCTGACGAAGGCTTGCAAGACTTACAGAGTTGAGGCGGAGAGAGGCAGGGAGGCCGCACTAGGGGCTTGCCTGCCTCTTTCACGTTCAGAGCTCGTGATGGCCCTTGGATTTCCAGTAACGCATGCTGATCTTGATGCGCATGAGGAAATCCGTTCCGAACACCGGCGCGATCACTGCGGCGAGCAGCGCCTGCATGCCCGTCTCGCGTGTTTTCGCCGCGATCTCGCCTTCAGGAAAATACGGTTGGTAGAAAAGCAGCAGTGTGGCGCCGGCGAGAACGATCACGATCAGGCTGAAAATCGACGCGCGCAGGCACCGCCTGATGAACGGCTCCGGCCGGTCGCAGAACACCCACGTCAGGATGAACGGTGACAGCACCATCGACGCAAGCAGCATCACCGACGTCAAACCAATCCACTGCTGATCCAAGGCCTCTCTCCGATCAGGCGGCGGCGAGGTGTTCGTTCACGACCCGCAGGGCCGGCATCACCTCGCGCGCAAACAGATCCACGGACGTGCGCAATTCATTGAACGATTGATCGCCGAATGCAATCTGCGCCACGCAATAATTGCACTGCGAGCGGGTGAGCTGGTCGGCCAGGAACGCAGCCACCGTCGCCGGCGAGCCCGCCACGCCCTTCCCCTGCCCGTGCAGCATGTCCCAGTTGTCTGGCCGCGGGTGACGGTTTGTGCGGCCCAGCCGCCGGAACAGATGCGTGAAGCCCTGATGCCAGTGCGGGTAGGCGCGCCGCGCAATGGCCTGCGCCTCATCATCCGTCTCGGCCACGACAACGAAGCGTCCGAGCCCCATGAGGGGCAGCGGGCGCGTGGGGTGAGCCATGGACCACTCGGCGCGGAACGCGGTGTTGCACTCGCCGGCCTCGTCGGCCGTGTCCAGATTAATGGTGTTCCAGCCGCGTTGCGCTGCGCGCCGGGCGCTCTCCTCCGTGTGGACGCCGTACCACACAGGCGGATGGGGCTTCTGGTAGACGTCCACCTTCAGCGCAAACTCGGCGTAGGGCTCTTGCTGCTCCGGCACGCGCATGACGCCTGTCTCAAGCGCCTCCAGCACGCGGGGCAGCATCACGCGGTACTGCGCCTCGGTTTCTGCGGGATCGACGCCGAAATAGCAGATCTCAACTGGCGAGGAGCCGCGCCCGAAGCCGATCTCGAGACGCCCGCGCGACATCTGGTCGAGCATGGCGATCTCTTCGGCAAGGCGTATGGGGTGGTACAGGGGGAGCGCGTAGACCATAGGCCCGAAGCGCAGCCGCTTCGTGCGTTGCGCCACCGCGGCGAGCATCACGTTGGGCGATGGGGCCATGCCCAGGGTGGTGGCGTGGTGTTCGGCCACGTGCCAGGCATGAAAACCATGCCTGTCGTACAACTCGATGATCTTCAGCCGCTCTTCGAGAAAATCCGCCAGCGGCAGATGATCGTTGTCCATGTGGTCGAAAATGCCGAATTCCATCGCGTCGCGTCTCCACCCGACCGCCTGAGCCTGCATGGGCCCCCTTTGCGTCACCAGCGGTGACGGACGCGGCTGCGCCAGTTATAGTTCTTTCTTCAAAAGCAGCAAACGTCCCCGGGGAGAAGAAATGCCCGTCACAGTGCACCCGCTGTCGCCTCACATCGGCGCCGAAATCAGAGGCGTCGACATCTCGCAGCCTCTGGCGGCCGAGGACGTGGCTGCGATCAGGCAGGCGTGGCTGGACCATTGCGTTCTGCTGTTCCGCGACCAGTCGCTGGACGCCAACCAGCAGCGGGCGTTCGTGCGCAACTTCGGCGAACTGGGCGGCCGCAAGGTGCGCGTCGAGCCCCAGAACTACAAGGCGGTGGAGAAGCAGGAGGGGCCTGACTACAACGCCGACGCCATGCTCGTTTCCAACATCCGCGAGGGCGGCAAGCCCATCGGCGTGCTTCCCGACGGCGAGATGTGGTTCCACCACGACATGTGCTATTCGCCGCAGCCCAACCGCGCGAGCTTTCTCTACGCTATCGAGGTGCCCAGCCGGGGCGGCGACACCATGTTCTCCAGCATGTACGAGGCCTACGCGCGCCTGCCGCAGGCGCTCAGGGAGCGCATCGAGGGACGCACGGTCCTGCAGGCTTTCGACGAGTACCAGGACCGGCGGATTGATCTGCGCGAGCGCCCGCTGTCGCAGGTGCCCCACTGCTTCCAGCCGATTGTCGTACGCCACCCGGAAACGGCGCGCCGGGCGATCTATGTAAACCGCCTGATGTCGCACCGGATCGAGGGACTGGACGAGGCCGAGAGCGAGGCGCTGCTGGAAGAGCTGTTCGCCTACACGGAAGCCCCGGACATCCGCTACACCCACGTATGGAGCCCGGGCGATCTGCTCATGTGGGACAACCTCTGTTCGACCCACGCGCGCACCGATTTTCCCGCCGACGAGCGCCGCCTCATGCGCCGCTACACCATCGCCGGCGCGCCAGTGACGCCGGCATGGGACGCGCAGACGGCGGCAGAGTGACAGGCGGCGGCCTGCGCGAGTCAGCGCAGGACGGCGTACGCGGTGAAGTGCGTCGGGAGAATGGGCTGCGCGCCGAGCATCAACCGGGGCAGACGCGCAGACGCGACGTCTTCGCGGGCGGCTTCACGGGCGGCGGTCCGGTCAGGCCGACGCGGCGGCTCGGGCGCCAAGCGGGCCAGCACCCCGTCGCGCCCGCCCTCATCATCCCCCACAGCGCGTGGGCGGGGCGGCGGAGGCGGTGCGTCTGCAATGGACAGCGAGGCGACGAGCGCCGGGCGCTGCGCCGGCATGACGGCTGAGGGCTGGGGCGAGCCCAGACCAAGCATGGAGCGCACGCCGCCCACGAGGGACGCAGCCGGGCTCAAGTCTGTCTGTTCCGGCGCGCCGGGCGCCGCTGCGACCGTCGTCACCGGCGTCTGTCGCGCCCGGGCGACCATCGTCTCCGGCGGCCGGGTGCAATCGCGCACGCCAAGATCGATCAGTTCCTGACCGGAGAGCGAGCGATAATGGCGCGTGAGATGATTGCCCAGCCGCTCGCGCACCGCAGGGGGGTAATGGCTCAAAAGCTCGGCCGAGATCTGCGGATCCACCTGCTTGGTGTCGCGATGATAGGCGGAATGGAACCTTAGGACGCTTTGCGGGTATACACACACATTCGGCAGGCTCAGCGCCAGCGTGCAGGCCGAACGACATTCGTGCAGCCGAACCTCGCGGTTCTGGCGGCGGTAGACTTCGGTCATCGCCTTGTACTCGGACACGAGGCCGCCGAAGTCCTTGTGGACGACGACGGGGATGTTCGGCGACGGCGGCGGATGTAGATAACTCAACGCGAAGGCTCCACACAGGCCGCCGGACTTCAGCAGGCCATGGTTGACGCATCCTTAAGAGCGTGAGCCTCGGTGACTGGAAAACGCGGCCATTTTGTGATTCCTCAATCGGAACCCGCATCCGCGGCGCTGGCGAGGCGCTCGCGTTGCTCGCGGCGCCACTGGGTCGGCGTGCGCCCGACATGCCGCTTGAAGAACCGGCAGAAGTAGGCGGGATCCTCGAAGCCGAGTTCATACGCCAGCGCGCTGACCGGCGCTGCCACATGGACAAGGCGCCGCCGCGCCTCCAGCAACACGCGATTTTGCACCATCTCAAAGGCCGAGCAGCCGGAAAACGCACGGCAGATGCGGTCAAGCCTGCTTTCGCTGGTGGCGAGCGCCTGCGCATAGCGCGAGACAGGCCAGTGCTCGATGTAGTGGTCCTCGACGAGCGTCCTGAAGCGCGCGAACACCGCCGCGCGGTGATCGTCATCCCGGGAGAGCCCGGCGGTCTGCATGTTGCGCCGCGACAGGGTGAGGAGGATGGCCGCCGCCAGCCACTCGCTCATGAGCGCGTGCCCCGCGCGCCGGTCCCGGATCTCGCGATGAAGCTGCTCGAGCAGGGCGCGGCAGGACTCCGCGTCATCGTCCAGCCCGACCACGGCGGGGGCGGCCATGAGTTCATCGAACAGGCCGCTTGCCCGCGCGACGCCCCGGGGTCCGGTCCACGAAGCGGCCAGCGTGAGCACGTAACCCTCTGCGCCGGGCTCGAAGTTGAAGGCGTGAACGGCGCCCGGCGGCACGACGACGACGCACGGCGCCCTCGCCTCCGCGACGCCATTGTCCAAAATCGCCTGCCCGGACTTGTGGAACAGGAACACCGCCTGAAACAGCCCGCGGTGGGTGTGGCGACCGATCTCCCAACCAAGCTGCTCGCTGCGGGCGCTGAGCATCTCAAGGTGCAGGAACTCGCCGTCGCCAGCGCCCTCCGTCTCGCCATAGAGCGTGAAGACCGGGACGCCCGCGCCCTTGCCTGCCCGCTGCATGGTCTTCATCATCGCCCCTCCGGCGGACAACGTGACGAAAAAGTACAAGTTTTCACCGCAGCCGTCCATTCCGGCCCGGCGCGCGCCGCGCTACCTGACAGGCGACGGACCCTGGAGGGGGCCAAGGAGGAAGTGATGTTCGTCTTCGATCCCTACTCGCCGCAGGTCGACGCCGACCCGTTCCCTTTCTACAAGACGCTGCGCGACGAGCACCCGTGCTATTTCTCGGAAAGCGCGAAGACGTGGATCCTGTCCCGATACGAGGACATCGCCAACGCCTGCTCCGACTGGAAGACGTACACGTCCTCCAAGGGCAACCTGATGGACGAGCTGCCGAACCGCGCAGGCGGCACGCTGGGGACCACGGATCCGCCGCGCCATGACCAGATGCGCGCGTGCATTCAGCACGCTTTCTCGCGCCGCTCCATCGACGGTCTTTCCGGCCCCATCGCCGCCTCGGCGACCGCAGCGATGGATGACGTGCTCGAAAAGAAGAGTTTCGACTTCGTGACCGAGGTCTCGACGCGCGTCACCATCGACGTGCTGTTCACGTTGTTGAGCCTGCCGCGCGAGAACGAGCGCATGGTGCGCGACAACGCTGTGCTCGCTGTGCAGACGGACCCCGTCACCCGACGCAAGGAGCCCGAGCATGTCGCCGCGTTCCAGTGGTTGCAGGACTACGCGAAAGCCATTCTCGAGGAGCGCCGCCGCAACCCGGGCGACGATCTGCTGAGCCATTTCCAGGCCGCAGAGGTCGAGGGACAGCGGCTAACCGACCGCGAGGTGCTGCTGACCACCGTCACGCTCATCCTCGCGGGCATCGAGTCGCTGTCGGGCTTCATGACGATGTTCGCGCTGAACCTGAGCGACCATCCGCAAGCGCGCGCGCAGCTTGTCGCCAACCCGGCGCTGACTGCTGACGCGGTGGAGGAGTCGCTGCGCTTCAACACGTCCGCGCAGCGCTTCCGCCGCTGCCTCACCCGCGATGTGGAGTTGCACGGCCAGCTGATGAAGGCGGGTGACTTCGTGTGCCTTGCCTACGGCTCCGGCAACCGCGACGAGCGCCGCTTCGCCAACCCGGATGTCTACGACATCTCCCGCAAGCCGCGCGGGCATCTGGGTTTCGGCTCAGGCGTCCACACCTGCATCGGCACGCAGATCGGGCGTCTGGCGACGCGCATCCTCTTCGAGACGATGCTCAAGCGGATGCCGGCGTACGAGCGCGTTGACCGCGAGCTGAAGTGGATGCCGTCGACCACATTCCGCAGCCCGCTGCGTCTGGAGTTGCGCGCGGTTTAAAATGGAGCGTGCGAGGCCAGCGGATCCCGCGCCACATCCCCGGACGCCGAAGGCGACCCGGGTCCATTGGCCAAGGGCGGCGCACCGCTCAACTAGATCCCGGGTTCGCAGCTGGCGCTGCGCCCCGGGGAAAGTAGCGTGAGAACGCATTGATCGGCGCGAAACGAGCCCTCTACCGGTTCGCTCCGCTAGCCAGCCTCTCCCGCAGGAGAGGGTTTCGCCAGCGCGCTCACCCCGGCAGCGTCAGCACGATGTCGCCATCGCGCACCGCGACGGGGATCTTGCGCAGGCGTACGTCCGGATCGCCGGGATGCAAGCCGGTCTCGATATCGAACTCGAAGCCATGCCACGGGCAGACGATGTTGCGCCGCTGGGAGAACTTGAGCCCCAGGCTCTTCTTCTCATCATCCAGCGCTTCTTCGACGCGTGGAAAGATCTTGCCCTGACACACCGGCCCGCCCGAATGCGGGCAGTGGTTCTCCCACGCGAAGAGCTTGTCGCCCACGCGAAACACGCCCACCTCGCGCTTGCCGGTGGAAAACACACGATGGTCGCCGTCGGCGATCTCATCAAAGCGCGCCACTCTCACGTCCGTCATTCCAGCCCTCGTGATCTTCAGCGCGTGGGGCCGGGACGGCCGAACCACAGCGCCACGTCAAACATGTTCAGGTTGACCGCGCGGATCATCGCGCACGCCGCAACGACAGCCTCAGTCGCGTTCACGCCCGACGCATCGAACGGCGAGAACTCGGCGCAGTCTTTCTCGACCTTCGCCGCATAGGCTTTCACGCACGCGGTGAGCGCCCGTTGCAGGTCAGCTTCCGCGATTGTGTGCCCCTGCCCTGCAGCGACCGCCGCCTCGATGCGGCCGATCAGATCATCGCCCGACATGGCTTACTCCGCCGCCGGCGCGAGGCCCTGCGCCGCCATCGCGGCTGGGCCGGGCCTGGGCACGCCGAGTTTGTGCGCGGGCACTTCGAGATTGAGCAGCTTCGCCGCGTTCAGCCCGAGAATATTGCGCTTCTGCTGCTCGTTGATGAACGGCAGCTGCGTGATGGAGTTCGGCAGATCGAAGTCCCAGTGCGGCCAGTCGGACGCGTAGAGCAACTGCGACTCCGCGTTAATCGCCTCGAAGGTGGCTTCGAGCAGCTTCAGGTTCTCGCGCTCCATGGGCTGCGTGGTGAAGTACATCTCGCGGATGTATTCGCTGGGCTTGCGCTTCAGCAGCGGCGCCTCGGAGGTTCGCATCATGTACTCGGAGTCGAGCCGCTGCATGATGAACGGCACCCACGCGAGCCCGCTCTCAATCCAGATCGATTTGAGCTTCGGGAAGCGCTCCGGAATGCCGTTGATGACCCAGTTCGTCATGTGAATAATATTATAATAGACGAACGAGATCGCGTGCATCGACAGGAAGCGGTTGCACTGCTTCATCGACTCGTCGCCCCAGTGGAAGCCCGAGTGGAACGTGATGGGCTTTCCCGAAGCTTCGATGGCCGCATACAACTTCATGTAGTCGTCGTGATGAACGGGCTTGTAGCGCGTGGATGTCACCATGAAGCCGACGACGCCGGGATGGTGCGCGTACTTCTCCACTTCCCGCAGCGCCGCAGGCGGATCGTTGAACGGCAGGTAGATGAAGTTCTTCATCCGCTTTTCCTGCGGAAGCATGTCCTCCACCATCCACTTGTTGAATGCGCCGCCCAGCGCCGCCTCGATCTCGGCCTGCGGATGCATGCCCAGCACAAGCATCGGCGTCGGCAGCACCACCATGTAGTCGATGCCCATGCTGTCCATGGCGCGCTGGACAAGCGTCACCATCGCGTGGGTCTCGCCGCCGGTCTTCTCGGCGAGCCTCTGCTGATGCGGAATGCGGCCAAACATGTCCTGATACAACATGCCAGGCGTCGCGTTCATCAGCCCCGGAGGCGAGCCCGCGCGATTGCGGAAGCTCTGCGCCATCTGGCGATACACATCATTGTCGATGCGGTCGACGATCTCCGACCAGAACGCGAACTCGCTCAAGTGCGCGTCCACGTCCACGACGAAGTGATCCTTGAGCGCGTTGGCGTCCTTCGCCGCATGGGCGAGCAGGTCGCGGGTGTCGGTGGCGTTGTCCACCTTGGGCAGTTCGAACACGCCGGGCGTGCGGCTGGTCGCGTCGTCGGCCATGGTTTTCCTCACCTGTATGGCGCCCGCTTCCGCCGGGCGCGGTCGGGTTTACGCTGGGGCGCGGGCGCTTTCGATGCGCCCGCCGCCATGTCGTTCAGGGTCCGCGGCAGACGATGTTGAGCAGCGCCGAGCGCTTCTCGACATCATGCGCCTTGAAAGCGCGCTCGATAGCCTTCGGCACCTGCGCGGGATCGCTTACGCACTCGCCATATCCACCGGCGACATCGGCCGCCTTCTCGAAGGCCAGGTGCTCGGTGAAGTAGGTCAGCGGCTCGCGGTTGCTCTTGGCGGCGTAGCCAGAGGGATAAACCTCACGCGTGTTGCGCTTCACCGCGCCCCACATGGCGTTGTTGAACACCATCGTGATCGTCGGCCAGTTCTCCGCCTTCGCCACGTACTGCGCGGGAATCGGATTGCCGAACATGTAGGCGCCGTCGCCCACGCACGTGATGACGCGGCGATCCGGACAAGCCGCCTTCATGCCCAGCGCCATGCCGAGGCTCCAGCCCAGCGCGCCGGCCGCGCCGGTAAAGAACAGCGTGCCGGGGTTTTTCAGCGTCAGATGCTCGTAGGTGATCGGGCCTTCCTTCAGAACGATGTCGTTCTCGCCCTTCACTTCGTTGAGGCAGTGCGTGACCCACGCGGGATGGATCGGCGTCTCGCTCTTGGCCTTCTCCAGCGCCGCCAGCCAGCGCTCGCGCTGCGTCGCGCGACGCTCGGCAAGGCGCTTGCGACGGGCCTCCACGCGATCGCGCGAGGAGCCAAGACGGGTTTCCAGCGCGCTGGTCAACGCCGCCATGGCGGGCGCGATAGCGCCGGAAATCGCGAGATCGCAAGTGAAGCCGCGCAGCGGATAGTTGCTGAAGAGCGGATCCACGCCCATGTGAATGATCTTGGCGTCGCGGTTCGGCGCCTTCTTGCTCGGAATCCACGGCACATCGGCTTCAAGCACGATGATGAGATCGGCGTCGCCAATGAACGGATCGGGCTCGAAGCCCAGGTGCATGGGATGCTCGCTCGGCAGCGCCATGAAGCGCGGCTTGCGCTGCGTGACGGGGATCGCGAACAGGTCCGCGAGCGCGGCCAAGCGCGCGGGCTCATCGTGATCGCGCCCGCAGCTCGCCGTGATGATGAGCGGGTTTTCGGCCTTGGCGATCATGTCGGCCGCGCGGTCGATGGCCGCAAGATCGGGGAAAGGCGCGCTCGCCGCCATGTGGCGCGAGGGCGACTGATAGCGGAAGTTCTCGATCGGCGCCGCCAGCACTTCGCGCGGCAGCGAAAGGTACACTGGGCCCTTCGGCTCGCTCATGGTGATGTTGAGCGCGCGGTCGATGGCGCTTTCCAGCACCTGCCCGTTCTTGAGTTCGTAATCCCACTTCACGATCTCGCGCAGCATGGCGCCCTGATCGCGCATTTCCTGCGGCCAGTGGATTTCGCCGCTGCGCGCGCCCATCAGCCCACCCTCTTCGCTGTAGGGCGTGCGGCCGGTGGTGAAGAGAACCGGCAGGTTTCCGCGCCACGCGTTGAGCACGCCGCACATGGCGTTGGCCATGCCGACGTTGACGTGCACCATGACAAGCTGCGGCTTGCCGGTTTGCAGGTAGTAGCCAAGCGCCATGTGAATGGCGACGTTCTCATGGGGAACGGTGATGGGGCGCGGGGTCTTGCGGCCCTCGATCTCGAACTTCGCGAGCGACTCGATCAGCGGCGCGAAATCCGTGCCCGCGTTCGCGAACAGATACTCAACGCCGCGGTCGGCGAGGATTTCGATGTACGCGTCCGCAATCGTGCCGCTTTCGATGACTTTCTCTGACATGCTGAGCCGTCCTCCCGGAATTTCGATTTTGTCCGTTGTGGCCTCGCTAGAACAGAGCGAGGCGAAAAACAATGCGGGCGCGTGCGATTAACGCGGCCCGGTCCATACCGCGCGCGGCCCGATGTCCGACACGCTGGCGCAGCCCGTAAACGCCATGGTGGCGTCGATCTCCCGGCGCAGGAGCGACAGCGCATGCAGTGCGCCGGCCTCGCCTGCGACCGAAAGGCCATAGAGCGTGGGGCGCCCGGAGAGGACAGCGCTCGCGCCCAGCGCCAGCGCCTTCACCACGTCGCCGCCCCGCCGCACGCCGGAATCAAGCAGCACCGGAATGCGCCCGCCGACCTCCGCCGCGATCTCCGGCAGCACCTCGATGGGCGCCACCGCGCTGTCGAGGTTGCGCCCGCCGTGGTTCGAAACGATCACGGCGTCCACGCCCTCTTCCACCGCGCGCGCGGCGTCCTCGGGCAGATGCACGCCCTTGATCATGAGCGGGCCGCGCCAGATGTCCCGCAGGCGCTTCAAGTCGTCCCACGTCAGGTTGTCGCCACGCAGGTTGGGCACCGCTGATTTGGGAGCTGCGCCTGGCGCCATACGGCTCACCGCGCCTGTGGGGTAGTGCACGAGCTTCGGCATCCCCTCCTTCGCGAGGTAGCGCGCCATGACGGTCATGAGCCAGCGCGGATGCAGCGCCATATCGATGAGCGCGCGGGCGTTGGGCTGGAAAGGCATGGAGAAGCCGTTGCGCCGGTTGTATTCGCGGATCGGCGGCGCGGGAGTGTCCACGGTGAGGATCAGCGCCTCGAAGCCGGCGTCGAAGGCTCGCTGCACGAGTGCGTAGGACAGTTCCCGCTCGCGCCACATGTAGAGCTGGAACCACTTGCGTCCGCCCTCCACAGCCGCAATCGTCTCGATGGACGTGACGGACGGAGTCGCCAGCGTGAAAGGCACGCCGGCCTTCGCCGCGGCGCGGGCGAGTTCCGCCTCGCCCTCATACCAGCAGACCCCGGCGACACCGGTGGGGGCAATGGCGAGCGGCATGGACATGGGCTTGCCGAAGAGGGGCATCGCCATGGACCTGCGCGACACGTCCACCAGCACCTTGTTGCGCAGCTTGATGCGGGCGAACGCCTCGCGGTTGTTGCGCAGGGAGGCTTCGTCCTCCGACCCGCGGTCGAAGAACTCGAACACGCCGCGCGGCAGGCGCCGGCGGGCGGCCTCGCGCAGGTCAGTGATGTTCTGGCAACGCTCAAGCGCGCGGGGCAGCGGCCTCGTTCCGGCCGCCTGGCTTGCCGGGCTCGCGCCCGTATTCGCGTCGACCGAGGCGACCGGCGTCGACATGCGCAAAATCTCCTGGCCCTGTTCGTTTTCGCTCCCGCGCGCACCTTAGGGCCGGGCGAGCGGGCCTGCAACTTGGCCCCCGCCCCCGCGCCGCCGAAGCCCACGAATCTCTCTCGTACCGTGACGCCGATTGGGTTATACGAAATCTCGAAATGAGCCTGATCACCACCACCAGCGAACTGGCGCATGCGTGCGCGCGGTTCTCCCGCCACCCTTTCGTCACCGTCGATACGGAGTTTCTGCGCGAAACGACGTTCTGGCCGAAGGTCTGCGTCATCCAGATCGCCTCGGATGACGAGGCGGTGGCCGTCGATGCTCTCGCTGATGGGCTCGATCTGGGGCCTTTCTTCGCCCTGATGGCCGATCCGGCGGTGGTCAAGGTGTTCCACGCCGCGCGGCAGGATCTCGAGATCGTCTGGAACCTCGCCAAGATGATCCCGGCGCCCCTGTTCGACACGCAGGTGGCGGCGATGGTGTGCGGGTTCGGCGATCAGGTGTCTTATGGCGAGCTGGCCCAGTCGCTGTGCCGGGTGGCCATCGACAAGTCTTCCCGTTTCACGGATTGGACGCGCCGCCCGCTGTCCGACGCGCAGATCGCGTATGCGCTCGCCGACGTGACGCACCTGCGCGACATCTACCGCTCCCTTCTGGCGAAACTCGAGACCACTGGCCGCACGGACTGGCTCGCCGACGAGATGGAGAGCCTGTCGGCGCCCGCCACTTACGAGCAGCATCCAGACAACGCCTGGGAGCGGTTCCGCCACCGCGCCCGCAAGCCGCGTGATCTTGCCGTGCTGATGGAGATCGCCGCGTGGCGCGAGCGCGAGGCGCAGTCCAAGGACGTGCCGCGCTCCCGCGTGCTCAAGGACGATGTGATGATCGAAGTGGCGCTGGCGGCGCCGCGCTCGGCGGACGCTCTCGCCAACCTGCGGGCCTTTCCGCGCGGGATGGAGCGCTCCCGCTCCGGCGCCGACATTCTGGCGGCAGTGGAGCGCGGCCTCGCGCGCGATCCTGCGACCCTGCCGAAGATCGAGCGTGAACGCCGCTCCGGAGGCTCCACCGGCGCCACCGTCGAGTTGCTCAAGGTGCTGCTGCGTCAGGTCAGCGAACGCCATGGCGTCGCTGCGAAAATGATCGCGACCGTGGACGATCTCGAGGCCATCGCCTCAGACGACCGGGCCGAAGTGGCCGCCCTGCGGGGCTGGCGTCGCGAAATCTTTGGCGCCAAGGCGCTCGAATTGAAGCGCGGCAAGCTCGCCCTCACAGTCGAGCGCGGCCGGGTCGTCACGCTGGAATGGCAGGACACCCCCGGCGAGCAGGCCGAGGTCGCCTGAGCGGATTACATTTCCGTCACCTCCTTGCGACGGAGGCGTGACCTCCCCACCTCAAGCGGGACCAACGGAGGTTCCGCCATGGATGCGCAAAAGCTACTGGAACAGTTTCTTGGCTCCGGCTCGCTTGCAGAGCGGGCCAAGGGAGCGCTTGGCGGCGGGGCAGGTCAAGGCGGGCTGGGTGGACTCCTTGGCCAACTCGGCGGCGCGCTTGGCGCAGGGCAAAACGACAAGCCGCAGAGCGGTCAGTCGCAGGCGGGCCAGCCGCGTGACCACCACGCCCCCGCCCGCTCCGGCGGTCTCGGCGACCTGCTGGGCAATATTCCAGGCGGCGCCATGGGCGGCCTCGCAGCCGGCGGCATCCTTGGCGTCTTGCTTGGCAACAAAAGCGCGCGCAAAATGGCCGGCGGCCTTTTGTCCGTCGGCGCGGCTGCCGCACTAAGAGCGCTCGCCCATAGGGCTTGGCAGAACTGGCGGGCCGGGCGGGACGCTGCGGCCGCGCCAGTGGCGACAGCCGCGGACGCGCCGGCCGACAATTCGCCGTTCCTTCCCACGCAGTCGGCGGACGGCGCGCCGTTCGCGCTCGCCCTCATCAAGGCGATGATCGCCGCCGCCAACGCGGATGGCCACATCGGCCCCGAGGAGCACAAGCAGATTTTCGACGCCGCGAATCGCGCCGGGTTCGACGCGGACGCGAAGGCGTTCCTGTTCGATGCGCTGTCCAATCCGCCCAGCGTCCGGCAGATCGCATCCATGGCGAACGGCATGGAGCAGGCGGCGGAGCTTTACCTCGCAGCGCGCCTCGCCATCGATCCGGACCATCCCTCCGAGAAGGCGTTTCTCGATGCGCTGGCCAGCGCCATGGAGTTGCCGCCCGCGTTTGTGGAGCACCTCGAGCGGCAGGTGACCGGCGCGCCAGCCTGAGCAGGCCGGCGACGCCTACCCGTCGATGCGGATTTCCGAGTCCCTGCCAATGAGCTTGGCGAGCGCGCGCAGGCGGCTCGCCAGCCTGTCATTGGCGAGGGGCGCGAGATCGGCGGGCAGGCGCAGGGTCAGCTTCGCGCGGGTGCAAGCGAGCGGCGTGCGCGGCAGCACGTCGGGCATGGCGGCGCTGATCGCGTAAGCGACCCTGCTCGCCGCGCCGAGCAGGCGTGCGCGGTCAAGCTGGCGTGCGGTCGCAAGCGTGCGCAGGTAGGGCGCCACGTTATGATCCGGGCTCATGTGCCGGTAGGACGCGGCCAGCGCGATGAACGCGCGCCCGGGATGATCGACGCTCACGAACGCCGCATTGGCGATGATATTGAGCGCCTGCTCGCCGCGATAATCCGGGTGGGCGCGCCAGCCGATGTCGGATAGCAGGCAGGCCGCATGGCGCAGGCGCCTTTCATCTTCCGACTCCACAAGCTGGTTCGCCTTCATGAAGGCGTCAGTCCAGTCGCATAGCTCTTCGCCATGGCGCGGCGAGCGCGAGCGCAGAACGTTGAGATCGCGCGCGGCCTCGATCAGCGGATCGCGCTTCCGGTCGGCGCGGGACAGGCGCTCGTAAAGGAGCCCCTCCCGCAGGCCCAGCGCAGAAACCACGATTTCCTTGGGCCGCGCCTGCCGGATGATCTCCTCCAGCACCACCGCGCCGTAGGCGAGCAACGGCCGCCGCCCCGTGGCGACCGTCTCGATGGCGACGAGCGCGTCCGCGTTCACACGCTCCACCAACGCAGCAAAGTCAGCCGCGTCGCGGGGCGGAATCACATAACTGTGCATCACGTTGAGCGGATAACTGCGCTGGCTCATATGCAGCCGCGCCAGCGCGCGCCACGTGCCGCCGACGCAATAGAACGTGCGGCCTTCCAGTTTCTTCAGGAGCTTGGCGTTCGCCAGCGCCTCGCGGACGATTTTCTGCGCCTTCTTTGGCGAGTTTTTCGACACATCCATCAGGGCAAGGCCGCCAAGCGGCAGGGAAATCCCCTTCCCCAGCTTGTCGCCCCTGACGTCCGCCAGTTCGAGCGAGCCGCCGCCGAGATCGCCCACCACGCCGTCCGGCTTGTAGAAGCCGGACACGACGCCCATGGCTGCGAGCTTGGATTCGCGCTCCCCCGACAGCAGTTCGATGTTCGCCCCAATAGCTGCCGACGCCGCGCGGAGGAAGTCCGGGCCGTTGGCTGCGTCGCGCGCCGCGGCGGTGGCGAGCACGTGGATGTCGCGCACCTTCATGTTGCGGCACAGGACGCGGAAACGCTCCAGCGCTTTCAGGGCGCGCTCTACGCCCTCTTCATTCAGCTTGCCCGTGGTCGCCACCCCGCGACCAAGCCCACAAAGAACCTTGTCGTTGAAGATCGGGTTGGGGGAACGGGTAAGTCCTTCGTAGGCGACGAGGCGGACTGAGTTGGAACCGATATCGACGATGGCGATTGGATCTAGCTCGGGCAGGCGTCCTTGCGCTTCGATGGGTGACGTCATGAATCTGCCGACTTGGGACGCTTGAACAGGGTCTTGGGGCTGGAGTTCTTCAGCGACTTGCCACGGCCAGACAATGACGGGTTCGTCATGAAATAGCTGTGCGCGTTGAAGGGCTCCTCGCCCGGCGCCGGCAATATGCGCTCGCTCCCCCCATCCGGCAAGACCCGGTAGCTCTGCTGGTTATCAATCTGGTTTGCGACCAGAATCTGATCCAGAACCTGTTCATGAACCGTCGGATTTTCCAGCGGCAGCAACACCTCGACCCGCCGATCAAGATTGCGCGGCATCAGATCGGCCGAGGAGATGTAGACTTTCGCCTTCTTGTGCGGCAGCCCGTGGCCGGCGCCAAAGGCGAAAATGCGCGCGTGCTCAAGGAAGCGCCCCACGATCGACTTCACGCGGATGTTCTCGCTGAGGCCTGGCGTCTGCGGGCGCAGGCAGCAGATGCCGCGCACCACAAGATCAATCTGCACGCCAGCGGCGCTCGCCCTGTAGAGCGCCTCGATGATGACTGGATCCACGAGCGCGTTGCACTTGCCCCAGATCGCAGCAGGCCGGCCCGCTTTCGCGTGGGCGATCTCCTCCTCCACGTGGTCAAGAAGTCGCTGCTTGAGGCTGATGGGCGACACAGCCATGCGCTGGAGGTGCGCCGGCTGCGCATAGCCGGTGATGAAGTTGAATACCTGCCCCACGTCAGCAGCCAGCACCGGATCGGCCGTGAAGAACGAAATGTCCGTGTAGATGCGCGCGGTGACCGGGTGATAATTGCCCGTGCCCACATGACAATACGTCACAAGGCCCGGCCCCTCGCGACGCACCACCATGGACAGCTTCGCGTGCGTCTTGAGTTCGATGAACCCGAAAACCACCTGCGCGCCGGCGCGTTCGAGGTCACGCGCCCAGCGAATGTTGGCCTCTTCGTCGAAGCGCGCTTTCAGCTCCACGAGCGCGGTGACGGATTTGCCCGCCTCCGCCGCCTCGATGAGCGCGCGCACGATGGGGCTGTCGGACGAGGTGCGATAGAGCGTCTGCTTGATGGCGACCACGTTGGGGTCGCGCGCCGCCTGTGTAAGGAACTGCACCACCACGTCGAACGACTCATAGGGGTGGTGGACGATGAAGTCCTTCTGCTTGATGGCCGCGAAGCAATCCCCCGCGTTGTCGCGCACGCGCTCGGGATAGCGGGGATTGTAGGGCTCGAACTTGAGGTCCGGCCTGTTGAGGGACACGATCTCGGCGAGCTCGTTGAGCGCCAGCATCCCCTGCTGGACGTAGGTGTTGTCCTCGCTCACGTCGAGTTGCCCGGCGACGAACTGGCGGATCGCCTCGGGCATTTGCCCCTCGATCTCAAGGCGTATCACACGGCCGCGGCGGCGGCGCTTGAGGGCTGACTCGAAGAAGCGGACGAGATCCTCGGCCTCTTCCTCAAGTTCGAGATCACTGTCGCGAACAACGCGGAAATGCCCCTGCCCCACCACCTTGTACCCGGGGAACAGCCGACCGGTCTGGGAGGCGATCAGCGACTCCAGCGTCACCAGCCGGAAGCCGGCGGACCCACTTTCCGGCAGGCGGATGAAGCGCTCCACCTTCGGCGGCAGGCGCACAAGCGCGTTGAGGCGCCGTCCGTCCCGTTCGTTCACGAGGTCCAGGGCGACCGAAAACCCGAGGTTGGGGATGAACGGGAACGGATGCGCGGGGTCGATGGCGAGCGGCGTCAGGATCGGGAAGATGTGCTGCACGAAGTAGTCGTTCAGCCATTCGAGCTGCTTCTTCCTCAGATCCGAAGGCTCGGCGATGACGATGTGCTCTTGCGCCAGTTCGGCGCGCAACTCCCGCCAGCGCTCCTGCTGCGCAATGACAAGTTCATCGACACGTTTGCGGATGCGCGAGAGCTGCTCTGACGGCGTGAGCCCATCGTCCGAGGGCGTGGACACGCCGGAGCGCACCTGCCCCAGCAGACCAGCGACGCGAACCATGAAGAACTCGTCGAGGTTGTTCGCCGAGATGGACAGGAAGCGAAGCTGCTCGAGCAACGGGTGATTGCGATTGGAGGCCTCCGCAAGCACACGATTGTTGAACTCGAGCCACGACAGCTCGCGGTTGACGTATCGTTCAGCGGGCGACGTGGGAGGCCGGTTCAGGGTCTCGTCCAGCGCCTCGGGGGCTTCACCGGCGAGAATTTGGGGCTCCGTGCTCACGTTTCTCTCCTCGTTCGCTCTGGCGCGTGTGTCGCCCGAAAGCGTGACGAATCGATGACGGTCACACAGTGACGCCCTCGCGCCGCAACACCGCCGCGGCCATGGGCCGGGTCACCGGTCGGCCCTGCGCCAGCGCCTCGCGGTCCAGACTGTCAACGATCCCGCGGGCGGCGTCCAGCGACCGCTCGATCCGCAGGGCGAGATACTCGATCACGGACGCGTCCACGACGAGTTGACGATCGAAGAACAGCTTCACCAGAACCGCCCGGATCAAGGCGTCGTCAGGCTCGCCGATCTCGACGGCGGGCGCGAGCCGCAGCCGCGAGAGCAGATCCTTCGTCGCCAGGCCCCACGCGTCGGGCCACGTGCGGGCGGTGAGCACGAGGAAGCCGCCACGCTCCAGCAGCATATTGATGAGATGAAAAAGCTCGTGCTCGGCGCTCAGCCGCCGGTCCGCATCCTCCACCACGACCGCGCCGGCCTCGGCGAACGCGGGAAGGTTTATGTGGCTCAAGGCGGACGCCGGCGCCACGGCGGCCCCGGACCGCTCGGCCCAGATCGACGCGAGATGGCTCTTGCCAGACCCCGTCGGCCCCAGCAGCAGGCTTATGCGCGCAGGCCAGTCGGGCCAGCGCTCGAAATGCTCGAACGCTTTTGCATTCGAGGGAGATACGAGAAAGTCCTCGCGGCCGAACCGGGGTTCGACGGGCAAATCGAGGGCAAGCTGGTCAGGCACTGGTTTCACGGGACGCCACTACAAACTCGCTACAAAATCAGCCGCGCGCGTCGCAGGAACCAGCCCTGCCGCGCCCAATGCCGCCGAAAAGAACGGGCCGCCCAATGAGCCGGCGCTGGAAACGAAACTCAACACGCCAGCGGTGATGCCGATCAGGCGGCCAAAGTTCAAGCCCGACATTGTGGGCCTTGGCCCGCGCCGGACGCCTCAGAAAGACGAACCAACGCCGGCTGATGCACGCTGATCAGGGCGAAGTGGCGCACCGCGAGGCGCCAGCGCGATCAGCGCCGTGATGATGAGTAGCCCGCTTATCCCCACGATCAACAGGCGCCATTAACGCCGTCACAGGTCCATGTGGCGGATCCACTGGGTGAGGTAGGCGGCGGCGGACGCGATGGTCAAACCCGCAACCGCATAGATCGCCACCGTGAACCAGAGCCCGAACGGCAGACCAAACGCCTTGGCCGCCAGAACCGCCGCAGCCAGCGCGATCTGCGCCGCCGTGTTCAGCTTCGAGACCAGAAGCGGCCGGATCGTCACCGGCTTGTCCATGACCCACGAGATCATCACCGCGCCAACGATCATCAAATCGCGGGACACGACGAGGATCACGATTGTAGCCGGCAGCACGCCGACGACCGCGAGGGAGACATAAATCGATACGAGCAGCGCCTTGTCGGCGATCGGGTCGAGGTAGGCCCCCACCTCCGTGCGCAGGTCGAAGCGCTTGGCGAGCCAGCCGTCAACGGCGTCGGAAATGCCCGCGACAACGAACAGAAGGAACGCCAGCCACCACTCGGGCTGGACGATGAGTGCGACAATGATGGGGACCAGCACGAGCCTGCCGAGACTGATGAGGTTCGGCAGGCTGGCCAAAAGACTGTGGGCGCTCATAGGCCTGCAGCAGTATCACAATCGTCGTGATTAGCCAGCAGGGCTATTGCGATCCGGCGAGGCCAAGGCTGCGCACGAGGGCGCCCCACTTCTCCCGCTCCTCTCGCAGGTACACCCGCAGATCCGCCACCGATGGCGTGTCGAAGGGGATCAGACCCAGCGCCGCGACCCTGTCGCGCATCTCGGGCTCGGCCATGATTCGCTTCATCTCGTTATGCAGCCTTTGCACGATGGCGTCGGGCGTGCCGGCCGGCGCCAGCATGGCGTGCCACGACACGGCCTCGAAATCCTTCTGGCCGGAGGCTTCCGCAAACGGCGGCGTCTCAGGCAGCACGGGCAGACGCGTGGCGGACGAGACCGCAAGCGCGCGCAGCTTTCCATCCTTGATGAGCGGAAGCCCGGCGCCCGCCTCCACGAAGCCCAGATGCACATGGCCCGAGGCGATGTCGAGGATCGACTGCGGCGTGTTGCGGTACGGCACATGAGTCATCTCAATGCCGAACTTGCTCTTCATGTACTCGATGGAGAGGTGCTGGGCGACGCCGGCGCCGGGCGACGAGTAGTTGAGCGGATCCTTCCGGGATTTCGCCAGAGCGATCAGTTCATTGACGCTTTTGGCCGGAAGATCGGGATTCACCGCCAGAATGAAGGGCGACTTCACGTAGAGGGCGATGGGCGTGAAACTCTTCTCAGGATCGTAGTTGATCTGCTTGTAGAGCGTCGGGTTGATCGCCATCGACGACGTGGTGGCCAGCACCAGCGTGTAGCCGTCCGGCGGGGCGGCGGCGACAGCCTGCGCGGCGAGCATGAGCGCGGCGCCGGGACGGTTGTCGATGATGACGGGCTTGCCCAGCGACTGTTGCAGCTTCTCGCTGTAGAGCCGGGCGATGGTGTCCATTCCGGAGCCGGCCGCCAGGGGCACGACAATGGTGATCGGTCTCGCCGGGTAATCCTGCGCCCCCGATTGGGCGTGCGCCTTCATCGCGAATGCGCCCGACAGTGCGGCGACAGCCGCGAAAACGCGCGCCGCGCGTGATGCTGCTCTCATGGTTCCCTCCCTCGTTCCCGGTCGCGTGGCGCCGGACGCGACAGCTTAAAGCCGGTCCTGGCCGCGCGCCAGCGCGCCGCTGGGGGGCGGTCGCCTAATTCGGCGGCTTCGCCGACTGCTCGTCCAGTCTAGCCATGAGGTTGGCGAGGAGGCCCCAGAACGTGGCGTCGTCGATGTAGCCGACGATGCGGCCGACCTCCCGCCCCTGATCCATGAGAACGAAGGTTGGCGTGAAGCGGACCGGCGATGTCACGCCCTCCGGCGGGCGCTCCTCACCGAGATCAACCCGCCTCAGGGGCGCGCGCTTCGCAACGTCCGTGCGCGGATAGACGGGACCGACCTGCGCGAGCCAGCGTGCGCAGTGCCCGCAGCCCTTGCGCTCGAACATCAGCAGTTCGGCGCTCCACGCAGCCGCCCCCGGCAACAGGGTCACCGCCGCCAGCAGCGCGGTCGCCAGCAGACGCGCCGGGGCGATCATATGGGATCCGTATGCTGGCGCCGAATGCGTCTGACTGCGAACGCGACGCCAGCAATCACCAATGGCGCGAGCGCCGCAAGCGTCACGCCGGTGTCGAAGCGCCAGACCCCGGCTTCGTAGGCGCCCTTGATGGGATAGGCCAGCAGCCCAAGGACGTAGTAGCTGATCGCCGCCACCGACAGCCCTTCGACGGTCTGCTGCATCCGCGTTTGCAGTCGCGTTCGCTGATTCAGCGTTTCCAGCAACACGTTGTTCTGGCGCGCCAGCTCCAGATCAATGCGCGTGCGGATCAGGTCGGCGGCGCGCGCGCAGCGGGACGCCAGATCGGCGAGCGCCTTCTGCATGCTGGAGCACGTGCGCATGGCCGGCGTCAGGCGCGTCATCAGAAACGTCCCGATGGTGGGCCGCTCGCCGTCCGCCTGCTCATCCAGAGCCCGCACGCGATCCTCGACGATGGCGCCGTAGGCAAGCGCTGCGGAGAAACGGAAGGACGCGGACGCCAGTTCCGCCTCGACCCGGGCGGCCAGCCGCGTCAGGTCCACGAACATCGGCTCGCTCGACGCTTGCGGCTCGTTCGCCTCGATGCGCTTGGTCACCTCGCCAAGCTCCGCCTCCAGCTCCTGCACCAGCGTGCCGGTGGCGCGGGCGCGCGGCAGGCTCAGAAGCGCAATCATGCGATAGGTCTCGATCTCCAGAATACGCTGGCAGAGCGTCCCGAGCTGATCCGGCGTCAAGTCGTCGTGGATCAGCCGAAAGCGGATGAACCCGTACCCGTCAGGCCGGAAATCGGTCCAGATGCGGGCGCGGCCTCCCAACACAATCGAGGCGCTGGCGTCGGCCGGCGGCGCTTCGTGGGGAGCGGCCGACCGCGGCGAAACGGCGATGGCGATGCGGGCCGCCAGCGGGCCGGCCACAGTGCGCACCTCCTGCTCGCCCGTGAGACGCGCCCAGATCGCCTCCGTACGTCCGTCGCCGGGCGAGACAAACGTGTAGGTGACGAACTCCGTGTGGCGCTCCCAGCGCAGCTCGCGACCCTCGATGATGATCGCGTGATAACGAGCGCCAAGCGGGGGCGCCGGCGCCTCTGCTGCGCGGCAAATCAGGTCGATGCGGCGCGGCGTAGTCTGCTGCCCACGCTCGTCGAGCGCATACACGAGCCGCGTGACGTGGCCCGACACATCGACGCGGGGCGCGGGCCTCGCGTGCAACTCGTTCATGGCGGCTTTGCGGGCGGGGTGCTCCGCCTCAAGAGGCGCGGCAGAGGGAATAAGATCAGTCACGGCCGCTCCGGCAGGGGTTAACTCGCACGAGTGTCAATTTTAGCGGACATGTTCACGCCCGGAAACCGCCCGGATCGACTATTTTTCTACATTCGTAAAATGTAGATACAAAAATTCTTCACATCGCGGGCGTCAAACTATTGCCAAGCGCGGCGTTGAAGCCAGATAATAGACAAACCGTAATTGGACGATCCATGCCTCAGGCTCTCTCACGACGCTCCTTTGCACGCGCTTCGCTTATCGGAGCGGCGGCGGCAGTGATAGCCCCGCGCCTCGCGTTCGCGGACGCAAAGTCCGTGGCCGCCGAGATTGCCAAGCTCTACGGCGACCGCGCCATGAGCGCCGGGCGCATCAAGCTTGATCTCGCCCAGATTGCCGAGAACGGGCTTGCTGCGCCCATCGGCGTTGAGGTCGAAAGCCCGATGACGGAGAAGGACTTCGTCCGCTCGATCCACATCTTCGCGGATGGAAACCCGGCGCCGGGCGTGGTGACGTTCAAATTCACGCCCGATTGCGGCCGCGCCGCCGCATCAACGCGCATCCGCCTCGCGCAGAGCCAGAACATTGTCGTCATTGCGGAAATGTCAGACGGCCAGCTCTTCTCGCACCGGCAGGACGTGAAGGTCACTGTCGGCGGCTGCGCCGGCTGAGCGGAAGGAGAACGATCCATGTCCGCAAACATCAATCCCCGCGTGCGTCTGCCGCAGAAGGCCAAGCCAGGCGAAATCATCGAGATCCGCACCCTCGTCAGCCACCAGATGGAGACGGGCCAGCGGGTCGATGGCGCCGGCGCGCGCATCCCGCGCAAGATCATCAACCGCTTCACGGCGAGCTTCAACGGCAAGACCGTGTTCGAGGCCGACTGGCAGCCGGCGATTTCCGCCAACCCGTACCAGTCGTTCAGCTTTCGCGCGCGCGAAAGCGGAGAGTTCAAGTTTGTGTGGCGCGACGACGATGGCGTCGAACACACCGCCTCCGCCACACTCACTGTCGGTTGAGCGGCCCTATGTTCGTGTTCATACATCGCGCTGTTTTGGCGAGCATTCTCGCGGGTGGGCTTGCGGCGACGCCGGCCCTTGCCCAGACATCGAAGGGCGACCGCGAACTCGGTCAGTACCTGTCCAGCGAGTGCGTCACCTGCCATCAGCTCTCGGGAAAGCAAAGCGAGGGCGTGCCCGCCATCGTTGGCTGGCCCGAAGATCAGTTCGTCGCGGTGATGCGCGCCTACAAGAACCGGGAGCGGGAGAACGCGGTCATGCGCACCATCGCTGGCCGCCTCTCCCAGTCCGACATCGAAGCCCTCGCCGCCTACTTCGGCTCCCTGCCGAAGCCGGCCGCACCTTAAGGAGGTCACCATGATCATCGACAGACGCCGCCTGCTGGTCGGCAGCGCCAGCCTCGGCGCAGCGACCCTTCTCGCCGCCCCGCCCGTTCTCGGACAGGCCAAGCCCCGTGTCGTCGTCATCGGCGGCGGTCCGGGCGGCGCAACTGCGGCGAAGTACATCGCCAAGGACAGCAAGGGCGCCATTGAGGTGACCCTCGTCGAGCCCGCCAAGCAGTTCGTCACCTGCTTCCACTCGAACCTCTATCTCGGCGGCTTCCGCGACCTCGCCT
This sequence comes from Hyphomicrobiales bacterium, assembly GCA_027484655.1. Lineage (GTDB taxonomy): Bacteria > Pseudomonadota > Alphaproteobacteria > Rhizobiales > Beijerinckiaceae > Terripilifer. The sequence goes on along the minus strand of JAIXSM010000018.1, from coordinate 42,211 downwards.
CTATCACCCACAGCTACGACAAGCTGGCGGCGAACTATGGCGTGAAGCTCAATCACCAGACGGCCCGCGCCATTGACCGCGACAAGAAAGAGGTCGTGCTGGAAGATGGCTCGCGCCTGCCCTACGACCGTCTCGTCGTCTCCCCGGGCATCGACCTGAAGTACGACAGCGTCCCCGGCTGGGGCCGCGAGCATGAAGAGACCATGCCCCACGCGTGGAAGGCCGGTCCGCAGACTGCGCTGCTGCGCAAGCGCCTTGAGGCGGTTCCCGATGGCGGTCTCGTGGTGATGATTGCGCCCCCGAACCCGTACCGCTGCCCGCCCGGCCCCTACGAGCGCATCTCCATGATGGCGCACGTGCTCAAGAGCGCCGGCAAGACGAAGGCGAAGATCGTCGTCATCGACGCCAAGGAGACCTTCTCCAAGCAGGCGCTGTTCCAGGAAGGCTGGAACAAGCACTACCCCGGCATGGTCGAGTGGATGGGCCCGAAGATCCACGAAGGTCTGAAGTCGGTCGATCCCAGGACCAACACCGTGGTCACGGGCTTCGAGACTTTTAAGGACGCGGCGCTCGTCAACGTGATCCCCGCCCAGACCGCCGGGCGCATCGCGCTCGACTCCGGCCTCGCCAACCAGACGGGCTTTTGCCCCATCCTGCCGGAGAACATGAAGTCCGCGAGCGACCCCAACATCTATGTGCTGGGCGACGCCACAATCGCGGGCGACATGCCGAAGTCCGGCTTCTCGGCCAACAGCCAGGCCAAGGTCGCGGCCATGGCGATCCGCGGCGAGCTGACGGATGCGCGCGTATTCCCGGCCCGCTACGCCAACACCTGCTGGTCGCTGCTGGCGCCCGACGACACGGTGAAGATCGGCGGCTCCTACGAGGCCAAGGACGGCAGGATCGCAGCGGTGGAGACCTTCGTCTCCAAGACCGGCGAGACGGCCGAGCTTCGCAAGGAGACCCAGGCCGAAAACATGGGCTGGTACGCGGGCATTATCGCGGACGTCTTCACCTGATCCACGAAGGCGCGCGCCCTTGCGCGCGCCTTGCGTCCCGACGCCGCCCGGGATAACCCCGGGCGCGGCGAACGGATCGCCAGGGATCGCCAAGGACCGCCATGCAAGACCCGCAGAAGCCCGGCCTCACCTACGCCCAGGCGGGCGTCGACATCGACGCCGGCAACTCCATGGTGGAGAAGATCAAGCCGCTCGTGCGCTCGACGCGCCGGCGCGGCGCCGACGCCGAGATCGGCGGCTTTGGCGGCTTGTTCGACCTGAAGGCTGCGGGCTTCTCTGATCCCATTCTGGTGGCCGCCAACGACGGCGTCGGCACCAAGGTCAAGATCGCCATCGAGAGCGGCATCCACGACACGGTCGGCATCGACCTCGTGGCCATGTGCGTCAACGATCTCATCGTGCAGGGCGCCGAGCCGCTGTTCTTCCTCGACTACTACGCCACCGGCAAGCTCGACCCCGAGGCCGGCGTCGCCATCGTGAAGGGCATCGCGGCTGGCTGCGTCGACGCAGGCTGCGCGCTGATTGGCGGCGAGACCGCCGAAATGCCGGGCCTCTACGCCGCCGGCGATTACGATCTCGCGGGCTTCGCGGTGGGCGCCGCCGAACGCGGGCGCCTGCTGCCCAAGGGCGCGCCGACGCCCGGCGACGTGGTGTTCGGCCTGCCCTCCTCGGGCGTTCACTCCAATGGCTTTTCGCTGGTGCGCCGCATCGTCGAGCGCGCGGGGCTGGCGTGGGACGCCCCCTGCCCGTTCGCGCCGGGCCAGACGCTGGCGCAGGCGCTGCTCACCCCCACGCGCATTTACGTGAAGAGCCTGCTCGCGGCGCTGAAGGCGACCGACGGCATACTGGCGCTGGCCCACATCACCGGCGGCGGCTTCCCCGACAACATTCCCCGCGTGCTGCCTGACGACATCGCCGTGCGGCTTGATCTGGACGCCATCGACGTTCCCCCCGTGTTCGGCTGGCTCGCGAAGGAAGGCGGCGTGGTCGAATCCGAGATGCTGCGCACGTTCAACTGCGGCGTGGGCATGATTGTGGTGGCGCAGGCCGCCAAGGCCGACGAGGTGGAGGCCGCGCTGCGCTCCGCAGGCGAGGCGCCCGTGCGCGTGGGCGAGATCATCGCCCGCACGTCTGAGCCGGTCGTCACCACGGGGCGGCTGAAGCTGTGAGCAAGCGCCGCACCGCTATTCTGATTTCCGGGCGCGGCTCCAACATGGCCTCGCTCATCGCCGCGGCGCGCGAGCCTGAGTTCCCGGCGGAAATCGCGCTGGTTCTCTCCAACAAGCCGGATGCGCCGGGCCTTGCGGCCGCCAAGGCGCAGGGCATCGCCACCGCCGCCGTGGATCACAAGATTTACGCCGGGCGTGAGGCGTTTGAGGGCTCGCTGCAGAAGATGCTGGACGCGCACCGCATCGACTTCATCTGCCTTGCGGGCTTCATGCGCATTCTCACGCCCTCGTTTGTGCAGCGCTGGGAGGGGCGGCTCATCAACATCCACCCGTCCCTGCTGCCCTCCTACAAGGGGCTTCATACCCATGAGCGCGCGCTCGCAGACGGGGTGAAGGTCCACGGCTGCTCGGTGCATTACGTGGTCGCGGAGATGGACGCCGGCCCCATCATCGCGCAAGCCGCCGTCGCCGTGCTGGACGACGATACGCCCGGGTCGCTTGGCGCCCGCGTGCTGGAGCAGGAGCACGTGATCTATCCGCTGGCGCTGCGGCTGGCCGCCTCCGGCGCGCTGCGCATCGACGCGATGCGTGTCATTGGCGCGCACGGCGCTCCCGCTGCGATGGTCTCGCCGCGCATCTGAAGGCTGGTGCGCTTTTCGTCTTGCTCCACGTCAACGCCACTGTCTTCATGCGCCCATAACAAGATCGCAGGAGGATCCCATGGACGCACAGGAAACCGCCCGCCCCACCCCGGAGGAAGAAGCCGCCGCCCGCGCGATCATCGAAGCTGCGCTGGAAGCCGGGCTGCGGCGTTTCTACGAGAAGGTTCAGGGCGACGACGTGATCGGCCCGGTGTTCGCGCGCACGGTGCACGACTGGGAGGGCCATATTGGCGCCATGACGGATTTCTGGTCGCGGGCGGTTCTGGGCACCACGCGCTACAACGGGCAGCCGTTCACGCCCCACCTGCCCCTGCGCATCGGCGAGCCCCACTTCGAGCGCTGGCTCAAGTTGTGGAAAGAAGCCGCCGATGAGACCATGCCAGAACCCCTCGCAGAGCATGTGACCGCCATGGCGCAGAACATGAGCCACTGCTGGAGCCGCACGCTGGAGAGCAAACAGGCCGAACAAGCCTGACAGCCTGTCCGCGGGAGCCTGTCCGCGCTCGCCGATTCGCCTTAAAAGAAAGGCTGAGAAACGGGAGACGGCAGGTGCGAACGGACGCAACAGCGCTGGTGATGCGGGCGGGCGAACTGCTGGAGGCGACGCGCGCGCAGCGCCCTCTGGTGCAAAACGTCACCAACCTCGTGTCCATGGACATCGCCGCCAACGCTCTTCTCGCGTTCGGGGCGTCGCCGGCGATGATCTACGCGCCCGAAGAGACGGAGGAGTTCGCGGCCATAGCCGACGCGCTGGTGGTGAACGTCGGCACCCTGTCTGCGACGGGCGCCGAGAGCATGGACAAGGCCGCCGCCGCCGCCCGGATGCACGGCAAGCCGTGGCTGCTCGATCCGGTTGCAGCGGGCCTGCTCACGTACCGCGATGGTGTGATCCGCCGCCTGCTGCGCCACCGGCCTTCCATCATCCGCGGCAACGCGTCCGAGATCATGGCCGTCGCGCGCATCGCAGGCATTACCCAGGAGGCCGCCGCCCCGCGCGGGGTCGACAGCCGCCATGGCGCGTCGGAGGCGGAGGCGCTGGCTGTGAAACTCGCCCGGCACTGCTTCTGCGCGGTGGTCGCCACCGGCGCGGTGGACGTGGTGACCGACGGCGAGCAGACCGTGCGCGTCGCCAACGGCTCGCCGCTGGCGCCGCGCGTCACCGCGCTGGGCTGCTCCATGTCGAGCGTCATGGGCGCCTATCTTGCCGTCGCCCCCTCCCCGTTCGAGGCTGCCTTTGCAGCCACTGCGCTCTATGGCGTGGTGGGCGACATGGCGGCGGAAACCGCCCGCGCGCCGGGCTCGTTCCGCGTCGCCTTTCTCGACAACCTCTATTCCATTGGCGCGACGGACCTCGTCGCGCGCCTCAAGGTGCAATGATGACCCGTGATCCTTCGATCTACCGCCTGTGCCTCGTCACGGACCGCGACCTCGCCCGCGGCCGCGCCCTCACGGACGTGGTCGCCGCCGCCGTTCAGGGCGGCGTCACCATGGTGCAATTGCGCGAGAAGTCCGCGACAACGCGCGAGTTTCTGGAGGAAGCGCGGGCCTTGAAGGCCGTGCTCGCCCCCCATGGCGTGCCGCTGGTCATCAACGACCGCGTGGACATCGCGCTGGCGGTGGACGCCGAAGGCGTGCACGTAGGCCAGAAGGACATGCCGGTCGAGCAGGTGCGCGCGCTGGCGGGCAGCCGCATCATCGGCCTGTCGATCACCAACGCTGACCAGATGCGCGGCGAGGATACGCGGCTGTGCGATTATCTCGGCGTCGGGCCGCTCTACCTCCAGCAGACCAAGGCGGACGCCTCAACGCCACTCGGCGTGGAGGGCTTTCGCGCCCTGCGCGCCATGACGGACAGGCCAGTGATGGCCATCGGCGGCCTGAAGGCGGACAACTGCGCGCCTGTGCTGGCCGCCGGCGCGGATGGGCTCGCGGTGGTGTCTGGCATTGTCTCCGCGGACGATCCGCGCGCCGCGTCGCAGGCCTTCGCGCGGCTGTTTCAGAAATGAGAGTATGAGCCGCGCGCGAACGTGCGCGGCGCGCCGTTGGCGTCGAGGAAAACGGCGCCGGAGGCAGCGTCCTCCGTGACGACGCCGATACGCGCTGTGTGGACGCCGACAGCACGCGCCGCGTGCTCGAACGCCACTGCCCGCTCTGGCGGCACACTTGCCAAAATCTCGTAATCGTCGCCGCCGGTGAGCGCCGTCTCCAGCAGCGCGGACTCCATGCGGACCGCTGCGCGCACTGCGTCCGACAGCGGCACGCGGGCCAGATCGACCCGGGCGCCGGCGCCAGACGCGCGCATCATCTTGGCGAGATCGCCGGCGAGCCCGTCTGACACATCCATGGCGCCGCTGGCGTGATCGCGCAGCGCATGGGCGAGGGCCAGACGCGGCTGGGGGTGCAGATAGCGGTCGATGAGGTAGGCGCGCGACGTGTCCGTGAGCCGGCCGACCCACGGGCGGTCGCCCATGCGGGCGTGGAGGCCCAGCGCAGCGTCGCCAATGAAGCCGGACACGTAGAGATAGTCGCCGGGCCGGGCGCCCGTGCGCGCAGCCATGCGCCCGGTGGGGACCGCGCCCAGCGCTGTAACGGAGAACATGAGCGGCCCCGGCGTGCGTACGGTGTCGCCGCCCAGCAACGGGCAGTTAAACTGCGCCGCATCCTCGCCCAGCGCCCGCGCGAACCGGGCGATCCAGTCCGCCGACACATGCTCGTCGATGGCGAACGTCAGCAGGAAGCCCAGCGGATCGGCGCCTTTGGCCGCAAGGTCGGAGACGTTCACGCGCAGCGCCTTGCGGGCGATGCTCTCGGGCGGATCGTCGGGAAAGAAATGCACACCGGCGACGATAGCGTCGGCGGTGAGGACGAGATCGCAGTCGGGCGGCGGCGTCAGGCACGCAGCGTCATCGCGCAGGCCGAGCGCCCCGGGGCCGGCAAGCGGCGCGAAGTACGAGGCGATGATGTCGTCTTCGGACACGGCCATGGCCTCGGCTCCCTGCTCCAGCGCGGTCACCCCTTGGGCGCGAACTCCTTCGCCCGCGCCTTGCGGGCGAGGCGGTCGAGCACCGCGTTGATCATGCCCACCTCGTCGCCGCCGAGGAACGCCGCGGCCACATCCACGTATTCCGTGATGACCACGCGGGCGGGCACATCCGGCTTGCCACGCAACTCAAACAGGCCAGCGCGCAGGATCGCGCGCATGACGGCCTCCACGCGGCGCAGCGGCCAGCCCTGCTGGAGCGTGGCGTCGGTGTCGCGGTCAATCGCGACCTGGTCGGCGAGAACGCCGCGCAGGATGTCGCGGAACAGGTCGATGTCGGCTTCCTCGTACTGGACGCCGTCGATCTCGCCGCCGATCCAGTGGGATTCGAACTCAGCGAGGATTTCATTGAGGCCCTTGCCGGCCACGTCCATCTGATAGAGCGCCTGCACAGCGGCGAGACGAGCGGCGGAACGATGACGAGCGCCCATCAGGCAAGCCCCGCCTGCTTGCGCAGATGATGCAGCGTGATCGCGGCCCGCGCGGCGTCGCCGCCCTTGTCGCCCTTCGCCGGGTCGGCGCGCACAACGGCCTGGGCCTCGTCTTCGACGGTGAGAATGCCGTTGCCCACGGGCAGGAGATCCTGAACCGTGATGTCCATGATCGCCCGCGAGCTTTCGTTGGCGACGATCTCGAAATGGTAGGTCTCGCCGCGAATCACACACCCCAAGGCCAGCGCGCCGGCGTACTTGCCCGAACGACAGAGGATGCGAATGGCCGCCGGAATCTCCAGAGCGCCGGGCACGTTCACAACGTCCCAGGTCGCGCCGACCGCTGTAAGCGCCCGTGTGGCGCCCGCCAGCAGCATCTCTCCGACGCCGTCATAGTAACGAGCTTCAACGATCAGAAAGCGGGCGCCTTCAACGGATGGCAGGGGCAACAGGTCGCGGCGCGCTTCGGCCATAGCTTGATTTCCAAATGATTTGAGGCGGTCCCGGACCGGACTTGTTCAATAGAGAGGCCAGCGCATGCGCGCAAGCCTGTCAGGACGCGGCGGAACGCTCAGTCCGCGGTCTTCTCGCGCGCCTCAACGAGCCGGGCGGCGTAACGCGCCATGAGATCGGCCTCGATGTTGAGCTTGTCCCCCGCCTTCCGCTGCCCCCACGTGGTCACCTGCAAGGTGTGGGGGATCAGCAGCACGGAAAACACGTCGCCATCGACGGTGTTCACCGTGAGCGACGTGCCGTCGAGACAGACCGACCCCTTCGGCGCGATGAAACGCGCGATAGCGCGCGGCGCGCGAATCTCGAACCGCGCCATGCCATCGAAGGCGCGCACATCGAGGATGGTCGCGAGGCCATCCACGTGGCCAGTGACGATGTGCCCGCCAAGTTCGTCGCCGATCTTGAGCGAGCGTTCGAGGTTCACTTTCGTCCCAACCTCCCAGCCGCCCACGTTGGTGAGCGCGAGCGTTTCCGCGGCAGCGTCGATGTCGAACCAGTTGCGACCGTTCTGCACGCCCTTGTCGACTACGGTGAGGCATGGGCCGCCGCACGCGATGGAGGCCCCGAGATCGATCTTCTCAACGTCGTAGGCGCATCCGATGCGGACGCGCTTCAGTTCGCCCCGGCTCTCGATGGCCAGAACTTCGCCCACATCAGTCACGATACCCGTGAACATCACTCAATCCTTTCGAAACGGCGAAGCCGATCAGGCCCCAGCCGCGCATCCTCGATGAGCCTGTAGCGGCCGGTGTCGGCAGTCGCAGCGCGGGCGGCGACGCTCAACGCCGGCGTGCCTGCGCGCCCAAGCGGCCGCTGATTCGTGAAGAGCACAAGTTCGTCCACGAGCCCGGCAGCGATGAGATGGCTCGCGACCGCCGGTCCACCCTCGCTGAACACGCGGGTGAGCGCACGCTCGGAGAGCAGCCGCAACGCGGCAAGAAGGTCGAGGCGGCCATCCGCGCCGAGGCGGCAATGCACCACCTGCGCGCCCGCGTCTTCCAGACGGGCCTGCGATTCGCCGGGCGCCCTCGGCCCGCAGATCACCAGCAGGGGCGCCTCCCCCGCAGTGGCGACCAGCCGCGAGCGCGGCGAGAGCTTCAGCTCCGTATCGAGGACCACCCGCAGCGGGCGGCGATCCTCAAGCCCGGGCAGGCGCACGGTCATGAGCGGATCATCAGCGCGGGCGGTGCCCACGCCCACCATGATCGCGTCGTGCATGGCGCGCATGACGTGCACGCAATTGTTGGCGGCCGGGCCAGTTATGGCGAGGCGCGGATCATGCTCAGCCCCGGCGGCGAACCCATCCGCCGTCTCGGCGAGCTTCAAGGTCACCATGGGCCGCTTCTGCGACACGCGCAGAATGTGCCCAAGGTTGGCGCGCCGCGCCTCGTCGGCGCACACGCCGGCGACAACTTCAACGCCCGCGTCGCGCAGCATCTGATGGCCCCGCCCGGCGACGCGCAGATCCGGGTCTTCCAGCGCGGAGACAACCCGCTTGATGCCAGCCGAAATGATCGCCTGCGCGCATGGCGGCGTGCGCCCGAAGTGGCTGCACGGCTCAAGGCTGACGTAGAGCGTCGCGCCTCTCGCCTGTTCGCCGGCGTCCATGATCGCGACAGTTTCCGCATGGGGACGACCGCCCGGGCGCGTGGCGCCGCGACCGACGATCACGCCGTCGCGAACCACCAGAGAGCCCACCGACGGGTTGGGGGACGTGAGGCCTTGCCAGCGCCGTCCCAGCGCGATGGCCGCACGCATGTAGCGCACGTCGTCCTGCGTGGGGACGCCCCCCGCAACGTCTTCAGACCCGCCATGCTTGCTCATCGAGACCGCGGAGCCTCCAGGTGATCGCCCTCCCGCTCCGGACCGCCTTCGTTCAACTCGTCGATCAGCGTCTCGAAGTCTTTGGCTTCACGGAAGTTTTTGTAGACCGAGGCAAAGCGGACATACGCCACGCTGTCAAGCGACCGAAGCCCCTCCATCACCAGTTCGCCGATGCGCTCCGCCGGGATTTCGCTTTCGCCCTGGCTTTCGAGCTGCCGCACGATGCTGGTCACCATCCGCTCGACGCGCTCACTGTCGACGGGCCGCTTGCGCAGCGCGATCTCGAAGGACCGCGCGAGCTTGTCCCGGTCGAAGGGAACCCTGCGGCCGGAGCGCTTCACGATGACGAGTTCGCGCAACTGCACGCGCTCAAAGGTGGTGAAGCGCCCGGCGCACTCCACGCACACACGACGACGCCGGATCGCTGACGCGTCCTCGGTGGGGCGCGAATCCTTCACCTGCGTGTCGAGACTGCCGCAATAGGGACAGCGCATCGATAACCTTCGCCAAACATGCCGGAAGCCCGGCGCCACCAAACTCGCGAGTCCCGGAACCTACCGGAGAATCGCACCCGGTGAAAAGGCGAGGCTTGCGAGCGCCGCCCTCCGGCGTCAGTAAATCGGGAACCGCTGCGTAAGCTGGCTCACGCGGCCGCGCACCGTCTCCTCAACCGACGCGTTGCCCGCCTCGCCGTTGGCGGCAAGCCCGTCCAGCGTCTGGGCGATCAGCTCGCCCACAAGCTGGAACTCGACGACGCCAAACCCGCGCGAGGTCGCCGCCGGCGTCCCAAGGCGCACGCCGGACGTAACGAACGGCTTCTCGGGATCAAACGGCACGCCGTTCTTGTTGCAGGTGATGTGCGCGCGACCCAGCGCGGCCTCAGCGGCCTTGCCCGTGATCTTCTTCGAGCGCAGGTCAACCAGCATCAGGTGATTGTCGGTGCCCCCGGTCACGATGTCATAGCCGCGCGCGGTCAGCGCCCCGGCGAGCGCCTTCGCGTTCTCGACGACAGCGTGCGCGTAGGTCTTGAACTCGGGCCGCAGCGCCTCGCCGAAGGCCACGGCCTTGGCGGCGATGACGTGCATCAGCGGGCCGCCCTGCAGGCCAGGGAAAATCGCCGAGTTGAGCTTCTTGGCGAGATCTTCCTCGTTGGTGAGGATCAGGCCGCCGCGGGGTCCGCGCAGGGTCTTGTGGGTGGTCGTCGTCACCACGTGAGCGTGGGGGAACGGCGAAGGATGGGCGCCGCCGGCCACCAGCCCCGAGAAGTGCGCCATATCCACGAGCAGGTACGCGCCGACCGCATCGGCGATGGCGCGGAAGCGGGCGAAATCCCAGTGGCGCGCGTAAGCCGAGCCGCCAGCGATGATAAGCTTGGGCTTGTGCTCAAGGGCGGCGGCCTCAACCACATCCATGTCGATGCGGTGGGTCTTCTCGTCCACGGTGTAGGAGACTGGCTTGAACCAGCGGCCGGACATGTTGACCGGCGAGCCGTGGGTGAGATGCCCGCCCGCCGCCAGGTCGAGGCCCATAAACACGTCGCCCGGCTGGAGCAGCGCGAGGAACACCGCCTGATTCGCCTGGCTGCCGGAATTGGGCTGCACGTTGGCGTACTTGCAGCCGAACAGGCGCGTGACGCGCTCGATGGCGAGGCTCTCGGCGATGTCGACGAACTGGCAGCCGCCATAATAGCGGCGGCCCGGATAGCCCTCCGCGTACTTGTTGGTCATCACCGAGCCCTGCGCCTCAAGCACGGCGCGGGACACGATGTTCTCCGAGGCGATCAACTCGATCTCGTCGCGCTGGCGACCGAGTTCGAGTTCAACCGCGCGAGCGATCTCGGGGTCGGCCTCGGCAAGGCTGGCCGAGAAGAAGGAATTCGAACGGACCGCGACTGCGGCGGCTGCTGACTGGGTCATCATCGTCTCTGGGGTTCGGCGGCGGGGACGCGATCGTCCTTTAGGCGCGGATGTTCGACGGAAACCGGACTGTCACATAGAGCCTGCGCGGCCCGCCGTCCAGCCGAGCGGGGTGCGGCAACGTGTGATCGGGCGCGGACAGGAGCACGCCCGCGCCGCCGATTCGCACGGCGCGAGCGGGCGCACACCAAGAAGCGCGCGCCCGCCCCGCACGAATTATCCCTTGAGCGGCACCTTCGGGATCACCCCGCCGCCGCCACGGGGCTTGCGCCCGCCAGCGCCCGGACCATCGCCGGAGCCGCCCTCGTCGCCGGTCTTGCGCGCGCGGGCGCGCCGCACCTCCGGCTCCTCCTTCGGCTTGCGCTTCTTGCGAGCCTCGACGACTTCCTTGTCAGGCTTCGGCAATGCCGGGCCCTGGGGATAAAGGAACGCGAGTTTCTTTCCGCCCCCCTCCTCCGCGACCGCCACACGCACAGCGCCGCCGTTCTTGAGTCGGCCGAACAGCACCTCGTCCGCCAGCGGCGTCTTGATGTGCTGCTGGATGACACGAGCCATTGGCCGTGCGCCCATCTGCTCGTCGTAGCCGTGCTCCACAAGCCAGCTACGCGCTTCGTCGGTCAGCTCGATGGTCACGTTGCGGTCGCCGAGCTGGGCTTCGAGCTGGGCGATGAACTTGTCGACGATCTGGCGGATGACTTCGATCGGCAGGTGGCCGAACTGCACCACCGCATCAAGGCGGTTGCGGAATTCCGGCGCGAACAGGCGGTTGATCGCCTCGATGTCCTCGCCCTCGCGCTTGGTCTTCGCGAAGCCGAAAGCGGGCTTGGCCATGTCGGCTGCGCCTGCGTTCGTGGTCATGATGAGGATCACGTTGCGGAAGTCGATCTGCTTGCCGTTGTGGTCGGTGAGCTTCCCGTGATCCATGATCTGCAACAGGATGTTGTACAGATCCGGATGGGCCTTCTCGATCTCGTCGAGGAGCAGCACGCAGTGGGGATGCTGATCGATGGCGTCGGTCAACAGGCCGCCCTGATCGAAGCCCACGTAGCCCGGAGGGGCGCCGATGAGCCGCGACACCGTATGGCGCTCCATGTACTCGGACATGTCGAAGCGCACGAGCTCAACGCCCAGCGCCTTGGCGAGCTGGCGCGCAACTTCCGTCTTGCCGACGCCCGTGGGGCCGGAGAACAGATAGTTGCCGATGGGCTTCTCGCCGTCGCGCAGCCCTGCGCGCGCAAGCTTGATCGAGGACGAGAGCGCTGCAATCGCATTCTCCTGCCCGTAGACCACGCGCCGCAGCGTCCCCTCAAGGTGCTGCAGCACCTCGGCGTCGTCCTTCGAGACCGTCTTGGCCGGGATGCGCGCCATGGTCGCGATGGTGGCCTCAATTTCCTTGATGCCGATGGTCTTCTTGCGCTTGGCCTCCGGCAGAAGCATCTGGCTCGCGCCCGTTTCGTCGATCACGTCAATCGCCTTGTCGGGCAGCTTGCGGTCGTGGATGTAGCGCGCCGACAGCTCCACCGCGGCCTTGATGGCCTCGTTGGTGTAGCGGATCTTGTGGAACTCCTCGAAGTACGGCTTCAGCCCCTTCACGATCTCGATGGCGTCGGGCACGGAAGGCTCGTTCACGTCGATCTTCTGGAAGCGGCGCACAAGCGCGCGGTCCTTCTCGAAGTACTGGCGGTACTCCTTGTAGGTCGTGGAGCCGATGCAGCGCAGCGAGCCCTGCGCGAGAGCCGGCTTGAGCAGGTTCGACGCATCCATCGCGCCGCCCGACGTCGCGCCGGCGCCGATCACAGTGTGGATCTCGTCGATGAACAGGATCGCGTTCTTGTGCTGCTCGATCTCCTTCATCACCTGCTTGAGGCGCTCCTCGAAATCGCCACGGTAGCGTGTGCCGGCGAGCAGCGTGCCCATGTCGAGGGCGAACACCGTCGCCTTGGCGAGCACGTCGGGCACTTCACCCTTCGTGATCTTGCGCGCAAGACCCTCGGCGATGGCTGTCTTGCCCACGCCGGGATCGCCCACGAGCAGCGGGTTGTTCTTCTGCCGACGGCACAACACCTGGATCGTGCGCTGCACCTCGGACTCGCGGCCGATCAGCGGATCGATGCGGCCGTCGCGCGCCTTCTTGTTGAGGTTGACGCAGTACGATTCGAGTGCGCCCTCTTTCTTCTTGCCGTCCGGGCCTTCCTGCCGCTCGCGCTGATCGTTGGACGGCTCTTCGTCGGCCCCGCGGGCGCCGCGCGCCGGGTCCGCCGCGCCGGGGCGCTTGGCGATGCCGTGGCTGATATAATTCACCGCGTCGTAGCGCGTCATGTCCTGCTCTTGCAGGAAGTACGCAGCGTGGCTCTCGCGCTCGGCGAAGATCGCGACGAGCACGTTGGCGCCCGTCACCTCCTCGCGGCCCGACGACTGCACGTGAATGACCGCGCGCTGGATCACGCGCTGGAAGCCAGCGGTCGGCTTGGCCTCGTCATTGCGCGAGTTTGTCGCGAGGTTTGCGAGTTCGTTGTCGATGTAATCGAGCAGGCTTTTCTTCAGCGACGAGAGATCGACCGAACACGCGCGCAGCACCGCGGTCGCATCTCCGTCATCAAGGAGCGACAGCAGAAGATGCTCCAGCGTCGCATATTCATGACGCCTTTCGTTGGCGGCGGCGAGCGCCCTGTGCAGCGACTGTTCCAGATTACGTGAGAAGGTCGGCATAGGGGCTCCTGTCTATTTCTTTTCCATGATGCACTGCAGCGGATGCTGGTGCTTTCGTGCGAAATCCATCACCTGCGTCACCTTGGTCTCGGCAACCTCGTAGGTGTAGACGCCGCACTCGCCGACCCCATGATGATGCACGTGCAGCATGATGCGCTGCGCCTCATCCGGGTTCTTGTTGAAATAGCGCCGCAGCACGGTCACGACGAATTCCATCGGCGTGTAGTCGTCGTTGAGAAGAAGCACGCGGTACATGCTTGGCTTCTTCGTCTGCGTCCGGGTCCGCGTGATGACTGCGGCCCCCGGGCCCCCTCCCTTGCCATCGCCCTGTCGAGGCTCCCGCACAGCGCGGGGCGGCAGGAAAACCGACTTCGGATCGGTGAGACGAGGACGTTCCCTGCGCGCACGATCGCCGGCGGCGGCGTCGAGAGAGAGGGTCTGCGTTTCGGCTCTCACCATGATCCTCCGTACAATCGACTGAAACGTGATCCTAAACCTGCCCGGCGATCAGGCAAGATCGTTCGAACCCCGCCCAGCATAAATCTAGGTACCGAGGCGGCTGATCGCCAGTTGTCGGGCGCCGGAACACTCCGCGGCGTTCGGCCGCCCGCGGCGGAAACAAAAAAGGCCCGGCGCAAGCCGGACCCTTGATTTGCCTCGCGAACCCGGTGCGGGAGTTCTACTCCCCGCCCGAAAACGCGGTTATTCGGCGAAGATTACTTCGCCTGAGCCTTGGCGACAGCCGCCTCGACGGGCTTGAAAACTTCCTTGGCCAGGCCGGCGTACATCTCGCCAAGCTTCTTGTTCTGGGCCACGAACGCCTCGTAGGACGACTTGGCGTAGTCGGTCTGAACCTGGATCGCGCTGTCGAGGGACTTGGCGCCGATCAGCTTCTCGAACGCGGCGGCCGCGGTCTCGAGGGACTTCTTCGAGAACTCGGTGCTCTCGGTGGCGATCTGCTGAACGCTCTTCGTGAGGGTCGTGGAGGCGGCGGTAGCGGCCTCGATCTGATCCTTGCCGAACTTCTGCATGTCTTCAAAGCTCTTGAACATATCGAACCTCAATCTTGTCGCCGTGGCCGTCCACTCAGGGGGGCTTGGGACGCCGCTCACGAGTTTTGGTTTATATGCACTGCACAAAAATGTCAAATTGATTTTTGCAGTGCAGCATTACGACCTTCGGCCAAGCTCCGATGGGCGCCCCGGCGCAGACGCCCCCAATGCCGGGCCACGGAATCAGCCGGCGCCCGCAAGGGGTTGTTAACCGAGGGGTAACCCTGCCGCCCTATTGTCGCGCAGGCTTTTGCTCCGGCCGCCCCTGCTCCGTGTGATTGGGACAGAGGGATCTCCCGAGGGTTTGTGATGGTTGTGTGCGGCGTCGCTTTCTCCAGAGCCCGCGTCCTGGGCGTCATCTCCAGCGTCGCAATGGCTCTCGTTTTCAGCGCTGTGCTGACGCCTGCCGACGCAAGCCCCCGCAAGAAGCAGCGCGCAGCCGCCTACTCGCCGCCCTATGCTGCGCTCGTGATTGATGCGAACTCGGGCCGCGTCCTGCACGCCACCAACGAGAACGCGCTGCGCCATCCCGCCTCGATCACGAAGGTGATGACGCTCTACCTGCTGTTCGAGCAGCTGGAGCGCGGACGGTTCCGCCTCGACAGCCAGATCCCGATTTCGGCGCACGCCGCCTCCCAGCCGCCCACCAAGGTCGGTCTGCGCGCGGGCTCCACCATCTCGGTCGAGAACGCCATCGGCGCGCTCATTACAAAGTCGGCGAATGACATCGCGGTCGCGGTCGCAGAGGCGATTGCGGGCGATGAGGACGATTTCGCGCGCCTGATGACCCGCAAGGCCCAGTCTCTGGGCATGACGCGCACGGTCTTCCGCAACGCCTCGGGCCTGCCCAATGCACAGCAGGTGACGACCGCCCGCGATCTGACGATTCTCGGCCGCGCGATCCAGGATCGCTTCCCGCGCCAGTTCGCCTACTTCGGCAAGACCGAGCATCGCATGGGCGGTCGCGTGCTGCGCAACCACAACCGCCTGCTCAGCCGGCTGGAGTACGTGGACGGGATCAAGACCGGCTACATCCGCTCGTCGGGCTTCAACGTGCTCACCTCCGCAAAACTCGATGGGCGGCGCGTCGTCGCCGTCGTGCTCGGCGGACGCACGGCCGGTCATCGCGACAGCATCATGGCGAACCTCGTCGAAAACAACATCGAGAAGGCCGCGCGCACGCGCACGGCGCCGATGATCGCCGAGGGCGCCCCTGCGGAGCGCGTCGCGGAAGCCGCGCCGCCTCCCGCTCCTGCTCCCGCGCCCGTTCAGCGCGCCGCCGAAGTCCGCCCTGAGCCGGCCGCCCGCCCGCAGGCGCCGGAGCCCGCCCGGGCCGCGCCGGAAACCGCACGCCCCGCCGTCGTCTCCGCCGCCCCGCGCGATGACATGGCGACCGCCGCCATCCGCCCGAGCGCCACCGTCGGAGCCACGCCCGGCGCCGTGCGGGCGAGCGCGACGCCCGGGTCCGCCACCCCCTCCACGCTGCGCTGGGTTTCTGGCCCGCGCGGCATTCCCACCGGCGTCCCCGAGCGTGAGGCCGCGCCGCTGACGCCCCCGGCTCCCGTCGCTGGCGCACTGAATCCGCCGGCGCCGATCCCGGGCGAGAAGATCGCCCTGCGCGCCGAAAACCCCTCCCTTGCCGTGGCTTCGACGATGCCGATCTCCAGCGCCGCTGCGGCGCAGGCGTCTGCGCCCACCCTGTCGGCGGCCGCGCGTCCGCCCGCCGCCCGCAACGGCGTGATGATCCAGGTCGGCGCCACAGACGACCAGGAAAAGGCGCAGGCGCTTCTGTCCCGCGCCCGGGCGCAGACCCGGTCGCTCGCGTCGGCCCAACCGTTCACTGAAAAAGTGCAGCGCGGCAGCGAGACGCTGTGGCGCGCGCGCTTCGCCGGGCTTGAGGCAAATGAGGCCGAGTCCGCCTGCCGCGCGTTAAAACGCTCCGGTTTCGCCTGCTTCACGACGCGGAACTAGGATGTTCCCGGCCCCTGAATTGTTCTTGAATGCTGCGTAGGAGTTACCGATGACGACGCATCAGGATGTCCTTGGCCTCGTTCACCCGGGCGGCCAGACTCGTCGTTCCCCCGTGGTCGGGATGGAGTTTCTTCATCAAGGACCGGTGCGCACGGGTGATGTCATCCGCCGTCGCATCCTTTCCAAGTCCCAGAACTTCATAGGCTTCATCCTCGGTCATCGCGCCGGAGAGACGTCGCCCGCCGCCCCGGTCCGCGTCACCCTCGTCTGCTGCACGCCATCCGGGCGCCCGGCGGTCGAGATACGCTTCGAGTAGGCGCGCTCCCTCCGGATCCTGCATCCGGCACAGGCGCAGCAGGTCTATCAGGTCGCCGCCCTCGAGGCTGGACAGCCTGCGCCCTTCCCACGGACCGCCAAGAATATCGCCGTCGAGCATCCCGGTGTCGTGGTCCAACTCCATCTGGAGGAGCGCGGAGCGCACCTTCGAGACGCTGGGCCGCGGAGTTCCCGCCGTGCGGAACTGATCCATCCACTGCGGCGCGGCCCCCAGACCCAGCAGCCAAAGCCCGACGCCGCCAATGGCGAGGGCGAAATCGATCCGGCCACGGACGAACAGGAACGCGGCGAACGCAAGCGTGAGCGCGCCGACGCCCCCCTTCACCATCCGCGCCAGCTGGGCTGGCGGCGTGCGGGCGAACAGGCGGATCAGAAACCAGAGAGCGAAGAGAATCGCGGCGGCGAGAAGCAGGTTTGTCATAGGGCGAGCTTACTTCATCTGCGTGAGGAGCAGACGGGCCGCGTCGCCGCCACGGCGCTCCAGCGCGACGCGTCCGCCGACGGCATAGGCGGCCGCCGCAGCGAGGAGGTCCGCAAGACGCCCGGGCGAGGACGCGTCGAAGGCCGCATATGCGCCGCCTGTGAGTCGCGCGATCTCGCGAAACGCGGCCGCCGCCAGCGGGTCGCCGCCTTCCTGAAACGTGAACGCCCTGACCCCCAGCAAGCCGAGCTTGCCAGCGAGCGCGGCCAGCGCATCCGGGTTCTCCTCCACCGCGTCGCCAACATAAATCATGGCGCCGACCCGTTTTTCCGTGGCCTCCGAGATGGCGTGGCGCAGCACGCGGGCAATCTGCGTCTGTCCGCCCTGGCACTCGATCTTCGACATCAAGCCGGAAAGGCCGGCGCCATCGGCCACGAACCGCGACGCGCGGCATTCGTGCAAACCGCGAAAGTAGACGAGCTGCACGTCCAGGCCGCCAATGGCGCGCGCCGTCTCGAACATCCGCGCCTGCAGGGATTGCGCGAGATCCCACGCAGGCTGGCGGCTGAGGGTCGCGTCCAGCGCGAAGATCAGCCGTCCGCGCGGCCCGGCGTTCGCCACGGCCGGCGCGCGATCAAGCTTGTTGAGGAAGGCGTCAACCTCCCTGCGCGGAGCGCCCGACGGAGCGGGGGTTCGATCCAGTTCTTTCGCCAATGCGCCCTCGCGCAGCCTGGGCCTCGTGGATGGGTTCAGACTCAAGATCGTGCGGGCGCGCGAAAACGCAAGCGGCTCAGAGCAGCCCCAAATCGCGAAGCTCGCGACGCAGCTCATCGGGCATCTCGGCGGCTTCGCCCAGCCCCCCGGTCAAATCCGGCGGCGCCTCGTGGGCGGCAAGATAGCGCCACCCCT
Organism: Hyphomicrobiales bacterium; assembly: GCA_027484655.1. Taxonomy (GTDB): domain Bacteria; phylum Pseudomonadota; class Alphaproteobacteria; order Rhizobiales; family Beijerinckiaceae; genus Terripilifer. The sequence goes on along the minus strand of JAIXSM010000018.1, from coordinate 24,239 downwards.
GAAATGGCCGCATCCGGCGCGGGATCACCGGCACCACCTCGGGCTTGAGCACAAGGTGGCAGCGCGAGACCCCATCGACATCCGTAAACGGCCGGATATCAACAACTTCCTGCCGGGACGCGATCTGCCCCTTGATGACCCAGTACAGCGAGCCGCCGTCGAGGATTTCCGCGACGCGCTTGGGAACCATGCGGGTGGTGTGGCGCTGCTCCGGCGTCTGGCCGAGCGCCGCCAGCGTCGCCAGACGCTCCCTGATCCACGCTTCATGTTCGGCGATCGACTCGGCGCCGACGCACAGCTTCACGAGATGAAGGGCCATGGGCGCGTTGTGCCGCGCCGCGCTCCGACCCGCAAGCGCGCAGGCCGAAGAAAGCGGTGGAAAGTCTCCAGAAGAGCCAGCCGGTTACTTCCGCGCGCCTAAGGCCAGCACGGCGGCGACAGCCGCGGCGAGACCGGCGAAAATCATCTCCGTGGCGAAGAAACCCCAGGCGCCGATCATGAAGGTCTGCGGGAACGGGGTGGCGTAAATCCCGAGGTAGAAAGCGGCCGTGCCGATGGCCTGCGGGCCGGCCCGCTCGGACGGCTGCAACCCCTCGCCCAGCCACGCGGAGACAACCGGGAACATGATGGCGTTGCCGACGCCGAACGCGACGCCGCCGATCCCCATCACGATCGGGTCGCGGGCGAGCGCGATCAGCACGAAAGACAGGGCGTAAATCGCCAGACTCGCCATCACGAGGCGCGGCGGACGCACAGCGGACAGCCAGCGCATGGCGACGAACCGCACCACCACCATGCCGACCGAAGACGGCACGAAGAACGCGGCCAGCGCAATCGCCCGCGTCTGCAGATCGACCGCAAGATAACTGACTGAAAAACCGTACAGAGCGCCGCCCGTCATGACCGCCAGATAAGGCAGCATGAAACTCGACCGGAACGCGCCCGTAAGCGCGAGTCCGGCGCCGCGACCGGCCGCCGCCACCGGGCGTAGCCCCAGCGTGAGCGCGAGCCCGAGCAACCCCGGAAGGGCCGCCTGCGCGAACATCGCCGTCTCGCCAAACTGCTTCAGCGTCCATTCGCCCAGCGGTGGCGCGACGGCGGCCGCCAACGGAATGCCGGCCGAAAAAACCGTCACCAGATAGACGAACTGCGTCCGCGTGATGCGGGTCTGGATGTAGACCATGCCCGCAGGCAGGAAGAGCCCGACGCCGACCGCCTGCACCACGCGGGAGACCACCGAAAGCGCGAAACTCTCGCGGGTAAGCGCCAGCGAGCACAGGCCGATGACGGTGAGCGCGATGGACCAGCGCGCGGCGGATAAAGCGCCCAGCCGCGCGATCAGAGCGCTTGAGAAAAAAGCCGCTGCAATGGCGGGCGGCGCAAACACCGAGAGAAGCAGACCGGTGCTCGCGAGCGAATGTCCCGAACGCTCGAACACAATCGCCAGCAGCGCGGAGTAGTTATGCGTGACCGAAAACAGGAACGCCGCGCCGCACATGCAGAAGAACTCGCGCCGGCCGCGCGCGTCGATGAAACCGGACGTCTCGGCCGCAGCATCTGCGCCGATGCGGGATGTGCCCGTCATTGTCTGCGTTTCCCCCGGTGCGCCCGCGGCTCAGGCTTTCTTTTCCCAGCCGCCGTTTTCATTTTGTTGCCAATAGGAAAGCGGATAGCCGGCCGCCTTCAGGGTCTTCCATTGCGCGCGCGCTTCGGAGAGGGCGTCCTCATCCCCGCCGTCGAACATCAGAATGAGCCGCTCGTACTGATCGGCGCCGGCGAGCGCGGCATCGGCCACATTGGCGCCATCGGCGAAGATCCGCATCGACGCGCTGTTCGGGTTCTCATCGCCGGTGGTCAGATACACCCACTGCGTCGCGGGATCGTCATCGCGCGGCCCGCCGTGGGGGATGAAGGACTCCTCCGACCAGGTCCAAAGGAGTTCGTCGAGCGCGTCCACCCGCTCAGGGGTGGCGACCTGCACCACAAGGCGCTTGCGCTGGCCCGTCGCCTTCTCCAGCAGGATGGGAAGAACCTGCTCCAGCGGCTGCCGCACGAGATGGTAGAACCAGACCTCCGGCATCAGCTCAGCCTTCCCGCGGCTGGGTCACGGAACCGGACCCACCACGATGAAAGAACGGTCAGCCTGGGTCCACACGAGCGCGATTTCTCCATCGCGACCGACGACCCGGTCCACCTTGCCGGAAATGAACACGTCGCCCCGCTCGGCGGACGCGCGCAGGTACTCCGCCGCGTCAACGGCCATGGCGGAAACAGTCTGGGTCGCGCGCTGGCGCTGCCAGCGAAGAGCCGCCATCGCGGCGGCGATCTGGATCCGGTTGAAGCCATCGACCACCCGCTGCTGCGCAGGCTGCGGAATCTGCGCCTCGAAGCGCAGAAAACGGTCGCCATTGCAGAGCAGGCGCGCGTCCACGCCGAACTCGGTGACAAGATCGCGCGCCTCCGCGCCCGCTTCCGTGGCGCCGCGGGAAACCACCACGGGGCGGACGAACTGAGCCTTCAGATCAGGTGCGGCCTTAGCGAACGCATCCATGAATCCTTGACACGTGGGCGCGGCCAGAGCCGGCGCGCCGGCTCCGGCAATCACCGCGAGGACGAGTGGAAAAAGCGCGCGCCGCGCCAAACGCATGGGACCGCTCCGGGAAGGTGCTCACTTCTCGTAATGATCGGCGACCAATCTGTCGAGGAGGCGCACGCCCCATCCCGACCCCCAGGTTTGGTTCGTCTCGTTCTGGGGCGACGCCATGCCCGTTCCCGCGATATCGAGATGCGCCCACGGGCGCTTGTTCACAAACCGCTGAAGGAACTGCGCCGCCGTGATTGATCCCGCGTGGCGGCCGCCGACGTTCTTCATGTCGGCGAACTTCGAGTCCAGCAGCTTGTCGTAGGCGGGGCCCAGCGGAAGGCGCCATACCTTTTCCCCGGTTTCCTTGCCCGCGACGTGCAGCCGCTCCGCGAGTTCGTCGTTGTTGGAGAACAGGCCCGCGTGCTCGGTGCCCAGCGCGACCAGGATGGCGCCCGTGAGGGTCGCAAGATTGATCATGAACTGGGGCTCGTACTGATCCTGAATCCGCCAGAGCACATCAGCGAGCACGAGGCGGCCCTCGGCGTCGGTGTTGATAATCTCAACCGTCTGGCCGGACAACGTCTTCACGATGTCGCCGGGGCGCTGCGCCTTGCCGTCCGGCATGTTCTCGACGAGGCCGATGGCGCCGATCACGTTCACCTTGGCCTTGCGCGAGGCCAGCGCGTGCATGAGGCCGACGACGCAGGCGGCGCCCGCCATGTCGCCCTTCATGTCCTCCATGCCGCCGGCCGGCTTGATGGAAATGCCGCCCGTGTCGAACGTGACGCCCTTGCCGATGAACGCCACCGGGCGCTCGTCAGCCTTCTTGGCCCCGTTCCAGCGCATGATGACGCAACGGCTCTCGTGGACAGACCCCTGCCCGACGCCCAGAAGCGCATTCATGCCAAGCTTCTGCATCGCCTTCACGTCGAGGATCTCCACCTCGACGCCAACCTTCTCAAGCTCGCGGGCCCGACGGGCGAACTCCTCGGGATGGAGCACGTTGGGCGGCTCGTTCACAAGGTCGCGAGCGATGTTCATGCCTTCCGCAATCGCCTCGCGCGCCTTCGCCGCCTTCTTCGCGGCGGCGGGATCGGCGACGGCGATCCGCACGGCAAGCGCGCCCTCCGGCTCCGCGTCGTCGCCCTTCTTCGTCTTGTAGCGGTCAAACTTGTAGGACCGCAGGCGCAGGCCCAACATAAGCTCGGCAGCCGCTTCGGCCGGATGCTCGCTGGCGGCGGGAAGATCGAACACCACCGTCGCGTCGCCCTTGCGGCCCAGCTTGCCGGCGACGAAACCGCCCAGCGTCATCATCTCCGCTCCGGCGGGAGGCGCCCCCGCTTCTTTCGGCGCGCAGCCAACGACGATGAGCCGATCGGCATCGACGCCGGCTGGCGCCCACACCTCAAGCGTGGACATCGCCTTGCCCTTGAAGGACGCGGCCTGCGCGCTGCGGCCGACCGTTTCCGCCGCCTCGCCCAGCAGTTCGGCGGTTGCCGGCCCAAAGGCCAAGTCCGCGCCTGCGAACACCACGAGAGTGCGCGGTCCCTCGCCGCTCCCCTTCTTGCCGCGAGCGCGGCGGCCGGCGTCCTTGAAGGCGACGAATTCGACTGCGAGCTTGGACGTCATATGGACCTCTGGACCTTATCGTTCCGCGGCGGCGCGCGGCTGCCACACATCATGGGCGCCGCGGCGCGCCAGCGCAATGGCTGAGGCGGGGCGCTTTGCGCAGGCGGCTGGGCGGAGCTGCCCTTATTTCGCCGCCGGGCGCTGCTTCGCTCAGATTGTGCTGAATATTCGCGTCCTGCGGAGCGGCGTCGTATAAGGGTGGCGATTCCACTGGGCCGGACCCACCTTTGATGGTCATCGTCGAACGTTACCTGTTTCGCGCCGGCCTCCTCGCATTCGTTGCGAGTCTTGGCGTGCTGACGGCCATCGTGTGGGTGTCGCAAGCCCTGCGCGAAGTGGACCTGATGACCGGCAAGGGGCAGACGATCCTCGTCTTCCTCAGCATCACAGGGCTCACGATCCCTTCCCTCATCTCGATCATCGCGCCCGTGGCCCTGTTCGCGGCGGTGCTTTACGCCCTGAACAAGTTCAACGGAGACAGCGAACTCATCGTCATGAGCGCCGCGGGCATGTCCCCATACCGGCTGGCGCGCCCGTTCATGATGCTGGCGGCGGTCGTCGCGGTGCTCGTTGGACTGCTGTCCACGTGGCTCATGCCCGCCAGCTACCGGGAGATGCGCGACGTGCTGAGCAAGGTGCGCGCGGATTTTCTCACCTATCTCGTGCGCGAGGGCCAGTTCGTCACTCTCGATCAGGGCTTCGTCTTCCACTACCGGGAGCGCGGCGCCGGCGGAGCCCTGCTCGGCATCTTCATCCAGGACCGGCGGGAGCCTGAGCGCATCTCCACGTACATCGCCGAGGCGGGCCTCACCATCAACGAGGGTGGCAATAACTTCCTCGTGCTGGAGAAGGGCTACATGCAGCGGCAGGCGCGCAACGACCGCTCGGCCGCTATCGTCCAGTTCGAGAGCTACGCGCTGGATCTCGCCCAGTTTGGTCCGGGCGCGGACGCCGGATCGTTGCGCCCGCGCGAGCGCGGCACGCTTGAGCTGATGACGCTGCGGCGCGATTCGCCCGACCCGTACGTGCGCCAGCTTTACGGCCGCTTCCGGGCTGAATTGCATGAGCGGCTGGTGGCGCCGCTCTACGTGATCGCATTCGCGCTGATCGCGTTCGCGGCGCTGGGTCAGCCGCGCACCACCCGGCAGGGACGCGGCGCGGCTATCGTGGGCGCCATTGTCGTCGTGCTGGTGGTGCGCGTGAGCGGCTTCGCCGCCTCAAACCTGGTGGCCCGAAACCCGGCCGCGGTCTGGCTTGTGTACTCCGTACCCCTCCTCGCCGCGCTCGCCGGATATCTTGTCAGCTTCGGGCGGCTGCCGGCCTGGGCGCGCCGGCGGAGCGTCGCCTCGCCAAAGGCGCGTGCAGCATGATCCTGTTCACAACCCTAGGCCGCTATCTCGCGATCCGCTTCCTGCGCTCCGTGGCGGCGGTGTTCGGGATTCTGTTTCTCATCATCTACCTGGGCGACTTCGTCGAATTGCTGCGCCGCGCCAGCGACGCCCAGCGCGCCAGCGCTGGCCTCCTCGCCTATCTGGCGCTGTTGCGCACGCCGACCATCGCCGAGCAGGTGCTGCCGTTCGCGGTTCTCGGGGGCGCCATGTTCGCCTTCGTCAACCTCTCCCGCCGGCTCGAACTCGTCATCGCGCGGTCGGCCGGAGTTTCGGTGTGGCAATTTCTCACCCCGCCCGTCGTGATCGTCCTGCTGCTCGGGGCCGTCGCGACCATGGGCTACAACCCGCTTTCTGCCGCGCTCAAGCAAAAGGCGAACCAGATCGAGACCGGCATTTTTGGCCGCTCCAGCCGCGAGAACGCCGACACGAGCCTCTGGATCCGCCAGCGCAGCGCGGAGGGTCAGTCGATCCTGCGCGCCGAACGCTCCAGCGACGGCGGCGCACGGCTCTCCGGCGTCACGGCCTTCGTTTACGATCCGGCCGGCAGGTTCCTTGAGCGGGTGGAAGCCCAGCGCGCCACCCTTGAGCCCGGCGCGTGGCGGCTGGACGACGCGCGGGTGACGGCGCCGGCTCAAGAGCCACGCCAGCACCCAAGCTTCATGCTTCCGACAAGCTTGACTGCTGAGCAGGTCACTCAATCTTTCGTTCACCCTGCTTCCGTGTCTTTCTGGCGGCTGCCGGAGGTGAGCCGGCGGACTGAGGCCGCAGGCCTAGACGCAGCAGGCTACCAGATGCAGTATCAAACGCTTATGGCCAGACCACTGCTGCTACTGGCGATGGTTCTCATAGCGGCGACGGTTTCCTTAAGGTTCTTTCGGTTTGGTGGCGTAGGCCAGATGGTTTCAGGTGGCGTGGGAGCCGGCTTCGTGCTTTATGTAGCGACAAAGCTTACCGGCGATCTGGGCGGTGCAGGGCTGCTTAGCGCGCCGGCCGCGGCATGGTCGCCGGCAATAGTGGGTAGTATGTTGGGTACGCTGGTGCTTTTGTATCAGGAGGATGGTTGATGGGGCGTCCCTTCGGCCCCGTGGGCTTCGCCGGCCGGACCGCGATGGAGCAGCGTCGCTCGCGCTCCAAGCGCAGCGCTTTACTCGTTGCGGCGTTGCTTGCTGGCACAGCCTTGGTCACTCCTGCCCTTCCGCAGACCCTGAACGAGCGGATTGCACGCAGCGCCCGCGGCGACGCGTCCCAGCAGGACCGTATGCTCGTGGACGCGGCGGACATGGTCTACGACCGCAACGCCAACACAATCACGGCCCGCGGCAGCGTCCAGATCTACTATCAAGGCCGGATTCTTGAGGCCGACCGCGTCATCTACAACCAGACGACCAAGCGCGTGTTCGCCGAAGGACGCGCCAAGCTCACCGAGCGCGACGGCACCATCGCCTACTCGGACCGCTTCGAGCTGAGCGACGATTTCCGCGATGGATTCGTGGACAGCCTGCGCACGGAAACCGTCGACAAAACCCGGTTCACCGCCTCCCGCGCCGAACGCGTCGGCGGCGAGACGACCGTGTTCACGGACGGCGCCTACACCGCTTGCGAAGAGTGCAAGGACAATCCTTCGAAGCCGCCGCTGTGGCGCATACGGGCCAAGAAGATCATCCACAACAACTCCGAGCAGACCGTCTACTACGAGGATGCGACGTTCGAGTTGCTTGGCATGCCCATCGCGTGGCTGCCGTACTTCTCGACGCCGGACCCGTCCGTGCAGCGCAAGAGCGGCGTTCTTGCGCCGCGCTACATCGCGCGCAGCCATCTCGGCGCCGGCGTGTCGGTTCCCATCTACTGGGCGCTGGCCCCGAACTACGACCTTACCGTCACGCCCACGTACCTGTCGCGTCAGGGGCTGCTCGGCAGCCTGGAGTGGCGTCACCGCGTGCTCGACGGCTCCTACCACATCCGCGCCTCTGGCATTTTCCAGCAGGATCCGGACGCGTTCCGCGGCCCTCCGTTCGGCCCGGGCAACGAGAAGTTCCGCGGCTCGGTTGAGTCGCAGGGCAACTTCAACATCAATCAGCAGTGGAGGACCGGCTGGGACGGCACCTTCATGACCGATCGCTGGTTCATGCAGGATTACAAACTGCCGAACCAGGTGCTGTCGCAGAACTACTTCAAGGAATCGATCTCCACCGTCTATCTGACGGGCCAGGGCCCGCGCGGCTTCTTCGACCTGCGCGGCTATCATTTCCGCGGCCTCACCCGCGGCGACCTGCAAGAGCAGCAGCCCATCGTGGGGCCGCTGCTCGACTACAACAAGACGTTCAACCTGCCGCGGGCGCAGACGGCGGGCATCGGCGGGCAGGTCGAGATCGACTTCAACTTCACGAACGTGAACCGCGATCTGGTCTCGGTGGAAGCGCTTGGCGGCCGAAAGCTCGACACGGTCTACGGTCTCTACGATGTTTGCGAACGCGACTCCGTAACCGGACGCTACAGCGCCGCGAACTGCCTTGTGCGCGGCATCGCTGGCAACTACGCTCGGGCGACCGCACAGATAAACTGGCGGCGCCAGTTCATCGATCCCGTTGGGCAGGTGTGGACCCCGTTTACGTTTGTCCACATGCAGGGTTCATGGCTGCGCCTCGACGACACGGGGTCTGTATCCTGGAGCGGAACGTGCCTTGATCCGCTGACCTGCATCCGCAACAGCGACCAACTCGGCATCTTCGGCCAGCAAGACGACATTTTCCGCGGCCAGGTCACGCCCGGCGCTGGTCTGGAATATCGCTTCCCGCTGATGGCGCGCACTCAGGGCGTGACCCACGTGATCGAGCCCATCGCGCAGATTGTGGCGCGCCCCGGCGTGATGCGCAGCCGCACGCTGGTGAACGAGGACGCCCAGAGTCTCGTGTTCGACGACACCAACCTGTTCCAGTGGTCCAAGTTCTCGGGCTACGACCGCTTCGAGGGCGGCACGCGCATCAACTACGGCGCGCAGTACACGGCCACATTCGACCGCGGCGGCTACGCGAACTTCATGGTGGGCCAGTCCTATCATCTCGCCGGGCCGAACTCGTACGCGAGCCCGGACGCCGCCAACGTGGGCATCAGTTCGGGGCTCGACACCCAGCGCTCCGACTACGTGGCGCGCGTCGCTTACGCGCCCAGCGCCATGTACAATTTCGTCGCCAAGGGCCGCTTCGACGCCGAGACGTTCGACATGCGCCGCTTCGACATCGTGGCCAACGCGAAACTCGGCCGCATGGAGGCGAGCCTGCTCTACGCTCGTTACGAGGCGCAAAGAGCGATTGGCTACGAAAAGACCCGGCAAGGTCTTGGCGCCGCCTCCAAATTGAACCTGACGCAGAACTACTTCATCAGCGGCAGCGTCGTGTTCGACATGTCCCGGCATCTTTACCAGACATCGGTTTCCGGTACGCAGAAGGCGGCTCCGCTGTTCTCCGTCGCTGGCCTCGGCATCGGCGCCGGGTATACGGACGAGTGCACCACCCTCGCGGTGAACTACACATCCGTGCTGCAGGAGAACACTCTGGGCGTGCAGTCACGCAACCACACGATCACGCTGCAATTGCAGCTTCGAACCCTCGGCGACGCACGCGTGCGCTCGGGCCTGGGAGATGTGGTCATGCAGGATGGCCTGTCGTCCACCGGCGCGCGTTAGGCCATCAGCCCACACAACATGGAGTGAAGATGCCTGCGATCCCCATGAGCATCCGCTTCGCCTGCCTCGCGCTTGTTGCGCTGCTGGCGGTGGGCCAGCCCACAGCGGCGCAGGCCCAGGCTCTCGTCGCCACCGTCAACGATAGCCCGGTAACGACCTACGACCTGGACCAGCGCATGCGGATGCTGCGCGCCATGCGTGCGACCGCCTCCCGCGAGGCGGCGCTGGAGAGCCTCGTCGAGGATCGCCTCAAGGCGGCGGAGATCCGCAAGTACGGGATTCAGCCGACCAACCAGGACGCCTTGTCAGAACTCGCCCGCATCGCCAACGAGCGGAAGATTCCTGTGCAGGCGCTAGGCGCCGCGCTTCAGAGCGCCGGGGTCGATCCCTCCCACTGGCAGGAGCACGGCAAGGCTCAGATCGGCTGGCGCGGCTATGTCTCAGCGCTGAATCGCAGCGTTGGCGTCAGCGAGAACGAAGTCCGCGCCGAGCTGGCGAAACGCGGATCCAAGAACGACGAATACCGCCTGCGGCCCATCGTCTTTATTGTTCCGCGAGACGCCAGCTCCTCGGTGGCCGACGCAAGGGCGCGCGAGGCCTCGAACCTGCGGACGCGGTTCACAGACTGCGAGAGCGGCCTCCAGTTCGCCTCCGCCCTCAAGGACGTCGCCATTCGCCCGCCTGTAACACGCTCTGTGGCCACCCTCCCGGACCAGATCGTCGCCGTCCTCGAAAAGACGCCCGTTGGCCGGCTCACCCCGCCTTCGCGCTCTGCGGACGGCATCGAGATGTTTGCGGTGTGCGGCAAGGGTTCTGGCGGCACGGACAGCACTGCTGCGCAGGAAGTGCGGCAGGAACTGCTCGCCCGCAAGTTGCAGGGCGTCAGCCAGAAGCTCTACGCGCCCCTGCGCAGCCGCGCCATCATCGTCAAGCGGTAACCCGATGCAGGCGCCTCAGGTGGCGGCGCACGCACCCATCGCCCTCTCCATGGGAGATCCCTCGGGCATTGGCCCCGAGATTGCGCTCATGGCGTGGAGCCGGCGCGGGCCTGACGACACGCCGTTCTTTCTGCTGGGCGACCCGGAGCACATGCGCCGGGTCGCCGCACGCGTCGGCCTCAACGCGCCAGTGGAAGCCTGCGCGCCGGAAGCGGCCAGCGATGTTTTCTCAAGAGCGTTGCCGGTTGTTCCCCTCACCGCGTCGGTGATTGGCGAACCCGCGCGCCCCTGCGAAGCAGACGCCGCGCCGACCATAGAAGCAATTGAAACGGGCGTGCGGCTCGTCCGTGAGGGCCGCGCCCACGCTCTCGTCACAAATCCGATCTCGAAAGCCAACCTCTACAAGGCCGGTTTCACCCATCCCGGTCACACAGAGTTTTTGGGCGAACTGGCGCTGCGGGAGTTCGGCGTCGCCGCCCATCCCGTCATGATGTTGTGGTCGCCCGAACTCGCGGTCGTGCCGGCCACAATCCACGTGTCGCTGCGACAGGCGTTGACAGACCTGACCACGGATCTGCTGATCGAGACGGGCCGGATCGTGGCGCATGATCTACAGCAGCGGTTCGCGCTCCCTGCCCCGCGCCTCGCCTTCTCGGGTCTCAATCCCCACGCTGGCGAGAACGGCGCCATGGGTCGCGAGGACATCGAGGTCATTGCGCCTGCGGTCGCGACGCTCCGGGCCGAGGGAATCGACGCGCGCGGACCCCTGCCCGGCGACACGCTGTTTCATGCGGCTGCGCGCGCGCGCTACGACGCGGCCATCTGCATGTATCACGATCAGGCGCTCATCCCGATCAAGACCATCGCGTTCGACAGCGCCGTGAATGTGACGCTCGGCCTTCCATTCATCCGCACCTCGCCGGACCATGGCACCGCATACGACATCGCGGGCGCAGGGCTCGCCGAACCAGCGAGCCTCATTGCGGCGCTGCGGCTTGCGTCGCGCCTCGCCAGCGCAGGACAAGCGCCTTGAGCCTCGACGATCTGCCGCCGCTTCGCGAGGTGGTGCGCAAGCATGACCTCGCCGCGAAGAAATCACTCGGCCAGAACTTCCTGTTCGATCTGAACCTCACCGGGCGCATCGCCCGCGCCGCCGCGCCGCTGCGCGAAGCGACCGTCATCGAAGTTGGCCCCGGCCCCGGCGGGTTGACCCGCGCCCTGCTCGCAGAGGGCGCCCGCAAGGTGGTCGCCATCGAGCGCGACGAGCGCTGTCTCGCGGCTCTCGCGGAGATCGAGGCCGCCTGCCCCGGTCGCCTCACGGTGATCGCCGGCGATGCGCTTGAGACGGACTTCGACGCCCTCGCCCGCGCGCATGGGGACGGTGGACCCGTGCGGATCGTCGCCAATCTGCCCTACAACATCGGCACGCCCCTGCTCGCAAACTGGGTGGAGGCCGCCGCGTGGCCGCCGTTCTGGGATCGCATGGTGCTGATGTTCCAGCGCGAAGTCGCCGAGCGCATCGTCGCGACCCCAGAGGATCGCGCGAACTATGGCCGGCTCGGCGTGTTGTGCGGATGGCGCACGCGGGCGCGGATTCTGTTCGACGTGCCGCCGGAGGCCTTCACGCCGCCGCCGAAAGTAACGTCGTCCGTGGTGGAGCTGACCCCGCGGCTGGAACCGGCGCCCTGCGACGGCGCCACCCTCGCCAAGGTCACGCAGGCGGCGTTCGGCCAGCGGCGCAAGATGTTGCGCCAGTCGTTGAAAAGTCTGGGCGTCGATCCGATCGCCCTGCTGGGCGAGGCACAGCTGCTGGAGACCGCGCGGGCGGAAGAGATCGATGTGGCGGGGTTCGTTGCGCTTGCGAACGCATACGACCGCGCGCGCGGGCGCGCCGGTTAAAGCTGATAGATAGCGCGATAAATCACAATCGTAGACCGTCAGCCGGATCGCTTCGCTTCGGGGGATGTGGAGAGAGCGTGCGCGGTGGCCTGTCGTGGATGGCGGCCTTCGCCGCCATGACGCTGCGGGGAAGTTGACGTAAACCTCGCCGTCATTCCAGCGAAGGCAGAAGGCTCCACGCTGTCGGGTTCAATAACCCCGCCGCATTCGGAGCGCGGCGGCAACTTAAACCCGGGCTCCGGCGAAGCGCGCAAGCCTTGTCGCTACAGCGGCTCGTCCAGCAACGACTGCACGAACCCCGCGATGCCGCTTTCGCTGCGCACCCGGCGCAGGCGCTCGGCGACGATGATCGAGCGAACCTCGTTGAGCGCTTGCTCGATGTCCTCGTTGACGATCACGTAATCGTACATCGGCCAGCGGGAAATCTCGTTGCGCGCGTTCTCGAGCCGGCGCGCGATCACGTCGGCTGCGTCTTCGGCGCGGCGTTCGAGGCGCGCCTGAAGCTCCCGCATGGACGGAGGCAGAATGAATATCGTCACCGCGTCAGCGGCGGCCTTCTGGAGCACTTGCTGCGTGCCCTGGTAGTCGATGTCGAAGAGCATGTCCCGCCCCTCGATCAGCACCTTCTCCACCGGTTCGCGCGGGGTGCCGTAGAAGTTGCCATGCACCTCGGCCCATTCCAGCAGGTCGTCACGCTCGCGCAGCTTCTCGAAGTCGGCGCGGCTGACGAAGTTGTAGTGGATGCCGTTCACCTCGCTGCTCCGCCGCGGGCGCGTCGTCACCGAGATCGAGAGCGTGAGGTCGAGGGCACGGTCGCTGAGCAGGTCGCGGGTGAGAGTGGTTTTGCCCGCGCCGGACGGCGAGGACAGGATCAGCATGAGCCCGCGCCGGCGGATCGGGCCGCTTTGGTTTGAGGAAAGCATTGGCTCGTTCGCGGCTCTCATCATCGATGCATTATTCCACATTCTGGACCTGTTCGCGAAACTGCTCGATCTCGACGCGCAGCTCCATGCCGATACGCGTCAGGTCCGGATCGTTGGACTTCGCGCACAGGGTGTTCGCCTCACGGCCCAATTCCTGGGCGAGGAAATCGAGACGCCGCCCGGCCGGCTTGCCGGAGGAGACAAGATCACGCGCCGCGTCCACATGGGCCTTGAGGCGGTCAAGCTCTTCGCGCACATCGGCCTTGGCCGCAAGAAGTATGGCCTCCTGATGCAGACGAACGGGATCGAGCGCGCTGGCGCCCTGCACGAGAGCCGCAACCGCTTGCTCTAGCCGCGCGCGCACCGCCTCGGGCTTGCGGCCCGGGCACGCGTCCGCCGCAGCCGCCAGCGCGCCGATAGCGTCCAGCCGGCTCGCCAGAACGCTTGTCAGGGCCGCGCCTTCCCGGGCGCGCATGGCGATAATGCCCTCTATCGCCTCGTCGAGAGCCGTCAGAGCCGCCGCGTGAACCGCGGCCATGGCCTCGTCGGTGTCCGTCGCCTCGACCACATCCACCACCCCCTTGATGGCGAGCAGCCCGTCGAGGGTCGGCGTGCGCACGGCGTCGCTGCGCGGCAGACGCTCGATGGCCGCCAGCAGGCTTGTGAGCGCCGCTTCATTGATACGAATGTCCGGCGCCGCGCTGTCGCGCTGGGCGGTGAGCGTCGCGTAGCAGGCGCCGCGGGTGAGGCGGGCGCCGATACGCGCGCGGGCTTCCTGCTCAAGTGCGTCGAAACCCGCAGGCGTGCGCAAGCGCAGATCAAGGCCCTTCGCATTGACGGACTTGATCTCCCAGGCGAGGCGCCAGAAACCCTGCGACCGCTGGGACCGCGCAAAGCCTGTCATGCTGTGAAGGGCCATGATGCTCCCCGGCCGTCTCAAAACCCCACGAACAAGCCGCGGGGGCGCGAACGATAAAACCTGACGACCACGCCCTTGACCGCGGCCTGTCGTCGACTGCGGCTCATCCGGGAGAAAGCCGTGCTAGCGACGCACCGGAGCCTGACCTTCGGAGCGGCGGAGCGGCGGAGCCGCCGCGGGCGCAGACGAAGGCGCCGCCGTGGCGGAGGGAACCGGCGCCGCATCCTCGACGGGGAGAGCCCGATCCACGGCCACCGCCGCGGTATCCGCTCTGGCGCGCATCTCGCGCTCGATCTCGCGCCAGCGAGCGACATTGCGGTTATGCTGGTCGAGCGTTTCGGCAAAGACGTGGCCGCCGGTTCCATCCGCGACGAAGAACAGGTCGCGCGTGCGCGACGGGTTCGCCACCGCTTCGAGAGCGGCGCGCCCCGGATTCGCGATCGGGCTCGGCGGCAAGCCGTCGATCACATAGGTGTTGAAGGCGGTGGGCTTGAGAATCTCGCTGCGCAGGATGGGGCGGCCAAGAGTGCCCTTGCCGCCGACAATGCCGTACACAATCGTCGGATCGGACTGCAGCCTCATGCGCCGTTGCAAGCGGTTATGAAACACCGCCGCCACACGGGTCCGCTCGTCCGCGCGCCCTGTCTCTTTCTCGACGATGGAGGCCAGCGTAACCATTTCGTACTTCGAGCGAATGGGCAGATCCGGCGCCCGCTTCTCCCAGATGGCGTCCACGAGGCGATTGTGATCCAGCTGCATCTTGCGGATCAGGTCGTTGCGCGACATGCCGCGGGCGACACGGTACGTTTCCGGCAGCAGCGTGCCCTCGGGCGGGATCTGACGCACCTCGCCGGCGAGAATGTCGATGTCCTTAAGCCGCGACACAATCTGCTCGCTGGTCAGCCCCTCGGCGATTGTGACCGAGTGGAGCAGTTGCCGACCTGAAATCAAAAGGTCCACGACCTCGCGCAGGCTCGCCTCGCGACGGAACATGTACTCGCCAGCCTTCACCTGGCTCCACTTGCCCTCGAGCCAAAGATTGATCTTGAGCAGCGTCGGATGCCCGACCACGCCGGCTGCGGCAAGCTGGTCGATGATATCGACAACCTCCGTGCGCGGCGCGATGAACACCACGCGATCCATGGCCAAGGGGCCGGGCTTGTTTAGTTCGCGCTCGAACTCGGCGAACATAATCACGCCCGCGATGGAGGCCAGCAGCAGGAACGACAGGAACCCGCTCAGCGCGGAAAGGCGCGGTCTACGCTCGCTCGGCCGTTTGCCAAGGTCCGGCGGCAGGGGCGCAACCTCGGGCTGGAGCGCCTCCTGCGGCGTGCGCAGGTGCCTGCCGAAAAAACGCGACGGCTTACGTGACGTCGCCGGCGTGGCGGCGCTGTGGGGATCGTGATCCGTCATTCCTCACTCTGATGCGCGCGAACCGGATGCGACCGCCGCTGCGGGCGGCGACTCGCCGGACAGCCGCCCGGGCGAAGCTATCCTAGCCACCAATATGGCGAAACATGGATAACGCGTTAATCCCCACCCGCGTCAGGATACCCGCCGGAAGATCAGCGAGGCGTTGGTGCCGCCAAAACCGAACGAGTTCGACAGCGCGACGTCGATGTTGCGCCTGCGCGGCTCATTCGGGGCCAGATCTATCGGTGTTTCGACGGACGGATTGTCGAGGTTGAGCGTGGGCGGCGCGATGTTGTCGCGGATCGCGAGGAGCGAGAAGATCGCCTCAACCGCGCCCGCTGCGCCCAGCAGATGGCCGATGGCCGACTTGGTGGAGGACATGGTGATCGACGCGGCGGCGTTGCCCACGAGGCGCTGAACGGCGCCAAGCTCGATCTCGTCACCCAGCGGCGTCGATGTGCCGTGGGCGTTGATGTAGTCGATATCGGCCGCCGAAACGCCAGCCCGCTTCAACGCAGCGCTCATGCAGCGGAACGCGCCATCCCCGTCTTCCGAGGGGGCCGTGATGTGGTACGCATCGCCCGACATGCCGTAGCCGATGAGTTCGCCGTAAATGCGCGCGCCGCGCGCCTTGGCGTGCTCGTACTCCTCAAGCACCACGCAGCCGGCGCCTTCGCCCATGACGAAGCCGTCGCGGTCCTTGTCATAGGGGCGCGAACCTGCGGTCGGGCGATCATTGAAGCCCGTCGACAGCGCGCGGCAGGCGGCGAAGCCGGCCATGCCCAGGCGGTTCACAGCCGATTCGGCGCCGCCGGCGACCATCACGTCCGCGTCCCCAAGCGCGACGAGGCGCCCTGCGTCGCCAATAGCGTGGGCGCCCGTGGAGCACGCAGTGACCACGGAATGGTTGGGGCCTTTCAGGCCGTGCATGATGGAAACGTGGCCAGAGGCCAGATTGATGAGGCGGCCCGGCACGAAGAACGGCGAGAGACGGCGCGGACCACGTTCTTTCAGAACGAGGGCGGCCTCATAGATGCCGCCAAGGCCGCCTATGCCGGACCCGATGAGGACGCCGGTGGAGTTCTGCTCGTCAGGGGTCTTGGGCGCCCATCCGGCGTCGGCGAGCGCCTGGGTGGCGGCGCTCACTGCGTAAATGATGAAGTCGTCAACCTTGCGCTGTTCCTTCGGCTCCATCCACGCGTCGGCGTTCCAGGTTCCGTCCGCCCCGTCGCCACGCTTCACCTGGCAGGCGATCTGGCAAGGAAGATCGGAGACCTCGAAGCTCTCGATGCGCGCGGCGCCGCTGCGCCCGGCCAAAATCCTCGACCAAGTCTCCTCGGCGCTGCCCGCGAGCGGCGAAACCATGCCGATTCCCGTGACGACGACTCTTCTCAACGGAACCTCCAGTGCTCACGCCAACAGCGCTAACGGGGGCGATAGCGCCCGGCAGCCGCTTCCGGATGCGCAGAGGGCCGGGAAACCCGGCCCTCGCTGAGGGCAGGCGCAAGCCTCCCCGATCTCAAAAGAACGCCCTGATACGATCAGGACTGGGCCTTCTCGAGGAACTTGACGGCGTCGCCAACGGTCGTGATCGTCTCGGCGGCGTCATCGGGGATCTCGACCCCGAACTCCTCCTCGAACGCCATGACCAGCTCGACCGTGTCGAGCGAGTCCGCGCCGAGATCGTCGATGAAATTCGCGTTTTCAACAACCTTGTCGGCGTCCACGCCGAGGTGCTCCACAACAATCTTCTTCACGCGCTCGGCGACATCGCTCATCTGATTTTTCCCTGTTTGCCTATTCGATCGCGAGCAGCCACGTCGCCCCCGGAAGCATTCGCTGCTTTTCCGAAGGAACCGCTCGCGGCGACCCCCAAACTCAAAACCCCAATGACCGAGGGATCCAACCGGACTGCCCGACGTTACGACTCCGGCCTTGCCGCGCCTGTCTGACAGATTTCGCGCCTCGTACCATAATTCACTTGGCAAGGCGAGAGGCGGCCCCCTCTCAAATCATCGCCATTCCACCGTTTACGTGAAGCGTCTGTCCAGTCACATAGCCTGCCTCGCGGCTCGCGAGATAGACTACGGCGGCGGCCACATCGGCGCCTTCCCCCAGACGCCCGGCCGGGATGCTGCTCATGATGCCCTCGCGCTGCTTCTCGTTGAGCACATCGGTCATCGGGCTTGCGATAAACCCGGGGGCGACGCAGTTCACAGTGATGTTGCGGCTCGCCACCTCGGCGGCCAGCGACTTCGACATGCCGATCATGCCCGCCTTCGAGGCGGCGTAGTTCCCCTGCCCCGCGTTGCCGGTCACGCCCACCACGGAGGTGATGGACACGATGCGCCCGAAGCGGCGCTTCATCATGCCGCGCAGGCACGCACGGGACAGCCGGAAGGCCGAGGTGAGGTTGACCGCGAGCACCTGCTCCCAGTCCTCATCCTTCATACGCATGAACAGGCCGTCGCGGGTGATGCCCGCGTTGTTGACCAGCACGTCAACCTGACCCATCGCCTTTTCCGCAGATGGAACAAGCGCTTCCACCTGCGCCGCGTCGCCAAGATTGCAGGGCAGCACATGGACCCGCTCGCCCAGTTCTTTCGCCAGCGCCTCAAGCGCCTCAGCGCGGGTGCCGGAAATCCCCACCACCGCGCCCTGGGCGTGGAGCGCGCGGGCAATGGCCCCGCCAAGGCCGCCGGTGGCGCCGGTCACGAGGGCGTTGATACCGCTCAGTTCAAACATATTCGTGCGCTCCTTCAGAGACCTGGCTCGTTCGGCGGCGATCTGGCCGCAACATTCAGCCCTTCGCGCGAGATTTAAACGCCTCAACGTCCGCCGGGGCGCCGACAGGCGTTCCAGCCGCCTCGGGCGCAATCCTTTTCACGAGGCCGGACAGCACCTTGCCCGATCCTAGCTCGTAAAACGAGCGAACGCCCTGGCCGGCCATCCACGCCACCGATTCGGCCCAGCGCACGGTGCCCGTCACCTGCTCCACCAACCGCTTCCGGATTTCTTCCGGATCGGTGATCGGGGCGGCGAGCACATTGGCGACCAGCGGAACCTTGGGAGAATTGATCCGAACCGCCGACAGGGCCTGCGCCATGGCGTCGGCCGCCGGCTGCATCAGGGCGCAATGGAAGGGGGCGGATACGTGGAGCGGGATCGCGCGCTTCACGCCACGCGCCTTGGCGATTTCCATCGCCTTCTCGACAGCGGCTTTTGCGCCGGAAGCCACAACCTGCCCGCCGCCATTGTCGTTGGCGATCTGGCACACGAGCCCGGTGGCGGCGGCCGCTTCAGCGCACACCTCACGCCCGCCCGCAAGATCAAGGCCGAGGAAGGCCGCCATGGCCCCCTCGCCCACGGGAACGGCTTTCTGCATGGCGTCGCCGCGCAAGCGCAGCAGCCGGGCCGTATCCGCGAGGGTGAAGGCGCCGGCGGCAGCAAGCGCCGAATACTCGCCAAGGGAATGGCCGGCGACGAACTTCGCCTCAGCCGCAAGGTCGAGCCCGGCCTCGGCCTCAAGCACACGCAACACGGCGATGCTCACCGCCATGAGGGCCGGCTGGGCGTTCGCGGTGAGGGTGAGGTCCGCCTCCGGCCCCTCGAACATCAGGTGAGACAGCTTCTGGCCGAGCGCGTCATCCACCTCGGTGAAAACGGCGGCGGCGGCGGGGAACGCCTCTGCGAGGGCCTTGCCCATGCCGACAGCCTGCGAGCCCTGCCCCGGAAAAACAAACGCCGACGCCATACTGGTTCCCCTTCGACAAGCGGCCGTGCGAGTCGCACCCGCGCGGCGGCGAGTCAAGCGTCTCGCCCACGCTGGCCGTGTTCGGACCGCCATTCCATGTGCAAAGCGCTCCCCGGCGCCGCCCGGGACCGTGACGGCGGTTACTCCGTCGGTTACACGAGCGACGGACAGAACCGCGAATCGCCGGAGCGTGGACCATGGGCGGCATACCAGGCAAAAGCTGCGGCCCCTGCACCATGTGCTGCAAGGTGCTTGTGATCGACCATTTCGAGAAGGACGCCGGCGTCCTTTGCGAGCACTGCATCCTGAAGGGCGGCTGCAAGATCTACGAGACTCGCCCCGACGTCTGCCGCGACTATGAGTGCGACTGGATGATGGAGCGCTCGCTTGGTCCCCAACTACGCCCCGACAAGGTCGGCACAATCCTGATGGAGGATCCCGACTCCGAGGAGTATCAGGCGGTGACGGATCCCTCCACGCCCATGGCCTGGCGCAATCCGCTGGTCTTCAAAGTGCTGGTTGCGAAGGCGAAAGAAGGCCGCGTGGTCGTCGCCAAGGCTGGCGCCCGCACCTGGCGCATTTTCGAGGATGGCCGCTTCCAGCCGTGGACGTGAGGCGCGGCGCCTCACTCAACCGGCTGCGTCTTCGTACTCCGCGCTGAGCGTCAACCATTCGTCCTCGGCCGCCGCGATGGCGCGCTCCAGTTCCGCGCGCTGCTGGGCGAGCTGGGCGGCCTTGCCGGGATCGCGAGTGAACGCGTCGGGCTGGGCGAGCGCTTCATCGACGCGCCGCAGCAACCCTTCAAGCTTCTTCATCCGCTCCTCGGCGGCCTCGATCTTCTTCTTGAGCGGCGCAAGCTCCTTGCGCGTTTTCGCGGCCTCGCGTCGCTGCTCCGCCTGCGCGCCGCCGGTTCCCTTGCGGCCGTTGTCGCCTCCGCTCGCCTGATCGAGCACGAAGCGGCGGTAATCATCCATATCGCCGTCGAACGACTTCACGGAGCCTTCCGCCACAAGCCACAGCCGATCGGCGCACGCCTCAAGCAAATGACGATCATGGGAGACGAGGATGATCGCCCCCTCGTACTGGTTGATCGCCTCGATCAGCGCGGCGCGGCTGTCGATGTCCAGATGGTTCGTCGGCTCATCCATGATGATGAGGTGCGGCCCGTCGAACGTGGCGAGCCCCATCAGCAAGCGCGCTTTCTCGCCGCCGGACAGCAGTTCGATGCGCGTGTCCGCCTTCACGTTGGGAAAGCCGATCTGCGCGCAGCGGGCGCGGATCCTCGCCTCCGGCGCGTCCTTCATGCGTTGCGCAACGTGCGTGTAGGGCGTGCCGCGCACGTCGAGATCATCAATCTGATGCTGCGCGAAAAACCCGACGTCGAGCTTTGACGCCCGCGTCACCTTGCCGGCGAGCGCATCAAGCCGGCCTGCGACGAGTTTCGCGAACGTGGATTTGCCGTTGCCGTTGGAGCCCAGCAGGCCGATGCGGTCGTCGTTCGAAATTGAGAGCGACAAGCGATTGAGCACCGCCCGGCCATCGTAGCCCACGCTCGCGCCCTCCATGGCGACGATGGGCGGCGACAGTTGCTTGGCCGGCGAGGGAAAGTTGAACGGCAAGACATCCTGATCGACAATGGCCTGCACGGGCTCCATCTTCTCCAGCATCTTGAGACGCGATTGCGCCTGCCGGGCCTTGGTGGCCTGGGCGCGGAAGCGATCAACGAACGCCTGCAGATGCGCGCGCTTGTCCTCATCCTTCCTGATCTGCTTCAGGCGAATGGCCTGCTGCTCGCGCCGCTGCTTCTCAAAGCTGGTGTAGTTGCCCTTCCAGAGCGTGAGCTTGGCCTGTTCAAGGTGCAGGATGTGGTCCGCCACATCGTCCAGCAGGTCGCGATCATGGCTGATGACGACAATCGTCGCGGGATACCTCGCGAGGTAATCGATGAGCCACAGCGTGCCCTCAAGGTCGAGGTAGTTCGTCGGCTCGTCGAGCAACAGCAGATCAGGCCGTGAGAACAGCACGGCGGCGAGCGCGACGCGCATGCGCCAGCCGCCGGAAAACTCTGAAAGCGCCCGGTTCTGCGCCTCATGGTCAAAGCCGAGGCCAGACAGAATCGCGCCAGCCCGGGCGGGGGCTGAGTGAGCGTCGATGTCGGCGAGCCGCATCTGGATATCGGCGATGCGCATGGGATCGGTCGCCGTCTCCGCCTCTTCCAGAAGGCGCGCCCGCTCCACGTCCGCCGCGAGCACGAAATCGACAAGCTTGCCCGGTCCGCCCGGCGCCTCCTGCTCCACGCGCCCGATGCGGGCAAGGCGCGGGATGCTGGTGGAGCCTCCTTCGGCCGCGATTTCCCCACAGATCAGGCGAAACAGCGTGGTCTTGCCGGCGCCGTTACGCCCGACGAAGCCGACGCGGGCGCCTGCGGGAATGATCGCAGAGGCGTTGTCGAACAGAAGCCGCGGCCCAAGCCGGTATGTGAGGTCGTCAATGGCGAGCATGGCGCACTTGTGGGGGCAGACGCAGCCGGGCGCAAGGGGGGCGACGCGCGCGGTCTACGTGTCCAGCGGATTGATGGGTCACAGGTCTGACCGGGATGACGGGAGTGGGTTGGCGCCGAATGGCGCAGGAGAGGGCGAGAGCCTCGAACACGGCTCGTGCGCGGCCTCGCGCGTCGTCCGCAATGGGGGTACGATAGTACGGACCAACCGCTATCCTGAGCATCCCCCATGAACGCGCCCCAGAAAATTGAACGCAAGCCGTCCGTCTGTCCGCACGACTGCCCATCCGCCTGCGCGCTGGATGTGGAGGTGATCGACGGGAAGACCATCGGCCGCATCCATGGCGCGCAGGACCAGACCTACACAGCTGGCGTGATCTGCGCGAAGGTCGCGCGATACGCCGAACGCATTCACCACCCCGAGCGCCTGCTCTATCCGCTGCGCCGCACTGGCCCCAAGGGCTCCGGCCAGTTCGAACTTATCTCGTGGGACGCCGCGCTCCACGAGATCGCCACGCGCTTCAACGCCGCCGAGCAGGAGTTTGGCGCGCAAAGCGTCTGGCTGAACTATTACGCCGGCACCATGGGCAAGGTGATGCGTGATGGGGTCAACCGACTCGCCCACGCAAAGAAGTATTCGCGCCACAACGGCACCATTTGCGTCAACCTCGCGTGGCCGGGGTTCATCGCCGGCACGGGCAGACTCGCCGGGCCCGATCCGCGCGAGATGGCGAAAAGCGATTGCGTGGTGATCTGGGGCACGAACGCCGTGTCCACGCAGGTCAACGTGATGACGCACGCGCTGCGCGCCCGCAAGGAGCGCGGCGCGAAGATCGTCGTCATCGACGTTTATCGCAACGACACGATGAAGCAGGCCGACATGGCGCTTTGCGTACGGCCAGGCACGGACGGCGCGCTGGCGTGCGCCGTGATGCACGTGCTGTTTCGCGATGGCCTCGCCGACCGCGATTACCTTGCGCAATACACCGAGGAACCGGAGGCGCTGGAGGCGCACTTGCAAACGCGCACGTCGGAGTGGGCGTCGCGCATCACGGGTCTGTCAGTCGCGGAGATCGAGGCGTTCGCGCATCTGATCGGCGCAACCAAGCGCGTGTTCTTCCGGCTCGGCTATGGTTTCTCGCGCCAGCGCAACGGCGCGCTCAACATGCATTCGGCCACCTCCATCGCCGCCGTCATTGGCGCATGGAAGTACGAAGGCGGCGGCGCTTTTCATAACAACGGCGCTATTTACAAATGGCGCCAGCCGATGATCGACGGCTCGGACGTGATGGACGCAAGCGTGCGCGCGCTCGATCAATCCCGCGTCGGCGCGGTTTTGTGCGGCGACGCCGACGTGCTGCAGGGCGGCCCGCCCGTGAAGGCGATGCTGATCCAGAACACAAATCCAATGTCGGTTGCGCCTGAGCAGGAGCGCGTGCGCGCTGGCTTCTCCCGCGAGGATCTGTTCGTCGTTGTGCACGAGCAGTTCATGACCGAAACAGCGCGCATGGCCGACATCGTACTGCCCGCCACCATGTTCCTCGAACATGACGATGTGTACACTGGCGGCGGGCATTCATACGTGGAGTTGGGCCAGAAGCTTATCGACCCGCCGGGCGAGTGCCGCTCAAATCACGAGGTGATCTGCGCAATTGCGGAGCGCGTGGGCGCGCAGCACCCGGGCTTCCAGAAAAGCCCGCGCGAACTCATCGACGCCACGCTGTGCGACATCGGCTGGGGAACGTTTGAGGAGCTTGCGAAAATCAACTGGCGCGACGTGCAAGTCGATTTTGAGCAGGCGCACTATCTGAAAGGATTCGCGTGGCCGGGCGGCAAGTACCGGTTCCGCGCCCGCTGGAATGAGGTGCCGTTCCGCAGCCAGATGGCGCCGCACTGGGGCGACATGCCGACCATGCCGGACCACTGGGCCGTGATTGAGGAGGCCGACGAGGCGCATCCGTTCCGCCTCGCCACGTCGCCTGCGCGCTCGTTCCTCAACTCAACGTTCAACGAAACGGCGTCGTCGCGCACGCGCGAAGGCCGGCCGACAGTGATGCTGCATCCGGAAGACGCAGCAGCGTATGGCGTCGCTGACGGCGACAGGATTGTGCTCGGCAACGCCCGCGGACAGGTGCGCCTGCACGCAAAGCTATTCGACGGCGTGCAGCGCGGCGTTCTGGTGTCGGAGGGCATCTGGCCCAACGACGCGTTTGAGGACGGGCGCGGCATCAACACGCTGACCAGCTCGTACTCACCCGCGCCATTCGGCGGCGCAGCGTTCCACGACAACAAGGTGTGGCTGCGGCGGGGCTGAGGGCCGAACCGCGCGCAGCTATTTACATAATAGCTGCAGACGCCCTCTCCCGGTTTGCTCCGCAAACCACCCTCTCCCACTTCATGGGAGAGGGAGTCGCCAACGATTGACATCGAAGCTCGGTGGTTGCGCGCATCCTTCTCCCGCGTGCGGGAGAAGGTGGCTGGCGGAGCCAGTCGGATGAGGGTGGCGCACCCCGGACCGCGCGCGTCCTCGCGCGCAGCTATTTACATAATAGCTGCAGACGCCCTCTCCCGGTTTGCTCCGCAAACCACCCTCTCCCACTTCATGGG